>NZ_JBTYIP020000003.1:0-729718 GCF_054877945.1 Singulisphaera rosea | reverse complement strand
TTAGGCTTCAACCCGATATCCTCGGCGCTGAGGAGGTAGAGGCCGTAGAAGAGGTCGCGCATCGATCGCAACTCGGCATGGAGGTCCGGCTCGCGGGTCCCGGCCTCTCGGAGCCCGTGGAGCGACTCCAGGGCCGGCTTCCCGAGCGTCGACTCGAGGAAGGCCGCGAGGAACGCATAAGACCGCGCCGTCCTCAGAAAGTGGGAAGGGTTCGGTTCGACTCGAAGTCTGGGCTTTACGGAAGACAAGACGGGGGATACGCCCCCGCCTACTCCCATTTCGGCGCCCCGCACATGCGTTTCCCGTCGCTTGGTCATCAATGCCTTGAACGCCTCAAGCAACCGGTTCTTGTAGCCCTTGGTCATCAAGAGCTTGGCCGACTCCTCACCCTTCGCGGGCAGGAGTAAGGTTTCCAAGGCGTAGATTTGATATTCATACCAACCGCCGTCTTTGCGGGGCGTGAGGTCGACTTTTCCTGAGCGGATGGCGGAGATCAACTCGCGCATCAAGTCGGCCTGGGGCGGGAGGCCTCTGGGGAAAAGTTTGTTGAACAGAGTCGTTTCTCGAGACGACGAGGGCGGGAACAGCGCGACGGGCGGTCGCTTGGTCGAGGCCGGAGGCGGGCCGTTGAGGAAGTCGATCGGAGTCAGACCCACCAAAGGGTTGGTCAACTTCGCGTCGAAGGAATACGCCGCCACATAGTCCTTGCGGAGCGCCTCGTCTTCGCGGAGGACTTTGGCGATCTCGAGTGGGATCGCGTCCCCGTCGATCGGCTGGGCGAAGAAACGGAGGACGCGGAAGCACTCGGATAGGGTCGGGTTCCAGGTGTAGACGCCGATCGGCTGGGAGAGCACCAACTGCGACAGGAAGCCGTCAGCGAGCGCCTTCGCGCGGGGCGTCAACCCCACGCCTTCGCCCGTCAGGCTCAGGCCGGCGGCCAAATAGTCGTCGGCCTCGGTCCCCTTGCCGACCTTCTCGCGGATCCGCCGGAGGGTCCCGAGTCGGCTCTTCAACGTCTCGCCATGCCCCAGGAAATAGGCCTGGTCAATGGCGGCCATGAGGCCGTCGTCGAACTGCTTGGCCTTCCCGTCGATCATGTTGATGGAGGGGAGGATGTAGGACATCGTCGGGTGGGTTGCGGCCGCGTAGCTGGGGTAGAGGGGCCGCCGATCGGGATGCTCTCCGGTCCAGACGACAGGGACGTCGAGGCCGATGACCGCCTCGCTCGCGTTCAGGGACCAGCCCTCGATCGGGCGGCGGTCGATGAGTTCTGGGTCGAATTGAGTCGTCTTCTCTTCGATCCTGTCGTCGACGAGTGAGGCCTCAATGTCCTCGCTCGCGTACAGAAACTCATCATCACTCGGCCGACGGCCGGTAAGGTCCGGGTTGCTACTCTCCGCCACGTCTCCGTTATCGGGCTTGTGCACATCCATGCACCCCACGCCCGAGAACACCAGAGCTAGGAGGCCGAACACGAAGACTGGAGAATTACGAAGCATGAACGTGCCTCGACGAGTAACAAATTACATTAAGTTCGCGTTTGGTCTGAATGGTGGTGCAATCCCGAGTGATTACCCCCTCCCCCCCCAGTCACCGGTTCTTCTGCCGAGTCGGGTATCCGAACGCGGGCTCAGTCTCATTTCTTGAGGGCTTCGAGGATCTTATCCTTGGTCTTCTGCTGATCGCAGAGTGCACGAAGCTCGGCCCGGGTGAGGACTTTCGCACCCTTGAGCTCGACCTCGGCGAATTCATCGACGGGGATGACGTATTCGGCCGGGACGAGCGCGCTCGTCTCGACCGGTTTCCAGTCGCCCGAGCCGTCGGCGGGTCGGACCCGAGGGGCTCGGGCGTAACTGGCCTCGAGCGCGGTGAGCCGGACGCCGATGGTCATCCAGAGGCGGACGGTGCCCGTCTGGGGGTTGTAGTGGATCGGGACCGCGACCCGGGTGTCGGCCGCCAGGTCCGGGTCGTCCTTCAGGTTCGCGAGCCAGTCGTTGGCGACCTTCTCGCAGGCGTCGCGGTCGACGGCCTCCCCTTCCGTGAGGTTAGGCTTCAACCCGATATCCTCGGCGCTGAGGAGGTAGAGGCCGTAGAAGAGGTCGCGCATCGATCGCAACTCGGCATGGAGGTCCGGCTCGCGGGTCCCGGCCTCTCGGAGCCCGTGGAGCGACTTCAAGGCCGTCCCGCCGAGTGTCGATTCGAGGAAGCTCGCCAGAAACGCGTAGGACCGCGCCGTCCTCAGGAAGTAGGACGGGTTCGGTTCGACACGCAGCCTGGGCCGGACGTCCGTGAGAGGCTTGATCGCCTCTGTGGTTACCGTTTCGACGAGGCTCCGCACGTGCGTCTCCCGATGCTTGGTCATCAATGCCTTGAAAGCTTCGAGCATCCGCGTCTTGTAGCTCTTGGTGAGCAAGAGCTTGGCCGACTCCTCACCCTTCTCGGGCAGGAGCAGGGTTTCCAAGGCGTAGACCTGGTATTCATACCAGCCGCCGTCCTTGCGAGGCTTGAGGTCGACCTTTCCGGAACGGATGGCCGTGATCAGCTCGCGCATCAAGTCGGCTCGGGGCGGGAGGCCGTCGGGGAAGAGCTCGTCGAACAGGATGATTTCGCGGGATGACGACGGGGGGAACAGCGAGATGGGGCGAGGCCTGGCCGTGGCCGAGGGGGGGCCGTCGAGGAAGTCGACCGGCGTCAGGCCGACGAGGGGGTTGGTCATCCTCGCGTCGAAGGAGTAGGCCGCGATATAGTCCTTGCGGAGCGCCTCGTCCTCGCGGAGGACCCTGGCGATCTCGAGCGGGATCTCGAGGCCGCGGATCGGCTGGGCGAAGAAGCGGAGGACGCGGAAGCACTCGGAGAGGCTCGGGTTCCAGGTATAGACGCCGATCGGCCTGGAGAGGGCCGGTTTCGAGAGGAACTCGTCCGCGAGCGACTTGGCCCGGGTCGACAACTTGGCTTCCTCGCCTGAGAGGCTCAGGCCGGCCGACAAGTAGTCGTCGGCGGGCGAGCCTTTGGTGACCTTCTCGCGGATCCGTTTGAGGGTCAGGAGCCGGCCCTTCATCGTGTCACCATGCCCGAGATAGTACGCCTGGTCGATGGCGGCCATGAGGCCGTCGTCGAACTGCTTGGCCTTGCCATCGATCATGTTGACCGAGGGAAGCAACTCCCCACGCATGTTTTGGGTCGCGGCGGCGTAGCTGGGATGGAGGACGAGTCGGTCGGGATAGACATCCGGTTTGACGGCCGGGACGTCGAGGCGGATGACCGCTTCGCTCGCATTCAGGGACCAGCCCTCGAGCGTTCGTCGGTCGACGAGGGCCGGGTCGAAGGTCGTTTTCTTGTCCTCGATCCGGTCGTCGACGAGTGGGAACTCATCACCCTTGGGAGGATGATAGTCGGTCACCTCGATGGTGTCCGTGCCGTTTGTGCATGCGTAGCCGACGCCTAGGAGCAACAAGCTCAGGATGCCGAGCCAGGCCGTTCGAGGAATGCGACTCATGGTGATGTCCCGTTCGTTGAGGCGAAGGAGGCAAATCGAAGCGCGGTCATGAAGCCGGTATGATCGATAATGATAACGTCGAGGTACTGGTTCTTCTTAAGGAGATTTTAGAGAAATCGGGGCTTCTTGACAAAGAGCGTCATTGCCAAAGATCGGGCGATTTGGGACCGAAAAGGCAGAGGTGAGATCCGCGATGGGTCTCTGGGGATGTATCGAGTTGACTCCGGAATTGAGCCACGTGTCGTGCCGCCTCGGTGTGTCAGGCCGGTCGGTCGCAACATCGTCGATAGCCGAGGCGATGTGGACCTTGTCGGTTCAACGAGTCTAACCTAATCGATGAGAATCGAGGACTGCGATGCGAATATCCCAGTTCAAGTCCTGGAAGATCTTACCCATCGCCGCCGTCGCGATGGTCCTTGCCTTGGTGGTAAGACTTGGATGGCGGGGACCGGATGTACGACGATCGCCAGTTGCCCCGAGAACTCTCGTGAAGGTGAAAGCGGATCGTCCGCCGGACGCTTCGAGTTCCGCGCCGGCCGGCATTGGAACCAAACCGCCGGTGCTGGTCCACCTCGAACATCTCATCCCGTCAAGTCCGAGGGAAATCTATGCAGAGCAATGGACCACTGCCCCGAAAGGGTATAGTCAAGGCGGGTATCCAAGGGGGAGAGCATTTGCGGGGACAAGGACGCTGATGGAAGAAAATGAAAGGCAGGTCAAAGAGGCTCATGCCTTGTATCAAGACGCGCTGAAGCAACTGGAATTGGATAAAGCCGAGTTGATTTTGATGAAGCGTGCCTTGACGCAAGGAGTCCAGAATTCGGGATCGTCGCAGCCATAACGGAATGCCTGGGCCGAAGTCCGGTTTCTGTTATGAAAACCCGCTCTGCTGGGTCAATCTGTGGGATCTGAGGGGTTTCCGTGAGCTCGGTGCGACCCGCAGGGGCTTGAGCAAATTCCTGGAAACAGGGTTGGCTCATGAAGCGAGATCGGTGCTGGCGCCTTGTAGCCTTGTAGGGTGGGCACTGCCCACCAGGATTCCGGGAGGCCCTGTTGTCGACGTCACCAGCCATCGAATTGCGAGAGGAGCGAGTTGACGACTTTCCTGCTCTCGATCGTCACCGGGGGAGCCTGGTGGGCGATGCCCACCCTACGGGATGACTTCGGCACCGACCGCCACGGGGAATGGCTGCGGAAGGAGCGCCGATGGGGCTTGAAGGGGTGACGAAATGTAGCCCGGCGGCGTAAGTCCCGGGAACGTGGGTATCCTCAGCGCGTTCGCATGCCAGCCTTGCTGGGGGACAGAAACCCAGCTCCAGCACTCTCTTCTTCGAACTGGGATGGATTAGAGCGAATCACACTGGGACAGCATCCACCCGTTGGTTCCCACGGAATGACTCTACAAGCCCGAAGCGCCAGCGAGTGAATCTCTTCGCGAGGAATCAGGGAAGATTCACACGCTGGCGCTTCGGGCTTGTATCAAAGAAGTGCGACCCGGACGTTATTCGCTATAGATCAAGGAATACGCGGTTGGCTTGTCGACTTGTGACGGGACTCTATTACTTCTTGAGGTTTGGGCAATTGATAAATGGTGTGATGTCGCTTTGGCTGTCATCGATTTCCAGTTCAATCGCAAGATACGCGGTGAAAGAAGCCTTTGTCCCGAATAATGATCGAGGACGTACCTCTCGGCTGGCGATGACGAGACATCCGTCAATGATGTGAGGCGGCCCAGTCGGCGGAGGTACCGCGGTATGTCCCCGGTCCTTCCTGGGCGTTTCATGGGACAGCGTTACTTCCACAAGTCGGGCAGATTTCTTGGCCTTCGTTGGCTCGAGGAACTTGGCCATGACAAGAACGTTGCGGAACCTGTCCTCATCCCCGTCGGAAGCCGTGGAAATGCCAATTCCTGGAGCGACGTAGTCACGCTGCCAGGTACCATCGGGTTGACGGCTCAGTTCGCAGAGACGGGCAGAGATATGCGTTTCGGGTTTATTGAAGTACAAGGTATGCGTCGTGCGATCGATGCTGAGCGGTGTGACGGCCTCTTTGAAGGGCAGTTTATATGTCCCCTTCGTTGTAAAGTCTGCACTGACGGCTGGCTTGGCCATGTTGAAAACCAAGGCCATCATCAGGCCGTAGGAGAATAAGGCCTGGGGCTTCGTCATGTTGGTCTCCTTGGTCATTGCTGTTGCACTGGCAGACGCGCTCGGATGCCGAAGCGAGATCGTGAGCTTCATCACTCGATGAACGGACGAGCTTACGAGGCCGTTCACGATCGGAGGAGCGGTATCGAATCGGTGATCGAGGCGACTTCGGACTGCTCGTTTTGAGCTTCCAAGTGTCGAGCACACTCGGTGTGTGGTCGTGTGGGTCCCGATGGACTACTTCGGGTCGGGATTCAATTCAATAATCGTGGCGGGATCGGTCGGCTCATCCTGTGTCTTGACTTCCAATGCAATGACGTGCACGAAGTTCTCTACCTGTAAGGTTGTTCCCCGGGGATCTCTTTCTCGGCAGGCGAGGACGAGACAACCGTCTACTTTAAGGACGCGATCACTCAAGAAGTAAGTCCGTCTCAAATCGGGAATTTTCTCGAAATCTTGACGGACACATCCTGGTCCCACCTTCAGAGAGTAGTTTCTGCACTTGGGGCTGTCGGGGATGAACACACCGATTTCAACATCCTGATACTTGGCCTTTTCGTCGTCTGTACTAATGCTAACCCCAGGGCCTAGATACTCGCGTTGCCAACTACCGTCAGAGCGCCGCCGCAATTCGCAGGGACGGATGGCAACACCCCACACTGGTTTTTCAAAATGAAGTCGATGTTTCCACCATAAGACGTTGAGTGCTCTCGCTAAATCTTCGACCGAAAGGTTATCTGTTGACTGCGCCTGAAAGTCGGCTGCCTGGGCCGAGCTGACGCTACTGAAGAGCATGGCCGTGACCAGCAGGCAGAGACGATAGGGTCTGAAAATTCACCATGGTCGGCTTCCTTGCGGTCTTACTTCAAGGTCTCGCATTTCTGAGCCGTCGAACGCGCAGGTGCTGTGGCGATCGTTGATCTCACGGAGCGGAGGAGATCCCTGGCGCTCGGGGAGAATACCGCAGACGGCAAATCACAACAACATCGAAAACTAAGGCGAAAGGTGACTGAAGGAACGATCCTATCTCAGCGTGGCGCGGGCATTAAGCCCGGCCTCTTCGTGAGCTACGGGGCCTATTTATCTCGGACCGACTCGGAAAAGCCAAGCTCCTTCGTCGGGCCTCGAACTTTGGGTCAAGTGAGAGGCTGAGGTTTCTTCTGCGAGGGACGAGGCCGACGAAGGATCGCGGGGAACCGGAAGCTACCGTCGCGTACGACGTCGAAGATCCAGGCCGCGATCCGGGTCAAGCCAAGGGCCACTGTTGCATGGAGGGCGAGGCTGGCGAGGTAGGTTCGCAGGAGGCCGGGGTCGAGGCGTACGTTGATGGTTCGGAGATCGAAGGGGAGGCTGAGGCGTCCGTCCCACGGGCGGCCGTCGAAGGCGGCCTGGAGGTCGAGGGGGGAGAACAGGGCGAACCATTCGACGAAGGGGGTGACGCCGGCCATGAAGATGGCCGCGGCGGAACCGCCGAGAGGGCCGATGAGCTCGGGGGGGAGGAAGAGGAAGGGCAAGGCGTTGCCCGCGAACAGCGCGAGGAACGTGAGGATGAGCGCCCGGGATGACTGATCCGACAGCATCGACCCGAGAACCCCGAGCGCGGAGGCGTACCAACTGTAGGCGAGGAGGCCGACTCCGGCCGCCAGGACCCCGGCCGGGTGGATCGAGCCGGTCGCCAGTCCAATCACCCAGATGATGAGGAAGGGGATGGCCAGAGTACGCATCCACCAGAGGACGCCGAAGATTTTGGCGCGGACGACCTCGCGGCCGGTCAGGAGGGTCGTCGCCAGGCTCGTCCACGTTTTTTGTTCGCGTTCCCCGGTGATGCTCATCGCCGAGGCGGCGGCGACCGCGGCCAGGCCTAGGACGAAGAGCCCGGTGTGGAGCTGGCGGAGCCGTATGTTCAAGTCGTGGCGCGCCCAAATCTTTGAAGGGCCTTGTGGGATGGTCGCCCACCGTTCGGCGAAGGCTGCGCGTGTGGGCTCGATGAGGGGCCAGAACACGATCAGGCACAGTACGGCGAGCATGACCAGGTGTGGCCCTCGTCGCGAGGTTCGCTCTTTCCAGAGCATCGGGTCGTCGCCGATCGGGGGCCGTTCCCGGACGCGACGATTTATCAGAGTCGTCCGCCTCGGCCGAAGTCCGAGACGGATGGGGCGCAAAAGCGTTGCGGCGGAAGTGAGGAAGAGGACGGATGCGGTCGTCTGGATCGTCATGAGCCTGAGGAATGCGGTCCAGATTGGGGCAAGTGCTCCGTTCAGGGTGGTCGGGTAGACGGTCGCGATCCGGACGGCGTCCCAGAGCGCTCGGATGACCGGGATGGGGTTGCTCGCGAGTAACCCGACATTGAGGAGACGCAGGCCGTCGAGGGCGGGAGGGAGGCCCTTCAGATTGCTCTCGAGCCAGGGCGGGAGCAGTAGCCATGCGCCGGTGACGAGGTAGGCGGCCGTGATCGGCCTGCGCGGGGGACGCACGACCACGGCGATGAAGAGCGAGAGTGACCCGACCGTCAGGGCGAGCGTCGCAAGCATCGGCAGAACGACCGCGACGAGTCGCGGATCGAGCATGCCGAGGAGTCCGAGCGGGATGATCAGAGGTAGTCCGGCGGCCAGGAGGATCGCGACGGACCCGAGGGTGGCGGTCAGCTTGCCCCAGATGATCGACAGGCCCGAGAGGGGGCTGGCCAGGAGGTCGAAAATCGTCCCGCGCCGATCTTCTTCCGCGAGGGATCCCGCCACGAGCCCGGGTACGAGGAGGAGCATCACCACCCCGATGACCCAGGCGGATTCGAGGAAGAGATGGCGAAGAACCCCCGCGGCATACCGGGGATTGATCACGACCCGCTCGCCGCCCGGAGTGACGGGGTCGACGGCGTTTTCATACAGGACCCACGCGACGTACAGGGCCGACAGCCCGACGACTGCCCGCAGCGCATGGTGCAGCGGCCATCGCGAAAAACGTGTCCATTCGCTGCGTAGGATGGCTACGACACCCATTCGCTCAATGATCCCGGGTCGAAGAACGGTTGTTGACTCATGGGGCGAGATTGGTGTTGAGGAACAGCACCCGGGTGCCACGGGTTCCGTCTTCGGACCCCGTGAGGATCAGGCCCGGACCGACACATCGATTCCCCAAGGGGCTCCGACGACCTTGACAGACGGTCGGAGGTCCCGATCGGGAGAGGATCCCGGGACAGACCGTCAGAACTGTCATCGACGGGCTCCAACGCCCAGGTCCGATGCCGACGGCCGGGCCTGCCCCGTACGAGGTCCGAAGACGGAACCCGTGGCAATCTCGACCGCCGTTCCTACACGGATTTCGCTTCATGAGCCAAGGATGTTTTATCGAATTCAGGGAGACTGGCCGGTTGACGATCAAGGACATCTGTAGGACAATCGAGACTATCCGAGTTCGACGTCTGGTTCAACCTCACCTCACCGCTTTGCACGCGAGGGGGGATTCCCAACGGGTCGGCGTTCGTGATTTGCCCAGGAAGATGGACGGAGTTGCCTCGGCCGGGTCCCCATTCACGTTCAGGAGGGTGGGCATGAGATGTTGGGATGAGGATGAGCGATTCGTCAACGGATACGGCAAGGCGGTCTGCATGATGGCGGGCGGCCTTTGTGCCACCGGCATTCTCCTCGGCCTCCTCGCCAGGGACCGAAGTGTCATTTTCTGGATGCTGCAGCTCATCCTCCTCTGTGGTGGGGTTCTGCTCGCTTATGCCTTGATTGTCCAATCGATCGTGGCGCTGGCCATGCTGTCGGCCACGGTCGTCCGCTCTGGCGTTCGCGCTTTCGTCGGCCGGTACGAGGTGTCGGATCCGCGGAATCTCTCTTTCGGAGGGAGACAAACAAGTAAAAAAAGGAGAATCCTCGAAAACTTGGATTAATTGAGGTTGGCGTGTGCCAAAAAACGCGAGCCGTGAGACTGTGGAGACATAGGGACACGCATGGACGCGAAGAGATTCTGGACCTGACCTGAAACCCGAATTTCCCTTCGAAATTGGGTTCCAGGGGGCGTTGGGCACAACATGCTTGGAGGATTCGTCGGCGTCGGAAACCCGGCATTTGTCGAGGTTCCGCCGGGGGAGCATGATCAAAAAGGGTATCTATGTTATTGATTCCGCGATGAAATAACGGTCTGTCACCGACTGATTCTTGGAGGAGTTGCTTGACAGCCTAGGGTGGCCGCTCGATAATCCAGTTCGTCGCCGCGATTCTCGCGGACGGTCTCCTGGTCCTGTACCCCTCGGCATACCAGGCACCGACGTCTCCCTCGAAGCAAAACGGTCTCTCAATCGTCCTACGATTTCCGTTCGGATCTCTCTGCCAGCGGCGGAGCCGGTACTTCGTTGCCTTGGCGATGCTGCCAGGTGCCGCGATCACAATTCATCTTTGGAGTTCGCCTGATGCGATGCAGGTCATCCATGGCGCTGTGCGTCACGTTCGGGGTGTTCGCACTCGTCGGGTGCGACGAAGGGCCGAAGATCCCCCCGTCGAAGGGCGCTCAGTCGCGGGATGAGATCGAACAGCCCTTCGGACCCCCCAAGAATTTGAAGAAGAAGAAAGGCGCCGCCAAGGCTGACGACGCCGAGACGAAGCCCCGAGTGGTCCACTGAGACAGGCGATCTACTCGAGAGCCGCCGTAATCCTTGTTCGCTACCGCAGCCTCTCCCTCGCCCCGTTCGGGGTGGCCGATCCGTGTTCCGTTCGGATTTTTTGGAGAAACTTGTCCATGCTCTCATCTCCGCAAATGAAGCGGCGGGCGTTCGGCTTTACGCTGATCGAGCTGCTCGTCGTCATCGCAATCATCGCGGTCCTGATCGCGCTCTTGCTCCCCGCTGTTCAAGCGGCCCGCGAGGCGGCCCGTCGGATCCAGTGCACCAACAACCTCAAGCAGTTGGGGCTGGCCGCGCATAACTACGTCGACGCGAACCAGGCGTTCCCGCAGGGTGGCTATTACGACCACAACAACGCGGCGTATTCGCCCTGGATGCACAGCTACATCGTCGGGCTCCTGCCGTTCTTCGAGCAGAACAACATCTACAACGCCTTCAACAGCAGCATCCGCTACTACCGTACGGACATCCCTGCCAACTACACGGTCCACGGCGCGAAGCTCGCTGCGTTGGCCTGCCCGAGCGACCCCACCGTACTGGCCGGCAATTCGGCCTACACCACGCCCGCCGGCGGTTGGCCTGCGGCGTTGCCCTCGTACTCCGCGGGCTTGACCAGCTATCGTGGCATCTGCGGCCCGTGGCCCAATCCGCCCCGCGGTTCGTCGGGATCGTCCAGCCAGACGGGCCAGGGCCCTCCGGGCAATGGCAACGCTTCTCCCGACCCGAACTGGACGGCGGAGCTTGGCAACGCCCTCGGCATGCTCTACGTCGGGAGCAGCGTCAAGATCGGCGATGTCACCGACGGAACGAGCAACACCCTCCTGATCGGCGAGAGCGTCTACGGCCGCCTCAGCCAGACCGACCAGAACTGCTGGCACTGGTGGACCGCCGGCAACTACGGCGACACTCTCCAGTCGACCATGTATGCCCCGAACCCCGACCGAAGCGTCGAAGCCCTCACGGACTCCACGCTCACCAACGGGGCCAACGTCTTCATCATCTCGGCGACGAGCAACCACCCCGGCGGTTGCAACTTCGCGTTCTGCGACGGCTCGGTCCGGTTCCTCAAGAACTCGATCAATAGCTGGCCGGCCGCGAACCAGGGGGGCAAGTACCTGCCCACCAACATCGTCGTCGTCGGCAACGGCACCTACAGCACCACCCCGGGCACGCAGTGGGGCGTCTACCAGTCGCTCTCGACCCGCGCCAGTGGCGAGGTCATCAGCGCCGACGCCTATTGATCCGAGATTCGCCGACGCCCAACTCGTTCAGACTTGTAGGGGCCGGGCCGTCGGCGACGATCACGACCGAAGTGGAGAGGCCAGTGTCGAGGGCGGGGGGTGGTCCCCTGCCCTCGGTCGGTTAACAGGGCGGGACTCCTTCGGGGTTGCCCGCACGTTTGGCAAAGTCCCCTTCAATCGACGATGGGACGTCGGCGGGCCTCGGAGTCGGCTCCGGCCCGGTCGATGGCCCGATACCCAGACGAGCCTCGGGGAGGAAGAGACCAATGGAACGACGCGCGTTCTTCGGGCTGGCTACGGGGATCGGGGCGGCGGGTTGGCTCCCCGGGATGGCCATGGCCGCGGCCCAGCAGGTCCGCAGCCTGGCCGATGAGCTGGGGGCGACGCAGGACCCCAAGCAATACTGGGCCCGCGTCAAGAAAGAGTTCATCCTCAAGCCGGGGTTGATCCACCTCAACACCGGGAGCCTCGGCGCCACGCCCCGCTCGGTGGTGGACGCGTTCACCGCGTATATGTACGAGCTCGAGGGGGACCCCGTCTCGAGAGAGTACGGCCCGATGGGCGTCCAGATGGAGGGGATCCGCGCGAAGGCGGCCGAGTTCATCGGGGCGACCGCCGACGAGATGGTCATCAGCAACAACACCACCGAGGGGATGAACACCGTCGCCGGTGGGATCAACCTCAAGGCGGGCGACGAGGTCCTGACCACCAACCACGAGCATCCCGGCGGCATCGTGTGTTGGGAGTACCTCGCCAAGCGTATCGGCATCAAGGTCGTCCAGGTCCCCATGCCCGCCCCGGCGCGGGATGCGGGGCAGATCCTCGAGCTGATCAAGTCGCACATCACCCCGCGCACCAAGGTGTGCAGCGTCCAGCACGTCGACACGATCACCGGCACGCGGATGCCGGTCGCCGAGATCTCGAAGATCACCCGGCCGAAGGGGATCCTGCTCGTCTGCGACGGGGCCCAGGCCCCGGGCATGATCAAGGTCGACGTCAAGGCCCTCGGGGTCGACACCTACGCCTCCAGCAGCCACAAGTGGGTCCTCGCCCCCAAGGGGAGCGGCCTGCTCTACATCCGCAAGGAGGCGCAGGACCGCATCCAGCCGATGATGCTCCACTCGGGCTATAACGTGTATACGGCGTCTTCCGGGACCCGAGACCTCCCCCACATCCTCGCCCACGCCTCGGCGATCGACTTCCTCAACGCCCTCGGCCGCGAGAAGGTCGAGGCCCGCTGCCGCGCCCTCAGCAACCACCTCCGCCAGCGTTTCTCCGAGATCCCCGGCCTCAAGCTGCTGACCACCAGCGAGGACGCCTACACCACGGGCATGGCCGTCTACGGCCTGACGTCGGCCAAGAACGGCGAGGTCTACGACAAGCTCCACAAAGAGCACGACATCGTCGTCAAGCACGTCCCCAAGGCCGACTACAACGCCTTGCGGTTCTCCACCCACGTCTACAACAACGAGGAGGAGATCGACCGCACCGCCGACATCCTCACGAAGATGCTCAAGGTCTGACGTGTCGCCACGGGGGGGATGGCATCCCCCCCATAGGCCACGGATGGGGACAGAGGATTTTTAGCCACGGATGAAACACGGATAATTGAAAAATTAAAAATTGGTTTTTATCTGTGTAAATTTGCGAAATCTGTTGATGAGATCGCCTTCCTGATTTCCGGCCCAATTCGGGTCGCGGTTTTCTTGGCGTGGTAAGGCATCCCCTGGCTTGTCCACGTTTCTCAATCTCTGCTGAAGAGGCACTCCCGACCCTGGCGGGGAGAGGCGCTTTTGCCGATAGGCGGTTTGGGATTGCCTTCGGCGGATTTTTCAACAATAATTCAAAAGTGGTCGACCTAAGGAAGTGACTTCCTCCACGGGTTGGCCAGCGATGCTTGGATGCTTGCGTAGCGGTGCCCGCCTCGGACCTCGTTCCGAATGGATCCTTCCCACCTACAGGGATCACAATGACGCTGATCCGACGTACCTTCGCGGCGACGCTGTTGGCGTGGCTGACCTTCGCGGTCAAGCTCGCCGGGGCGGCGGACGCGCCGAGTCCGACGTTCGAGAAGGATGTCCGCCCGATCCTCAAGGCGCACTGCCTGGGGTGTCACGGGGGCGATGAGACTCTCAAGGGGAAGCTCGACTTGCGCTTGAAGCGATTCGCCGAGCGCGGGGGGGCGAGCGGCGCGGCTTTGGTGCCGGGGTCGCCGGACGAGAGTCTCCTGCTGATGCGGATCCAGGACGGCGAGATGCCGCCGGGCGAGAAGAAGGTCCCGCCCGAGCAGATCGCCGTGATCGAGCGCTGGATCAAGGCCGGGGCTCCGGCCTCGAGGTCCGAGCCGGAGACGCTGGCACCGGGCGTGGACATCAGCGCCGAGGACCGGGCGTACTGGGCGTACCAGCCGGTGCGACGCCCCGAATTGCCGGCGGTCTCGGCGGAGGACGCCGGGCGCATCCGCACGCCGATCGACGCGATCATCCTGGCGGGATTGCGGAAGCATGGACTTGGATTCGCGGACGAGGCTGATCGCCTCACCCTGATCCGTCGCGCGAGCATCGACCTGACCGGGCTCCCCCCTGCCCCGGAGGCGATCGAGGCATATTTGAAGGACTCGGCGCCCGACGCGTATGAGCGGATGGTCGACCGGCTCCTGGCCTCGCCCCAGTATGGCGAGCGTTGGGCGCGGCACTGGCTCGACGTCGCGGGGTATGCCGACTCGGAGGGGAACGGGAGCGATGATAGCTTCCGCCAGTTCGCGTACAAGTTCCGCGACTACGTCATCCGGGCGTTCAATTCCGACAAGCCGCTCGACAAGTTCATCATCGAGCAGATGGCGGGTGACGAGCTCGTCCCCCGGCCCTGGGTGAACCTGAATGCCGAGCAGGTCGACCTGCTCGCTGCGACGGGGTTCCTCCGCTCGGCCGCCGACCCGACCGCGACCGGGGGTGTCGACGAGGTGATGGCCTCGAACCAGGTGGTCGGGGACACGATCAAGATCGTCTCGTCGACCTTCCTCGGCCTGAGCGTCGGCTGTGCCCAGTGCCACGACCACAAGTACGACCCGATCCCCCAGGCCGACTACTATCGCCTTCGTGCGGTGTTCGAGCCGGCGCTCGACCCGATGCACTGGCGACGGCCGGTGCAACGCCTGGTCTCGCTGATCACCGACGCCCAGCGCGCCAAGACGGCGGAGATCGAGGCGAAGGCCAACGTGATGAGCCAGGCCCTCGAGACGAAGCGGACGAAGTTCATGGAGGAGGTCCGGGTCAAGGAGCTCGCCAAGCTCTCCGACGCCGACCGCACCGTCGTGGGAGAGGCCTCCCGAGCCCCCGCCGACAAGCGGACGGAGATGCAGAAGGCGCTCCTGATCAAGTTCCCCCGGCTCGACATCAACGCCGGGAACCTCTACCTCCACAACGACGCGGCGGCGAAGGAGCTGACCGCCGACCAGACGAAGATCAACGAGCTGCTCGCGACGCGCCCGCCGGGCGACTACGTCAGCGTGCTCGACGAGCCGGCGGGGACCGTTCCGCCGACCAAGATCTTCTACCGGGGCGACTATCGCCAGCCGACGAAGGAGGTCAAGCCGGGCGACCTGACCATCGCCGCGCCCGATGGGCAGCGGTATGAGGTCCCCGACGACACGCCGGGGCGGCAGACCTCGGGCCGAAGGCTCGCCTATGCCCGGCACCTGGTCGACGGCAAGCATCCGCTGGTGGGCCGGGTCCTCGTGAATCGGATCTGGCTGAACCACTTCGGACGGGGGATCGTCGACACGGCCGGCGAGTTCGGCCTCCTCGGGACCCGCCCGAGCCACCCCGAGCTCCTCGACTTGCTGGCCGACGAGCTCGTCGCCCGAGGGTGGAGCCTCAAGGCGATGCATCGGCTGATCATGACCTCGACCGTCTATCGCCAGTCGTCGCATCGCCGCCCGCAACAGGATGCGGTCGACTCCGAGAACACGCTGTATGCCCGCTATCCCCTCCGCCGACTCGACGCCGAGTCGCTCCGGGATCGGATCCTCGCGGTGAGCGGCCGGCTCGTGCCGACCTACTTCGGCCCGGCGGTTGGGGTCTCCGAGGACTTCGTCGGCTCGATCACGCCGGACGGCGACTCGGGCCGACGGAGCGTGTACATCCAGGCCAAGCGGACCAAGCCGGTGTCGTTCCTGACGGCGTTCGACGCGCCGGTGATGTCGGTCAATTGCGACCGGCGGTCGCCAAGCACGACGGCGCCGCAGTCGCTGATGCTGATGAACAGCGGGTTCCTGATCGACCAGGCGAAAGCCTTCGCGGCTCGGTTGGTCGCGGAAACCCCGGCCGACCAGGTGCTACCCGAGCCCCCCTCGGCATCGACGAATTCCAGCGGCTGGGGGACGTCCGGCCCTTCGGCGAATCCGAAGAAGGCGGCCCTGGCGAGGATGATCGCCCACGCCTGGACGCTCGCCTATCAGCGGGCGATCTCGAGCGACGAGCTCGACGGGGCCCTCGGGTTCGTCGTCGAGCAGGCCGGGGAGCCGAGCACGGACAAGTTGAATGACGCCCAGGAGAAGGCGGAGGCCGAGCGCCGAGCGGCGGCGCTGGCGAACCTCTGCCAGCAACTCTTCAGCTCGAACGAGTTCCTCTATGTGGACTGACCGACCGGACTGGCCGTCCCGAAGCCGTCGGGCGTTCCTCGCGAACACGTCGTTCGGCGTCGGCTCCTTCGCGCTGGCGCAGCTCCTGCGGGCGGACGGCCTGCTCGCCGACACCGCGACCGCGCCGGCGAAG
Organism: Singulisphaera rosea; assembly: GCF_054877945.1. Taxonomy (NCBI): domain Bacteria; kingdom Pseudomonadati; phylum Planctomycetota; class Planctomycetia; order Isosphaerales; family Isosphaeraceae; genus Singulisphaera; species Singulisphaera rosea. The sequence continues at coordinate 713,438 of NZ_JBTYIP020000003.1, read as the reverse complement.
CCGGTCGAGAACTTCCCGCTCGACCTGGCCCCGCGCATGCCCGCCTTCGAGCCGAAGGCCAAGGCGATGATCTCGCTGTTCATGCACGGCGGGCCGTCGCACGTCGACCTGCTCGACCCCAAGCCCGAGCTCTCGAAGCACCACGGGACCGAGTACACCGGCGAAGTGAGTTTCAGCTTCGTGAACCGGGCGAGCAAGAAGCTGTTCGGCACTCCCTGGAAGTTCGCCAAGCATGGCGAGTCGGGCACGGATGTCTCCGAGCTCCTCCCCGAGTTCGCCAAGATCGTCGACGAGGCCTGCGTGATCCGGTCGATGCACACCGGGCACAACGGCCACGAGGTCTCGATCCGCTACTTCCACGGGGGGATCGCCGGGATCACCGGCCGTCCCACGCTCGGGAGCTGGGTCGTGTATGCGCTCGGCAGCGAGGCCCGCGACCTGCCGGCGTACATGGTCCTCTCCGACCCGGAAGGCCACCCCGTCGACGGCACCCACAACTGGTCGAACGGGTTCATGCCCTCGCTCTACCAGGGGACCGTGCTCCGGGCCCAGGAGCCGAGGATCCTCAACCTCGACCCGCCCCCGCACCTCAAGGGGGCGCAGCAGGCGAAGAACCTCGCGTTCCTCGATCGGCTCAACCGCCGCCACTTCGACCAGCACCCGGGCGAGGACGACCTGGAGGTCCGGATCAAGAGCTACGAGCTCGCCGCGTCGATGCAGGACGCCGCCCGCGAGGCGCTCGACGTGTCCAAGGAGCCCGAGTACATCAAGACGATGTATGGCCTCGACCGCGCGGAGACTCGCGAGTACGGCACCCGTTGCTTGATCGCCCGGCGGCTGGTCGAGCGCGGGGTCCGCTTCGTCCAGCTCTTCCTCGGCGGCCAGCCCTGGGATACCCACACCACGATCCGCTCGAGCCTCCCGGCGATCTGCCTGCGGACGGATCGACCCGCCGCCGCGTTGGTGAAGGACCTCAAGCAGCGCGGGCTGCTCGACACGACCCTCGTCCACTGGGGTGGCGAGATCGGCCGGCTCCCCGTCAGCGAAGGGGACCTCGACACGAACGCGGGCCGCGACCACAACGGCCAAGGGTTCTCGATCTGGATGGCCGGCGGCGGCATCAAAGGGGGGATGACCTACGGCTCGACCGACGAGGTCGGCCACCGCGCCGCCGACAAGATCGTCACCCCGAACGACTTCCAGGCGACCGTCCTCCACCTCCTCGGCCTGAACCACGAGTCGCTGATCTATCGCGCCAACGGCCGCGAACAGCGGATCACCAACGGCCAGACGGCCCGGATCGTCGGCGAGATCCTCAAGTCTCCGCCCGCGGCGATCGCCTGATCGGCGCGTTTGTGTCCGAGCCTCTGTTGCGAAGCCGTCCAGGATCACTGGGCGGCTTCGCGTTTTCTGAGGGGTCGCTAAACCCGGTTTCTTCTTGAAAACCGGGTTATATGAGGGAGTCGGTGATGACATCTCGTGGGGCGCCGACGATGACATCCCGAGAGGGGACGTCGGCGAGATCCCGAGAGGGGTCGGCCGCGTGGACTGGGGTAGAAACCCGGTTTTGAAGAAAAAACCGGGTTTCGGGAACGGGTCTCTCGGCGTTGACCGGGAGGGTTCGCCTGGCCGAAGATGGAAGGCTCGGCGTTGCCCTGTCCTTGGGGTTTCCAGGGGACGACGGCCGGTCGTCGGATGTTTCGAGGGTCGTCGGCATGGCCAGCCCGGAGGAGGATGCGGATGCGGAGGGGGCGGGTGAGGAGGCTCGGCCTCCGCAGCCGTGGTGGGAGGTCGCGCTGATCGGGGTGGTGGTGCTGGGTCTCGGGGGAGCCGTCTGGTTCTGGGCCACCTCCGCGACGGAGCCCGAGCGCCCTCGGACGCACGTCGCGCCGGCCGGATCCCGGCCTGCCGGGCCGGACGCGACGCGGTTCGCGGGCGTCCAGGCTTGTCGCGAGTGTCATCCCGGCGAGCACGCCGCGCACGCCGCCTCGGGGCACAGCCGGACGCTCCGCCGGGCGGCCGACTCGCCCGCAGCCCGGCAGCTCGACGGCAAGGTCGTCGCCGACCCCGAGAAGCCTGGCATCTCCTGGACCTATGCATTGCGCGACGGCCGCTTCACCATCCAGCGCTCGGGCGACGACCAGGGAGGCACGATGCTCGTCGACTTCGCCCTCGGCTCGGGGAAGCACGCCACGACGTTCGTCACTCTCTCGCCGGGGCCTTTGGGAGAGCAGTCGGGCCTGGAGCACCGGCTCTCGTATTACGCCAAGGGGGACCCGGCCGCGCTGACCCCTGGGCAACACGAGTTCTCCAAGGCGGGCCAGTCGCCTTTCGGATACGTCCTCCCCCCCGGACAGCTCCTCGACTGCTTCGACTGCCACTCGACGATCACGTCGTCGCAGGGGCGTGCCACGCTCGACGCGGCCACGGTGGTGCCCAACGTCTCCTGCGAACGTTGCCACGGCCCGGGGCGTGCCCACGTCGAGGCCGCGCGTCGGGGGGCGTCGGGCGAGGGCCTGGCCATGCCGCTCGGGACCAGTCGGGAGCAGTCCGAGGCCCAGGTCGCGTTCTGCGGCGAATGCCATCGCCTCCCGCAGAAGCTCTCGCCCGAGGACATCCGCCCCAACAATCCGGCGCTCGCGCGATTCCCGTCGGTCGGCCTGGTGCAGTCGCAGTGTTCCGTCGCGAGCCGAGGCACTCTCGTCTGCACGACCTGCCACGACCCCCACGGCCGGGCCTCGAAGGACGCCGCCGGCTACGAGGCCGCCTGCCTTTCGTGTCACCAGAAGGCCCCGCAACGAACCTGCTCCGTCTCTCCCACGACCGGCTGTATCGGCTGTCACATGCCGGGGCGGGATGTTGGGCACGGACTCACGTTCACGGACCACTGGATCCGCAAGGAGCCGAGCTCATCTCGCTGATGGGACTTGCCTTTGGGCCGGTGGGTTCATCAAAATTTACGGTCGTCTCCGCGAGCGTCCGTACGACTCCCTCTTGAAGACCAAGGCTCCGGGGCCCTTTCACCTCTCTCTTGTCGAAGGGCCTTCCCGACCGTCCTCCCCCCTCGGCGGCTCGGGCGAGCACCCTGGTTCTCGGCCGATCGCCGGCCTAGAATAGAGTCGTTTCTCACGTCGGCAGTCTCCTGGACAGGACGGGTCCCTCGATGCCCCACCCGCGATCCCGTCTGCGACGTATCCTCCGCGTCAGGTTCCGTCGCTTGATGCGCCGGGTCGATCGGATTGCGCCGGGGATCTTGCTTTGGATCCCCTCGTGGGGGACGAGCCTGCTGATCCACGGGGCCCTTCTCCTGCTTTTGGCGCTCTACGTCTACGCTCACTCGGGAGGGCCTCGCGAGGTCGTCATCCAGTCGAGCTTGCCGTCCCAGTTGACGGAAGACCTGACGTCCTTGATCCCGTCCGACCATGCCGGCGACCCGTTCACGGACCTGAAGTCGCCCGAGCCTCCGTCGCTCTCGATCGAGCCACCCCCGCCCGGCCTCGCGGTCGTGAACCAGCCGGTGCTGCCGAGCCTATCGGATTTCGCCCCCGAGCTGGTCCTGCCCGAACTGCCCGCCGAGACGAAGCCGTCGGCGAAGGGGGCCAAGGGGAAGCGTGCGACGTATGCGGTCCACGTCGAGCCGATGGTCGCCCCGTTCTCGGGCCGCCAGGGCGACGCGAAGGCCCGGCTCGTCCGCCGGGAGGGGGGGACGGTACGCTCGGAGAAGGCGGTCGAAGACGGCCTCGACTGGATCGTCCGCCACCAGCGAAACGACGGGGGCTGGAGCCTGAACTTCCACGGCCAGTGCCAGGGCGACGGATGCCCCGCGCAAACCGCGATGGAGTCCGACACCGCCGCGACCGGCCTCGCCCTCCTGCCCCTCATGGGGGCCGGGCACATCCACACCGAGAAGAGCCGCTATCAGGGGAACGTCCGCAGGGGCCTCGACTGGCTGGTCGCGAATCAGCAGGCCACCGGCGAGCTGTTCATCGGCGGAGGGCCGATGGCCCGGATGTACAGCCACGGGATCGCCAGCATGGCGATCTGCGAGGCCTATGGCCTCTCGCAGGACCCCGAGTTGCGCAAGCCGGCCCAGGCCGCGATCGACTTCATCATCGCCGCGCAGAACTCGCAGGACGGCGGCTGGCGGTACGTCCCCGAGCAGGCCGGCGACACCTCGGTCTTCGGCTGGCAGATGTTCGCGCTCCGGAGTGCCAGGCTCTCGGGATTGATCGTGCCGAAGAACACCCTGATCGGGTGCCGGACCTACCTCGACCTCGCCGCGGCCGACGGCCGCAAGACGACCTACTCTTATCAGCCTGGCCGCGCATTCTCTCCCGTGATGACCGCCGAGGCGCTCTTGAGCCGCCAGTACCTCGGCTGGCCCCGCAACTTCCCCCCGCTGATCAAGGGGGCCTCGCACGTCGCGATCGACCTGGAGCAGTCTCAAGAGCGGAACATTTATTACTGGTATTATGCGACGCAACTCCTGCACAACCTGCAGAACAAGGACTGGAAGAAGTGGAATGTCCGGGTCCGCGAGGGCCTGATCCAGATGCAAATCCCCGGCAATGGCTGCGACCGAGGGAGTTGGGACCCCGTCCGACCCCAGGTCGACCGCTGGGCGATGTCGGGCGGCCGGCTCTTCCTGACCTCGCTGTCCCTGCTGACCTTGGAAGTCTACTACCGCTACCTCCCGCTCTATCAGCCCAGCGACGAAGTCCCCGGCCAGGACGACAAGGACAACCCCACCGCCGAAAAGGCCGTCCCCAAGGGTGAGCCCGAGGTCAAGAACCCTCCCGCTCGCCGCGGTTGAACCCGGCATTGACTCCCCTGGTTTCGCCGTCTCGTCAAGGATGGAAAGGCCGTGGACTTTCTCCTTGCGGTGCGCGGATCATGACATCGGGTGGCCGGGCCGTGGCGCAGCGACGCCCCGGGATTCTCGACATCCCGCGTTCCGGGACGTCGCTGCGCGCCGGCCCGGCCACCCGTCGCTCGGGTCCTCGACCTCATCGGCCTACCTCCGCTCGGTTTCTCGACGCCAAAATGGTAGGCGGGGCACTCTTGCCCCGCGGCCGACAACCTCGGCCAAGACAAACCCGATCGGGTCGGTGGGCCCGCTCGGTCAAACGTCGTCGGGCGGAAGGGGGGTACTAGGCAAGGAGTTGAGTCGAGGCTATGCTCGTTGTGGAGACTGGATGATTCGCGCGAAGGTGGAATCGAGGAGGCAACGCGCCGTGCCCGGTCGTGTGTTGATCACCCAGCCGATCCCCGAACCCGGCCCGAGCCTGGTAAAGCGAGTCTCCGACGACGTCACGCAGAACACCGATGATCGCGTCATGAGTGCGGACGAGCTGCGTACCAAGGTCGCCGGTTGCGACGCGGTGCTCTGCCTCTTGACCGACGCGATCGATGCGACGGTCCTGGAGGCGGCTCGGGGTTGTCGCGTCTTCGCCAACATGGCGGTCGGTTACAATAATATCGACGTGGCGGCTGCGACCCGGCTGGGCATCCTGGTGACGAACACTCCGGGCGTCCTGACGGAGGCGACGGCCGACCTGGCCTGGACCTTGATCCTCGGCGTCGCCCGGCGGGCGGCCGAGGGGGATCGGGAGATGCGAGCGGGGCGGTTCCCGGGCTGGGGGCCGTTGTATATGCTCGGCGGTGACGTGACGGGCCGGACGCTCGGCCTGGTCGGCCCCGGCCGGATCGCCACGGCGGTCGCCGAACGGGCCCAGGGCTTCAAGATGCCCCTCCTTTACCATGGTCGACGCCCCAGCCCCGAGCTCGATGCGCTCGGGGCCCGCGGTGTAGGCTTGGATGAGCTGCTCGCCGAGAGCGACTTCGTCAGCCTCCACGTCCCGCTGACCGCCGAGACCCGCTACCTGATCGACGCCAAAACCCTCGCGAAGATGAAGCCGACGGCCTACCTCATCAACACGGCGCGGGGGCCGGTGGTGGACGAGGCGGCCCTGGTCGAGGCGTTGAAGGCGGGTCGGATCGCGGGGGCCGGACTTGACGTCTACGAGGACGAGCCGAGAATGGCGGAGGGTCTTGCCGATTGTCCCAACACCGTCCTCTTGCCGCACCTCGGGAGCGCCACGCACGCGACTCGCGCCGCGATGTCCCGGATTGCCGGTGAGAACCTGGTCGCTGTGCTCCGCGGAGAAAGGCCCCCGAACCTCGTGAACCCCGAGGTCTGGGAGCGATCGGCCGGCCGGTAAGGCCCGTCTCGAGGCATTCCAACACATTCGCCGACCGGGTCCGGGGCGAATTTCCTTCCGTTCGGTTCGGGGCGAGGTCGCATGGGCGTGCTCAGGTTTCGATTGGCGTCGCCCACACCGGCAGCCCGCGCGGCCGAGCTGCGCAAGGCTTACGTGACCGGGCTCGACCGGACGCCGAGCCGCCTGAACGCCGAGCTCCGCAACGGCATCCTGAGCTGTCATCGCGACAGTAACGAGAGCGGCCGCCTGTACGTCCCCTGGCCGGTCGAAGGGGTCGGCACCCCGATCATCGGCACGGCCACCCTGGGCGAGCGGCCCGAGCCCTACAACCTCGCGGTCGAGATGGCGCGGGGCAAGCTCAACGAGGTCCGCAACCAGTTGGCCGACTGGCGCCAGATGGGCCTGCGGACCCCCCCCGAGCTCCAGGGGATGATCACCAAGGCCCACCGCGCGTTCATCAAGGCGGTGACCGCGAGCCAGGACCTGAACGCATCCCACATGGCGGCCCAGGAGAGCCTGGCCGCCGTCTGGGCCGCGGGCGATCTCCTGGTCGACACCTACACCAGCCAGGTCCTCCAGACGCGCCTGGCGGCGACCTCGAAGCTCCCGACCTGGCTCGCCTGCGCCCTGGACGGCGACATGAAGCAGTCGCCGTGGGCCGCCGAGGTCGCCGGCACGTTCAACTCGGCCCAGGTTCGGTGTACGTGGAAGACGCTCGCGCCGACGGAAGGGCAATATCGCTGGGACGAGCTCGACGCCCAGCTCACCTGGTGCCGCAAGAACAAGGTCGCGATCCAGGCCGGACCGCTCCTCGACTTCCGCCCAGGCGCCGTGCCCGATTGGATCTGGCTCTGGGAGGGGGATTTCGAGACGATCCTCGGGCTCGTCGTCGACCTCGTGCGCAAGACGGTCAGTCGCTACAAAGGGAAGATCCCGCTCTGGCACCTGGTCCATCGCCCCGCGAGCAACGAGTTCCTCGGCCTGTCCGAAGAGGAGCAGATCCGGATCGCCGCCCGAGCGATCCAGGTCGCCCGCCAGGCCGACCCCGGGGCGCAGTTCACCCTGGGCGTCGAGCGCCCCTGGGCCGAATGGATGGGCTCGAGCTCGTTCCAGCTCGGCCCGCTCCACCTGGCCGACTACCTCGTCCGCGCCGACCTCGGCCTGGCCGGGATCGCCCTCGAGATCGCGCCGGGTTACTCGTCACCCGGCAGTCACATCCGCGACCTCTTCGACTTCTCGAGGCTCCTCGACCTCTACGCGCTCCTGAACCTGCCGCTCCACGTGAGCTTCGCCTTCCCGTCCTCCTCCGCCCCCGACCCCAAGGCCGACCCGAACGTCCGCGTCGAGACCTCGCAGTGGCCCGCCCCGCCCGACGACACGATGCAGGCGTCCTGGGCGAGCCGATGGATCTCGCTGGCCGTCGCCAAGCCGTTCGTCCGCTCCGTCACCTGGCTCCAGCCCAGCGACTTCAACCCCCACCTCTACCCCCACGCCGGCCTCTTCCGCACCGACCACACCCCCAAGCCCCTCGTCCCCTGGCTCAAGTCGTTCCGCCGAGAGTTGATCGCTTGAGCGATCGTTCGCCTAGATGGGGGCTACGGAGCAAGAGTCGGCGGCGCTCGCGCTTCCGAAACCCGGCTTGTTCTTCAGAACCGGGTTTCGAACCCGACATGGATGATATAAACAAGGGAGATGAATGGTTATGTCGACCGCACCTGACGCATCTCGCGGTCCGATTGGCTGGCGGTTCGACAACACCTATTCGCGGCTGTCGGAGGTCCTCTTCCACGCGGTGAACCCGGTCACGGTGCGGGAACCGCGCGTGGCGATCTTGAACCATCGACTCGCGGAAGAACTCGGCCTCGACCTTTCGGCCCTCTCGCCCGAATCGGCCGCGGCGATCTTCGCAGGTCAGGACCTGCCAGGTGGCTCTCTCCCGATCGCACAGGCCTACGCCGGGCACCAGTATGGCGGGTTCACGATGCTCGGCGACGGCCGTGCCATCTTGCTGGGCGAACATCGGACGACGTCCGGGCGCCTCGTGGACATCCAGTTCAAGGGATCGGGCCGGACGCCGTTCTCCCGAGGGGGCGACGGCCGGGCCGCCCTCGGGCCGATGTTGCGCGAGTACATCGTCAGCGAAGCCATGGCCGCGCTGGGCATTCCCACGACGCGGAGCCTCGCGGTCGTCACCACCGGAGAGTCCGTCTACCGCGAGTCGATCCGCCGGGGAGCCATCCTGACCCGAGTCGCCGCCAGCCACATCCGGATCGGGACCTTCGAGTACGCAGTCCGCCGCGACGACGACGCCCTGAGGCAACTCGCCGACTATGCGATCGCCCGTCATTACCCGGAGTTGTCCTCCGAGGCACCGGGGAAATACCTGGAATTCCTCCGCGCGGTGGCCGACCGCCAGGCTTCGCTCGTGGCTCGTTGGCAACTCGTCGGTTTCATCCACGGCGTGATGAACACCGACAATGTGCTGGTCTCGGGAGAGACGATCGACTACGGCCCCTGTGCCTTCATGAACGCCTACGACCCCAAGACGGTCTATAGCTCGATCGACCACGGCGGTCGATATGCTTATGGCAACCAGCCCAACATCATCCAATGGAACCTGGCCCGGTTCGCCGAGACCCTGGTGGCCCTGATCGATCCCGACCCGGAGAAGGGGGTCGCGGCCGCCGTGGAGGTCCTCGAAGGATTCCCGGACGTCTTCCATCGCTATTGGCTCGACGGGATGCGCAAGAAGCTGGGATTCCAATCCGTCGAGGACGACGACGCCGACTTGTTCCAGTCTCTGCTCGGCTGGATGCAACGCACCAGGGCCGATTTCACCAACACCTTCCGCGATCTCTCCTCGAGAGAGACGCCTGTCGACGATCGCTACCGCGCCCCGGAATTCCAGGCCTGGCACGCCCGTTGGCAAGAGCGTCTCGAGAGGGACGGTCGCCCGAGAGCCGAGTCGTACGCCTTGATGCAGTCCGTCAACCCGGTCGTCATCCCGCGCAACCACCGTGTCGAAGAGGCCCTCGCCGCCGCCGAGGAGCACGACGACTTGACGGTGTTCCATCAACTTATGGAGGCGCTGGCGTCTCCTTACGAGTCGAGGCCCGGTCTGGAAGGATATCAGGCTCTGCCCGAGGATGAGTCCGGCTATCGGACATATTGCGGGACGTAGGCGAGACCCGAGGATCGTTCGGATAGATCCGGGAATCGGAAGAGACCGTCAGTCTGCCAGGGCGGCGACCGGCGCAGGGTTGTGGGTCGTCATCCGCTCGGCGGTGATCGTGATGAGTAGGGAAAGGGTCGCGCACGCGGCCATGGTCACGGCCATCGGACGTCCTGTGCCGTCGTGGAGGAGGCCGACGATAGCCCCGGTGCCGGCACCGATCGAGAACTGGAGCATCCCCAGCAGGGCGGAGGCGACGCCGGCCCGCTCGGGGAAAGGGGCCATCACGGCGGCCGTCGCGTTGGGCAGGATCAGGCCCACGGTGGCGAGGCAGACGAAGATCGTGGCGAGGAACGCCGGCAGGCCACCGAACCCGGTCCAGGCGAGGACCGGTAGCAGGAGGGCCGACGACGCATTCACGACCGAGGCGACGCGGAGGATCCGGTGCGTGTCGTAGGTCCGCGTCAACCGGCGGTTCACCTGGGCGATCCCGATCAGGCCGATGGCGTTGCTCGCGAAGACAAGGCTGAAGGCCGAGGGCGAGAGTTGGAAATGCTGCATGAAGAGCGACGGGGCTGACGCGACGTATGCGAAGATGAGCCCAAGTGCCAGGCTCACCGGCGCCGCGTAGCCGATGAACCGGCGGTCGACGCTCATCGCGCCGTATCGGCGGAAGATCGTGGCGACCGAGTCCCGGCTCCGGCGTGAGACGGGGTGGGTCTCGGGGAGGTCGAACGCCACGGCGACGCCGCAGGCGCACCCGAAGGCGGAGAGGGCCCAGAAGATCGAGCCCCAGCCTCCCAACTGCATCAGCCAACCGCCGATGGTCGGTGAGAGGATCGGGGCGATGCCGATGACGAGCATGAGCATTGAGTAGATCCGCGACGACTCGGCTTCTTCGAACGAGTCGCGGACGACCGCCCGCGCGATGACCATGCCGGTCGAACCCGCCAGGCCCATCACGAAGCGGGCCAGGATCAGCGATTCGATCGAGCGGGCGAAGGCACACGTCAACGACGCGACTGCGAACGCCGCGCTCCCGTACAGCAAGGGAATCCGCCGCCCGATGCGGTCGGAGATCGGGCCGCAGATGAGCTGGCCGATCGCCAGGCCGGCGAGGAAGAGCGACAGGGTCAACTGCATCGCGCCCCCCGGGGCCTTCATGTCGTGCTCGATCCGGGGGAACGCGGGCAGGTACATGTCGATCCCGAGCGGCCCGAATGCATCGAGCAGGCCGAGCAAGACGATGAAGCGCAGGCCGGGATTCCGGGAGGCCGGCTCGCCGGGAGCCGGTGGGAGGGTCGCCAGTCGGTCTGAGGACATCGCTGGGGATCTCGGAGGACGCGAAGGTCAGAGGGCCGGGCGGGGGGACGCATGAGGAGAGATATCACGGGCATCTTAGGACCGGGGGCAAGCATCCCGACGATCGCTTCGCTGCAAGTATTTTGTGAGCGAGGTATTAGGCCCAGCCGATCCCCTCATCGCAACACGAGCCTCCGGCATTTTGTTAGGATGGGCATCGCCCACCACGCCTTCGATTTGCCGGTGGGCGATGCCCACCCTACGAAATGTAACGTGAAATCAACGAGTCATGTGTTCAATCCCCGACCTTTTGGCGACGAACCGGGCGAGGGTGGGGCCGAGGTCGCGATCACGGCCGCCGCGTCGACCCTGCCGGGGCTCGTGGCGATCTCCGTCGACGAATGGGGCACCCGGGAACGGCCGAGGATCCCCTTCCGGAGGTCGATCATCGCCAAGGCCGTCGTGCGAGGGTCGACGAACATCGAGGTTTACCTCCTGGCCCGATGCCGGGCAGAGTCCGGGATCTCGCCCGGGAGTCGCAGACTTCGGCAACGACTCGGGGCATGGATCGCTCGGTCGGGCGTGATAATATGAGGTGAGCCTCACGAAATTGATTTATGAGGGGTTCCTCGCAAATGTCAAGCTCAAGCGGAAAGGGTACGGCGCGCCCCCCTAGTCGAGAGCGGGGGAGACGGCGTGTGGCCTCGCTCCTGGAGGCGGCCATTTCGCTGTTTGCCGAGAAAGGTTACGACGCGGTCACGATGACCGAGGTGGCCGCGAAGGCGGGGGCCCCGATCGGCTCGTTGTACCAGTTCTTCCCCGGCAAGGAGGCGTTGGCGGATGCGGTGATCGAGCGTTTCGGCGAGCGACTCGGGGAGGTGTTGGGGCAGATCGAGGAGCAGGCCGCGACCTTGGGCGTCTCCGCGCTGGCCGAGGCGATTCTCGGCGTCCCGGCCAACTTTCGCGAAGAACGGGCCGCGGCGACCGCCCTGCTCGAGTCGCCCCGCGATGTCTCCGCACTCGCCGAGGAGTTGAGGTACGCTTTCCGCACGAACGTCGCGCGAATCCTCCGGGCCGCGAACCCGACTCTCGAGACGGAGCGTTCCGAGCTCATGGCGTTGGTCGTAATCCAGCTCATGAAGGCGGCATCGCAGGCGGTCGAGAGAGATCCCGAGCTCAGTGATTTGATTTCGGGGGAATTTCAAGCGTTGATGGAAAGCTACCTGGCCAAAGCGAAAGCTGGCAAGGCGCCGCCGACCGAAGTGAGATGATCCGGCTTCTGCGAATTCGACTCTTCTCGCTGGTCACCATCGAGCTTTGACCGGAAAAATGCTTCACCACAAAGGACACATAAGGACCATCAAAGCAGTCCGAGGAGGTTTGGTTTGGTCCTATCAGGGTCCTCTTCTTTGTGACATTGTGGTGAAATCCTCGCGCGGTGAGGGTCCGGTAGAGATCAGCGAGGCGAGTTACAAATTCGGGACGATTATCGCTCTCGCGGAGTGGCGGCGGAATCCCGATGATCATGGGACCGCGCTCGCTCGCCTTCTTGGCCCGTCCCGACCCAGGAGTTTCGTCGATGTCCGACTCGGTCAACGAACGCAAGGATTCGCCCCGTCCCCGGACCCAGGCCGTGTGGGCCGGCGAGGGGGGCGTCCACATGCAACGCGCCACCCAGGTCCCGGTGGTGAATAGCGTCTCCTTCGGCTACGACGACCTCGACGAGTGGCAGGCGGTGGCGCTCGGCCGGGCGGAGGGGCACATCTACGGGCGGAACACCAACCCTACCGTCGCCGTCTTCGAGGAGAAACTCCGGGTGCTGGAAGGGGCCGGCGCGGCGACGAGCTTCTCGACGGGCATGGCCGCGATCAGCGACACCCTCTTCACCCTGCTCGATCCGGGGCGTCGCGTGGTGTCGGTCACCGACACCTACGGCGGCACCAACCGCATGTTCAGCGAGTTCCTGCCGAGGGTCGGCGTGGAGGTGACGCTCTGCCCGACCGCCGACCACGAGGCCATCGAGGCTGCGATCGACGAAGGGTTGGCGGTCCTCTATCTCGAGAGCCCGACCAACCCGACGTGCAAGATCCTCGACCTCGCCCGCCTCTCCGCACGGGCCCGAGCACGCGGCGCGACGGTGGTCGTCGACAACACGTTCGCAACGCCCATCAACCAGCATCCGCTCGAGCTCGGGGCCCACCTGGTCATCCACAGCGCGACCAAGTATCTGGGAGGGCACGCCGACGCCCTCGGGGGTGTGGTGGCCGGCGACCCGGCGCTCGTCGAGGCGATCTTCCGGCGCCGAGAGATCACGGGGGCGACCCTGCACCCCGACGCGGCGTACATGCTCCTGCGCGGGATGAAGACCCTGGCACTCCGGGTCGAGCGTCAGAACACGAATGCGCTCGCGATTGCGAGGCACCTGCGGGCCCACCCGCTTGTGGAGCACGTGTTCTACCCCGGGCTGGAAGATCACCCGAACCACGAGGTCGCCCGTCGCCAGATGCCCGGCGGTTTTGGAGGGGTCCTCAGCTTCCAACTCCCCGGCGACTTCGGCGTGGTCAAGCGGTTCCTGCCCCGGCTCCGCTGGGCGCATCGCGCGGCGAACCTCGGGGCGGTCGAGACCGTGGTCGCCCCGCCCGCGACCGGCTCCCACGTCGAGCTCACCGCCGAGGAACGCGCCGCCCTCGGGATCCCCGAGACCCTCGTCCGGTATTCCTGCGGCATCGAGGACGTCGACGACCTGATCGCCGACCTCGACTCGGCGCTCGAGGGCTCGCGGCCCGGTTGAGTCCGTCGCCGATTGATCGAAACTCCTCACCGAAGTCCGCCGGGATCCCTCCGGTGGAATCGGGAGATCTTCACCACAAAGGCACGAAGACACAAAGAAATCCGGGAAGAGATCTGAAGGGAGTTTGGTCCCCTCAGAATGGTCCCACTTTGTGTCTTGGTGCCTTTGTGGTGAAGAAATCCTCCGGTGAGGGCTCGACGAGATCGGCGAGGAGTGCGGATTCTTTCCTCACTCAAGCCGGCGGCTTCACGACGACCGGGATGGTGACGTTCGACGGGTGTTGCTTCGAGCGATGGATGGTGTGCCGGGCCTCGCGGAAGTCGCTTGCTTTGGCCTCGAAGATATTCGGGACGAAGGTCTGCGGGTTGCGGTCGATGAGCGGGAACCAGGTGCTCTGCACGTGCACCATCAGGCGGTGTCCCTTGAGGAAGGTGTAGTCCTGGGTGTGCAGGCTAATGGTGTAATCGAGGATCTCGCCCGGCTTGATCGGCTCGGGCTTCTCGAAGCTCTTGCGGTAGCGGCCTCGGAAGACCTCGTTCGAGACCATGAGCTGGTAGCCGGCCAGGTCCCAGTCGTCGGGGTATCGCTCGGGGTAGACGTCGATCAGCTTGACGATCCAGTCGGCGTCGCTGCCGGTGATGGAGGCAGCGAGGTTCGCGACGACCTCGCCGGCGATGGTGAGGTCCGCCGAGAGTGGCTCGCCCTCCCACGTCAGGACGTCGGGACGCCCGGCGACGAAGCGCTGGTCTTCGAGCAGCCAGGGGGCCCACTTCGACCCGTTTTCGGAGTAGGTCGCCTGGATCGGCCGGTGTCGATACGGGACCGGATGGGCCGGGTCCGAGAGGAAGGTGTCGGAGGCATCGGCGCCCTCCTTCGTCGGCGGGTCGAACGAGAGGCGGCCATCCGGGGCGAAATACAGGCGGCGCTCCTCGGTCTGCTTGACGGGCGGCCAGGCGTCCCAGCGTCGCCAGCGGTTCGAGCCGGGCTCGAAGGTCAGGGCCTCGGGCAGGGTGGATTTGCCTTTGTCCTTGAGGTGGTAGGCGAACCAGGGAGCCTGGACCTGCTCCCGGAAGTATTTCGCGGTGGCTCCGTCGAAGGTGATGGGGCCGAGCTTGTCCCCTGCCCCTCGCGCCCAACCGCCGTGGTTCCAGGGGCCGACCACGAGCGTGTTGATCCCCTTCGTGTCGAACCGCTCGAGCGCCTCGTAGATCCGCATCGGCCCGAAGAAGTCCTCCTGGTCCCACCAGCCCGCGACGTTGAGCGTCGGGACCTTCACGGCATGGATCTGAGGGATCAGGGTCTGTCGTTTCCAAAACTCGTCGTAATCCGGGTGGGCGACGAAGTCGTTCCAGGTCGGGATTTTGTTGTGTAGATGCTTTGCGTTCACGTTGGACAGCGGGCCGAGCTTGAGATACCAGTCGAAGGTGTCTAGCCGGTCGAAGGTGAAGTGGTTGACCTCCTTGCCCCCTTCCAGCATCGCGGCGTACTCGAAGCCGTAGCTGAGCCGGAACGCGCCGTTGTGGTGGAAGTCGTCGCCGAGCCACATGTCGGCCGGCGACGCCTGCGGCGAGATCGCCCGGAGCGCCGGGTGGGGCTCGAGCGCCGCCATGATCGTCGTCCAGCCGTCATAGGAGATCCCGAGCATGCCGACCCGGCCGTTGTTGTGCGGGAGGTTCTTGATCAGCCAATCGATCGTGTCATACGTGTCGGTCCCCTCGTCGAGCGTCTTCGTGTCCCCCTCGACGCGGGGAGGGCGCTGCATGACGAAGGTCCCTTCGGAGCCGAATTTTCCCCGGATGTCCTGGAAAACGAAGATGTAGCCGTCGTCGGCCATCGCCCTGAGATACCCCACGAACGACCGCCCCGCGCGGGCCACGCCGTACGGGGTCCGGCTGAGGATGATCGGGAGGTCACCTTTTTGGTCCTTCGGCGTGAAGATCTTCGCATGCAGCCGCACGCCGTCGCGCGCCGGGATCATCGCCTCGGTGATCACGAACCGGTCGTTCGCCGGCCCATCCTCCGGGGCCGCGATGGCGGCCGATCCGATCATCGCGAGTAGGGTGAAGGCGGCGGGGAGATGCCAAGGACAATGACGAAGATTCATGCGTGCCACACCTGGGATGTCTCGTTTCGACGGGAAAGGGATCGGGCCCTCGATCCGGAGAGAATCCCGATCGCGTGCGTCCTCAGCCCGGCCGCGGGAGGGGTTGGCGGCGAGCCGGAAGGCTGAATCGGGCCGATTCTAGCCGAGCCCGATCGGGCATACAATCCGCGGGCCGTTCCCACCTCAAATCAATCTGGGCCGGACGCTATGGGCCCACGACGATTGTGGTAGGATGGGCGGCGAGGGGCTCGGCCGGCCGTCGGGCGGGCCTTGCGACGTGGTCCACGACGCTGGGCGGTGATCATGCTGATGTTCACGTATGGGGTGGCGTCGGTCCTTTTGGCCTTCGCGAGCGACCCGCCGAAGGCTGGCGATGGCGTGACGTTCCGGCTCCAGGACGATCGTGGGGCCTGGCATTCGCTGGACGACGTCCGCGACCGCAAGCTCGTGGTCCTCGCCTTCCTCGGGGTCGAGTGCCCGCTGGCGAATCTCTACGCGCCGAAGCTCGGGGACCTGGCCCGACGGTTCGGCTCGAAAGGTGTCGCGTTCTTCGGGATCGACGCGAATCGACAGGACGGGGTGGCGGCGATGGGTCGCTTCGCGAAGCGGAACGAACTCCCCTTTCCGTTCTTGAAGGACTCGGGGAATGTGCTGGCCGACCGGCTCGGCGTCGAGCGGACGCCGGAAGTCGTCGTGCTCGACGAGGCGCGTCGGGTCCGATACCGAGGTCGGATCGACGACCAGTTCGCGCTCGGCACTCATCGGCCGACGCCGACGCGGGAGGATCTCGTCGAGGCCCTGGAGGCCTTGCTCGCTGGGCGAGAGGTCCCCGCGCCCGGCACCAATCCTGTCGGTTGCCGGATCGGCCGGGTTCGGGCTCCCCGGGCGGGGACGGTCACGTATAGCAAGCAGGTGTCCCGCATCCTCCAGGATCGCTGCGTCGCCTGCCACCGTCCCGGCGAGATCGCCCCGTTCGCCTTGACCACTTATGAACAGGCGGCCGGCTGGGCCGAGATGATCGGCGAAGTCGTCGGCGAAGGGCGGATGCCCCCCTGGCACGCCAGCCCCGAATTTGGGCGCTTCCAGAACGACCCTCGTCTCACGAAGGAAGAGACGTCGTTGATCACCGATTGGGTCGCGGCCGGCGCCCCCGAGGGGAACCCGGCCGACCTGCCCAAGCCGCGCGAGTTCCTCGAAGGCTGGAGGATCCCGAAGCCGGATCTCGTCATCGAGATGCCGAAGGCCGTCGAGATCCCCGCGACCGGCCTCCTCCCGTATCAAACCTTCGAGGTCGATCCCGGGTTTGACAGGGATGTCTGGGTACGGGCTTCGCAGGTCCGCCCGCTCGACCCGTCGGTGGTCCACCACATCATCGTGTTCGTGATCCCGCCGGGCCGCCGTGTGGAGAATGTGCTGGACCTGGATTTGCTCGCCGCCTACTCGCCGGGGATGCCCCCTCGCGAGATGCCGGCCGGGGTCGCCAGGGTCGTCCCGGCCGGGTCGAAGCTCCTGTTCCAGGCCCACTACACGCCCCACGGGAGGCCGACCACCGACCGGAGCGTCGTCGGGCTGTCGTTCGCCGATCCGAAAGTCGTGTCGAAACGGTTGACCTCCGTTGGTGTCATGAACACCTCATTCCGCATCCCCGCGGGGGCCGCCGACTTCGCGGCCACGGCCGAGCACCGCTTCAATCAGGACTACATCCTCTATGGCCTCCTGCCGCACATGCACCTGCGAGGCAAGGCCTTCCGCTTCGAGGCGAACTACCCCGACGGACGTCGAGAGGTCCTGCTGGACGTCCCGCGCTACGAGTTCGACTGGCAGAATGCCTACATCCTCGCCGAGCCGAAGCCGATGCCCGAGGGCACGATCATGCGTTGCCTGGCCCGGTTCGACAACTCGCCCGGCAACCCGAACAACCCCGACCCCACCCGCACGGTCCCTTTCGGCGAGCAGACGAACGACGAGATGCTCGTCGGCTACATGGACGTCGCGCTCGGCTACCAGGACCTGACCGTCGGCCCTCCCGAAATTAAGCCCGGCGCCGAGGGCAAGTTCGACGTGACCTTCCGTCATCGCCCCCCCTCCGGGACGAAGACCGTCCACCTCGCCGCGACGTTCAACCGCGACTTCTCGCCGGTCCAGAAGCTCGACGGCCCCGACGACAAGGGGTTGTTCTCGGCAACGATCTCTCTGACGCCTGGTGTTTATGAATATAAGTATGTTCAGAATGGCGGAAACTATCGTCACGATCCGGCCAACTGGCGCCAGACCGGCTTCTTCAATAACAGCGTGTTGACGGTGGGATCCCAGCCCTGACCGATGGGGATGCCTCCCTCAGGCGATCTCCGCCCTGGGACACTCATGAGGTGTTGGGGAATCGGCGGTTCGAGACGCATATGGGCCGCGAGGCGGGCCGCCGAGCGTTCTGCGATCGATCTTTGCCGTCCACGGACCGCTGCCCTTGGGTGGTCCCTGGACAGACGGCGGCTCGTGCCTACACTGGACGCTTTCACGAGTGGGTCCGCTCGACCCTCTCCTCGTCGCGGTGCGGGCCGGCGCGGCCGAATCCTTTCCCATCCAAACTTCGGGAGCTACGGATATGAATCGCCGAGAGGCGTTGAAAGCGGGCGTGACGGGGCTCACGACCTCGATGTTGGCCGGCCCCCTGGTCGCGGGCGCGGCGGAGAAGACGTACCGGGTGGGCCTCATCGGGGCCGGCTGGTACGGCAAGAGCGACCTGTTTCGCCTGATCCAGGTCGCCCCCGTCGAGGTCGTCTCGATCTGCGACGTCGACAAGAAGATGCTCGCCGGCGCGATCGAGATGGCCGCCGCCCGGCAGAAGTCCAAGAAAACTCCGCGCGGGTATAGCGACTACCGCGAGATGCTGAAGGAGAAGGACCTCGACATCGTCCTGGTGGGGACGCCCGACCACTGGCACGCCCTGCCGATGATCGCCGCCGTCGAGTCCGGGGCGGACGTGTACGTCCAGAAGCCGATCAGCCACGATGTCCTCGAGGGTGAGGCGATGGTCGCCGCCGCCCGCAAGCACAATCGCGTCGTCCAGGTCGGCACCCAGCGCAAGAGCACGCCGCACCTCGTCGACGCCAAGAAGAACGTCGTCGAGGCCGGGCTGCTCGGCAAGGTCGGCCACGTCGAGGTCTGCTGCTATTACCACATGAGGGCCAACGGGAACCCGCCCGTGACGCCCGTCCCCGACTTCCTCGACTACGAGATGTGGACGGGCCCGGCCGCGTTGCGGCCCTACGACGGCCTGCCGCACGTCCGCTGGTGGCGGACGTTCAATGAGTACGGCAACGGCATCATGGGCGACATGTGCATCCACATGCTCGACACCGTGCGCTGGATGCTCGGGCTGGGGTGGCCGAAGCGGATTTCCTCCTCGGGCGGGATCCTCGTGCAGAAGGAGGGGAAGTCGAACATCGCCGACACCCAGGTCGCCACGTTCGAGTACGACGGCCTGAACGTCGTCTGGCAGCACCGCACCTGGGGCACCTCGCCCGACAACGACTACCCCTGGGCCCTGACCCTCTACGGCGACAAGGGGACGCTCAAGGCGAGCACGATGAGCTACGACTTCATCCCCCAAGGGCAGGGCAAGCGGATCCACAAAGATTGCGTGTTCGAGCGCGAGCAGTACCCCGAAGACCTCACCGAGCCGGCCATCGAGCTGAACGCCGCCCCCGCGACCCGGGCCCACATGAGGGACTTCCTCGCCGCGATCGAGAGCCGAGGCAAGCCGGTGGCCGACATCGAGCAGGGGCACATCTCGACGGCGACGTGCATCCTCGCCAACGTCGCGATGGGCCTGGACCGTCCGGTTACCTACGACCCCGCCAAGCGGGTCGTCGTCGGTGACCCCGAGGCCACGAAGCTTCTCAAGATCGACTATCGCGCCCCGTGGCAACATCCGGGGGATGCACTCGCCTGACCCGATCGCTTGGCTCGGAATTCGTCCCGAAACCCGGTGTTTCAGAAAACACCGGGTTTCGGGAGAGCCGGTCACTTCTTCAACGGGGTGATCGTGACGTTGCGGAAGTAGATCTCGGCCCCTTCCGACTGGAGGATGATCTTGCCGCGCGTGACGCTGGCGGCAGTCCCCCGGTTGGTCACGACGCCGTTGACGATGTTGGTGATCGAGCCGCCGTCGCAGACCACTTCGACCACGTTCCACTCGCCGTTCGGCTTCTCGGCGTCGATCGTCCGGATCGCCCGGCCCCCTTCGGTCTTGCCGTTGACGACCAGGGTGGTCCCTCCGACCATGAAGAAGTCGCCGAAGTCGTGCTCCTGGATCTGGCACTCGATCGACTTCATCCAGACGATGTCGGGCCCGACGCAGTGCATCAGGATTCCGGAGTCGCGCGGGGTCTTCGCCAGGTCGCGCGGGGGCCACTTCTTGGTGCCCCACTTCACCTCGAGGCGGAGACGGTAGTCGGCGTATTCGTTTTTCGTCGTCAGGCAGCCGAACTCCTCGCCCGAGACATGGATCACGCCGTCCTCGACCTTGAAGACTCCCTTGGCATCGACATAAGGATCCACCGACTTGTCGGCGTGCGGCGTGAACGTGTACCAGCCGTCGAGGTCTTTGCCGTTGAAGAGGGAGATCGTCTTCCCCTCTTCGGCGAGCGCCGGGGCACCTGAGAAGGCGATCGCCAGCGCGATCCCGGCGACGGCCATGTGGAACGGGCGATTCATGGGAGAGGCTCCGTGGTGGGGTGGAGAGGAAGGGTCGGGTCGCTCGGAAGCGAGAGGGCGGGAATCCCGCGGCGGGGCCATCGTGTGCCCCTGCCCCGCCTCTTAGCCTCGGACACTTCGTGCGAGGCGGCGGGGCGGATGCGAGGCATCGTAACCCGCGCTGATACCCGGCTCAAGTCGCAATAAATTCGCACTTTGGGTGTTTGGGTAGAATGTGGTTTTTGGGGTTTTTGTAGGTTTTACGTGTTTTGGGTCGATGGTTCGGATGGCGTCATCTCGCCGAGAGGATTCCCCACCGGTTTTCGGATTTTGGATCGATCTTTGGGGCGAGTTTGAACGTACGGGACGTTAACGTATCCGAGTCCCATCGCGGGCATGGTCTTCGCGCAACCACGGGGTTTGCCGTAGACTAGGGAGGCGTGCGACGCGGCATAAGGTCAAAACTAGGATGGAGTCGGTCCCCCTTAGGGATTCCGGGTGCGTCATGAGCGAGCCGGAGAAGCCTCTCTCCACGCCGGGCAAGGATACGGCCATCTGGACCGCCACCGGCGGCTTTGAGACCCCTCGGGATTTGACCGGGAAGACGCTGGGCGATTTCCAGGTCGAGCGGCTGCTTGGCCGAGGGGGGATGGGCGAAGTCTATCTCGCCCGCCAGGTCAGCCTCAATCGTCCGGTCGCGCTGAAGGTCCTCCGAACCGACCTGCTCAGCAAGCCGTCGTACCTCGGCCGTTTCGAGGCCGAGGCGACCGCGGTCGCCAAGCTGAATCATCCGAATATCGTTCATGTCTACATGCTCGGGAGCGTGGACGAGACCCGCTTCATCGCGATGGAGTATGTGCAGGGGACGAACCTGCGCGACTACCTGGTGAAGAAGGGGGCGGTCGAGCTGAACCTGGCCCTCGCGATCATGAAGCAGGCCGGCGTGGCGATCGGCGCGGCGGGGGAGATCGGCCTGGTGCATCGGGACATCAAGCCCGAGAACCTGATGCTGACCCGCAAGGGGCAGGTCAAGGTCGCCGACTTCGGTCTTTGTCGCGACACCGACGCCGAGAACGTGCACCTGACCCAGCCCGGCACAACGATGGGCACGCCGCTCTACATGAGCCCGGAGCAGGCGCAGGGGCACACGACCGACCACCGCAGCGACCTCTATTCGCTGGGGGTGACCTTCTACCACATGCTGGCGGGCGTGCCGCCGTTCCGGGCCGAGACGGCCCTGGCGTTGGCCCTGAAGCACGTCAAGGACACGCCGGTGCGTCTGATCGTGCATCGGCCCGACCTCCCGGCCGAGATCGACCGGTTGGTGATGAAGCTGATGTCCAAGAAGCCGGCCGATCGCTACCAGTCGGCGGCGGAGATGCTCCGGGACCTCGCGAAGATCCGCGAGACCTTGCAGGTTCCGTCGATGGCCTTGCCGGCCGCGACGGACCTCGGCTCCGGTAGCGCCAGCGTGATCCCCGCCCCGGCGGTCGAGCCGTCGAAGTCGTCCTCCATCTCCCCCTCGGGCGAGAATGGGGAAGGGAATGAAGGGCCGCAGGCCCCCTCGGGGTTCCGGATCGGGACCGGCCGGGGGATCAGCCTGGTGACCGCTTGCCTCGCGGGGGGCTTGCTCTGGGGCTGGCTCGTCCGGCCGGTGGATTTGCTCGCGGAGGGGGCTCGGCCGTCGTCGGCGATGCCCGGCCTCTGGATGGCCCCCGACTGGAAGGACCGGAACTCGCGCCAACGCACCGCCGAGGCCCAATACCACCACGCCCTGTACAGGGCCCCGGCCGCCGAGCAGGAATCAGCCTGGGTCGCCGTCCCCGGCTACTTCCCGACCGAACGCGAGTATTGCTCCAAGGCGTACATCCAACTCACCCGAAGCCTACTCAGGCAACGTGACCTCAACCGTTTGGGCGCCCTCGCCGCCGAGCTCGCCCGCTGGAAGGATGACAAGGCCCACGGTGAGGAACTCGCCGTCATCGCCCGGGCCGGGGTCGACGCGCTCGACGGCAACATCGATGGCATCCCGCAGACCTTCGGCAAGGACGTCAGCGACCCGGCGCTTCAGGAATTGGCCATCGAGGTCGTCGCCCAGGCGATCGACTCTGCGAAGACCATGAACACGACGTATGCGCTCAGGGACCTCCAGCCCCTGCTCCGCCAGCTCATCCTCAGGCTCGATCGGGGGAATGTCACCGACGAGCTCCGTGCCAAGCAGATCCTGCGTGGGGTGAAGTGAGCCCCCGCCCCTCCTTCGTGCGTTCGCGGTCGTCTGTTGCGTTGGTGCAAGGGAGTCCCTTGGAATGGCGATCCTCAAGCGGGTGACCGGCCATGCCGCCGGACAGATCATCGAGCTCAAAGGGGACCTGACCGTTATCGGCCGCTCGCCCGAGTGTCAGATCGTGCTCGACCCCAACGGCGTGAGCCGGCGCCACGCCGAGATCCGTCGGGTGGGCGACAAGTTCTTCCTGGCCGACCTCAACTCGCGGAACCTCACCAAGGTCAACAACACCCGCGTCGACCCGAGCAAGGACCACCACCTCCAGCCGGGCGACCGGATCAACATCTGCGACGTCGAGTTCCTCTATTTCAACGCACCGCCCAAAGACCCGCCCTCGAGCTCCGACGGCGACGTCATGCTCGTCACCGAGGGGGACGACGCCGACGACCCGAACATGCACACGTTCGACGCGTCGCGCTCGAGCGCCCTCGCCAGCGCCGTCCGCCCCGAGGTCAAGCTCAAGGCGATCCTCGAGATCACCCGCAACCTCTCCAGCGAGTTGAAGATCGACTCGGTCGCGCCCAAGATCCTCGACTCCTTGATGGAGCTCTTCCCCCAGGCCGAGCGGCTCTTCCTCATCCTCATCGACCCGGCCACGAAGCGGCTGGTGCGCAAGGCGTTCAAGTACCGGCCGAACCGGCGTTCGACGTTCGCGGGGATCCCGGACGACGAGATCCCGATGAGCATCAGCCGGTCGATCGTCAACCACGTCCTCGGCCAGCGCCGGGCGGTGCTCAGCCAGGACGCGGGGAACGACAAGAACCTGCCGACGAGCGCCTCGATCGCCGACCTCAAGATCCGCTCGGTGATGTGCGTCCCCCTGCTCACCCCCGACGGCCAGGCCCTGGGGATCCTCCAACTCGACACGAGCGATCGCAAACAATTCCTCCAGGAGGACCTCGACGTCCTCGCGGCGGTCGCGAGCCAGGCGGCGGTCGCGATCCAGAACGCCGCGATGCACGAGACCCTGATCGAACGCGAGCGGATGGAACGCGACCTGAAGCTCGCCGAGCAGGTCCAGAAACGGTTCCTCCCCCAGTCGGTCCCCACGGTGCCCGGCTACGAGTTCTTCGCGCATTACCATCCGGCCTACGAGGTCGGCGGCGATTACTACGACTTCGTCCGGCTCTCCGACACGAAGTGGGCGCTGGCCCTGGGCGACGTCTCCGGCAAGGGGGTCGCCGCCGCGCTCATGATGGCCAAGTTCTCGGGCGATACCCGGTTCTGCATCCTCACCAAGGACACCCCCGCCTTGGCCGCGACCGAGCTGAACCGCCTGCTCTACGCGGCCGGGATCGAGGAGAAGTTCATCACCCTGAGCCTCAGCGTCCTCGACCTCCCGACGCGCCGGCTCACGTTCTGCTCGGCCGGACACCTCCCCATCCTCATCCGACGCGCGAATGGCGCCGTCGAGGAGGTCGGGGAGGACATCGCCGGGTTCCCCCTCGGCATCGTCGACAGCTCGCACTACAAGCAGCAAGAGGTCACCCTCGGGCCCGGCGACGTCGCCGTGATCCACTCCGACGGCGTCACCGACGCACGCAACACCCGCGAAGAACTCTACGACTCTCGCGACAACCGCCGCCTCCTGAAACGGCTCGCCGAGTCCCCCGGCGGCCCCGAGGCCGTGGGCCGCTCCATCCTCCAGGAAATCCGCGAGTTCTCCGCCGGCCACGCCCAGGCGGACGATATTACGTTGATCTGCTTCGGACCGACGGCTTGAGGGTAGGGGAGCTCTTCACCACAAAGGCACAAAGACACAAAGGGAAGAAAAGAAGATGCATTGAAAGCCAGGAGTTTTAAAAAGATCTAAAAGCTTTTAGATTTGCTCTCTTTGTGTCTTTGTGCTTTGTGGTGAATAGATCCCCTTCTCGCGACGATTACCCAATGTCCCTGAAGATTGCCAACGTTCGACTGGAACTAGACGAGCCCGAGGTTGCGCTGCCGGAGAAGCTCTCGGAGCGGCTCGGCGTCGGTCGCGAGGCGATCGCGCGGTGGCGGATCCTCCGCAAGAGCCTCGACGCGCGGCGGCACGACGACTTGCATTTCGTGTACTCGGCCGAGGTCGAAGTCCCGGGCGCCGAGGCCGAGGCGGAGATCGCCGGCCGGTCGCGGGGCCTGAAGGTCGAGCACTACGAGGCGGAGCATTTCGACTGGCCCGAGCCGGGGGCGGTGCCCCTGTCGCATCGGCCTGTCGTCATCGGCGCCGGGCCGGCGGGCTTGTTGGCGGGCTATCTGCTGGCGCTCGGCGGCTATCGTCCGCTGGTCCTCGAACGCGGGCGGGAGGTGAAAGATCGCGTCGCCGACGTCCGCCGGTTCGATGCCGGCGGGGCCCTCGACCCC
This sequence comes from Singulisphaera rosea, assembly GCF_054877945.1. NCBI lineage: Bacteria > Pseudomonadati > Planctomycetota > Planctomycetia > Isosphaerales > Isosphaeraceae > Singulisphaera > Singulisphaera rosea. Next base: position 688,526 of record NZ_JBTYIP020000003.1, on the reverse strand, counting down.
GAGAGCAACTACCTCTTCGGCGAAGGGGGCGCGGGGACGTTCAGCGACGGCAAACTCACCTGCCGGAACACCGGACCCGACGTCCAACGCGTGCTCGAGATCCTCGCCGATTGCCACGGCAAGCCGTCGATCCTCTACGAGCACCGCCCCCACCTCGGTTCGAACCGCCTCCCGCTCATCGTCCGCACCCTGAGACGCAAGCTCGAGCAGCTCGGCGGTGAGGTCCAGTTCTCCTGCCGGGTCGAGGACCTCGACATCGTCGACGGCCGACTCCGGGGCCTGGGCACCAGCTCGGGGTACATCGCCGCCGAGGTCGCGATCCTCGCCGCCGGCCACAGCGCCCGAGACACCTACTCGATGCTCCTCCGCCGCGGCGTCCCCATCGAGGCGAAGCCGTTCCAGCTTGGCGTCCGGATCGAGCAGCCCCAGGAGCAGGTGAACGTCGCGCGCTACGGTGCCCAGGCCGAGCACCCCGCGTTGGGCGCGGCCGACTATAATCTCGTCGCGCGAGCGTCCGGCAGGGATCTGTTCACGTTTTGTATGTGCGCCGGCGGGTATGTCATGCCGAGCGTCAGCGAGCCGGGCTACTTCTGCACGAACGGGATGAGCGAGAGCCGGCACGACTCGCCGTTCGCCAATAGCGGGCTCGTCGTCACGATCACCCCCGAAGACACGGGGAGTCGGCATCCCCTGGCCGGGGTCCACTTCCAGCAGCGCTCGGAACGGCTCGCGTACCTGGCCGGCGGCCGTTCGTACGCCGTGCCGATCCAGTGGGCCCGCGACTTCCTGGCCGACCGCCCGAGCCGGGGCAAGGTCCCGAGCAGCTATCCGAGGGGCACCAGGCCGATCGACCTCGGGTCGATCCTGCCCCCGATCGTCTTGCAGACGCTCGAGCGCGGCCTGCCGATCATGGACCGGCGTTTCCAGGGGCTCTTCCTCAAGGGGGCGACGCTCGTCGGCCCTGAGTCGCGAGGGAGCTCCCCCGTGCGGATCCCCCGCGACCCCTCGACGCGCGAGAGCCCGGCCGTCGTGGGCCTCTATCCCTGCGGCGAGGGGGCCGGGTTCGCGGGGGGGATCGTCAGCGCCGCCGTCGACGGGCTCCGCACGGCGAGGGCGATCGTCGCACGCCACCAGGCCCCTCACTCCTGAACTGAGACGATGTCCATCCGCTTCAAGGTCGACTGGTTCCTCATGGGGATGGCCGCGGCCATCGTCCTGGCTTGGCTCATCCCCGGCCCCGGCGCGAACGGCGGGATCCTCCATCCCGAGCTGCTGAACAAGGCGGGCGTGGCCCTGCTCTTCTTCCTCCACGGCGTGGCGATCTCCTTCGCGGCCCTCAAGGCCGGCACCCTGCGATGGCCGCTCCACCTGGTCGTCCAGTCGTTCACCTTCCTGGTCTTCCCCGCCCTGGGCCTGGCCACGCTCGGCCTTGTAGGGCGTTGGCTCTCCCCCGACCTCCGGCTCGGGTTCTTCTACCTCTGCGCCTTGCCCTCGACCGTCTCGTCCTCGGTCGCCATGACCGCGGCGGCCCGGGGCAACGTCGCCGCAGCGGTCTTCAACGCGACCCTCTCGAGCCTCCTCGGGGTCTTCCTGACCCCCCTTTGGATCGGGGTGATGGTCCAGGAAGGGGGTGAAGGATCGCTCCCCATGGGCAAGGTCATCCTCGACCTCGTGACCTGGCTCCTGCTCCCCCTCGTCGTCGGCCAACTCGCCCGTCCCTGGCTGGGCGCGTGGGTCTCCCGCCACAAGAAGATCATCCACATCGTCGACCGCTCGACGATCCTCCTACTTGTCTACACGTCCTTCTGCGAGTCGGTCGTGACGGGCGTCTGGACCGGCCAGGGGCTCGACGCGGTGGCGGAGACGTTCGTCGGCACCACCCTGCTCTTCTTCGTCGTCCTCTTCGCGACCAACCTGGTCTGCAACGGCCTTGGCTTCACCACCGAGGACCGGATCGCGGCCGTCTTCTGCGGGTCGAAGAAGACCCTCGCCTCGGGCGTCCCGATGGCCCAGCTCATCTTCGGCCACCACGCGGGCCTGAGCCTGATCCTCCTCCCCATCATGATCTACCACCCCCTCCAACTCGTCATCTGCGGCGTCCTCGCCGGCCGCTGGGCGAAGCGAGCCTGAACCGGCTCGCCTGCCGTCGGGAGGGTGCCCTTACTCGCCCCCCCCATTCTTGGAGACTTTGCACTAAGCACTCACGATTGTAAAATGTTGCTAGCCTGTGGCCCCGAGAGAATGGCCAAGGGGAGATGCAATCGGATGGCCGTGCATCTGGAATTCGTCGTCCCGGGGCCACCGATCTCCAATCAGCAGAGTACGACCAAAGGGAAGGCGAACCTCACGGCATGGAGGGCCCAAGTGGCGGGTGAAGCCCAGAGTCGGTGGATCTCCGCGCCGCCGGTCGTTACTCTTGACGTTATCATTATTGACTTTCATGGCGGAAAACATCATTCGTCGATTTCGATAATATGTCGAAGCCGATTTTGGACGTCATGCAAAACCTCGTCTTCGAAAATGATCGCCAGATTCGCGAGGCCGAAATGGTTCATGTCGAGAGCCTAAGATTTTGTGTGAAAATCTGAATTTATTGATATGTATTAGTTTGAAATATTTGTCGAGTTGCGGTGTTCCTCCGGAACGGTTGGCTCGGCATCGTCGTGGAGGGCCACCCGCGTCCTGCCTCGAGCTTCGTCGTGTCGCGTGCAAGGCCAACACGGCGCCGAGGGGAGGTGGTCAGTGTCGGAGCTTCAGACGCCCGCGACACCGTTCGCTTCATCCCGTGCGACTCACGTCCGGCGAGCGAGTCACTGCATCATGCGAGTCTCCGTGGTCGTCAGCCTCCGAGTGATTTCAGCGAACGGATGGCCCGGCCGCAGTGGGGGCATGGGACCGGGACGGCCTCTGAGGGGAAGTCGACGGAGATGAATTCGTGGCAACTTGGGCATAGGCCGCAGCATTCGCTGGCTTTGCGGTTGGAGGCTTGGGGCCGTCCTGTTTGTCGACGGCCTGGAGGTGGGACCAATGCGGCAAGTTGCTTGACGAGGGAATGGATGGTGAATTCGAACATCGGCCAACTCCTCCGCGTCGTGTGGTGCGGTTTCAGCCCGCGCCGATGGCGGCGAGGCGTCGGCTGAGGGTGTTGAGGTCTTTCGCGGCGTGCTCGACCTGTCGGATGGTGTGGAGGGTGGTCGTCGAGGTCTGTTCGATGTGCTGGATCGCGAGGTTGATCTGGGCCATGCCGACGGTCTGCTGCTTGGCGGAGGTCATGATCTCGGACGCGACCATGCCGGTCTGCGCCAGGGTGTTTTCCAGAACCTTGATCGTCTCGCCCGCCGAGGAGACGACGCGGGTGGCCTCGGTCGCGGCCCGGACGCCTTGCTCGGTGGAGAGGACGGCCGAGTTGGTGGCCTTCTGGATCTCGCCGAGGATCTTATTGACCTGGATCGTGGCCCGCTTCGCCCGATCGGCCAGCTCTTTGACCTCGCCGGCGACGACGGAGAAACCTCGGCCGTGCGTCCCGGCGCGGGAGGCTTCGATCGCGGCGTTGAGCGCGAGGAGATTGGTCTGCTCGGCGATCGTCCGGACGGTCGAGATGATCTCGCCGATGGCCTGGGCCTGATTCGCCAGCTCGAGGATGTTGCCCGCGGTCGTCTCCACCTGGTCGCGGACGCCCCGGATGGCTGTGATCGAGTCTTCGACCGCCTTGCGGCCGAGCTTGCCGATGTCGATCGTGTGCTGGACCGACTCGCCGACCCCCTTGGCCCGGAGCGATGTCTGCTCGGCGGTCTGGCTCACGAGGCCCACGGCCGCCATCGTCTCCATGACGGCGGCGGCCTGCTTCTGCACGTCGGCGGACTGTCGGAGCGTCCCCGCCAGTAGTTGTTCGCCGGCCGTGCCCAACTGGCTCGCGGCGTCCCGGATCGTCCTCCCCGAAGTCTCGAGCTCGACGGCCCGCTCCTCGGCGTCTTGCCGCATGCGCCCGTTGAGCTCGCGGCTCAACTGCTGCGCGTGGGTCCGGACCACGTCGGTCTTGTGGAGGGAGATCGCGGTCATCCAGATCAGGCCGGTGAAGAATACCGTACAAAACATCACGAGGAGCGCGGTGCCGAGGTCGGCGTCGATGAGGCCCATCTCCTCGACTCGGGCCCGCAGCCAACCTGCCACGATGGGGACCAGGATCGTCGCCGGCAGCAGGCGACGCGCAGCGAGGCCGCCGGCGCTACGGACCGTCACGACGCTCATCAGGCCGTCCGAAGGGCGGGATCCCAGCACGCCGACGCTGAGCAACAGGAACGACGCCACCGTATGGATCGCCATCTGGGAGAACCGGGCCAGCGTGTAATACGAGCTGACCCCGTAGAAGTAACCCACCAGCCCGATCAGCGCGAGGGCGGCCACTCCCAAGGCCAATCCCTGCTCTGGGCGGGGGTCGGTCGTCCGCTCCCCGCCGATCCGCAAGAGGAGGATGCCGAACAGGAGGAAGCTGAAGGCGCTCAGGATGGCCATCCGGCCGGGGTGGTGGGTGCCGGAGGCCGTGGTCCCGTCCTTGGCGAGCAACTGGTCGATTCCCAGGTCGAGGCCGGAGAGATACTCGAACAGCGTCAATGACCCGATGAACAGCACCAGGGTCGCGAGAAGGTAGGCGGCGAGCCTGGCCCCGGTCTCCCGATCCTTTCCCTGCGAGATCGCGAGGGATGTCCCGGCGAGGGTGAAGGCTAGCGCCGTGTTGACCTTCATGCTCACGTAGCCCGGGATCAGGCTCTTGAGCGTGGCGATGTCCGCGACCCAACCGAGGAGCACGCAGATCCCGATGACGATCACGGCGATCGTTGCCCCTCGAGCAAGGACCCGGAACCGCTGCACCAGCTGCGGGTCGGAACGCACGTCGAAGGAGAGCAACGCATTCGCGTCGATCTCGGGCATCGCAGGTTGCGGGGTGTCGGAAATCATCAGTTTCCTGAGGGGCGACGGCTGGGACAAAAACGAGCATGAGATCCGACCGAAGTCTGAGTCAAGTTTAACTTCTGACCGAGACTGCCGTAATCCATGAGTCGTCGAAGATTACTTACGAATCCCTAAATTCCCTATTTTCTCATAGTGTTGAGCGTATCCTAATTTGTTCGTGGATGTTGGATGAGTTGGGATCTGCTTGCAGGGCGCCCTTGCCAGCCCGAGAGCGATCGGGAGCCGGCCGGCGACCATCCGCTTACTTCCGCCCGCTTGCGGAGGGCCCTTGCCGTCTCGCCGAGCGGGGCTACCGTGTCATTGCCGTCCGGAGTCGTGTTGCATCCTGTCACGGGTGCTTGACGAACCGACCCGGAAATTGAGACTCTACGCCACGCAAGTCGGGTCTGAACGGGATCCAGGGGGGTGGGCGGACGCGGCGCGATCCGCACGGTCGGCCCTCGATCCTGGGACGATCCGACTCGCGCTGGACGTGGCCAGAGGACGTGGCCGTGTCCCAAGGTTGATCGATTCGGGATGCCCGATGGATTTGTTCGAGCCGTCGGGCCCCGATGGACCTTCGACAAATCAGGATTGGACGATCCGAAAGGCATGTTGTTTGCATTTCCTTTCACGCGGGAGTCGTCGACTATCCACGTTTGCTTCGACGGTGAATCATCAGGGTGGCGATTCCCAGGAGGTGACATGACCCCCCTCGAACCAGACCCGGAGATCCTGGCCACGATTCGTCGATCGTTCGATCGCTACCTTACGGAAGGCTTGAGCGAGGAAGAGACTCGGGGCAGGATCCTCGAGGACCTCATGACGGCCGTGGCTGTCGAAGATGTGGGGGGAGAGGACCGCAAGGCCATGCTGGCCCGTTGGCAGCGTGCTGTGGAGGCCTGGAACCTCCCGGACACCGAGGAGGAAAGGGCGCGGCTACGGGGGGCTGGCTGGACGATCGGGGAGACGGCGTTCTTCGGAGCGGCCGCTCGCTACTGGATCGTCTACGGCTCGAACGGCGAGAACGTCGTGCGAGCCGAGGCGTTGACGCGAAGCAAGGCCTGGCACGATGCGTGCCGGCAGGCGGAGGCGCTGGGGATGCTCGGCCCGCGACCCATCCCTCAGGAATCGACGTCCTAGCGTAAGCCTTACCTCGACCTCGTTGACGACCGAGAGGCGACCGAGGTCAGACGCCGAGCCGGCTGAGATCTCGCTCGTGCGTGAGTACGTCGCACGGGATGACCTCGGCCTGCTCCTCGTTCGTCGTGTGGACGCGGGCGAGATCGCCCACGCCCCCGAACTCTCCTTCCGCCAGGCGATGGATCAGGCCGAAGGCCCCACGCGTGAGCGGGAGTCGGTAGACGAGATCCCTCGGATCGGTCCCGAAGCCCTCGCCCAACGCGCGGATGAGGTCCCCGGCAATGCCGCGGCGTCGATACTCCTTGGCGACCCAGACCCCTTCGACGGCCCGGACCGACGTACCTTCCGCGAGGGGGATGAATCGGCATTTGGGCTTAAGAAAACCCTCTTCGGCGGCCTGGCACGAGAGGACGACCCCTTGGTAGAGGCGGGCGATTGCCAGGCCGACCGCCTTCCCGTCTTCAATCGCGACAAAGACATTTTCATCCGTGGCACGAGCTTGCTCGTCGGCGAGCTCGGCGATGGGTTCGACGTCTCTCCATCCCAGGTCTGCGATCATGGATTCATGTAATCGTCTGGCGACGGCTCGGATCATTCGATGTTCGGGCGATCCGCGGACAATCAGCCTCGAGCCGGCCGCGGCCCGATCGACCGCGGGCCCGAGGATTTCCGCCTTGAGCTCGATCCCACCCGACAACAATGCGGCCGGGTCGGGGTTGCTTACCTCGTCTCGCCAGAGCATGGCGCAGAGGTGGACCGCCCGGCGAGACCTCGGGACGACGAGCCTCTGAACAAACGAACGATTCTGAAACTCTTCGCGTATCCACTGCGGCGCCTTCGAGACGAACTCGAAGAACCGCGGGTCATTCTCCGACATAGCCCGCACGAACCGACTCCATTCCCCCGAGAGCAAGACTCGCGCACAAGTTCCATGGGCAGGCCTCTTACGACCGATGTTGGGGGCATCGGGCGTGTTGCCAGGACCTGGCCAGGGGCGGGGCGGACCCCACCATTGCGGCGACGTCGCCGCATTCCTCGTAGGGCCAAGAGCTCCCAGCGTCGGGAAGTGGGCCCGTGTTGCGTTGGCTTGACAATTCGCCTGGGGAAAGGGCGTGTTCGGAACTTCACGACCGTCGTGGCTTACGAAGGCCCCCAGGCCATTCAATGCGTAGGATGGTACGCACACCCAGTATAGGGCCCGGACCCCTCTCAAGTCAAAAAATTGGTGAGAAGAGATGTGTCTTGCTGCGATCAGGACGAGTGGGATGAGCCTTCGAACTCGCCGGCGAGGGCGACCAGGGACGCGAAGCGTTCGCGGTGCTGGGAGTCGAGGCGGGGGAGGGAGATTTCGCCCAGGAGCCGCACCTGCCGGTAGAGCATACCGCTTTCTTCGTTGCTGCTCAGGTCGCCGCAATAGTAAGCGACCAGGGACGTTGCTTCCATAGCGGTCATCCTCGGCCTGGCCTTGCGTAGCGCAGCCGAGAGAATCGCACGGAACGAATCCAGGCAGCGGGACAGCGCGTCGATCGCACGGCCCTCGGCCTGTGTGTCCGCGTCGGCCGGCCGGCGGAACTTCGCCTCGAGCGGGCCCACCAAGGGGAGGAGCCGCTGCTTGTAGAGGACGTCGAGGTCCCGATGTCCAAGTGTCGCGAGCTCGAAGGGCATGCCGGCCACACGCCAGGTCAAGGAGTGGATCGGATCCATGATGACTCCAGAGCCGCCACGCGCAACGCCCGGCCTCGCGATGCGGTGGATGAAGAAGGGACGGTCAGGAGGGGCACCTCATAAGCGGTTGCCCTCATTATCAATAATATTCTAGGCGAGACCATGCTCACGGTGCAATGTGTTGTCGTTCGAATGGCTCAGGCGAGGACCGCGGCGATCGGCTCGCCGTTGGGGACGACGGTCAGGGGGCGGTTGAGCTGGTCGCGGAGCTCGAGGTCGTGGGGGATGCCGAGGCAGTGGTAGATCGTGGCGACGACCTCGGCAGGAGTGACGGGGTCGCTCTTGGGGCGGGCGCCAATCTTGTCGCTGGCGCCATGAATGTAACCTTGCTTGATGCCGCCCCCGGCGAGGAGGAGGGAGTAGCCGTGGTTCCAGTGATCGCGGCCTCCCATGGCGTTAACCTTGGGGCTGCGGCCGAACTCGCCCATGGCCACGACCAGGGTCCGTTCGAGCATCCCACGCGCCTCCAGGTCGGTCAGGAGGCTCGAGATCGCGGCGTCGAACTGGGGCAACAACGTGTTCTTCAGGTGCCCGAAGTTGTTGCCGTGCGTGTCCCAAGTCGCGTTGGCGTCGGGCGCCCATGAGATGCACGCGGCGCGGGTGCCTGCTTCGATGAGGCGCCGGGCCAGGAGGACGCTCTGTCCGTAGATGTTCCGCCCGTACGCGTCACGGAGCCTAGGGTCTTCTCGGTCGATCCGGAACGCCCGCTGGGTCTCGGGCGCGGTCAGGATGTCGAAGGCCTTGGACTGGAACCCGTCGAGGTCTCGATAGCGACGGTCCCGATCGAAGCCGACGGGGATCGCCCCGAGGTCACGCACCAGGGCACGCCGGCCGCCGAAGCGGGAGGTCGAGACGTCGTCCGGGAGCGCCAGCTCGGGCATCCCGAAGGTGGGGGCGTTCGGATCCTTGAGGACGAAGAATGGGTCGCGGTTCCGGCCGAGCCAGCCGCCGAAGAAGCCAGGCTGAGGCGGTCCCCCGGCCCCTTCGGCCGTGATATAAGGCATTGAGACGTAAGGGACGACGGGAGTCGTTGGAGGCCGACAGAGCCCGAGCACCGAGCCGATTGCCGGGTAGTCGTGCGGCCCGGCGCCGACGAGGACCGTCGCGTCGCCCCGGTCGTGGCCGGTCAGGCTCGTGTACACCGCCGCCGCATGGGCGTTGTTCACGCTGTGATGCGCCGACCGGATGACCGTGCAACGGTGCATCTGCCGAGCAAGTTGGGGGAGATGCTCGCTCAGCGGGACGCCCGGCAGGGTCGAGTCGATCGGCTTGAACTCGCCTCGGATCTCCACCGGCGCATCGGGCTTCATGTCCCACATGTCGAGGTGGCTGGGACCGCCGTCCAGGAAAATCAGGATGCACGCGTCGGCCTTCGGTCGCGGACGCGCCGCCGACACCGCGGCCTGGCGCCTCGCCTCCTCGGCACGGAGCAGCCCAGTCATCCCCAACCCGAGCGTCGACAGCCCGCCGATCTCCACCATCTCGCGGCGCGTGATCCGTCGCGGTCCGCGACAAGGGCTCGGCTGGGCGGGCATCGCGATCCTCCCCTTACGGATGTCTTGGATGGCTCAGGCCATTACGGCAAACCTATGTTAAACATTTCCGGCGAGTCTATCAAGATCCTCGAAAAGAACATGATGCTGGCCGGCCAGCCGCTCAACTTGATGGAGGACGTCGCGGAGGAGTTGGCCGCCGGACTCGACCAAGAACGGGTGCGGACTAGCGAGTGGCACGAGTCGGCACTATGGTCATCAGCAACGACCACCGGTCGACACCGAGCTGCTCCCGGCAATGTCGGAAGCGTTCCAGGCTTCTTCGGCCAGTGGCTGGCAAGTTTGATGGAATCGACCCACCCCCTCAGGAGGTCCACGATGGCGGCGACAGTCGTCGGATCGAACGACGTGGCGAAAGCCTTGATCGAAGGCACCCTGGCCGCCTTCCGTGCCAACAAGGGATGGGCGGATAAGGCCGTGGCCCAACTGCCCGACGACAAGCTGCACGTGGCCCTGGACCCCGAGACCAACTGCATCGCCGTCATCATGAAGCATCTCGCCGGGAACCTTCTCTCTCGGTGGACCGATTTCCTGGCGAGCGACGGCGAGAAGCCCTGGCGAAACCGGGACGACGAGTTTGTCGATACGTTCGCCTCGAAGGAAGAACTGCTCGCCTACTGGGAGTCTGGCTGGCAACGACTGTTCGAGGCCCTGGCGAGCCTGTCGGCGGCGGATGTCGGCAAGACCGTCCTCATCCGGGGCGAGCCACACAGCGTCCCGCTGGCGATCCAGAGGTCGCTGGCCCACTGCGGCTACCACGTCGGGCAGATCGTCCTGATCGCCCGGATCTTAGCGGGAAGTCACTGGACGACGATCACCATCCCCCGTGGGGGCTCGGCGGGTTTCAACCAGCAGGTCTGGGGGAAGGCGGGCTACCAGGCTCCGGACTCGGGAGCGAGATAATCCAGGAAACAGGAACGCCTCGACGGCGCTGTATCGAACACGCCGTCGGCGGAATGGATTTGAGCGAGCATCTTCGTGGGCGGGAGCGTCGACCGATCGGGAGCTTATGATCGAGGGGGCGCTCTCCAATCCCCGAGCTCTCCGAGTCTGTCCCAACCAGGGACGAGTGAACAACGCCAGGGAGGTTCGACGATGGAATCCGCGCCCAAGCAGGTGATCGTAATGCGGCGTGACCTGGGGATGAGGCGGGGCAAAGAGATTGCCCAGGGAGCACACGCCTCGATGATCTGGCTGGCCTGGCGCATTCGCCGGCCCGATTACACCTTCACCGAGGCCGAAAGCCGTTGGCTCGAAGGGGCGTTCACCAAAGTCTGTGTCCGGGTAGACTCGGAGGCGGAGCTGCTCGCCATCGTGGAGAAGGCCCAGGGGTCGAGCGTCCTGGTCCAGCTCTGCGTCGATGCGGGGAAGACCGAGTTCCACGGCGTGCCGACGCCGACCTGCTGCGCCGTGGGGCCGGATTACCCCGAGCGGGTCGACCCGATCACCGGGCATTTGAAGCTGCTATGATCGTCGAACTTGGCGACCCGTGCTGGGTCGAGAGTGCTCCGCCCGCCGAGTACCGGCTCCGCTCGACCGGGCGGGTCGTGACGAACCCGGATTACCTCGCGAAGGTGACCATAGAGCAGCCCCGCTGAGCGCCCTCCCTCCCGCCAGAGTCGCTAACTTGGAGCTGTTCGATGATGGAACGATCGAGTCGCAACCTCTACAGCATACTCCTCCTTTCGATCCTGGGGATCCTTCTCGGGATCGAAGCCCAGGTTCGGGCCCAGGATCAAGCGGCGCCCAAGACCGTCGCGGGGTGGACGAAGTCGCCGAGGAGCCCGGTCCTCGGCGGCGAGCTCGGGACGTGCTTCGACATCTCGGTCCTCAAGGAAGGGGATGTCTACCGCATGTGGTTCTCGTGGCGACCGAAGAAGAGCGTTGCCCTCGTGGAGAGCAAGGACGGCGTCGAGTGGTCCAGGCCCGTAATCGTCCTCGGTCCCGAGGAGAAGACGGGCTGGGAGGACGACATCAACCGTCCGGTCGTTATCAAGCACGAGGGTGTCTACCGGATGTGGTACACCGGGCAAGCGAAGGACAAATCCTGGATCGGATATGCGACAAGCTCGGACGGCAAGGCCTGGAGGCGTGCGAGCGACAGGCCCGTTCTCGCGGCGGACCGGCCCTGGGAGAAGGTGGCGGTGATGTGCCCCCACGTCATCTTCGACGCCGAGGCCGGGTTGTATCGCATGTGGTACTCGGGCGGCGAACAGTACGAGCCGGACGCCATCGGACATGCGACCAGCAAGGACGGCCTCCACTGGGTCAAGCACGAGGGCAATCCCGTCTTTCGCCCCGACCCGTCCCTCGACTGGGAGAAGGACCGGGTGACGGCCTGCCAGGTGGTCCCGCATGGCGGCGGCTACCTCATGTTCTTCATCGGGTTTCGAGACCGAGACCACGCCCAGATCGGCGTGGCCCGCTCGAAGGATGGCCTCACCGGTTGGCGTCGACATCCGGCCAACCCGATCCTCCGCCCCGACCCCGGCACGTGGGACGCCGACGCGGTTTATAAGCCATTCGCGATCCTCGACGAGACGCGATGGCTCCTTTGGTACAACGGTCGCCGAGGCGGCGTCGAGCAGATCGGCCGGGCGACACATGAAGGCGAGGATCTCGGATTCTAGAGCGACGCTCGCATACAGAGGAACGAAGGCCATATGGACCAGGGCTCCCGTCACGGCGATCCGGCGATGGGCCAGGGAATCCTGGCAGGATTCTCCGGTTGACTCGGGATCGGGCTTCAGGAATCATTGACCTCGGCCCGATCTATCCTCTCGAGGGAGGATCGATGTTGCGAGAGTTCCCTCCAAGAGACTTGACTCGGGCCGTGAAATGCCTATTGATTGATGATAGGCATCGATGGCACCAACCCCTCGGGTTTGAAACCGTGCGGACTGTTGCGGCACTCCTCCTGATCGGCCTCGTGATGTTCTGCCCCGTGCTCTGCGGGGCGGTCGAGGTCGCGCACGGGCCGCATCGGCACGCGGACGGGGCCCCTGGCGATTCTCAGGCCCCCGAGTCTTGCCCCGAGCAGGGGGACAACTGCATCTGTCAGGGGGCCGTCCCCTCGGTCGATGCCCGGTTGCCCGGCTTGCTCGACGTCCTCGGTTCTCCGCTCTTCCTCCTGGGCGGCCAGACGATCCTACCCCATCACCTCTCCTGCCCCGTCGACACGTCGGGGACACTGCACGGCCTGGCGAGTTGGGGTGATTCGGTGACCGTGCGGGCCTATCTCCAGAATTTCCGCTGCTGAGATCCCTCCGCGACGGCGCCGGGGTGTGTCCCCGGCGTCTCGAATCCTGGCCCCGCATCCGGGGCTCGTGAAAACCCACGTCATCATCCCACCTTCGACCCTCGAGGCCCGTCGGCCCGAGGCGACGGTGATGGTCCAGGGGCATTCGCGCGGGGATCATTTCCATGAAACGCATTTTTGTCTTCATGTTTGCAGCGTTGCTGGGGATCGGCATCGTCGGCGCCGCGGTGGTCGTGGCCAGGCCGGCATGGGTCCCCTCGTGGGCCAAGGTCGGCCCGCTGGCCTCGGTCGGGGGCGAGGCCAAGACGGAAGACGCCGGGCTCTACTGTAAAGAGCACGGGGTGCCGGAGAAGTTCTGCACGATCTGCCACGAAGAACTCAAGAAGACCTTGATGCTCTGCAAGGAGCACGGCAACATCCCCGAGGACATTTGCACCAAGTGCCATGCCGAGGTCCGCGAGGCTTATAAGATCGAGATGTGTCCGAAGGGGCATGGGCTCCCCAAGGCGTTCTGCGTCGACTGTGGCCTGGCGCCCTCGGCGTCGACCGCGGAGCCGGACGACGGATGGTGTGCTTCGCATAACAAGCCGGAGCTCGAGTGCGCCGAGTGCCTCGCGGAGAAGGTCGCGGGCGGATCCTCCTCCATGGCCTCGGCAGAGGCGGCCAAGGCATGCCGGCAGCCCTTGCCGACGGTCAAGCTCGCCTCGGGCAAGCTCGTCCGCCAGATCGGGCTCCAGACGGCGCTCGTGACGGAGGAAACCCACGCCCACCGGCTCGTGGCCAACGCCGAGACGGCGTACGACGCGAACCACTACGCCGAGGTCAACCCGAGGGTCTCCGGGTTCCTCCGCGAGGTCCGTGTCGACCTGGGACAGGCCGTTAAACGCGGGGATGTGCTCGCCGTCGTCGACGCGGCCGCGGTCAGCGCCGCGAAGACGCAGCTCATCTCGACGCATGCGTCGGTGAAGCTCGCCCAGGCGACCGCAGACCGGACGCAGGCCCTGACGCGTACGGGGGCCGTCGCGGGCAAGGCGGAGCTGGAGATGCTCACCGCCCTGAACCAGGCGCAGGCGGGGGCGATGGACGCGGAGCAGAAGCTCCGCAACCTCGGCTTCGACGACGCGCAGCTCGCGGACGTGCTCAAGGCCCGCGACACCCGGAACGTGCTCGACATCGTCGCCCCGATCGACGGCTGGGTCGTGGCGCGACACGCGGTCAAAGGAGAGGCGATCCAGGAGACCAGCCAGCTCTTCACGATCGCGAACACGTTGCAGATGTGGCTCTGGGTCGACGTGTACGAGAGCGACCTTGCCAAGGTCGCGCCCGACCAGGAGGTCACGTTCACGATCTCGGGCGCCGACCCGAAGAAGGAAGGGGCCTCCTACCGAGGCAAGGTGACCTGGGCGGGGGCCGAGGTCAACCCGACGACCCGCACGACCCGGATCCGGGCGGAGCTCGTCAACACCCAGGGCCGGCTCCGCGCCAACCAATTCGGCAGGGCCGAGATCCGCGTCGGCGACGAGCACAAGGCGGTCGTGGTCCCCAAGCTCGCCGTGCAGAACAAGGACGGGGCCGACGTGGTCTTCCTCCCCGAGGCGGAGGTGGGCCGGTATCGGGCCCAGCGAGTCATGACCAAGGCGTCCGACCGGGGCGACGTCGTCGAGATCGCCTGGGGCCTCAAGCCGGGCCAGCGCGTCGTCACCAAGGGGGCGTTCCTGCTCAAGACCGAGATCATGAAGGGCGCCATCGGCGCCGGCTGTTGCGAATGACCCTCGCGACGCCGACGAACGGAGGATGCCCGCGATGCTCAATGCGCTGATCGATTTCAGCCTCAAGAACCGCTTCGCCGTCCTGCTGCTGGGGGCGATCCTGGTCGTCCTCGGCGCCCGCGCGGCTATCCGGCTGCCGATGGACGCCTTCCCGGACACCACGCCGGTCCAGGTGCAGGTCAACACGGTCGCGCCCGAGCTCTCCCCAGAGGAAGTCGAGCGGCAGATCACCTTCCCCGTCGAGCTGGCCGTGGGGGGGCTCAAGGGGCTCTCCGAGGTCCGCTCGATCTCGAAGTTCGGCCTGTCGCAGGTCGTCGCGATCTTCGAAGACGGGACCGACGTCTACTTCGCGCGCCAGCAGATCAACGAACGCCTGGGGGAGGCGAAGCTCCCCGAGGGGATCGAGGACCCCACGATGGGGCCGGTGGCGACCGGCCTGGGCGAGGTCTACCACTACATCATCACCAGCGAAGACCCCGAGCGCGACCTGGCCGAGCTCCGTTCGATCCAGGACTGGGTGATCCGCCCGAGGCTCCGGCGCGTCCCCGGCGTGGCCGAGGTGAACCCCTGGGGAGGCCTGACGAAGCAGTTCGAGGCGCTTGCTGATCCGATCAAGCTGGCGAAGTACGGCCTGACGCTCGACGACGTCACGCGAGCCTTGCGCGAGAACAACAAGAACGTCGGTGGCGGCTACGTGACGAGGGCCGGGGAATCGAGCCTGATCCAGGGGGTCGGACGGGCCCGCTCGATCGACGAGATCGCCAAGATCGTCATCACGGCGAGGGACGGCGTGCCGATCCGCGTCGGCGACGTCGCCGAGGTCGTCGAGGGCCACGCGATCCGACGCGGGGGCGTCACCGCCGACGGCAAGGGCGAGGTCGTCCTCGGGCTCGCGTTCATGCGGATGGGGGAGAATTCGAGGGAGGTCACCCGGGCGCTCGACCAGGCCGTTAACGAGGTCCGCCGGTCGCTCCCCCCGGGCGTCGACATCGTGCCTGTTTACCAGCGGACCCAACTCGTCGACCGCGTCCTCGAGACCGTCGAGCGGAACCTGTTCGAGGGGGCACTCCTCGTCATCGCGGTCCTCTTCGCGTTCCTCGGGAACCTCCGCGCCGGGCTGATCGTCGCCTCGGCGATCCCACTGTCGATGCTCTTCGCCGTCACGATGATGGAACGCATCGGCATCGCGGGGAGCCTCATGAGCCTCGGCGCGATCGACTTCGGCCTGGTCGTCGACAGCTCCGTCGTCATGGTCGAGAACTGCGTCAGGCGGCTCGCCCACGACCGCTCCGATCGCACGAAACTCGACGTCATCCGGGACGCCGCCGTCGAGGTCCGCAAGCCGACGATGTTCGGCGAGCTCATCATCATGATCGTGTATCTCCCGATCCTGACCCTGGAGGGGATCGAGGGGAAGCTCTTTCGGCCGATGGCCCTGACCGTCGTCTTCGCGCTGGCCGCGTCGATGCTGCTGTCCCTCACGCTGATGCCCGTCCTTGCGTCGCTCGGCCTCCCGAGGAAGGTCCGCGACCGCGAGACGATCGTCGACCGCGCGGCCCAGTTCCTGTTCAGGCCGCTCCTGCATCTCGGGATGCGGTTCCCGTGGGCGACGCTGATCCTCGTCGGCTCGATCACGGTGGCCACGACGATCCTGGGCTTGAGCCTCGGCTCGGAGTTCGTGCCGAGGCTCGGCGAAGGGACGATCGTCATCAATACGATCCGGCTCGCCAGCATCAGCCTGGAGGAGTCGCTCGAGTACGGGACGCGCATCGAAGCGCTCCTCAAGGAAGAGTTCCCCGACGAGGTGGACCGGATCTGGAGCCGTACGGGGACCGCCGAAGTCGCGACCGACCCGATGGGCTTCGAGGTGACCGACGTCTACGTCACGCTCAAGCCCCGAAACCGCTGGAGGAAGGCCACGACACAGGACGAGCTCGTCGAGGCGATGTCGAAGGTGACCGAGACCCTACCGGGCATGCGTGCGGTGTACAGCCAGCCGATCGAGCTCCGGATCAACGAGATGCTGGCGGGGATCCGGGCCGACCTCGGGATCAAGCTCTTCGGCGACGACATCGAGGTGCTCAAGACCAAGGCCGCCGAGATCGAGCGCGTAGTCAAGCAGATCCGGGGGGCGGCCGACGTCAGCACCGAGCAGATCACCGGCCTGCCCGTGCTCCGCGTCGAGGTCGACCGCGACGCCCTCGCTCGGCACGGTGTCTCCGCGCGCCAGGTCCTCGAGACCGTCAAGGCGGCCGGAGGAATCGAGGTCGGCGAGGTCCTCGAGCCGAACCGACGGTTCCCCCTGGTCGTCCGCCTCCCCGCCTCGTACCGGGACGATGCCAGGGCCCTGGAGGCGATCCTGATCCCGACCGCCAACGGCCAACGCCTCCCGCTCACGCGCCTGGCCCGGGTCGTGGAGACGACCGGTCCCTCGACCATCCAGCGAGAGTGGGGGCGTCGTCGGATCGTCGTGCAGGCGAACGTCCGGGGTCGCGACCTCGGCTCGTTCGTCAAGGAGGCTCAGAGGACGATCGCCCGGCAGGTGGCGCTCCCTCCCGATACCACGATCGAGTGGGGGGGCCAGTTCAAGAACATGATCCGCGCCGAGCGTCGGCTGCTGATCGTCGTCCCGCTGGCCTTGGGTTTGATCTTGAGCCTGCTCTACCTGACGTTCGGGTCGTGGCGGGACGCGCTCATGATCTTCAGCGGCGTCCTGTTCGCGAGGGTCGGCGGCGTCTTCGGACTCTGGATCCGAGGCCTGCCGTTCACGATCTCGGCCGGGGTCGGCTTCGTGGCCCTGGCCGGGGCCTCGATGCTCGAAGGGCTGGTGCTCGTCAGCGCGATCCGGGACCGGATGGCGCATGGCGTCCCGAAACGCGAGGCCATCGAGCAGGCGAGGCTCGCCCGCTTGCGCCCCGTCCTGATGACGGGGACCGTCGCCGCGCTCGGGTTCGTGCCGATGATGCTCTCGACGGGCGTCGGGGCCGAGGTCCAGCGACCGTTGGCGACGGTGGTCGTCTTCGGCATGGCCTGCGACACGTTCCTGACGATGCTCGCGCTGCCGGTCCTCTACCTCCTCTTCGGGCGAGGCCCGGGGCACGTCGCCACGGTAGAGGCCGAAGCGACCGACCCTTCCGAGACGGGGGGGCGCCGGGAGCAGCCTCAGCCTGTCGCCCTGGCTTGAGCGGCGGAGGAAACGCGGCCGGCCCAGGATCGGATGGGGAGGGTTCAGTCGGGGACCAGTCCGTCCCGGGACGTCTGGCTGGCGATGGCAGGAGTCTCGTGGGGCAGGCTGGCGGGGGCTTCGCAGGGGAGTCGCATTGGCACGGATCTGCGTGGGGAGCTCGTCGGCGAGGCGAGGATGTCGCGGTCCCTCCGCGGCCGGCCGAGCCAGGCGGTGAGCTCGTCGGCGGGGAGCGGACGGCTGATCAGGAACCCTTGGGCGGCATCGCAGCCCATCGCGGTGAGCCGGTCGAGCGTCTCCTGCGTCTCGACCCCCTCGGCGACGACCCGTACGCCCAGCTTTCGCCCAAGCTCGAGAGTCGACTGGACGATCGCCGCGGTGGTCGGGTCGATCGCGAGGTCTTTGATGAACGACCGGTCGATCTTCAGCTCGTCGATCGGCAGATCTTTCAGATAGACGAGCGAGGAATGCCCCGTCCCGAAGTTGTCGACCGCGATCCTGATCCCCAGGTCGTGGAGTTGCCCGAGGACGATCCTCGCGCGGTCGGGGTTTTCCATCATGACCGTTTCGGTGATCTCGATCGTGAGCCAGGAAGCGAGGGCGTCGCAACGGTCCAGCAGATCCTGGATTGCGGGGACGAGCCCGAGGTCCTGGACGCTCGAGACCGGCAGATTGACCGAGACGACGAGGTTGAGCCCCGAGCGTTGCCAGACCCTTGTCTGCCCCACGGCCGCTTTGAGGCTCCAGAGGCTCAGCGACTTGATCAGGCCGCTCCGCCTGGCGAGCGGGATGAACTGCGCGGGGGGGAGGAGCCCCTCTCGCGGGTGCCGCCACCGGACGAGGGCCTCGACATCGAGGATGCGTCCGGTCCGCAGGTCGAGCTT
Organism: Singulisphaera rosea; assembly: GCF_054877945.1. Classification (NCBI taxonomy): domain Bacteria; kingdom Pseudomonadati; phylum Planctomycetota; class Planctomycetia; order Isosphaerales; family Isosphaeraceae; genus Singulisphaera; species Singulisphaera rosea. The sequence goes on along the minus strand of NZ_JBTYIP020000003.1, from coordinate 670,059 downwards.
GGGCTGGTAGTGGAGCACAAGTTCGCCGTCCTCGATCCCGCGCTGCAATTCCCCCTCCATGGAGTGCCGAGGGGCCCAGGATCGGTCGCAACCGGAAGTATAGGCGGCGATTCCCCCTCCGGAATGCTTTGCGGTATACATGGCCGCGTCGGCGTGTCGGAGCAGCTCGTCGTAGTCCCCGCCGTGCTCGGGGAAGGCGGCGACTCCGATGCTCGCCCCGACGTCGACGGGTTGGCCGTCGAGCGTGATCGGCTGCGACAGGCACTCGAGCACCCGCCCCGCGACCGTGGTCGCCTCGGCCTCCGTGACTCCGGCGAGCAGGATGGCGAATTCGTCCCCCCCGAGCCGGGCGGTGACGTCCGAGTCGCGCATCGCATGGCGGAGACGACGGCCGACGACCTGGAGCACGACGTCGCCGTGGTGGTGCCCCTGGGTGTCGTTGATCTCCTTGAATCGGTCGAGGTCGATCATCAGCAGGGCGAAGGGTTCGCCGGTGTCCCGGGCCAAGGCAATCGATCGTTCGGCCTGGCGCCGGAGCAGGACGCGGTTCGGCAGGCCGGTCAAGGCGTCGTGGTGGGCCTGATGCTCGAGCGCTTCCTGGGTGCGGACCCGCTCGGTGACGTCCTGCACGAGCGCGAGCCGGGCCTTATTCCCCTCGAACGGGAAGTCGTGGGTCGTGATCTCGACATCGATGACGGTCCCATCATTCTTGCGATGCCTCCGCAACCCGGCGGCGACCGGCCAAGGCCGAGGTTCGTCGGGCCAGGGGCGGTCATCCGGAGGGGCCAGGTCCGCCAAGGTCATCGACCGAAGGGCTTCCAGCTCGAATCCGTACTGGGCGACGGCGACGGCGTTGGCCGAGAGGATCATCTGCGTCACCGCGTCGAGGATCAGCATCGGTTGGGGGTTGCCCTCGAACATCTGGCGGTAACACGACTCCGACTCCCTGGCCTGGGCTTCCGACTCTCTCGCCCGGGTTTCGACTCGCAGTCGTTCGTGCAGCCCTTGCTTCACCTGATCCCCAAGGACTCGCAACCTCCGGATCAGCAGGGCGATCCCCATCGATGCGACGAGCGGCGGCAGGCCTTCCGCGGCGAACAGGGAAGAGGGTCTCCCCAGCGCCTCATCCAAGGCCGTGTTGGTCAAGTGGATCGCGGCCATCGCCGCCACGCTCGAGCCCAACCCCCAGGTCCATGCCGGCGGGAGGACGACGAGGAACCCGATCGCCCGGATGCTCAACCCCGTGGTCGGTTGGAGCCAGAGGACCAACGCGTAGTAAATCGGTAGGGTGATGAGAAAATATAGCGAGGTGGGTACGAGGCGATCGCGGATCGAACGCAAGGTTCGCAAGGACCTATGGTTCGGCATATTCGCGGCCCGTCGATGGGAGGGGCGGTGCCGGGAGACGCGCCGGAGCGCAACCTGCCGGTGATAGTCTAACGCACGCAGACGGCAGCATGCCGTGAGGAGTCGACGTTGCGCCCCGGTCCGGGCGCGTCGGAGTGAAGGGCGGATTCTGTGGTAGTCTGGGTCGTTTTGATAAAGGGGAGGAACCGCCATTCCTTCATAACCGAGAAACATCGCATTGAGCAAGAGATTTTTTTTGACGTGCTGCACATTGACACCTAAGTGTGACCACACGAATTCACTGATGGGTTGGTGTGTTCGCCTTCGCTGAGGTCGAAGCCTGCGGCTTCAAGATGAGCTCGGAGTGTCTCGGGCCGGACTTCTCCGTCCCGAACCCTGCGTTACATCGAGAGCGCCTCTCGTTTGTGTTTCTCACGCCTTGCGGAGATCCCATTTCTGTCGTTGGCCGCTTCGAGGCCGGCTCTTCTTCCTTCCCTTCCCGTCACTACGAACCGGAGCGACGGCCTCACAGAGGCCGGCCACAGAAGACGGGACGGTGAAATCCCGACGTTTTTACGCGATGCAAGCGATTGGCGTTCTCAATCAGGGTTCCGACGTGGTCGACGGCGACGACCACTCCCCGGAAGTCGTCACTGACTCCCGGAGGACCCCTGTGTTTTGCAAAGTGAGCCCGGATTTTAGGCCGGGTCATGACAACCCGTGCCGCCACCTTCCAGGTCATCAAACGTAACGATTTGACCTGTCACGCGAAGGTCTGGTTGGTTGGCGAGGCCGGTCCGTACGTACTTCGGACGGAGTATAGAGCGTGGCGGGATCTCTCGACGCAGGATGATCGGAACTCGGGCGTGGCCAGGGGATGGTCCGGTCCCTCAAGGGGCTCGCGCGAGAAGGCGAGGTCGGCGTCCCCGTCGAAGGGACGCCGATCGGCCCGCTTGACCGGCCTTCGAGGCGGATGCCCGAGGTCGAGGCGTCGGATGGCTCCGACGGCGAGGACGGTTCGTCCTCGCGCGTCGGGCTCGTTCGATAAAGATTCGCCGTCAACGTCGACGGGGGGCGCTCATGAGCCGGCCTTGGCGGCGGCGGCAGCATCGGCCTTGGCCTTCTTGGCCGCGGCCTTGTTGGCGCGTCGCTCGGCCTTGGCGGCCTTGGCCTCGGCGATGGTCGTCTTGCCGCCCGGGAAGCGCTCCTTGAGGCGAACGGCCTTGCCCGAACGCTCGCGGAGGTAATAGAGCTTGGCGCGACGGACCTTGCCCGACCGCTTCACGACGATGTCGGCGATCCGCGGCGAGTGGACCGGGAACTTCCGCTCGACGCCCTCGCCCTGGACGATCCGGCGCACCACGAACATCTCGCGGGTCTTGGTGCCCGAGCGAGCGATGACGACGCCGTTGAAGATCTGGATGCGCTCCTTCTCGCCTTCCAGAATCCGGACGTGGACGTCCACGGTGTCGCCGATCTCGAACTTCGGGATCGTCTCCTTCATGCTCGAGCGCTCGACCGTCTCCATCAGATGATTTTGCATGGCTCAGCCCTTTCCTTCTGCCTTGGAGTAATCATGAGAGGGGGGCGTCCGACCGCGGGCCTTACCGGGAGACGATGACGACGGGCGCCTGGGCCTAGGTCTAGGGGCCCGGCTCTCGGGGCCGTCGATGCGGCCCACCGTCGCATGTCTACCGAGCGTCGCCGTCGAGGCCGCCCTCATCGTCGATGTTCTTTCCGCCACCGGGCGATCGCGGCGTGGTCGCCGCCGAGGAGGATTTCGGGGACCGCACGCCCGCGGAACTCGCGGGGGCGGGTGTAGTGGGGATACTCGAGTCCGCCGTCGGGCCCGAACGACTCGTCGACCGCGCTCTCGGCGTCGCCGAGGACCCCGGGGATGAGCCGGGTCACGGCGTCGACGACGACCATGGCCGGGACCTCACCCCCCGAGAGGACGTAATCGCCGATCGACAGACGCTCCGGCTCGAGGGCTTCCAGGATCCGCTCGTCGAACCCTTCGTAACGCCCGCAGAGGAGGATCAACCTCGGTTCTCGGGCGAGTTCGCGGACCTTCTCCTGGTCGAGCCTTCGGCCTTGGGGCGTCATGGCGATCAGACGGCCCGGGGGATCGGCGGCGGCCCGGACGGCCTCGACGGCCGCGACCGTCGGGGGTGCCATCAGGACCATGCCGGGTCCTCCCCCGAACGGCCGATCGTCCACCTGCTTGTGCTTCCCCTCGGCCCAGTCGCGGATATCCCAGCGGCGGACGTCCACGAATCCCCGGTCGATGGCGCGCTTCAGGATACTCTCGCCGAGGAATCCGTCGAAGAGCGCCGGGAACAGGGTCAGCAGGTCGAAACGGAGCACAGGGGCGGACATCGGTTCGTCTGTCGTCGGGTGCCGGGGTTACGAGGTCGCCGGGGGCGATGCCAGGGTAGCGGCCGGAGCCGGAGCCGGAGCCGCGGCAGGGGCAGCGGCCGGCGGCTCGGGAAGCTGCCAGGGCTCACCGGGCGCGGGCTTGGTCACGCCATGGCGGTTCAGGATCGCCTGGACCTTCTCGCTCGGCTGGGCGCCAACCGACAGCCAGTAGCGGATCCGGCTGACCTCCAGGACGGCGCGGGCCTCGAGGTTGCGGACCATCGGGTCGTAGAGCCCCAGTTCCTCGATCGCACGCCCGTCTCGAGGGCTGCGGGAATCCATCGCGCAAATGCGGAAGAAGGGGCGATGTCGACGACCGAACGATTTCATGCGAAGACGGACCACTCGAATCTCTCCTCAAACAAAGCCTCGGCTCGGACGCATGGCAAGTCCTTCGGGAACCCCACTCACCTGACTTCTCACCCTCCGGGACGAGGCCGGTCCCGAGCCTACGGCGGCCTCGCGTCACGGGCTTAAAGCACCCGCTCCATTCCCTATCGAACAGTCAGTGAGCCACGGACTAACAGACTGTAAGCCACAGACGAAGACAATTTAGCCACGGATTGAACACGGATGAAACACGGATAAGAGCAAGAGAAAAGATATTTAAAAGACAAAACGGTAAAACTCAACTTTGGTTCGTCCGAAATTGATCAGGAGGCCAATTTTGACACCCGTCGCCTTCAATTCGTTAAGAAGCTGGGGCTCATCCTCTGTGTTATAGGTCTTGGCGACTTTGAGCTCGACAATCACTTGCTCGTCAACGAAAAGGTCGGCTTGATAGTCTCCAACAACGGCCCCCTTGTAATTCACCTTGATCTTCGCTTCCAACTCGGCCCTAAGCCCACGCCTCACCAACTCAACCTGCATCGCCTTCTGATAAACCTTTTCCAAAAAGCCGTATCTCAAAACTCGATGAACCTCAAACGCAGCACCGATGATTTCCTCGGTGATCTGCCGGTGCTCGAGATCCATCTTATTTCTCTAACTGGCTTTTCTTGTTTTGTCTTATCCGTGTTCCATCCGTGTTTCATCCGTGGCTAAAAATTCTGTGGCTCTCTCCCCACACAATCAAGCTTCTTTCCCGCGTTCATCGCGGCGACGCTTGCGTTCTTCTTTCTCGCGTTGCTTGCGGAGCTTCTCGCGTTCTTTGGGGGTGAGCCGCTTGCCCGTGCCCTGCTTGGGGGCGACGAGGCGGGCGCCGGGGTTGAAGGCGCCGGCCTTGCCGAGGCCGGTCATGGCGCGTATCCTGTCAAGCATGCTCATTTGGGACATTTGCTTGACGAACGCCGCCATGGCGTCGAACTGCTTGACGAGCCCCGAGACATCCGAGGGGTCGACGCCCGAGCCGGCCGCGATGCGGCGGCGGCGGGAGATGTCGATCTTGTCGGGGTCCCGGCGCTCGTCGGGCGTCATGCTGTCGATGATGCCCTGGATCCGCTGAACTTCGCCGTCGGCGTCGATCTCGTCGAAGTTCACGGGCATCTGGTTGAGCCCGGGGATCTTGCCCATCAGGTCGCGGACCGACCCCATCTTCTTCATCTGGGAGATCTGCTGGCGGAAGTCGTTGAGGTCGAACTTCCCCTTGGCGAGCTTCTCCTGCTGCCGGATCGCCTCTTCCTGGTCCATGACCGACTGCGCGGCCTCGACCAGGCCGACGATGTCGCCCATGCCGAGCATCTGGCCGACGAGTCGTTCGGGGTCGAACGGCTCGAGCTTGTCGAGCTTCTCCCCCTTGCCGACGAACTTGACGGGGACGCCGGTGACCTTGCGGACCGACAGGGCGGCACCACCGCGGGCGTCGCCGTCGAGCTTGGTCAGGATCACGCCGTCGAGCTCGAGCGCCTTGTTGAACTCGCCGGCGGAGGCGACGGCGTCTTGCCCAGTCAGGGCGTCGCAGACGAAGAAGACGTGGTGGGGCTTGACCTTCTTCTCGATCTGCTGGAGCTCGGCCATCAAGGCGTCGTCGACGTGGAGCCGGCCGGCGGTGTCGAGGATGATCGTGTCGCGGGCCTGGCGATTGGCCTCGGCGAGGGCATCCTGGCAGACCTTGACCGGGTTCGACTCGGCCTGACTGAAGACGGGGACCTGGAGCTGCTGGCCGACGACCTTGAGCTGCTCGATGGCGGCGGGGCGCTGGAGGTCGGCCGCGACGAGCAGGGGCTTGCGGCCCTGGGCGGCGAGCAGCCGGGCGAGCTTGCCGCAGGTCGTCGTCTTGCCCGACCCCTGGAGGCCGCAGAGCATGATGATCGTCGGCCCGGACTTCTCGAACCGGATCGCCGGGTCGACGGGCCCCATGAGCTCGACGAGCTCGTCGTGGACGATCTTGACGAACTGCTGCTCGGGACGGACGGCCTTGATGAGCTGCTGGCCGACGGCCTTCTCGCCGACTCGCTTGATGAAGTCCTGGACGACCTGGTAGTTGACGTCTGCCTCGAGCAACGCGGTGCGGACTTCGCGGAGGCCGTCCTGGATATTGGCCTCGGTGAGCAGGCCGCGCGCGCGGAATCGCCCGAAGGCTGAGGAAAGGCGTTTCTGTAAGTCGTCGAACATGGCCGAGGTCGTTCCCGTTTCCTTCAGGTTGCGAACCTTTGAGTGTAATCCTCAACCGCGCGGCTGGCAACGCCAATGCGGACGCGATGGGCCTCGATTCTCGCAGGCTGTTCGGCTATATTGCGATTTCGAAAATATCCATATCGGAACGGCAACGGGTGTACCGTGCCGGCGTCTCGACCGCGATCCGGATCGGCGCGAAGATCCTACCGTCGGAGGGAAGGGCCATGAAGATCGCAGTGGGTTCCCGGGCTCGAGTCGGTCTGGTGCTCCTGGCCGTGGCCGCCTTCGCCTGGCCATCGTCGTCGGTCTTCGCCCAGAACTTCCCCGGCCCGTACCAGAACCTGACGGCGGGCGGCCTCACCCCCCTGCCCCCTCCTCCCCCGCGCGGGGCGTGGGGGGAAGTGATCATGTCCAACGCCAAATGGCTCGTGGTCCAGAACCATGAGGGGCAGCAGTTCCCGATCGCCTGGGAACGGGTCAGCCAGTACCTCGTCCGCTGGCCCTCCTCGCTCGAGGCCCTGACACCCCGGTCATATGTCGAGGCGATTGGGATGGACCTCGGCTCGAACACGGTCCGGACCGACCACATCGACATCTACGAGGGCTCGGACCAGACCCTCGTCTCGGCCACGTCCAAGAGCATCCTCCCGACCACCAACGGGGTTTTGACCACGATCGACCCGACGTTCAACCGGATGATGAACACATTCGACATCGCCAGCCAGAACGTCCAGTATGGCTGGGCCTACCCGATCAGCCCGGGGGGGAACGGGATCCCGGGCCAGCTCTACGTCGTCGGCAACGCCCTCCAGCTCAACCCCCTGTCGCTCGGCACCCCGGGCAACAACATCGCGACGGTCGTCCCCGACAACTCGGGAGCCTTCACGATTACCCAGGTCACGCGAGGGGCGGCCTCGTTCGCCGAGAAGGGGGACGTCGTCTTCCTCACCCCGGTTGACCTGACGGACAAGAGCCTGGTGCTCTCGCAATTGGTGCTCTACAAGAAGATCTCCCGGAACCGGTTCGGCAACTGACCGGCTCGGCCATCGAGCGGATTGTGGTCGACTTCCAGACGAGCCTTGCTCGATCTCGCGGGGTAGCCGGGGCACTCCTGCCCCGCATTCGAGGCTCAACGATAGAGGACGCCGACCCGCCGACGATAGTCGTCGTAAGTGGCCTCGAAGAGCTCGCGGGCCCGCTCCGCACCGAGGTGGCAGGCGGCCGTGAGGACCTTCGGTGGTTCGCCGGCTTCGGTCAGTCGGCGGGCCACCTCGGCCTTGAGCAGGTTGATGACGGTGCAACCCGAGACGCTCGAGATCGGGGCCACGGGGGTATCCTCGAGCCCTTCGACCCAGACTGCCGAATCGCCGGCCGGAGCCCCCTGATCGAGCACCATGTCGGCCACCTCGTACAGCTTGCGGCCTGACTCGTGCTTCGAGCTCGAGACCCGCGCATGTGGTAGCGAGGTCAGGGCGACCACGAACATCCCGAGCCGCTTGGCCTCGAGCGCCACGTCGATCGTCACGGCGTTGCAGCCGCTGGTGGAGATCGCCAGGAGCGAGTCGGCGGGCGTCGTGACGTAGTTCCGCCAGAGGACCGGTCCGAACCCCTGGACGTTCTCCAGGAACATCGCCTGCCGCTGCCCGTTCGCGCCGACGACCGGGTTGTGGAAGGTCATCGACAACTCGACGATCGGGTGGAAGCCGGGGAACGAGCCATAACGGGGGAACATCTCCTCGACGGCCATCCGAGAATGCCCGGTGCCGAAGACGTGGACAAGTCGCCCGGCCAGGATCGACTGCGCGAACCGCTCGGCGGCGTCGCGGATCGCGGGCAACTGCGTCGTCTCGATGGCGTCGATCGCCGATCGGACGGCCGCGAGATACTGGGTGAAGACGTCGGGAGAAGAAGTCGTGGAAGGAGGCTGTAAAGGGTCGGTCATCGCGACGTCCCGGGCGGATACTGGCCTTCGGAGACGCACCAGCCGCCGTCGACGTTGACCACGGCACCGGTGACGAATCGAGAGGCGGGTTCGCAGAGATAAAGGGCCCCCTCGGCGCAGTCCTCGGGAGATCCCGGGCCGCCGGCGAGCGGTTGCTTCGTGGCGAGGTAGCCTCGGATCGTCGGGTTCCCCACCGCTCTCGAGGCCATCGGGGTGTCGATCAACCCCGGCGCGATCAGGTTGAACCGGATCCGGTCACCGGCATACCGGGCCGCGGCGGCGAGCGTCATCGCGACGACCGCCCCCTTCCCCGCGGCATACGCAAACGTCCCGAAGAGCTCGGGCGATGGCGACCAGCCCAGGACCGACCCCATGTTCAGGACCGTCCCCCGCAGCCCATGCACGTCGACATCTTGCGCGAGCATCCGGCGCACGGCGGCGCGGTTGGTGAGGAATGGCCCTTTGACGTTGGTCTCCATCACGACGTCCCAGCCGTCTTCGCTGCAATCGTGGAGCGGCCCATCTCCGAATCGCCGCCCGCTGATCCCGGCGACGTGGAACAGGATGTCGAGCCGACCCCCGAGCCGTTCCAGGGCCGCGTCAAACAGGCCCTCGACCGCCTCGCCGTCGCGGACATCGGCGACGAGCCCCCAGGACGGCCCGAGTGGGGACAATGCCTCGACGGCCTCATGGGTCGCACCGGCCTCGTGCCCGGAGACGACGACGCGTGCCCCTTCTTCCAGGAACCGTCGGGCCGACGCGAGGCCGATCCCTCCCGTCCCACCGACGATCAAGCACGTCCGTCCCTGGAGTCGTCCGGCCCGGGACAATGGTTGGGTTCCTCTGGATGTCACGACCCTGGCAAGCTTCGGTCAGAGCCATTGCCGAAACCCGGTTTTTTCTTAAAAACCGGGTTTCAAGACAGGCACTCAATTACTAATTTTAATCTGTGCCGATCCGCGTCATCTGTGGATCAATTTCTGACCCAATCTCTCCGGTCTCAATCTTTGACCTGGAGGATCACTTCGATCTCGACCGCGATGCCGCCGGGCAAGGCCGCGACGCCGAAGGCGGAGCGGGCGCCTCGGCCTGGCTCGCCGAAGACTTCGACCATGAGGTCGGAGTAGCCGTTGATGACCTTGGGGTGGTCGGGGAAGTCGGGCGAGCTGTTGACCAGGCCGAGGGTCTTGACGACGCGGACGACCTTGTCGAGCGAGCCGAGGTGATCCTTGACGGTCGCCAGGATCGCCAGGCCGGTCTGCCTCGCGGCGACGATACCGCCGGCGAGGTCCATGTCCGCGCCGAGCTTGCCGGTGATCAGCGTGCCGTCGGACTTCAGCGGGCCGTGCCCGGAGACATAGAGCAGGTCGCCTTGCCGGACGGCCGTCACGTACGTGGCCACGGGCTTGGGGGCGGTGGGCAGTTCCAACTTCAACTCGGCCAGACGGGCGTCGGCTCCCATGGGGGCGTATCCTGCAAATGGAGCGGGGACTTCCAGATAACCACGAGGGTAACGACCCAAAAGCTAACCGCTGGCCCTCCTCAAATCAACGGGTTCGACGGTCCTTGTGATAGGGCGGGAGGACTCGCTTCAGGACAAAGGCACAAAGTCACGAGGAACTTGGGGAGGAGGTCCGATCAAGGGACCCCGAACAGGTAGACCGCCACGACGACGGCCGTGCCGACCAGGGCCACGACCACTCCGGGGAGGCGCCTGAGCTTCAGGTAGAAGAGCAGGATGAGGCCCGTCAGGGAGATGAGGGTCATCAATGCGGCCGACAGGTCGATCACCAGCGACCAGGCCGGGCCGGTGTCTCGGCCTTTGTGGAGGTCGTTGATGACCGCGATCAGGCCGTGGAACGACTGGGTGACGGTGTATCGGCCCGATTCCCGGTCGATGAATGCGTCCGCGGAGTAGCCCGGCCCCTTGAACGTCACGACGCATTCCCGGTCGTCCGCGCGGAACTCCGTCAGGGCCCCTCGGATGTCGTGGGCCTTGCGGAGATGCTCGACGACCTCCAGCTTCGCGACCCCGCCCGCCGGGTCCGGTTCGCTCGAAGGCGAGGGAGATGCCGGGTTGTCGACGTGCAGCCACCTGGCGTCGACCTCCCCTTCGGCCTGCACGCTGCGCTCGGCCTCGCCGAAGAACCAGTTCGGGTGGTTCAGGGTGATGCCGGTCACGCTGAAGAAGAGGACGGCCGCCAGGCCGAACATCGACAGATAAATGTGGATCCAGCGTGAGACCGCCGCGACCCGGATGGCGAGGCGGCGACGCCTTGGCCGGGCCGCGGGAGCCGCTCCCTCCTCGTCACTTCCGGGGGGCCTTCCGTCGGTATTCGATCGTGGCGGATTTGATCTCGACATTACCCTTGAGTTCCTCGGCGAACGGCTTGCGATCGATGACGACGGGCTGGCGGAGGCCCTGATACGTCCCGTTTTCCCGGGCGGCGTCGATGAACACGGTGTACTCGCCGGGGGGGACCGGCTTGCCGTGGTCGTCCTTGCCGTCCCAGATCACGGAGTATTTGCCCGGCGGGCGGGTCGGCCTCGAGATCGTGGTGATCATATCTCGCTTGTCAACGACCCGGCGCTCCTGGTCGGCCCGGTACCAGCGCTTCAGGTCGGGGAGCCATTGGAACGGGCCCGGCCCGCCGAGCGAGATCCAGAGGACCAGGTTGCGCACGGGGAAACCGTCCTTGTCCTCGACCCAGACGGCCACATACGGCCGACGATAGCGCTTCCCTTCGGGGTCGGGCTCGGGGCGGTTGATCTCGAAGTCGATCAGGAGCTCGAACTCCTTGCCCCACGAGTCTCCTTCGGCCACCTTTGTTTTCGGGACCGCCTTCTTCGATTCGCCCGTCTTTTTTTTGGCCTCGGGCTTGGTCGCGGGGTCCTTCGGAGTGTCGGCGAGCGCGACCGGCAGCGGCTTCGGCCGCTCGAGGCGGTCCCAGCCCTCGCTCCTGACGACTCGGCCGTCGGCCGACAGGATCATGCATTGGACGCCCGGTAGCGAGTTCGCCAGCCGCACGCCCTGCTCGGGCTCGAGCACGTTGAAGGCGGTCGCCAGCGCGTCGGCGTCGGCCGAGCGGTCGGCGACCACCGTCGCGGCGAGGACCCGATCGGCGGGCCGGCCGGTCCTCGGGTCGAAGATGTGAGAATGCCAGCGGCCGTTGATCCGAATCCCGCGCTGGGAGCTCCCGCTCGTGGCGAGCGCCCGGCCCTGGACCTCTACGTACGCGATAGGCTCCGAAGACTCCGAGTCTCCCAAGGGGGGCGCGATCCCGACCGTCCTCGCGAGGTCGCCGACGACGCGTAGATCCCCGCCGACGTTCAGGAGCACGCCTCGGATCCCCCGGGCGCGGTCCAGCGCGGCCTCGGCGGCCCTCCCGACGATGAAGCCCTTGGCGATCCCGTCGAGGCTGAGCGAGCCCTCCGCGAGGAATTCGGCCGTCCCGGCGGACGGGTCGAGCCGCCAGGCCACATGCCTCATCCGTCGGGTCGCCTCGGCCAACTCGTCGGGGTCCGGCGTCCGGCCTCGCTTGGCGCAGGACGACCAGAGTTGAGTCAGGATCTGGACCCTCGGGTCGAACGCCCCTTCGGTCCTTTCCCGCCAGGCGTCGCACGCCCGGAGGACCTCGAAGAGCTCCGGCGAGACCTTCACGGGACCCCCGGGGCCGGCCTGCCAGCGGCGGAACTCGCTCGACGGGTCGTACCCGCTGAAGATCGCCGAGAGGCGGACGATCTCGCCGAGGACCCGGCCTTCGGCCCGACGCGCCGCCTCGCCGTCATCGGCGGCGACCCGGAGCTCGAGCGACGTCCCCATCACGTTCTCGTGATAGAAGACGAAATCGTCCCCGGCCGAGGCCGACCGAACTCCGGCGCCGAAGAGCCAAAGCCCCAGGGCGCATGCGGTGATCCAACTCGTTCGACGCATGGTGGCTCCGTCTCTCCTCCGGGCGGGCTCGTCGCAAAGTCGCCGGGCGGTCCAGGCCATCCTCCTCATTCGGGAACGACAGCTCGTCCAAGTATATCCAACGGCTCACCGTCGTTCATGCTGGCTTTTCCGGCCCGATCGGTCCACAGGGGGAGTTCCGATCGGCGAGCACCGAAGCCGTGTCGTTTTCGATCGCGGCCGTAGTGGAGGCGGTCAACGTCACGGCAACAGCCCCAGAGCGGCTCTCACTTGCGTTTGAGGACGGTGGCGGAAAACGGGGACCGGGTCCCGGCCGGGTAGGTCCTGGTCTCTCGGGGCTCGAGGCCACGGCGGGCGACTGTTCCCATTACCTCCGGCGTGGGCAACGCAAACGCGAACCGCTCTAGGCCTAAACCAAGCGTATCGAAAACCCTCTCACGCCCCTCCAACTTGGATTTAAGGGGTTTTGGCAACGGCACTTGCGCGAGCGTGTGCGTTTTCGAGTGAGCGCCTCTTCGATTTCCATAGTTTCGTGGCATGCCTTGTTTTATAGGGCGCAGACCGCTGTCATCCCTATGTCATCGTGCCGGGTACGCTTGTTTTAGGTCTAGGGCCGCCGGGCCAGCGGGTGGCGGGAGCGGGCGACTGCTCCGCGATCCAGCGAGACCCTTCCATGGCCTCGGCGGCAGGAGACTGGGGCCCGCAGAAGATCCGCCTCATCTCCACGAAGACCCCTTCGATGGGCGGTTTTGCCGGCCTTCGACTCTTCGCGAGAGAGTCCTATTTATATTAAAATTAAAAAATACATGAAAAAAGATTATGTTAACAGACGGTATCAATAATATTGATGTAAATGTAATAAAAAATTTGTTCGCTAAATCAACGTTTATATTGGTGATTTGTATTGCAATGTAAAGTGGATGGACGGTGGATTTGTAAAGAATCATTGGGGAAACGGGGGCGTGCGGGTAAGATGGAAAAAATCGGGCGAGGCAGGAAAGCCTACCAATGCAATGGGCAGGCGGACTATTGGATTAAGACTGAGGGTTGCGCGCCTGTGGACATGGGGCCGTAGAGATCGGGGAGATCGGATCACGTCTCACGGGCGGGCGATCACGGCCGCGCGACTCCCATGAAGCAATCGGAGTTCCATGCTTGTCACGAATGCAAAGATATGAAAGCTTATTAAAAATGAAAACATCGGCATTTAAAATGATCGCGGCCCATTGCGAGAATGACGTCGTGATCGCGGTCGTCGCACTGGTGGCCATCGCCATTCACCTGATCCTGCGATTCGGCCTTGGGCCGCCGGGTGCGGCTTTCGGCTTTCCCATCCCCGCGATACCGCTGCTGATCGCCTTGGCGTGCGGCTCTCCGCTCGTCGTTGGGCTGGTGGTTCGCCTGTCGCGTCTGGAATTCAGCTCCGATCTACTCGCGGGGATTTCGATCGTTACCTCGGTGTTGCTCGGCGAATACCTGGCCGGGACCCTCGTCGTCCTCATGCTCTCCGGCGGTCAGGCCTTGGAGAACTACGCCGTCCGCCGGGCGTCCTTCGCGTTGGAAGCACTCGCCCGGCGGATGCCATCCCTCGCACACCGGCGGATCGAAGGAGTGATGGGGGACATAGCCCTGACCGATGTCGCGGTCGGCGATAGTCTCGTCGTCTTCCCGCACGAAACCTGCCCGGTCGATGGTCGCGTGCTCGAAGGGAACAGTACGATGAACGAATCGTACCTGACGGGTGAGCCTTATCTCCTGCCCAAAACCACTGGCTCGGCGGTGCTTTCGGGGGCCATCAACGGCGACGGGGCCTTGACGATCCGGGCGGAACAAACCGCCGTCGATTCGCGTTACTCCAAGATCATGCAAGTCATGCGCGATTCGGAGCAAAAGCGGCCCCAATTGCGGCGACTCGGCGATCAGATCGGGGCCGTTTACACGCCGCTGGCCATCGTCATCGCCCTGCTCGCATGGGCACTGAGCGGCGATGTCTTGCGGTTTCTGGGCGTGCTGGTCGTCGCCACGCCCTGCCCGCTGTTGATTGCCATCCCCGTGGCGATCATTGGTTCTGTATCACTAGCGGCACGCCGGGGCATCATCATCAAAGACCCGGCCGTTCTGGAGAAGATTGATACCTGCCGGATCGCGATCTTCGACAAGACGGGCACGCTTACCTATGGGCAGCCCAAATTGACCGAAGTGCTCCCTGCCGTTGGCTTCTCCAGGGACGAAACACTTGCGGCCGTGGCAAGCCTCGAACGCTATTCGCGGCATCCTCTCGCCTCGGCCATGATCGACGCCGCTGCTGATGCAAAGCTGCCATTCATCGAGGCTGGCGAGGTCAGCGAACGCCCGGGTGAGGGCCTGCGTGGTGTTATCGATGGGCGGACCGTTCAGGTGACCAGCCGGAAGAAGTTCGCCGCCCAATCCCCGGAAGTCGTCGATTTGCTCCCCCCCCTCGCAGGTGGGCTGGAATGCGTCGTGCTGGTCGACGGCCAATATGCGGCCACGTTCAGGTTCCGCGACGAACCCCGGGCCGAGAGCAAATCGTTCGTCCGGCACTTGAAACCTCGGCATAATTTTGAACGTGTCCTACTCGTTTCGGGCGACCGCGAATCCGAGGTCCGCTACCTCGCCGAAAAGGTTGATATCACGGAAGTTCATGCGAGCCAAAGTCCCGAACAGAAATTAGCCCTCGTGCGCGCCGAGACGCAACGCGCCAATTCGGTCTTCATGGGCGATGGTATCAACGACGCTCCGGCTCTCACGGCGGCGACCGTGGGGATTGCCTTCGGGCAAGGGAGCGATGTCACCGCCGAGGCGGCAGGTGCCGTCATTCTGGATAGCTCTTTGGAACGGGTAGATGAGCTGCTGCATATCGGGCGAAGGATGCGGATGATCGCCTTGCAGAGTGCCATTGGCGGCATGGGATTGAGTCTCGTCGGCATGTGTGTCGCCGCGGCGGGGTACCTGCCGCCGGTGGTGGGTGCCATCACGCAAGAGGTCATCGATGTCCTTGCCGTGCTGAACGCCTTGCGAACCTCCATGACGCCGCGAACTCTCACGGACTACGAGCAGCGACCCATTCCAGGAGATTATAAATAAAAGTATTTTTGTGTTTTCGCGGCTCGCTCGACTCCATCCATCGTGGGATGGTCGCGGCTACGGTCATGGAGCCTTGTCGTTTTTGGGCTTTCGTTCGTGATCGGCGATCCCGAGGGATTTCGCCCTGGCGTTTATCGTGACGAGGGCAATCCTGCCGGTCGGCGAGCGGCGGGCCAACGACCTGTGACGATCGATAGAGCGGACGGATGGGGTTTACCGGTCGTCGGCGACGCATGCCGCTTCAATGCAGGCCGAGCTTAAGAGGAAAAGCGTGGCGCGCGGGTCCGGGACTCGACCGCTCAGCCGCCTGACTTGGAGGGATCGATCATGGGGAGGAATGCCTTGACGACCTTGGGGTCGAGGTGGGAGCCTGCCAGCGATCGGATGTGGTCGAGGACCTGATCGATGGGCCAGCCCTTGCGGTAGGGTCGATCGGAGCGGACGGCGTCCCAGATGTCCACGGCGGCGAAGATTCGGGCGGCGAGCGGGATCTGTTCGCCTTTGAGGCCGCGGGGGTAGCCGGAGCCGTCCCACTTCTCGTGGTGGCAATAAGGGATGTCGAGGGCCGATCCCAGGAAGGGGATCGGGGAGAGCATCTCCATGGCGAAGGTGGGGTGGCGTCGCATCGTCGCGAGTTCCGTCTCGTCGAGGGGCCCGGGTTTGAGCAGGATGGCGTCGGGGATCCCCATCTTCCCGATGTCGTGCAGCAGGGCGCCCCGGCGGATGTGGATGAGCTCGGACGCACCCAGGCCCATGGAGCGGGCGAGGTGGAGGGTCATCTCGGTGACGCGCTGGCAATGCCCTTCAGTCTCGTGGTCCCTCAGGTCCAACGCCCGCGACCAGCCCTCGATCGTGGCGTCATAGGCGATGGCCAACTCGAGGTTCGTGCGCTGGAGGTTCTCGACGAGCGAGGCGTTGTCGATGGCGATCGCCGCCTGGGCGGCGAGCGTGTCGAGGAACTCGTGCCATTCCAGGTCGGGGGCGAGCTCGTCGCGGTGGAAGACTTCGAGGATCCCCTCGACCTGCCCCTTGACCAGCAGGGGTACGGCCCAATACGCGACGATCCCTTCGTCCGCGAGCGGCCTCGGGTCCGGCGAATGCCTCCCGTCGCCCGGCCAGCGGGGGACGTGGATCGTCCGGCGCTCGATCGCGGCGACCCCGGCAGGCCCGACGCCCAGGCGGACCGGGGTCCTCGCGAGGCCCTGGGCCCGAAACCCCTTGCCGTTGGCGAATTCGAGGTTGTGGGCGTGCGGGTCGCGCAGGAGGACGCAGGCCGCGTCGACCCCGAGTTGGGAGAGGACGTGGTCGAGGATCACGCCGAGCGTCAGCCGGAGGTCGTTGCCGGAGGTGATCTCCAGATCGATCCGGCGCATCGCGGCGAGCTTCTCGACGCGTCGGGCGAGCCCGACGTTCAGGCTGCGGATCTCCTGCTCGGCCCGCTTCTGCTCCGTGATTTCGCGGAAGACGGCGACGCCCCCGCGGGGCGTCAGCTCCTCGTCGTCGCGGAGCGGGCAAGCCGTGAGGTTGAGCCAGAGCCCCTCGGGGTGCGTGCTGTTCCGGATCAAGATCTCTTCGGAGGAGACGTACTCGCCCCGGATCGCCCGGGCGATGGGGATCAATTCGGACGGAAAGGCCGCCCCTTCGTCGAGGCGGGTGCCGTGATCATCCGCGTGCTCGTCGCCGAGTGATCCGGTCGTCCCGGTGCCGAGGATCGCCTGGGCCGCCGGGTTGAAGAACAGGAGCCGCCCTCCCTCATCGGCCACCGCCACCCCGTCGCCCATGCTGTCGAGGATCGACTGCAAGATCCTGGTCTGATGGCGGAACGCTTCTTCGGATTGCGCCAGCTCCCGGGACTTCCGCTCCAGCTCCCCTTCTTTCCGCCGCTCCTCGCTCACGTCGACCGCGATCCCTCCGATGAAGCGTCGTCCTTGGGGGGCGTTCACGGGGAACTTGTAGTAGAGCAGGTCGTGCGGTGGGCCATCCCGGCCAGGGACTTGGCCCACGAACTCGATGGCACGGTCTTCGACGAGCACCGACCGGTCGTGGTCGCGAAATCGTTGCGCCAGTTCGACCGGCCAGAGTTCGAAGTCCGTCTTACCGAGGCAGGTCTGGTCCTCCAGGTGGAAGAGGCGGTTGAAGGCGTGATTGGCGAATTGGTATCGTCCTTCCTCGTCCTTCATCCACGCGATCACCGGGCTGTTGTTGATGAAGGCGTCGAAGAGCTGTTCCCGCTCGAGGAGCGCGACCTCGGCCCGCTCTCGCTCGGCGACCTCGGCGGAGAGCTCGCGGTTGGCCCGTTCGAGCGCGGCGGTCCGTTCCCGGACCCGATCCTCGAGCTCGTCGCGGGCCCGTCGTAGCGCCTCCTGCGCCTGTTCTCGTTCGGCGATCTCCGAGCGCAGGCTGTCGTTGGCCCGCTCGATTTCGGCGGTCCGCTCCCGGACGCGACCCTCGAGCTCGTCGCGGGCCCGCCGGAGCGCCTCCTGCGAATCGCGGTGCCAGATTGCGTAGCGGAGGCTCCGCTCGAGCTGGCGCGCGTCGAACCGCCCCTTGGCGAGATAGTCCGACGCCCCGAGCTGCATGGCCTGGATGTCGAGTTCGAGGCCTCCCTGGCCGGTGAGCAAGATTAACGGGGCCTTGTACCCCGCGACGATGGCCTCTTCGACCAGGTCGAGGCCATTGCGGCCCCCGAGGCGATAGTCGATCAGGACGACGTCGTGCTCGTCTCGAGCGATCACGGTCAGGGCGGTCTCGGGGTCCGGAATCCAATCGAGCGAGTAGCCGTCTCCCGGGATCTCCGCGAGATAGTCGCGCACCAGGACGAAATCGTCCTCATCGTCTTCGACCAAGAGAACCCGGGTTCGCCGCTCGTCCATCGATCTCAGGCCCTCTCAGGGTCGTTGGGCAGGTCGACGATCTCGAACCAATAGCGTCCGAGGTCTTTCATCACCTGCACGAGCCCCGAGAAGGACACCGGCTTGGTGATGAACGAGTTCGCCCCCAGGTCATAGCTCCGAAAGATGTCTTCCTCTGCTTTCGACGTGGTCAGGATCACGACCGGGATCCGTTTCAGGTCGGGATGCAGCTTGATCGCTCTCAGGGCGTCGCGGCCGTCCATCCGGGGCATGTTCAGGTCGAGCAGGATCAGGTCCGGCCGCGTCGCGTTGGGGTCGTTCTCGTAGTCCCCGCGCAGGAGGAGGTAATCGAGCAGTTGCTCGCCGTCGCGGACGATCCGAAGATCATTGATGAGACGACTCTGCTTGAGCGCCTCGCTCGTGAATTCGCAGTCGTCCGGGTCGTCGTCGGCCATCAGGATCGTGATGACCCTGTTCTGAGATGCCATGGACTTTACCTCTCTGGGGTGCGCCGGGCGGGCAACACGACGTGGAATGTCGAGCCTTGGCCGAGGATGCCGGTGGCCGAGATCGTGCCGCCGTGCCGTTCCACGATCTTGCGGCTGATGGCCAGGCCCATACCGGTCCCTTCATAGGTGTGCCGGGCGTGGAGCCGCTCGAAGAGTTGGAAGATGCGCGAGGCGTGTCTCGATTCGAACCCGATCCCGTTGTCCTCGACCTCGATCCGGAACGCCTTCTGGGCTCTTGGATCGGGAGGGTGGACTCCGGCGTGGACCACCTCGGCGTGGACCTTGATCGTCGACGCGACGTCGGGCCGGCGGAACTTCAGCGCGTTGCCGAGGAGGTTCTGGAAGAGCTGCCTCATCTGAGTCGGGTCGGCCTCGATGGTCGGGAGCGGGCCGAGCTCCACCGACGCGCCTGCGGCGTCGACCTGGACCTCCAGGTCGCGGAGCACCTCGCCGACGACCCGCCCGAGGTCGACCGCGACGAACGGGCGGGCCTTGGTGGAGATCCGCCCGTAGGTCAGTAGGTCGTTGATCAGCGACTGCATCCTCTCGGCCGCGGCCTGCATCCGGGCGAGATAATCGCGGGCCGGCCCTTCCAGCGAGGCGCCACAGGCATTCTCGAGTCGTTCGCCGAAGGATCGAATCTTGCGGAGCGGCTCCTGCAAGTCGTGCGACGCGATCGAGGCGAAGTCCTCCAGGTCGCGATTGCTCCGCTCGAGCTCGGCGGCATACATCGACGCCTGGGCCTCGGCCGTCCGACGCGCCGTCTCGTCCTGGAACGCGAGCAGGATCATGTCGGGGCGATCTCCCTCGCCCGCGATCTTCCGCGCGTTCAGCAACATGACCCGACGGCCCAGCTTCGGGAAGTCGTGGTCAACCTCGAAGTCCTCGAACGAGGCCTCCCGGGGGATGATCTCGACCAGGAGAGAGATGAGCGCGGGGATGTTCCACTGGCCGTCACCCATCCGGGCGATCTTCCGGCCTTCCGTCTCCTCCGCCGTGACCTGAAATTTCGCGTAGAAGGAGCGATTCGCAAGGACGACGTGGAGCCGACCGTCGAGGACGAGCAACGGTTCACGAATGGTCTCGAGGATCGCCTTGGCGAAGACGGAGTCGTCGTACATTGGTCCACTCGGCGGAAGCGACGCCCGGAGTCGGGAAGTTCGCCGACCACGAGGGCCTTGCCTCGAAGCCGTTGAGCGACGTTCCGGCCCACCCGAACCTACGCCCCGGCCTTTCGGGACAGTAGGGGGGCTGGGGTGTGCGTTGGCGTGACGAATTCGGTGGGGTTAGAGTGTGATCAAAAGGGCATCAGCGTTCGACGCGCCTCGACTTGAGGCGGCGAGAAATGAGGATGGCGGGGGGGGGGCGAGATGTTGTCCAACGATCCGATCTCGAGTTCCAAGAGCCTCTTCCTTCCCGTCCGCGGGTTCCCGCGAAGGTCTCGGTCGGGGGCGAGGAGGATCAATTGATCGGACCGGAGTGAGCGTGAACCCACATCGGGGCAATTAACGCCTCTTGGGTTTCGAGCTCAACTCGGAGTTGCGGCATCGCAAACCCTAGATCATCCCTTCCTTATTAAGACCCCATTGTGATCCAAGACTCGACGAAAATCAATACAAGTTGCCAGGATTCACCATGAAGCGGATCCGTTGCCGTCGCGCAGGGCCTACGCGCGGTGTTGCCGTCGGCCCGACTTCCGGCCTCCGGCGGGGCGATCCACAGGTCGTCGCATCAGCATGAATTCCTCGATTCCTTCAACTAAGGCCGCCGATTTCGCCCGTCCGTCGAGCCCTCTCAACTCGCGGGGGCGGCTGGCGTGCCGGGGCGCCGGCGCATCGGCTGGCGCTCCCCATACGTCAGCGAACGCCAGAGCCATTCCGCCGGGCCGAATCGGAAGGACTCGAGCCAAAGCGGGCTGATCAGGAGTTGCACGGCCCAGATCGTCATGACGATGGCATAGAGGAGGGTCCGGTGGATGACGCCGAAGAAGTCGCAGCCGTAGCCATAGAAGAGGGTCGTGCAGGCGATCGAGTCGAACAGGTAGTTGGAGAGGGCCATGCGTCCGACGGCCGCCAGCCGTCGGGTCAGCCAGGTCAGGACGCCCGCCTTGCAGGCCAGCATCGTGACGCCGATGTGCCCGAAGACAACCGGGAAGCCCCCGTAGACGGTCAGGAGCGGCCATCCCGCAAGGGCGTGGTCGAGGCGATGACCGAGGAAGAACCCATGCCGTGCCTCGTAGACCGCGTCGAAGGCCATCAGCGGGACGCCGACGCCGTAGCCGAGGATTGTCATCCATGCATACGTCCGGTGGGATCGTGATGCGGAGAAGACGCCGAGCTTCATCAGGCCCATCCCGATGAGCATCCGGCCCCCCGCGAACCAGAGCCCTCCGAGGACGAATCCGAAGGTCTGCTCCCAGACCAGGCCGCCGGCCCGGTGCTTGACGATATCGAAATACCCCGCTCGATACGCGAGGACGTCCTGCAAGAACTCCTCGCGTCGAGGTGAGTCGACCTTCGCCATCTCCTCCCAGGCTTCGCTGGCTTTCGTGTCGAGCCAACTTGGCGCCTGCCCCGCCTTGAGTTCGGCCTTGACCCGAACCGACGCCTCTTTCACATACGGGACGATCACCAGTCGGGTGGCCATCAGGATCGGGACGAGCAGCAGGTTGAAGGCAATCCCGGCGACGATCAGGGTTCGCGGCGAGAGCCTCCGGAGCGGATAGAGGAGGAAGCCGCAGCACGCGTAGAGGACCAGGACGTCGCCATCCCAAATCAAATAAGAATGGATCAGGCCGATGACCAGGAGCCAGGCCACCCGCCGATAGTACACTCCCCGCATCGAGGCCCCTCGGACGTCGGCCCGGTCGGACATCAGCACCAAGCCCGCGCCGAAGAGCATCGAGAACAACGTCATCATCTTGGTGTCGAAGACGACATGGTTGAGGCCCCATAAGGCGATGTCGAGCCTCGAGGCGTCGGGGTCGCGGGTGGGGATCTCATAGACATCCCAGGGCCAGGCGAAACCGACGATGTTCATCGCCAGGATGCCCAGGAGCGCGACGCCCCGGATCACGTCGACCGAGGCGACCCGCTCGCCGGCACGGACGGGCCCGGCGTGGACCGTCGAGGATCGCGCCTCTCGAGGCCCTTCCCCCGCGGAAATCGGGGGCGTCTCCTCCGTCATCGGAGGCCGTGGTCGTGGTCGCTCGTCGATCGACATCGGATCCCTCCTCGATCCCCTCTTCGCGAAACCAGTGCCCGGCCTACTCCTCAGTCTTCGAGGGACGAGCCGGATGCTTTCGTCCGTCAGGGCCGGGGAGAACAAATACGAACATGTTAGAACGCCGCCGTTGCGCTGAAGCCGTCCCTCCAGGTGATGATCGGTGAGACCGGCTGGCCCTCGCGGGGGATTAAGTTCTGCGACGCGAGCGGGAAGTCGAGCACCGTCGCCAACGAGCCGGCCTACTATTAACGCCCTCTCCAAGTGGGCGAATGATCATTGTGTGATCGGCTATTTCTTCGAGGCGATCGACGAGCCCTGGTAGAGCACCAAGAACGTGAGCCCGGGCAGCACCAACCAGCCCTGGTTGAGCAGCGCCGGGGCCGAGGGGCATTCCGGGCTCCACACCTCCAACTCCTCCGGCAACGGCGGGAAGTTTATCCCCGAGTTCCTCCGTTAGCCCTCTCCGGCTTCAGGAGCCCTACATTTTTACTCAAATCCGGGTTTCTGCCAAAGTCCTCGTCGACCTCTCCCTCTCAAGAAATCCGGTTTCTGCTAGGAAAATCCCACTTCCTGCTTCAATCTGCGGACGCTGGGGGATTTTCGTGATCTCAGGGTGCCCCGCGGGGGCATGAGCCAACCCGGTTTCTGCCAGGGTCACTGCAGCAACCCTCTCCCGGATCCGTCGTCCTGCGGATCCGCCCTCGCCCTCGCCTGGGACTCGGGGTTGGAAACGCCCGGTGGCAGGAGGCCAGCATTGGCTTGACCGAATGGGTTCGGTCTGCTCGACCCTGTCCCGTGCGAGCGGGGTCGGTTTCCCACGCTCGTCCGCAAATTCGAGGCGAAGCCGATCCGGTCCTTCCTGACCACCGGCACCATAGGGACATGGAAAACTGCGCCGGCGACCGGTTCCTGCTCGACCAGGAGATGGACAAGGCCTGAAGTTCTCGGGTTATGGTGATGTTTTTCGGACGATCGAGGGCGGCCACGTCGCGGGATACTACGACAATTTCCGCGAGGCGATGAGCTACCCCTGGAAGGGCTGGCCCGAGCCCGTCCGGGCCGGGCCGGGCCGGGCGCCCCGAGGGTGCGCGACGTGATCCTCCCCGCCGAGCCCTGGCAACTCCTCGCGGAGGGCCGCCATGACGCGCGAGGGCCCGCCGTCAACGCGCGAGGCGAGGTGTTCTTCGTCGAGCGTTCGGAGAACCAGGTCCGCCGCATCGACCTCGACGGGAAGCACAATGACTTCCTCCCCGACGCCGGTCGAGCGGATGGCCTGACGGTGGGGCCGAAGGGCGAGGTGATCGCCGTTTCGGGAGAGACCGGGAAGGTCATGAGCGACGACGAGTCGGGCCAGGTGATCCTGCCCATCCCGGGAGCCGTCGCCCCGTCGGCGGCTGTCTCGGGGGACGTGATATGGACACGCTCTTCGCGTTCTGCGGCGATTCGATCTGGGAGCGTAAGGTGAAGGTCCACGCCGTCGGCGTCTCCAGCCCGAAGACCTCCGTCCGGGCGACGCCCCTGTAAACCGCCTCATGCCGAGAGTTGGCCTCCCGTGCGGACAAGCCGGGCGCGTCCCCCCCCTTGACGTCCCGGTTAGGATAAAGGACGTTTGATAACGGGAATTGACCCCGGGAGGGTACGCCTCGAGATGAGCCGAACCGCGAAACCGTTCAACGTCGCCCTGGTGCAGATGCGGTGTTCGACCGACCCCGACGACAACGTACGCCGGGCGTGCGAGGCGCTCCGCGAGGCCGCCGGGCGGGGGGCGCAGATCGCCTGCCTGCCCGAGCTGTTTCGGACGCAATACTTCTGCCAGGTCGAGGACGCGTCCCGGTTCGACCTCGCCGAGTCGATCCCCGGGCCGACGACGCAGGCCCTCGCCGAGGTGGCGCGCGAGTCCAAGTTGGTGGTCGTCGGCTCGCTCTTCGAGCGGAGGACGGCGGGCCTCTACCACAACACGGCGGTCGTCTTCGACGTCGACGGCTCCGTCCGCGGCATGTATCGGAAGATGCACATCCCCGACGACCCGCTCTATTACGAAAAGTATTACTTCACGCCCGGCGACCTCGGGTTCCAGGCGATCGAGACGAGCGTGGCGAAGGTCGGGACCCTGGTCTGCTGGGACCAGTGGTATCCCGAGGCCGCCCGCCTGACGGCCTTGCAGGGGGCCGAGGTCCTTTTCTACCCCACGGCCATCGGCTGGCACCCGGCCGAAAAGGCCGAGTTCGGCGCGGCGCAGGCCGACGCCTGGGAGACCGTCCAGCGGGCCCACGCGATCAGCAACGGCCTGTTCGTCGCCGCGGTCAACCGCGTCGGGCACGAAGGGCCCGCCGACGGCGGCCTCGAGTTCTGGGGCGGCTCGTTCCTGGCCGACCCCTTCGGCCGCGTCCTCGCCCGAGCGGGGAGGGACACCGAGGAGATCCTCATCGTCCCCTGCGACCCCCGCCTCCAAGAAGAGACCCGGCGCAACTGGCCCTTCCTCCGCGACCGCCGCATCGACGCTTACGGATCGATCACCCGACGCTTCCTCGACCCCACCCCATGAGCGAACACGAGACCGCAGCCGAGACCGAACCCAAAACCCCCGCCGGACTCGGATACCGGATGCCCGCCGAGTGGGAGCCGCACGAGGCGACCTGGATCGCCTGGCCCCACAACCGCGAGGACTGGCCGGGCAAGTTCGCGCCGGTCCCCTGGGTCTACGCCGAGATCGTCCGACTCCTGAGCCGGGTCGAGCGGGTGAACATCGTCATCAAGGGGAAGAAGGCGAAGGCGAAGGCCGCCGAACAACTCCTCCTCCACGGGGTCGACCTCGACCGGGTCGAGTTCTTCAAGGCGCCGACCGACCGCGTCTGGCTCCGCGACTCGGGCCCGACATTCGTGGTCAACGACCGGCCTGACCTGGAGCCGGCCGACCGCGTCGCGACGATCGACTGGCGGTTCAACGCCTGGGCGAAATACGACAACCACCACGACGACGACCGCCTCCCGCGCCGGATCGCGAAGCGTCTTGGCCTGAAGCGGTGGGTGCCCCGGGCCGAGGCCGACGGCGAACTTATCCGCGTGGTCCTCGAAGGGGGGGCGATCGACGTCAACGGCCGGGGGACGCTGCTGACGACCGAGGAATGCCTGCTCGACGAGGTCCAGGCCCGCAACCCCCGCCTCGACCGCGCCGGGATCGAACGCGCGCTCGCCGATCACCTCGGCATCCGGAACGTCATCTGGCTCGGCCGGGGGATCGCTGGTGACGACACCCACGGCCACGTCGACGACATCGCTCGTTTCGTCGATCCCAGCACGGTCGTCACGGTCATCGAGCGTCGAGAGTCCGACCCCAACTTCGAGCCGCTCCAGGACAACCTTCGCCGACTCCACGAGGCGCGCGACCAGGACGGCCAGCCCCTCAGGGTCGTCACCCTCCCGATGCCATCGCCGGTGACCTTCGAAGGCCAACTCCTCCCCGCGAGCTACGCCAACTTCTACATCGCCAACGGCCTTGTCATCGTCCCGACCTTCAATGACCCGGCCGATCGCGAGGCCCTGAACACCCTCGCCTCCGTCTTCCCCGGCCGAGAAGTCGTTGGCATCCACGCCGTCGATCTCGTCCTCGGCCTGGGCACCCTCCACTGCCTCTCTCAGCAGCAGCCGGCCGCGCCTGCGGTGTGAGGGGGTGAACAAGAAATTGTTAAAGGAAATCCAAAGACGCAGCCGTGTCTCATCCTCGAGACCCCCAGAGATCGAGGACCTCGCCTCGACCCGACTTATCAAGGCGGGGACCACCCAAATAGCTCTTCCGCCTGGCGGATGAACAATCGTCTCGGATGGTTGAACTCCAGGGCGAGCACGGTGGCTCGCCCGGAGGCCGTACGACCGACGACTTCATAAGCGATCCCAGATGAAATGTTCGGTCCAATCATTCTTCCTTGGATGAAACAGGGGAACGATCTCCGTGCTAATTGGGTCGAGCATCTCGACTCGGTCGGACTTTCGCAGGTTGCAGCCAGGACGACGCCAGGCCGGATTGTTGATGTTCGAGTCACCACCCCGAGATCGTGGATGGATGTGCTCGACGTGATAGGTGGCTCCCTGGGGTTCCTGATGCATTTTGCAGTATTCACAACGGCCTTCAGCACGCTGCTCAACCAGACGTGACACCTCAGCCGTGATCCCGGTCATGCCGGCGGACGTCCCAGGAGATTCAGGGCCTTGGCTCGGTAATCGCCGGTCTGGAACAAGGCCCATTTCTGGGGAAATGGGCTCGCCCTTTTCCTAACTCAGATGTCGGGGTTGTTGAGACTCTCGAGGCTGAGGTCTGGCGTGGAGAGGAAATGCCGCCCTTTGGGCTAGGGCCTTCCAGTCCCCTCGCAAGTGGCCTGATCCTATGGGTGGGCCGATCATTTGAGATCCGATTCACTTCTCTCTGCGTTGGCCATGTCGAGGGTTTGCCAGGTCCGGTACTGGGGCGATTTGACGAACTCGGAGAACTCCGGAAGTTTGGTCATGTCCTCATAATGGGTTCCGAAGTTGTCGTGGAGCGCCTTCAGGGCGGAGAGGGTCCCGTCGAAATCATTCTTGCGGAGGGTGACGACGATCAGGCTGTCGTAGGCCTGTTGCAGTGTGGGGTCTTCGGCGATGGCCTTTCGGACCTCATCCTCCGCGGCGACGAGGTCGTTCGCGAGGAGCGAGACGCCGGCGCGGAGTACGTGGAGGTAAGGGTCGCCATGCACCGACTTGTCGAGATGACCGAGACACTCGAGCGCCTTCGGATAGTCCTTCTTCATCGTGAAGTAGTCGATCGAGATCATGTCCACGCACGGATCGTTGGGGTATCGCCTGCGGAAGTCTTCGAGCGCCGTCTCATACAGGGTCTCGCCCGCTGCGTCCGCGGCACGCAGGCGGATCAACTGCACCGTCTTGTCGTTCTTCACGACCTCCGAGAGGCCATCGTAGATCTTCAACGCGTCCTGGGGTCGGCCCTGGGCCTGGGCCGTCATCAACTGTTGGAATTGGGGGAATTCCTTGAGGAATGCCTGCTCCGAACCTCGGAGCCGATCCAGTATCCCCCGCGAGCTGTGCGTGGCCGTGTATGCGTAGAGTCGTCGGATCGGCTGTGAGACGAATTCGGCGGAGAGGAACGTATACACGTCGACGGCGCGGACAACCTTGTCGTCACGCTTGGCGAGGATGTAGAAGTGGTAATTGATCGCCCCGTCCGCCGAGATCATTCGGAATAAGACGCCCTTGCGTTTGTCGCGGGTGAAGATCCGGAGGAACGTGTACGCCCCGCCGTCGCGCGTGGTTTCGAGGATCTCCTTGACGTACCGGTTATCCGCCAGGATCGACGTCCTCGCGCCTCCAATGAACCCCTTCCGGGCCGCCTCCGGCGCCGGGATGCCGGCCGTCGCGGCTTCGAGGATGGCCTCCCAATCGATCTCGGACGCGAAACGGGCGGAATCGCCCATCGCCACTTCTTCCTGGGTCCGGTCGGCGAAGGCCCGGCAGTCCTCGTCGGAGACGGTGATTCCCGTCTTCGGGGCGTTCCCTGCCTTGACGCGAGCGTCGGCCGAATGGCCGGCTCCCATCTTGCCACACCCCCCTGCCCCGACGGCCAGGATCGTCGAGAAGATCAGGGTGATGTTCACGCTCCGTCGGAGGACGTACATGGTCGGGACTCCATCCAGGTCTCGTGGTCCGGAGATCCGATCTCGGTCGCACTCAACGCTAATCCCGAAGAGGTCGAGCCGCCAGCGTGACGAGTCGGCCTTGGTCGCATCGCGCCCGCCGGTGCGTAGACGGGGCGTTGACAATTGACATCACCGGAAACAATACCCTCAAATCCAAGGATGGTTCCCGCAATGCGCCATCGCCATGTTCCCGGATCGTGATAACCCGGACGATCGGTCGACTTTGACCGCCCGCTGATCCGGCAGGCGCAGCAGATGTCGGGCAGGTTTCCCCCGTCCATTTGCTCAGGGTTCCGGTTCCGGAGCCCAACGATCCTTGGAAAAACCTCGGGCAGGCCCCTGGACATTCCGAGGTGTTGGGAGATATTCTAAGTGTTGAGGAACGCCCCGGCGTTCGCGTTTTTTTGCGCCAGACCCCATCTGGACACGGTTCCCGAGAAGCAAGGATTCGGATTCCCATGGCGAATCGCCGCCCCCCGCGAGGGGAGGGACAGGGCCGCCGCCCGGCGCACGGCCAGAAATCGGCCGGCCCCGGCTCAGGTCACGGTCGGAGGCCGACCGGCCCGCCCAAGGGCCCAAGGCCCAACGGCCCGGCGCGTCGAGGCAAAGCCTCCGCGCCCAAGACGTCGCGCGGCGATTCGGACGCGGGCATCGATCGTCTCCAGAAAGTGCTCGCACACGCCGGCATCGGCTCCCGACGCGCCTGCGAGGACGTGATCCTCCAGGGTCGTGTCACCGTCGATGGCCAGGTCGTCCGCGAGCTCGGCAGCAAGGTCGACCCCCAAAACTCCAAGATTTTCGTCGACGGCGAGCGGATCTATCCTGAGAAGATCGTCTACTTCGCCGTCAACAAGCCCAAGGGATATGTTTCGACGAACAACGACCCCTCGGGACGCCCCCGGGTCGTCGACATCCTCCCCGAAATCCCCCAGCGGGTCTACACGGTCGGCCGCCTCGACGAGATGAGCACCGGCCTCATCCTGCTGACCAACGATGGCGAGCTCGCCAATAAGCTGGCCCATCCCAAGTTCGGCGTCGAGAAGCTGTATCGGGCCGTTGTCGCCGGGAGCCCCGACCGCGAGGTCCTCAACAAGCTGACCGAAGGGATCTGGCTCGCCGAAGGTAAGGTCCGGGCTCGCCGGGTCCGCGTCGTCGGCAAAAAAGGGGAGTCGACGGTCCTCGAGATGGTCCTCGCGGAAGGGAAGAACCGCGAAGTCCGGCGCATGCTCGCCAAGCTCGGGCACAAGGTCATGACGCTGACACGCGTCGCCGTCGGCCCGATCACCCTCAAAGGTCTGACCCCCGGCCAGTTCCGCCCCCTCGCCAACGCCGAGATCGACCTGCTTCGCAAGGTTGCCGCGGGGATCGTCGTCTCGCCGTCGCGGTTCGCCGAACGCAAGGCGCCCCGAGGCCCCGGGCGTCCGCAGGCCTCGAGCCCTGATGCGAGGCCCAGAGAAGGCACGAACGCCCGACCGGGTGAGTCGCGACGGAAGAATCCCTATTATCCCGCCCCTCGCGAACCCCGTCGGCAAAACGCTTCGGGCGGCCCCGGGTACAATCCGAGGCCTCGGGATGGAGATGGTGTGCGTTCGGAAGGTCCTCCGTCGGGACCCCCGCGACGTCGATTCGAGCCCCAGGGTCCCGGTGGACCCCGAAGGCCAGGCCCGCCGTCCTCCTCGCCTCGCGGCCGAACCTTTGGCGTGCGTCGACCGGAATCCGATGGACCCCCGACCGGCGGTCGCCCGCCTCGTCCCGAGGGATTGCCCCCTTCGCCTCGCCGAGGTGCGGGTGACTCCGCTCCGAGGCGGCCGGGTCCCCATTCCGAAGCGCCGACCCGACGGATTGTCGGCGAAGGTGGTTACCCGCCTCGCCCCGAAGGGCTCCCGCCCTCGCAACGTCGACCTTCGAATGAAGGTGGCCCGCGTCGCCCCGGCCCCTACTCCGAGGAGCCGACCCGACGCATCGTTGGCGAAGGTGGTCGCCCGCCTCGCCCCGAAGGATTGCCCCCCTCACAACGCCGAGGTTCAGGCGATTCTGCGCCGAGACGTCCCGGTTCCTACTCCGAGGAGCCGACCCGGCGGATCGTTGGCGAAGGTGGTCGCCCGCCTCGCCCCGAAGGGCTCCCGCCCTCGCAACGTCGGCCTTCGAATGAAGGTGGCCCGCGCCGCCCCGGCCCCACTTCCGGAGGGCCGCCGGCCCGAGGGAACCTCGGGCCGGGTCCGCGTCCTCCTCGTCCGTCGGGACCTCCTCCGTCGCAGCGTCGACCTGCGGGCGGCCCCACCCCGCCGCCGCGTCCCGAACCATCGTCAGATGATGGACCGCCCATGCGTCGGATCATCGGGCTCGAATCGGGGAGGAGACCTGAACCCCCGTCGCCACGACCGATGCCCAAACGCCCCTTCCCTCGAGCATCCCTCGGGCCCAGGAAGCCTCGCCTCCGTCGCGAGGACGGTGACGCGGGAGAGGAATGAGCGGGACGTCCTTCGACGCAGTCTCGCGTGCCGTCAACTCGAGGTCGGTGAGATGCCCTGAATGGCCTCTCTCCGGCCTCTCCCCGAAGTGAGGGTCCGGACCTTGGAAGCGGTGGCTCCTGCGTGCGCGGCCCAGCGGACGGTGACCGTCCTCGAAAACGTGGAGATGGCCCGGGACACGTTCCGGATCCGCCTCGACGATCCGGAGATGGCCCGGTCCATCCTCCCCGGCCAATTCCTCATGATCCGCTCGGGTGAGGGGACCGACCCGCTCCTGGGCCGTCCGTTCGCCCTCTATGACGTCGCGAGGGACGGGGCTGGGACGCCGGTCGCCGTGGACGTTGTGTACCTCGTGATCGGCCGAGGGACCGCCGCGCTGGCGAGACGCCGGTCAGGAGATCGTGTCACCGTCTGGGGGCCGCTGGGCCATGGCTTCGGCCCTCCGCCCGCAGGGCCCGTCGTTTTCGTCGCGGGGGGGATCGGCCAGACCCCGTTCCTCGCCCTCGGCCGGAGCTGGCTCGGGCTCGCGCCCTACGGCGAAGAGAGTTCGGGGGAAGAACCGGGACAGGGCCCCTTCGCAACGTCGGCAACCTTGCTCTACGGCGTCCGCAACGCGGCGTTGGCGGCCGGGGTCGACGACTTCGAGGCCGCGGGCATCCGGGTGGAGCTCGCGACCGACGATGGTTCGGCGGGCCACCACGGTTATGTCACCCAACTCCTCGAACGCCGGCTCGAACGCGGCGAACGCCCGGCCAAGGTTGTCGGCTGCGGACCGCCTCTTATGCTCGCGGCCCTCACCCGACTGGTCGAGCGGCACGGGATCCCATGCGACCTCTCGCTCGAGAACCACATGGCCTGCGGCTTCGGCGTCTGCTTCAGTTGCGTCGCGCCGATTAAGCAGCCCGACGGGACCGTCGACCTTCGTCGCGTCTGCGTCGAGGGGCCGATTTTCCCGGCATCCACCGTCGACTGGCCGGGTTGAACCGGTCGGACGGAGACCAAGACTCGAGGTATGACCCTTTCGCACTCTGCGAACCTCAGCGCTTCGTCCGCGCCTTGATCTGGTCGCGGAGCCTGGCGGCGAGCTCGTAGTCTTCCTCGGCGACGGCGTCGTCGAGCTGCTCTCGCAACGTCTTCGCGACGGCGAAGTTTTTGCGGATCTCCTGCTCGAGGACGCGAAGCTGCTCGATGAGGGGTTGGTTGGGGGTCTCCTCCTGGTCGTGCGACTCGGCCCATTGGTTGTGGTGGGCCACGAGTTTCTCCGCCCCTTCGCGGACGGCGTCGATCGCCTCTTCGGGCTTCCGCCGTTCGAGCGCCAGCGCGGCCGCGGCCTGGGTCCTGTGGAATAGGACGAGGCCCCGGAATCGCTCGTGGGACGCGATGTACTCTTCATCCGGCCCGTGGAGCTGAACGAAGTCCATCAGGGCCAGGGTGTGGTCGGTATCGAGGAGCGCCTTGTCATAGCGCTGGAGCGTCAACCAGGCGACCCGCCGATGATAATACTGGACGAACTCGCGATCGGCCTCGGTGCAGTGCTCCGGCGACATCGCCCACTTCGCCTTCGCGCTGCGGTCTCGCGCCTTGCTCCCGGCTCGATAGCGGAGGTAGTCGAGATAGGTCGTGAAGCCGTGCGGCTGGGTCCCGTCCGGACGCCCGACGACCTCCATCTGGAGCGCACCGAGCTCGACACGGATCTGGACCACCATGCGACCGTCGCGCGCCCGGAGCTCGCGTGCGATCACCTCGCCAGGCTCGGGTTCATACGGCCACCCTTGGATCGTGTCGTCCATATCGCGACGCATCGCCAGCCCCCCGCGGAGGGTCGGAAGACGTTCGAAGACCCTCACGAAATCGATTATATCAAGGAGCCGTCCTCGAGCCTATCGTCACCACCCTTATGCATTCGCGGTGCCGACTCTGTTGCTTTAGGGATCGCCTGGCCAATGCTCCCGATCCGTTCGCATTGACAGCGCCGAGCGGGGGCTTCATGATGGCCCCGAAACGGCCCCTTGACGCGGCCCGACTTTCCCGATCCCACCAAGAAATACCGAGCCACTGATGTTCACCAGCGAGCCCAGCCTGGCTCAACGCATCGAGCGCATGATCGCCGAGACGCCGATCATCGACACCCACACGAATCTCCGGGGCGACGAGCTCGCCGCACCCGACCTCGCCACCCTCCTGGCCGAGCCCGGGGTCCGCACCGAGCTCCGATCCGTCGGCATGCCCCGGGCGGACTTCGACCCCGCCCTGCCCGTCGACGAACGCGTCCGGCGCACGATCCCGTACCTGCGCCGGATGCGGAACACCGCGTCGGCCTGGTGCCTCTACCGGATCTTCCGCGACATCTATGACTTCGGCGAGCCGCACCTGACCGAGTCCAATTACGTCGAGCTCCTCGACCGGGTCGCGGCGACCGGCCGAGACCCCGCCTGGGTCCCCAGCCTCCTCCGAGACCAATGCAATATCCGGGCCTTCGCGACGAGCGTGGCGAATCGAGCGTCCGACCCCGCCCAGAACCCGGCCAACCTCTTCTATTGGCTCGACCTGACTTCCCTGGTTGCGCCCGAGCTCGGAGTCGAATCTGTTCCGGACGCCGACGACGCGTCGTCGACCGATCCAAGCTACTACGACTCCCTCTGCACCCTCCTCGGCGATCGACCCGACCAAACCGAGCGGCTGGACACCTTGATCGGTGATTGGCTCGGCCGAACCGTCACGGGGAGCGTCCGTTTCACCCACGCTCGCCTGCCGATCGACCGAGGCTTTTCTGCCCCCGACGAGGACCACGCCCAGTTCGTCCTGACTCAGTACGCCGACGACTGCGACCCGGCCGACATCGACACCGAAGCCCTGGCCCATTACGTCACCGGGCAGATCCTCGCCTGGCACCACGAGAACCGAAAGCCCCTCCAACTCGCCTTCGGCCTCGAGCCACCGCGAGGTGATGACAGGCGCCTCCCTCGCTTCCGCGAAGACTGGTCGAGCGACCTGGCCCTGGCGTTCTCGCACTTCAAGAACGCCCGTTTCGAGCTCCTGACGGCCTCCGACCTCCTCTCCCAGGAAGTTGCCGAACTCGCCCGCCAGTACCCCAACGCCTACGCCTCGGGCTACTGGCAGCACACCTTCGTCCCCCCCACGATCGATCGGACCTTCGGCCTCCGGATCCAGACCGCCCCGATGACGAAGGTCGTCGGTTTCTTCTCCGAAGCGACCTCCGTCGAATGGGCCTACGGCAAACTCCAGGTCGCCAAGAAAGCCATGGCCGCCGCCCTCGCCCGCCAGGTCGACGCCGGCTACTTCGAGGAACACGACCTCCCCCCGATCCTCCGCCAGGTCCTCCACGACACCCCCCGCGACCTCTACGGCCTGACCTCAAGCTAACCAATCCCCACCCATTCCATCCCATCCCCGCCGATTCCCACTCGGCGGGGATCCTCAGCCCGTCCGCAGCGGCCCTGCGAAAAAAGACCCTCGACCCCCTTGAAAACTCCCCCGTCCCACGGCATAATTTGAATCTCGCCTGACGCATCTGCCGCCTCCCTAGCTCAATTGGCAGAGCAGCTGACTCTTAATCAGCGGGTTGTAGGTTCGAGTCCTACGGGAGGCATTTATCTGCGAGATTTCACATCACTCCCTGGCAATGATATGAGGCCGGCTTTTCGCCGGCCTCTGTTTGTTGGTCGAAGTTTAGTTCTTCCGTAGCAGCCCTCCCCCACCCTCCCTCCATATCTACGTTTGCGAAAGCTCGACTTTTGGCTTTCACATATCAGTGATTTGTCGTTGATTGCGGTGTCGAGGACAGACCGGATGAACCTGGCGTTGTCGATACGGTCTAACCTCGCGATGTAGCGGTGCCGGCCCCCTCGCTCAAGGAAGTCCACCGTGAAGGATGTGGCGCTCGGCCGACTGATGGATCGGAACGCGGTCCTGTTCGCGGTCTATACGCTCGCGGACCGTGAGGGGCAGTTCTGTTCCGCGACAAATACGAGCATTGCCGAGTCGTCGGGCCGCTCGCTTGCGGTTGTCGATACTGTGCTCCCGGGGTTGGAACGCGAGGGTGTCATCAGGACCTTTGGCCCGTGCGAGGGCCTACCCGAACGAATTCCTATCCTTATGGGTCATCCGGATCCATGGATATGCAAGCGATATCGCGGACAGGCCTACCGTCGGGAACGCCAGGCTCTGCGGGCGGAATAAGTCGAGTGGGCTGCTTGCCCAGGGTTCTGTGTCCGGCTCGAATATGTAGGTTCGAGGCCTCGGGCCAGAGCGGCTGAATTCATGAGACGTATGCGATTTCCGTTGCGGTGGATGTTGGCTTTGGTCGCTGTCATCGGCTTGCTGCCGGGTGCCGAGCGACTATGACGACGCTCTGAGCACTATCGGAATCCGGCGGCTTTGTGTGCCTACTTTGAGTTCTGATCAAGAAAGTCGGTGCCGTCTCGTTCGGTAACGGCTACGACCACGCCTTCCTCTCGATGAGATCAGCGATCGTTTGTCGACAACGTCCCTCGAGCGACTGTCCCTCAAAAATGCTTCCGTTCGATCTTCAATCCGGCTCCTCCGCAATCTCGAAGATTCGTGGTGTCGTGCCCTTCGCGTTCTCGACGAGGTCGGGCCAGACTTTGACGAAATTTTAGGATTGTTCTTTATAGAAATTCATGTGTATCCATTGGCTCGACAGGCAGAAGAACGTGAGCTTGGCCTCCTTCAAGGCGGACAGTTCGGTCTTGTTCTTCAGGATCCTGCCGTCGCCGCTCACGATGACCCATGGCGAGTCATCGGCTCCCAGGACCTCGATCCATTCCGCGTCGGGAGTCGTCGGCTTGGATCGGTCGTCATCGTAATAGGATCGCGCCGTATGGTCTCGATCCAAGAGATCTGCCATGCGAGCAAGGAAAGGCGATATGTTCCGATCAAAGGAGAACCTCATGCCGCCATGCTTTGCTCGAACTCCACGGCGGCCATGACGTGTTTCGCGTGGACCCTGAACCAGTCCGCGACCAAGTTCGGCATCCTGGTCGTTGGCCTCATACGCCGCGGACAGGATGGCGGTGGCGATCCCAACGCCTTCGATGATCGGCTTGCCCAGGCAAATCGCCGGGTCGATCACGACCAGGTTCGCGATGGACCAGCGCCGCGCCATGGCCGACGCCTCGTCGTAATCGATCCGCCGGAGGATCTCCGGGAAAACACGCTGGTGTCTCAGGATCTCAATCATCTCGGCCTGGCCATTCTCGTCGAGCCCGAGCGTGAAGATCTGGCCTTCCTTCGTAAGGATCTCCTTCCGGCAGAACGGATGCTTCGTCTCAAGATCCTTCCTGAGTTGTTCGTGGACCCTCCGGAGGGATTGCAAGGAGCCGCCGCGATCTCGGAGCTGGCCGGCGACGAAGAGCTCGATTAGGTCATGAAAACTGATTGCCCGATCCCCATCGACGGTCGGGTAGTCGCTGAGGAAGACCTGCGTGAGGGCCTTCGGGGCGGGGGTAGACTTCGCTTCGGCCGGGCCCGAAGCCGACTGCGACGGCTCGTCTCCCCCATCCCCACGGCTCCACGTGGCGGTCGCCGCAACACCGATCGCCAGCACGCTCGCGGTGATCATCCCGATCCGTCTCAAGGCCGTCATTCGCAATTCTGCGATACGAGTGCCGCGACCCCCATGCGAGCGACCAGGCTGATTGCCCGGCCGGCCGCGACGCGCGTCGCAGCGGTGGTGGTCATCTGGATCAGAGCTTCCGGGATGGATCCTCCCACCCGGATCGTTGCGACCGTCGCGGTCGGTTGGAGGCCCCGATGCTCCAGGCGTGATCTCAGGCGGACCCTCGCGCGGGCCAGGCGGCTGCGGACCGTCCCGGCCGGCCATCCCAGCCGCTGTGCGGCCTGCTCGGGGGTCAGTCCTTCCAGCAGGCAGAGCACGACCGGGGCGCGTTGTGGGCCGGGGAGCCGATCGATTTCCTCGTGGATAACCCCGCGTTCGTCGTCCGGGGCGGTCTCGTATGACTGGGCTGCTCTCCCTGCCGCGATCGCCTCGCTTCGACGACGCCGACTTGCGGCCGACCGTGCGGATGCGGATAAGGCCGAGCGTCGAGCCACCCGGTGCAGCCATGGCCCCAGCGAATCCTTCACCCAAAGTGACCCCGCCCACCGCGGCAGGACGAGGAACGTTGCTTGGAAGGCGTCGCAAGCGTCGTGCTCATCGCGGAGAACGCTGCGGCAGACGTTCATCACCATCCGCCCGTGGCGGTCCACCAGCATGCCGAAGGCCCACTCCGCAGCCTCGTCCCGCTGGGCCGCAAACCCCTCGAGAAGCTGCGAATCCGAAAGCCCGCCAGCGGCCCCCCAGAAGTAACAGCGCCTCTGTAGGCCAGAACTCGATCGTTCGTTCCCCGTCCAATGCCAGGCCTCCCGTTCCCCACCCCAGTTCATCGCCTTACAAAAGGATAAAGGCACGTCGACCGCCGCCATGTCCCATTTTCCCAGGCACGTTCGGGCTAACGCCGCACGGTCTCGTGGCGTGTCACCGGTCCTAGGCATCTCAGCCGGCCTTGAGGACTCCTAGAGGGCGTTTCGGGGTTTTGCCCTCCCCGCCGGTGGCCCTTGGGTCGCGAAGTGGCGCTCGACGACGCTCCAGATCGTCCGGGCGCCGCGGGCCTCGCGATGTCGGCCGCTGCGAAGCGAGGGGTGGCCAGGTTCCATTAAGTGTGAATATTCTGCTGGTCGGGCCCAAGATTTGCGTGCGGAGATCGCCCCCGAACTCGAACGCTTCGAGAAGACGCAGCCCCCTCCTGACTCGCCTCGCGTAACCCCGGAGTTTACATGGACGTCAAACGCTCCTTGACCTGGCTCGTCGACGGATTCGTCTTCCATCTCAACCCGCTCGAGCACAAAGATCTCGACGACCTCTATCGCGAGCGGTCGCTCCCGATGGTGGTCCCATTGCGGTCGAGGATCGATCGAGTCATCTTCGACGGCGGCAAGGACGAACTCTCGGCGGTCGAGGCATTACATGGGTGCCTCGAGTCATTCCGGGCAATCCTGGTCGCGTCGCTCCGCAAGGGCCAGCCGTGGATGAGCGGGCCCGAGGCCGAGTTGGTGGTGACGGTCTACTGCGGCGACGAAGACGACCGGGAGGATGACCTGATCCTCTTTCGCCAGGTGCAATGCTTGGGAAAGTGGACGCTCGAGGGCCTGGTGTCCCAGCACCGTGAGCGATTCGCCGGGCTGATCTCGCTAGCGGAAGCGTTCGAGGCGGTCGTGATGATGCCCTGGGAGGGCGAGGAATAATCCCCGGAGCCGGATCAGGTTTCCCGTTGCGGGGCCATCGCCGATTGGGCGCGGACTAACCCCGACTGGCAACGTCGGGTGCCGAAGGATCTCTGCGGCCTGCCACCTGGCGACCCAACCCCAGAATCGTCGGCGTTTTGAGGCATCTCGTGAAAATCGAGATTGCTGGACCGCCCCTCGCGACACTATGGGAAGGAGGATGAGAGACGACTGCCTCAGGTGGGGACTTCGGCGATGGTGCCTGGGCGACGCAATGGTTGGAAGCGGGCGGTTGTCGGACTACTTCAAGCGGGCACGGCTTCAAGCCTCTCCGACGAGCAACTCCTGGATCGCTTCGCAGCCCGGCATGATGAGGGGGCCGAGGCTGCATTCGCCACGATCGTCGAGCGCCACGGGCCGATGGTGTTGGCCGTCTGCCGGCGAGCTTTGAAAGATCCCCACGACGCCGACGACGCATTTCAGGCGACCTTCCTGGTCCTGGTCCGGCATGCGACCTCGGTACGGCGCGGGAAGTCTCTGTCGTCGTGGCTCTACGGTGTAGCGATCAGGGTTTCGGCCCGCGCAAACTCAGCATCCGCTCGTCGGCGTGCCGTGGAGTCTCGTGCCATCGACTCCCGGGCGACCGAAGAGACTCAGACCGACGATTGCGCGGATGTGTGGGATCTGGTCAACCGTCTTCCGGAAACACTTCGGGTCGCGGTGCTCCTCTGTTACCTGGAAGGTTTGACCCATGAGCAGGCCGCCTCCCGATTGGGATGGCCGGTCGGCACCGTCCGGAGCCGTCTGGCACGGGCCCGCGATCAATTGCGGCGCTCGTTGGCACGCCGGGGTTTTGAACCGGCCCACAGCCTCTCCACCCTCCTCGTCGGGCGTGTTCCCTTGCCGGCAAACCTGGTTGAGACGTCGGTCAGGGCCGCCATGCTGTCAACCCCCCGAAGCGCCCTCGAGGTTGGGGTAATCTCAGCCTCTGTCGTTTCCCTGAGCGAAGGAGTGATTCGCACCATGCTCTTCAGCAAAATTCGAGCCGCCGTCCTTGGGACGGCCGCGACACTATGCGTCACGTCCGCCGGGGTGTTCGCCTATCAGGATGAGGCGACTCCGGCGAAGTCGGCCCTCACGACCAAAGACTCCCTGGTTTCGGGGAAGGCCAACCTTTCGCCCCGGGCCCGCAAGCTGGCCTGGTATGGCAAGGTGATCCCCGAGCGAGCGCGAGCTGCCGCGGTCGCGCAGGCGAAAGGGGACTTGAGGCTCGCGGCCGAGCACACCGAGACCGTGAGTCGGCTCTCCCACGAGTGGAACTGGATGGTTCGACACTCTGACCCGGAGGCGTTTCCCGACTCAGCCTACGAAACCCCGGTTGACCCGCCATCGACGTACGAGTTCGTCCCGCCGGACGGCCCATCCCAGCCTCAAGTCTCGACTTCACCCGATACAGGACTTGTGGATGGATCAGATGTTAGGATTCGGATCGAGGGTGTCGAGAGGAAACTCGACAAACTGTTCGAGCTCCTACGGGATCGCCGCCTTGATCGTGAGACGACAGGGGGATCGGATCACCGTCCTACGGCAAAGTAAAGACGGGATTATCTCATCGCTCAACGCCAAGTCTTGATAGTGCGCTCCAGGATGGGGCGCCATTTTTTTATGTACAAACTCACTTCTACTCCTTTGATAAGGACGAGAAGGACGCCAACCCGGGAGATGACAGCCCGATTTCGCCAAC
Organism: Singulisphaera rosea; assembly: GCF_054877945.1. NCBI lineage: Bacteria > Pseudomonadati > Planctomycetota > Planctomycetia > Isosphaerales > Isosphaeraceae > Singulisphaera > Singulisphaera rosea. The sequence continues at coordinate 631,030 of NZ_JBTYIP020000003.1, read as the reverse complement.
CACTCCCTCGACAGTAGGCTTTTCAGCTCCGATGCTGAATGTATGGGAATTCGCATCCATCGTCCTTGGCGACGCTATCTACGCCTCAGCATGGCCGGCTTCATGATCGCGGTCCTGGCGGTCGGTTGCTGGTTAGGCTGGATGATCCGCGGTGCTCGTATCCAACGAGATGCAGTAACATCCCTACAGAGATCGGGAGGTCGAGTCCTCTACGAGTGGGAGATCGTAGACGGCCGATGGAAACCTAACGGCGCCCCCTGGTGGCCTCGATGGGTTGTGGATCTTGTTGGGGTGGACGTCCTGGGGAATGTCGTCCACGTGTTCCTCGGCCCGGGTTGCACCGATTCAGAAGTGAATCTCGCGGCAACGCTTGGCCATCTCGAGGCGTTGATTCTGGGCGGCGCCCAGGTGTCCGACGACGCATTCGCTCGACTCAATGAGTTCCCCCGGCTCCGATACCTGGACCTGACCGGCACCCCCACCTCGGATGCCGCATTGGTTCATGTCGAAAGACGGAGCGGCCTCGAGGTCCTTTGGATGGACAACACGAGGATCACCGGCGCGGGGCTCGTCCATCTGGAGGGCCTAGCATGCCTCCGGAACCTGCACCTGGCCGGCACGGACGTCGACGATGCCGGGCTGACCTCTCTCGAAGGGCTTGCTGACCTGGAGGAGATAACCCTCGACGAAACGAATGTCGGCGATGCCGGGCTGGCCCACTTCGCCCGACTGGAGCAGCTCCGTCGTCTCAGCCTCAATCACACGAAGGTTTCCGACGCAGGTCTCGTTCATCTGTCGAGATTGCCCCGCCTGGAAATACTCGGCCTCAATGGGACAGGGGTCACTGACGCAGGGCTCGCTTCCTTGAAGGGGAGGGTGAGCCTACGGAAGCTCTACCTTTCCGGGACGAAGGTCTCCGACACAGGTCTCATGAGTTTGGAGGGGCTGACGGGATTGACCGGACTTTACCTGACCTCGACGCCAGTGACCGATCACGGCCTCGTTCCCCTGGGTCGCCTGACCGGGTTACGCAATCTGACCCTCAACGGTACCCGGATCGGTGACGCGGGGCTTGTCCAGCTAGCGGGACTGACCGGCCTTGAAGAGTTGTGGGTCGACAATACGGCGATTAGCGATGCGGGCTTACATCATCTGAAAGGGCTTACGCGGCTCAAGCTCTTGCAGCTCTACAATACACGGGTCTCCGCCAACGGAGAGGCAGAGATTCTCAAGTCGCTACCTGGCGTGAGATTTTATCCTTGAGGCTCGTGCCTTGGCGGCCGAGGGATAGGCTCGGGCTTGCGAGCGTCCCGATCAGGTGTGAACTCGCCCCTGCAAGGACCTCCCTCAAAGGCTGTGTCGCCCACGGATCAGCCGGCGCGATGGAGGCTTCGCCTATGGTCAATGATCCATCCCCGTGATCGCTCGTTGCCAACGAGCGGCGATCCTCTCGAACGTGGGATCGTTCGTTGCCTCGGGAGGGAGGGCGCTGATCAGATCGCGGACGACCTTGCGGCGGGCCTCGTCTTCGTCCATGCCTTCGGCACGGCACTGCTCGAGCGAGGTACGGATGACGGCCAGTGTCGTTGGGTCGATGTCGAGCCAATCCGCCACGGCGGCAATCGTCCCCGGGGCGTACCCTTCGAGGCGGTTGTTGACGTACAGGAACGCCGGGGCGTTCCGTGCTATAGATTGACGGCAGAGCTCGGCCATCGCCTCTCGAGCGGGATGATTGAGCTCCTGGATCCGGTCATAGGGCTCGAACGCCTCGACGCTCCTCTCGTAGGACTGGCCCTTCGCCACAATCGCCCTCGCGACGGTGAAGTCGGCGGTGTGGGCCCCCTCCATCGCAATTTGCTTGGCGAGCTCGGGCATTCGGGTCCAGGCGGTGAAGACGTGGGCGACGTTGTGCGAGGCCAGCAGGGCGAAGTACGCCGGGCCGAGGTATTCGGGGTTGCGGATCTCGACGCTATACCGCGGGCCCTTGGGGAGCTTGGAGAGGAATCCGTCGAATTTCTCGAGGAAGTCGTCGACGGTCGGGAACGTCGACTTGTTGAACGTGCCGAACTCGAGAATCAGGGGGCCCACCCGTGCCGAGTAGGGGGCGAGCCGGCGGACGAACAACGTGGTAAAGACTTCGGCGTTCAGGAAGTGGACGTTCGGCTTGCCGGCCTTGGTGCCGTACCGGGCGTGCTTCGGCCAGGCGGCAACCGTGATGTCTTCGGGGACCTTCAGCCCGACGATGAGACTCGAAGGAGACTCGCCGAACAGCCGGGCCCAGTAGTCTTCGCTCGGGAACTGGTAGAAGGCGAAGTCGCCGCAAACGGTTGGGAAGACCTCGGCGTACTCCGCCAGGCAGGTCTCCTCAAACTTCTTCTTCGAGAACTTCCCGCGGGTTTCGTAGCGGTCCGGGCTGTAGATCGACCCGAGCCAGCCCTCGTACTTCCAACTCGAGGTCCCGAAATAGACGCCCTGCTCGGCGAGGGCCCGGAGCTTCGGGGCAAGTGACCTGGCCAGGAGAGAGTGCGAGGACTCGGGTTCGTTGGGCATGGCGACCGCCTTTAGTGGGTTGGGGACGACCACGGAGCTCCGACTATAGCCGAGGGGGACCGGGGCGGAGAGGCGGGGAACCGGCCGAACAGGTCGGGGCGGAACGCCGTTGACGTTGCGCTGTGCTCCAACGTCTCAGGAATTGACGTGCAATGGCTACGGCCGATCTGGGAGATTCGAGGATATGGCCAAGGCTCCTCTCTCCACCTTGGCGGCCAGAGCTCGAAACCGAAATGTCGAACAACCGGAGAGACGACATAGTTCGACGCAATCGCCCTCGTCTTACTCGCCAGTGGTCGGCATGGCTTCGCGTGCTGATCGGGGTCGCGGCGGTCATCCATTCCTTGACCGCCACCGACCTTAGCAAATCAGGTCGGATCCTGATCGGTGTCATTGGTGCAAGCTTTATTTGCGTAGGCATCATCTTGCTCTACTTGAAAAAACGATTTCCCGGGTAGATCAAGGCACCTGACCCTACGCGGCGTCGTTGAGGTCCTGTTCCGATCGAGGTGCCGGGCGGATGACCTGAGCCCCCTCGGGAATACCGTCGCCGTGGCCCAACCTTTGCGAATGACAAGGTCGGACCTCGGATGCTCCTCCGGCCAAAACTCCTTGGAGCGTCATCCCGCTCGGATCCTCCACGAATTCGGCTGGCGGCTGGCTCCCCGGGAGCATTGCTCGGCTCGACGGTTCATTCGTGAACACAAGCAGGTGAGGACCTACGGTGCCTGGGGCAGGAGCTTGAGGAAATGATCGGCCCTGCCAATCCCGATACCGCAAGTGCCTACGAACTATGCTATCGACCAAACTTGGGCTAGCGAATCGGATCAACCTTGGTCACTTGGACCATGGACAGATGGTTGTTTTTGTCATTCGATGACACGGCAAATGTCATCAATGCGAGGTCTAGTTCACTTCGTCTTTCGCCTCACCGGATTGGATTGGGCTGATAATGGGCAGCACAGGCCGTGACGTCCGCATCGGTTGCGCCGGCTGGTCGATCCCGAAAGAGCATGCGGGACGTTTTTCGGCCGATGGAACCCACCTCGCTCGGTATGCCTCCAAGTTCGCCGCCGTCGAGATCAACTCGTCGTTCTACAAGCCCCACCGCCCGACGACCTATACTCGCTGGGCCGGGTCTGTGCCAGTCGGCTTCAAATTCTCGGTGAAGATGCCGAAGATCGTGACCCACGAGCGGCGACTGGTGGACGCTGAGGCCACCATAGGTAGCTTTCTCGAGGAGGCGACTCATCTTGGCGAGAAGCTTGGGCCACTTCTCGTCCAGCTCCCGCCCAGCCTGACGTTCGCTGCTCAGGTTGCCGAGCCGTTTTTCGCCGGGTTGAGAGAGCGATTTGATGGGGACGTGGCCCTCGAGCCAAGGCATGCGAGCTGGTTCGAGCCGACGGCCGAACACCTGCTCGTGCGGTACCGCGTGGCGCGGGTTGCCGCCGACCCGGCCGTGGTCCCGGCCGCGGCTAAACCCGGGGCTTGGGATGCCCTCCTGTACTACCGCCTCCATGGCTCTCCGAAGATTTACTACTCCCCATATTCGAATGAGTATCTATGTAACCTCGCGAACGTGCTGGACGATGCAGCCCGGTCGGCCGACGTCTGGTGCGTGTTCGACAACACGGCCGACGGGTGCGCCACCCCAAACGCCCTCGACGTCCTGGACAAGGTTGGGACGCTCTGAGACATTTTTTGAGCTTGTCCCTAGCTCGGTGATCTGGCTTAGCCTCGAATTGCCGTTGCTTGGCAAGCGGCGACGAAATCGGCAACCAGACGGTCGAACCGCTCGTGATGTTCGAGTAGGCCCATATGCCTGGCTGGCGAGAGCGTGACCAGCGTGGCCTTGGCCACATGGTTGACGATGAATTCGCCGGCCTCGGGTAACGTCGTCGTGTCCTTGTCGCCCACGAAAACCAGCGTCGGGATGTCGATTTTGGGCAGGACGGCCGTGGCGTCATAGGCGAGCATGCCGAGCATGCCCCTGGCCAGGACGTCGGGTCTCCCTTGCGGCATGAACCGGCTCACGAAATCGAGTTGGCCCCGGGTTTCATTGCCCGAGAACGAAGTCTTGTGCGTCGAGCGATGCGCCGAGCCGTTGAAATAGCTCATCCAGTTCATCACCCAGACGAGGGGCCAGGTCGCGATCGTCAGGTACAGTAGCGGGATCAGGACCGGCTTCTCTATCGCGGTAAAGAAGCTCGCCATCGAAGTCGTGCGCACCGGATTGATGTAGGTCGTGTGGGCGAGCACCAACCCTGCCACCTTGGCCCCGAGGGCTTCGGGGAATTGCTTGCAGTAGGTCAGGGTAATCATCCCGCCGATGCTGTGACCCACAAGGACCGCGGGTCGGCCGGCGAAGGTCAGCACGGCGTCGAGGTCGGAGGCGAGGTTCTCGAGGCGGTAGTCGTTGTCGTCGGGCTTCTTCGACAGGCCCAGGCCCGGTTCATCCCAGACGATCAGCCGAAACCGGTCGGCGAGATACCGCTTCTGATAGAACCACTCGGTGCTGTTGGCCCCCCAACCATGGGTGAAGACGATCGGTTGCCCCTCGGCCGGGCCATAACACTCGACCCGCAGCTCACTGCCATCGGGCCGACTGATCGTGTGAACCTCGCCGACACGATCGTCCTCGGGGTCTTCCTCTCCTTCGGGGCGCATTGCAACGGTTTGCACCTTTCGCTTGCGGCGGCGGTCGCGTTTGCTCTCGCGATGGCGAGTCTCTGACGGAAGTCCGCGACCGGATGTCGAAGGCTTGCCTTGGCGGAGCGTGAGCCTGGTGAACCCGTTGCCGATCAGCCGGCCCGCCGCCGCCCAGGCGATCAAGGCGATGGCGCCAGCGAGTTCAGCTGTCCGCCGGTTCCAGCCAGGATTGAAGCGAAAGACCCGGCGAATCGGGCGGGTTTCTTGTAGACGTCGGACTGGCCTCTCATCGGGGGCGGTTTTGGCGACCAATTCCACTCGTGACGGGGTTTGGACGACGTTCGAATCGTCATACCATCGCTCGAGGAGGTATATGCCCCCTGCCAATAACACGATCGAGAACAATCCCCGTAACCAGATTCCTAGGATATTGAACGGCATGAAGTGCATGGTTGGGCTCTGAGTTGACGGCTAAAATCGGATATCGAATACTTGGCGGAACCATCCTTATGCAACGGCTATGCCGAAGCGATGAGATTATGAATTTCGACTCGTTCATGGTTTGACTTTTAAAAATCATGGACATCTAAAAGAAAAAATTTCCTTGAGGACGGTGATCCGCGAAGCCGGTCCGGAATTTGCTCGGGCTGGTTAAAACCTGAGGGTCTGACGGCGCACAAGGGCAGCCCAAGCCGATCACCAGGGTGGAAGGCATGTCCAGCTCATCTCTGCAGCGACGGTCGCTCTGCATGGCGATCTGCCTCATGCTCTTCGGCTGGAGCCAGTGTTCAGATTCTGCACAGGCCAGGCGGAAGAAGCCGGTCAAAGCCGTCCCCGAGCCAAGGCGGTTGACAGGAACGCATCTGCCGCCGACAAAATCCCCCTCCGTAGCGGCCAGGATGTGCATGGTCTGGTCGCGGATTCGTCATCTCCGGCGACGTTGCTCGTCGTCGCTCGTCGAGAATGGCTCCGAGTTCCGTTCTCGGATCGCATAGAGAAGTGGGAATTCGCTGAACGGGAAGGATCGATCAAGGCCCGGTTACAGCGGCGGCAACGACTCGAGGGCTGGCGTCGAGAACGCCCCTCGTCGCCGGCTCCCGGCGATCGAATCTCACTATGGATCGATCAAGAATTGGCCAAAGTCCTCGAATCCGAGACCCCATCCACGCTCATCGTCGTTCATCTTGACCGGCGTGAGGGGAGGTCCGTGCAGTAACGCGGCGACCAGGCTGCGCGAGCGTTGAGGGCGGCATGGCTGTTGGATCGACCGGACCCGGAAACCTCTCCCTTGTCGACCCTAATCGACTCGATCCCTGGGCGTGCCCCCTACTTGGAACGAGATGATCCGGTCGACATAGACAGCCTGCTTCCGCCTGCGCTCGAGTCCGACGAGCGATGGTTCCTGCGACGAGCGGCCACCGAGGTGCTCCAGGATGAAGGCCTGAGATTCATCCGGATCGGAAGCACACTGCTCGCCGAGCCGATGGCCGGTCAGAGGCCCAATCCCACGGCGGGCGCCACGATCGTTGAGGGGACGATCCGCGATGTCTTGACTGGCGGCCGGGCGGACCCCCTGCCGGCCAGGCTGGGCAGCGTCGCCGAACGTGGCCGAGTCGGCGCGATGGTGACGCGGGTCGAACCGGCCGCGGACCTCGGTTCGGTGAATGCCGAGGCGGCACTCTATGTCCGCGGTAGAGGAGGGTGGGAGCGGGGACTCGGGCGTTCCAGTACCTTGCAGGTCGGTGAGATGCCCCCTTCGTCATGAACGCAGTCGGCAGCGATCCCCAGGTCAAAGCGATTCTCGACTTGGTCGATTCTTCGGGAGCCGGGCTGGTCTCCCCCGAGATGAGACAACGTGGGCTTGAAATCGGCACAACGACGGGAGCCGCGGCTATCATGTCCAGGGCCGCATTGACTCGTGCCCTCTCTGCCATCGCTCTCGACATCGAAGCGAAGCATGGGGGAAACCATAAGTAGAAAACTGAGTGCCAATCGGAGAAATGGGGCGCGACAAAACATCGCGAGGCGCACAACTAGAGACTCTTGAAGAAGATACGGCCGCTCATTGCGTCGGGTCACGGCTCATCGAGGCTACGAATAGAAATATTGATTTATTGTTATATCAAATAGACAAACTATTCCACAAGTCCTCGAATGACGGGGATGTGGACAAAACCAGGGAGCATCGAGATGGGTACTCAGACCAGACGCCGGAACGAAGAAGAAACGGTCGACGAGTCCGGTCGTAAGCACGATAGCCGAGGCCGGTTCGCCTCCGACGACAGCGAGCAAGGGGGCAGGAAGCCGCCTACCGGATCTTCGGCAAGGGTAAAGCCAAGACGTAATATCGGAGCTTCCAAATGCCAGGGGCGAACCCCCGTACCCTCCCGACAAGACTACGGGAGGGTTTTCATTAAATCGTATGATCAAAAAAATTTACATTACACGATATGCTTCGCCTTATATCAGCCGACTGAGGCCCTCCTCTCCCTCCGGCCGTGATCAGATCTTCCGGGGATTTGGTCAAGGCATGGCACAAATAGTGCTTATTGCAATAATCGGTTCAAATATTGCAAATCGAATAGGATGGGGTTTCTACCCGTCGGGGTTCTTCCGCGGAAAGGACACAAGAACATGAAGACCGTGCATTTCGCCTCCCTGGTTCTGGCGATCGTCGGGGCCGTCAACTGGGGGCTGTGGGGGCTTTTCCAGTTCGATCTCGTCGCCGCTCTTTGCGGTGGACAAACGGCGCCCATCAGCCGTGTGGTCTACAGCCTTGTGGGCCTGGCTGGCGTTGCTCTCGCCATCACGACCACGGCTCATTCCACCATGATTCCGCTGACCAAGTCCGCTCCGGCTAGCAGCCGAATTTGAACAATCGTCCATGAGTGCTCGATCACCAACCCTTCACGAGGAGTCCAGCATGTCGACCTCCACGCTTCAGAGCCCAAGTCGTTCAATCGCCCCGGGCGAGCATAAAGAGGGCACGATCACCAAGACGATCGAGCACTATACGAGCCAGGTTCCCTCGGGGACCTACCTTACCCTCGCGGTCGGATCGATTGGGCTGGCGGCCGTCATGAAGCTCATGGGCCGCGACAAGGACGCCCAGTTCATCGGACACTGGGTGCCCACGATCCTGATCCTCGGCCTGTACAACAAACTCGTAAAGGTCGAGGGATCGGATTGACTGAGTCGTTGACCGGACCGGCGAGTATGCCCGGCATATTCGACCGGCCTCGGTTCGTGAAAACCCTGGGATTTCCGGTCAATGTTCGACATTCCTCGTTGATCTCCATCGGGCTCTCACCACGCGAGGAGTCCACCCCAAAGGCACAAAGGACACAAAGTAGCGGAGCCTGAGAGGACCAATCCTCTTCGGACCCGCTTCGATGGTGCTTTGTGTCCGTTGTGCCTTTGGGGTGAAGCCTTCTTCCGGATAGGGCTCGGTGGGGATCAGCGAGGAGTCTCGCGAATATCCACAACATCCGGGAGCGAACTTGGCTGGCAGGCCCGGCTTCCTCGTCGGACGAGATCACCGACCAAGTCGTGTTGCGATACTTCCAGCGGGTCAGCAACGTCGACCTCGACTTCATCCGTGGGGCGCTCGATACGAATGAACTTCGCGAGTCGATCACTGCGGTGCGGCAACGCGAGTGGGAATGCTCAACGCCGCCGGTCGGGCAGGATCAAGCTTTTCGGCGCGAAAAGCGTTCGATGAGCGACGGCAAGTTTTCCAGCGGGAATTGCGTGCACACCGCGCCCTCGAGCTGGGCGGCCTTGTTCATGCCGTAGACGACGGACGTGGCTTCGTCTTGCCCGAAGGTGACCCCTCCGGCGGCAAGGATGCGCTTGCAGCCTTCGACGCCGTCGCGCCCCATGCCCGTCATGATGATGCCGACAGACGACGGCCCGTAGGCCCGTGCGACGGACTGAAAAAGCATGTCCACGGACGGTCGATGTCCGCTGACGGCCGGGCCGTCGGTGATGGAGACGATGCACTTGGGGGGATGCCCTGATACGACCATGTGCCGACCCCCGGGCGCCACCAGGATCTGATTGGGAACGACGCTGTCCCCGTCGGCCGCCTCTTTCACCGCGATCGAGCAACGCCTCGCGAGCCTCGTCGAGAACACGCCCGTGAACGAGGCCGGCATGTGCTGCACAATCAAAATCGGGGGCGTGGGCGGCGAGAGCAAGGGGAGCGTCTGGGACAGGGCTTCGGGGCCGCCGGTGGAGATGCCAATGACGACGCACGGCAGATTGGCGTGGACGCCTTCGCTCGACCCGGCCGGTGGGCGAATCGAGGGGCGTCTGGGGACGTCGGCCGGCGCACCCTTGGCGGCGGTACGCCCGTGGCGCACGCGACTGCCGGCGGCGGCGAGCACCTTCTCGATCACGGCGTCGGCCGCCGTCTTCAGCGCGGAGATCGCATGCCGATCCGGCTTCGCCATGAAGTCGACCGCGCCGAGCTCCAGCGCCTCGATCGTCGCCTCGGCACCGGCGTGGGTGAGCGAGCTGATCATCACCACGGGCAACCCGCTCGCCACCAGGGTCGGCAGGACTTCGAGGCCGGAGGCACCGGGCATCTGGACGTCGAGCGTGACGACGTCGGGACGGAGCCGCGCGGCCATCTCGATCGCGGCGGCACCGTCGGGAGCGACCCCCGCGACCTCGATCGCCGGCGAGCTCCGAAGAATTTCCGTGAGGAGCTTGCGGATGAGCGCCGAGTCGTCGACGATCAGGACTCGCACCCGTCCGGCCTTGTCAGTCGTCGCGTTCATCCTGTCCGCCCGCCTCCAAGCCGAGTCCCGCGGCCTTCGCCTCGACGTCTCGAGGCCGTATCTTGTTCAGCAGGCTGACCATCCGCTCGCGTTCGAACGGCTTCACGATGAAGTCCATGGCACCGCCCCGGATGGACTCCATCAGGGTTTGCTTCTGGTCGAGTGCCGTCACCATCACAACCTGCGCGGAGGGGTCTCGCTCTCTGATGAACCGGAGCGCCTCGAGGCCCCCCATGCCGGGCATCACCACGTCCATGGTCACGAGGTCGGGCTTGAGCTCGTCGTAGAGGGCTACGGCCTCCAGGCCGTTCTTTGCCTCCCCGGCCACCTCCCAGCCCGCTTCGGAGGCCACGTCGCTGATCAGCTTGCGCATCAGCATCGCGTCGTCGACGACTAGCAGCCGCTTCATCTCCGGAACCCTCCGGCTCGCGTGGGGACGTTGTCCCGAAATGAGCCTGTCCATCAATACGAATAATCGGCGCCGCCGGGGATCCTCACGGTGACGATGCCCGAGTTCGTGTCAAGAGTCAAGTGACGTCCTGACTCCCCGCCCAGGTCTCGGGCCGTCACGGCGATACCCAACCGGGCCAGGATCTCCTGCACCGAGTCGCCGTTCTGCTTCCCGATGTTCATCGTCGGCCCGGCCTGGAACATGCTGGCCCCGCCGGCGATCTTCGCGGTGAGCCGACCTCGGATCGGCCGACCGAGCACTCGCTCCATCTCCGCGATGAGGGCCGGCACCGCCGTGTCCGCGAAGCGGCCGGGCTGGTCGACCGCGCCGCGGGAGTGAGGGAGCACGATGTGGGCCACGCCGCCCAGGCGTGCGATCCGGTCGTAGAGGACCACGCCCACGCACGAGCCGAGGAGCGTCCGGATCCCCGTCGGCGCTGACGCAACGCCCCAGCGCCCGATGGGCACCGAGATCGTTTCCGAAGGCCGAGGCCTCTCGCGTGCCAGCTCGCTCACGTTCATTCTCCCGACTCGGCCAACGCCGACGCCAAGGCCTGGATCGCCGGCGCGCCGGGAACGTAGAGCAGCGACCAGTTCCGCGACTGGCCGTCGGACGTGAAGCGGGTCCGGGCCAGCATGACGCGCTCCGACTCCATCGCCTGGTTCATCAACGAGAACTCCAGCAGGCTCCCCGCGAACTCGTGTCGGAACTCGGGCGGCGAGGGCACGAGCGACTCGTCGGCTCCTTCGGGGCCGGCGGAAGGCAGGTGTGTCGCCAGGGAGTTCAGGAGGGCGCAGCCCACGATGTTCGCCGTCTCGCACGCCGCCGACTGCTCCAGCTCGCCCCAGGATTTCGCCGTGCCCGGCGGATGCCGCAGGAGCGAATCCGCGAGCTCGAGGCCCGCGGCGTCATCGAAGACGAGGAGGATCTCGCCCGCGAGGCGGCCGGGGAGCGACATGGCGCATGCGGCCACCAGCGATTCGGGCGGCCCGAGCAGCTCGGCGGCCTCCGCCAGTTCGACCTCGACGATGGCGCTGACGTCCATGTGGATTCGACGGCCCAGCCAGATGGAAAGCGCCTGCGAGGCACCCTCCGCCGCTCGCTCGAAGATCGTCTCGAGCAGTCGCATTTGGAACCCATTGAGCGGCCCGTTGGCACTCATCGACACAGCTCCTTTCCCGCGGTCACGCCGTCGACCGGATTGCCCCCTGCCCTGCGATGTCGATCAACGCGTCCACGTCGAGGATGAGCGACACGCGACCGTCGCCGAGGATGCTTGCGCCGGAGAGCCCGCGCACGGGGCGGAAGTTCTTCTCCAGCGACTTGAGCACCGCCTCCTGCATGCCGATCAACTGGTCGACGAGCAGTCCGACCGTTGCCTCCCCGTTCGAGACCACCACGACCACTTGCTTGCCGAGGGCCGTCGCCTCTCGCGCGGCACCTCGCGACCGGTAGAGCTCGGCCAGCTCCACCAGGGAAATGATCCGGCCGCGCACCTCGATCGAGCGCAGGCCCTGGACGCGGTACACCTGCGAAGGCTGGACCTCAACGATCTCGTCGAGGTGGTCCAGCGGGATCGCATACGCCTCGCCGCCGATGCGGACCAGCAACACCGGCATGATCGCCAGCGTGAGCGGCAGGCGGATCGTGAACGTGGTCCCCTGCCCCGGCTCCGAGCGCACGTCGAGCGTGCCGTTGAGCGCCTCGATCCGGTTCTTGACGATGTCCATCCCGACGCCCCGACCGGAGACGTCGGTGATCTGCTCGGCGGTGGAGAGGCCCGGGTGGAAGATGTATGGGATGATCTGCCGGTCCGACATCAGGCGCGACTCGTCCTCGGTGATGAGGCCCTTCGCGATCGCCTTCTTGCGGACGCGCCCGCAGTCGATCCCGCGGCCGTCGTCGCTCACCGTGATCACCACGCTGTTTCCCCGGTGCGAGGCGGCCAGCAAGACGGTCCCGGCACGCGGCTTGCCTGTCGCCTCGCGGGCGTCGGGCGACTCGAGCCCGTGGTCGACGGAGTTCCGCACCATGTGGACGAGCGGGTCGGCGAGCTCGTCGATCATCCGCTTGTCGAGCTCGGTCTTCTCCCCCTCGACCTTCAGGGTCACTTCCTTGTTCGACGACAGGCGAAGGTCGCGCACCACGCGCTGGAAGCGGTCGAACAGCGGCCCGATCGGGACCATCCGCGTCTCGAGCACGCCCTTCTGAATGCCGTCGGAGACGCGCGCGAGCTGGTGGATGGCCTCCGACATTGCGCTCAGGCGGTCGCGCCCCTGGCGGACCTGGTCGAGGTCGTCGAGGATCGCTCGAAAGTTCTCCCGGAGCCTGCGGAACTGCCCCGCCCACCGCGAACTCGAGCCGCTCCCATCCGTGTCGTCTTCGAGCCCGCGCATGATCGTATCGAGCCGGTCCATCGTGTCCGAGACGAGCAGTTCCGTGTTCGACCCGCGAAACACCTCCTCGAGCCCGCGCTCGATCTCGATGAAACGCGCCTTGTTGATCACGAGCTCGCCCGCGAGGTTCATCAGGTGGTCGAGCCGGTCGGCGTCGACGCGCAGCGTTTCCACCATCTTCGCCTTGCGCGGTTCATCCGGAGTCGACGGGGGTGCCATGTTCGCGGGGATCGTCGCGGCCGTTTGGGGTGCGACAATCGGCGCGGGTGCCGATACGACGACGGGCTCCGGGACTGGTTCTGGGGTCTCGGGCGTGCCCGCGGGCTCGTGCTCCGTGGCCGGCGGTGGGGCGATCCGCGGCGCCCCCGCTTCCGGCACGATGGCCGGCGTCCGGACTTCGATCGACGCGACGCCGTCGACGTCGGCGAGCGCCTGGAGCTCGTCGATGTCCCCTTCCGAAGCGATCCAGACCGTGAACTGACGCAGCGATTCGATCTCGTCGAGCGCCTCGATCGGCGGATCCGAGCCGACGATGCTCCCCCTCGTCCCCAAGCGATTGAGGACGAGTCGGGCCTTCATGTCGGGCCAGGGGATGTTCGGCTCGAACGTGACGGTGATCGTGACGACGCCTGCCGACGCCCCCAGCTCCTTCGCGCTTGACGCCCCCTCGGGCCGCGGTCCTTCGGCCGGTGATCGGGAAGGTTCCGGCTCGGGAGGAATCTCGGGCGCGGGCGCACTCTCGGCGACGACTTTCCCTTCCAGTTGATCGACGACGAGCGCGGCAAGGCCGGTCAGGTCGGCGTCGCTCTGGCCTCGGGCGCGGAGATCGGCGTGGTAGTCGCGGAGGGCATCGAGGCAGCGAAAGCAGAGGTCGAGGAAGGGCCGGTCGAGCGTGCGCTGGCCGGATCGGAGCTGGTCGAAGAACGACTCGAGGTGATGGGTCAATTCCTTCACCTGGGTGAAGCCCATCACCGTCGCACCGCCCTTGATGCTGTGCGCCAGCCGGAACGCCTCGCGTAGCGCCTTCTCGTCGCCGGGTGCCTGCTCCAGGGTCAGGAGCATCTCGTTGAGCCCGGCGATCTGCTCGTCGGACTCGTCGAGGTAGAACGGCAGCAGTTCGGAGAGGTCAAATCCCGACATCGGGCCCTCCTCGCCGATAGGCCCACGCGTTCTCGCGCCTGAGCTCGCCGAGCATGTTGTGGATGCCCTCCGTGGGGCCCACGACCAGGCATCCCCCCATCGCCAGTCGGTCGAGCAGGTGCTTCACGACGACCTGCTTGGACGCCAGGTCGAAATAAATCAAAACATTCTTGATGAAGATGAGGTCGAAGGGCTCTTCGTTCAGCGGAAGGAGCAGGTTGTGGGGCTTCCAGGTCACGGACGCGCGGATCTCAGGCTTGATCGTGGAGCGCTGGCCGCTGGCATCCGGGTCGAAGTACGACCGTCGCTGCGCCACGGGGACGAGTCGGAGCGAGCGATCGTCGAACGAGCCCGCCCTGGCGGCATCGAGTGCCGCGTGGCTCAGGTCGGTGCCCAGGAGCGTGATCTTCCAACCCAGGAGGTCGGCCTTGAACTCCTGGAGTTTCAGGGCGAGGGAGTAGAGCTCTTCCCCCGTGCTCGCGGCGGCGGACCAGACCCTGAGCAGACGCCTCCGCTTCCCCGCCCGCGTCCGCGCGATCAGCTCGGGGAGGAACTTCGACGCGACCCAATCGAAGTGGTGGGGGTCCCGGAAGAAGTAGGTCTCGTTGGTGGTGATCTCGTCGAGGAACTTCGGCGCCTCGGCCTCGGCGGCGGGGCTGCGTGCGGTGATCATCGCGTAGTAGGCCGAGAATGTGGCAATCCCCGTCGCCCGGAGCCGGCGACGCAGGCGATTGCTCACCATCACCCGCTTGGTCGCGGGGATCTGGATCCCGCTGACCTTGTAGATGTGCTTGCGGAATTTCTCGAACTCGCCGTCCGTGAGTTCGGTCTGCGACGACACGGCCGTGTCCCCCAGCGTGTGCTCGGAATGGTCGCGTACCGCACCGAGGCGGGACCCTTGCATCGCGGCTCCTTAGACCTTGAATCCGGAGATGACGTCCTTGAGCGCCGCCGCCTGCGCGCCCAGTTCCTCCGCGCTGGCGGAGAGCTCCTCGGAGCTGGATGCGTTGGTCTCGGTGATCGACGACACGTCCTGGATCGCCTTGCTCACCTCGGCGGCCGATTCCGACTGCTCCTGCGTGGCCCGGGCGATCTTGGCGATGCTGGCGGCCGTCTCCTCCACGCCCTGCACGATCGTCGCGAGCGATTGCCCCGCCTTTTCCGAGAGCTGGGCGCCGTCGGCGACGCGCCGGGTCGACTCCTTGATGAGCGCGGTGATCTCCTTGGCGGCGGCACGCGAGCGTTCGGCGAGCTTGCGCACCTCGTCGGCCACCACGGCGAAGCCCAGGCCGTGCTCGCCGGCGCGGGCGGCCTCGATCGCGGCGTTGAGCGCGAGGAGGTTCGTCTGGCTGGCGATCTCGCTGATCACCTGGATGATGTCGCTGACCTGCTCGCTCGACTTGCGGATCAGGACCATCGCCTCGATCGCCTGGTCCACCGACTCGCCCCCCTGCTTGGCGAGCACGCTCGTTCGCTCCGCGAGCCCGCGAGCCGAGCCGGCGTTCTGGTTGATCTCCAGGATCGCCTTGCTCAGGTGGTCGATCGAGGCCGACATCTGCTCCACGGTGGCCGCCTGGTTCTGTGACGACTCGCTCAGGTAGTTGGCGCTCTCCGCGACGACCCGCGCACCCTCGCCGAACTGGTTCGCCGACTCGATGACCTGCCCGATCACGTGCTTCAGGTCTTCGGTCATCTTGGCGAGCGCGGAGCCGAGGCGTCCCATGTCGTCGTGGCCGCTCACCGTCACCTCGACCGTGAGGTCGCCGTGAGCGGCGGCCTGGGCCACCTTCATGAGCTCGTTGACTTTCATCTCCAGGTCGCGCTTGGCGAGTTCCGCTCGCTCGCGCTGCTCGGCCCGTTCGAGCGCGGTCGAGACCAGTTGGGCCACGCCCCGCAACGCGTCCACTCGCCCCTCGGACGGCTTCTCCTTTGCGGTCGACATGAAGTCCATCGTGCCCACGACCTGCCCGTTGAGTACGATCGGGAACGCGATCGCCGTCACGATGCCCGCCCGCCGCGCCACCGGTGCCCGACAGCAATCCGAGAGCTCGGCCAGGTCGTCCACGACCACGAGGTCGCGCCGGCGCCAGGCCCGGCCCGCGAGTCCCTCGCCTTCGTGAAATTTGGCCGACCGGGTGACCCGGCGGAACTCCTCGTCCGTCGCCCCCGACTCGATGGAGAACACCAGCGCGCCCGCGGCGGGATCGACTCTCCAGAACGACCCGTAGGCCCAGCCGAACGCCCGCCGGACCACGTCAAGCACCGCGGAGAGCATCTCCTCGGCGCTCGACACCCGCCCGAGCGCCAGCAGCACCTGGTTCACCGCGCCGGTGTTTGCCGCGAGCTCGGCCTCGCGCGCCGTCGCCTCGATCTTGTCGGTGACGATTTCCCAGGTGAGCATCGGGCCGACGTAGACGCCGGAGTCGTCGAGGATCGCGGTGACGAGCAGGTTCACGTGCTCCGGCCCCACACGGATCGTGGCGTTGTGCGGCAGGTTCTTCGGATCCGCGAGCAGTCGGCGTTGCATCTCCGGGCGCTTGTGGAAGATGTCGATCGTCTGGCCGATCATCTCGTCGGCCTTCACGGGCAGGTACGGCTCCAGCCGCTTCATCATCCGCGCCGACGCCGGGTTCATGTACTGGATGCGCAGGTCGAGGTCCGTGTACATCATGTTCAGGGGCGCGTTCTCGAGCATGCGCTGCATGCGCATCAGGCTCGATTGCCGGGCGAGATGGTCCATCTTGTCGGCGACGATCCGACCGATAATGCGGAGCACGTCCACACGCGTCGTGCTCAAGGCATCCTCGCCGTCGACGAAGAAGTCCAGCACCCCCCGCAACGACTCTTCCGCGACCACCGGTATCGCCACGGCGGCCCGCAACCCGGACCGCCGCGCCGCCGCGCCTCGAGGACAGTCGGTCAGGTCGGCCAGGTCCTCCACCACGACGACCTCGGACCGCTTCCAGGCTTGCCCCGCGAGGCCCTCCCCCTTGCGAAAGCGGCACGCCCGGGTCGCCCGGCGGAAGGCGTCGTCGATCTCGCCGGACTCCGCGGCGAACTCGAGCGATTCCGATCCGGCATCGAGTTTCCAGTACGAACCATAGACCCAGTCATACTGCTCGCGCACGGTGTTGAGGGCGGCGAGCGCGAGGTCCTCGAGCGTCTCCGCCACCCCGATGGCCGTGAGTGTCTCGATCAGGGTGCGAGTGTCCGCACCCTCGCCGGACTGGGGCCTTTCCGGTGGGCTACCACTCTCTCCACTGTCGCCGAGGTCTGCCGCCGTTCGGTGACGAGCAGAAGCCTTTCGCGGCGGGCGTTTCGGCGAGGATGCGAGGCGATACGCGCGTCCGGCCCGCCCTGGCCCGAGCGGATTTGGCTTCATGGCGTCCACGGTCGACTCCGGGTTGCGAGTTCAGTTGAGGGAAGCGGGCGGGGCGACGACATCCTCGTTCGGCTCGATCTCAAGCTCGGAGGGGTCGAACAGGCGGTCGATATCGAGCACGATCAGGAGCCGCTCCTCCAGCCGCGCGATTCCCGAAATAAACCGTCGCGAGAGGCCCGACACCGACACGGGCACCGGCTGGATCTGGTCGGCCGAAACTCGCATCACCTGCGTGACCTCGTCGACCACGCAGCCGATCGTCTTCTCTCGCGTGTTGACCACCACGGTGCGGGTCTCGTCGTCGAACTCACGCGCGGCGAGACCGAACCGCTTGCGGAGGTTCACGACGGGGATGACATTCCCGCGCAGGTTGATGAGCCCCTCGATCGAGTCCGGCACCTGGGGAAGCCGAGTGATCGGCTTCATCAGGATGATCTCCTGGATCTTGGTGATGGCGATTGCATAGTCCTCTTCGCCGATCCGAAACCCGACGAACTGACGGATCGGCTGATCGCCCGTCTGCGAGTCTTTGCCGGAGCCGGGAGAGCGGCGTTCCGCGGCCATGTCGCTCGACCTCGAAGGTGCGCGGTAGAAGAGGAACCGTCCCGGAGCGGCACAGGCATGCCCCAGGTTGCAGAACGGACGCGTGTTCGATCCAATCCGAGTGAAACGTATCACGTGCATCATCGCACCCGTTCCACCGATCCGATTCTGCTCTCTATCTTACCACATCCTTCGGCACAGTCGACGGACTCGAAGTTCTCGTTCGCGAAGTTGCCTTCCCGGGGGAGTTTTCACGAGCCGACCCGTATACCGTCGTTGCTCAAACGGACAGCGAGGCGATCTCGACGGCTCGCGTAACCCCCCGCATCCGCAACCTCTGCGGGTAGTCCCCATCGTGGCTTGATTGTGGCAGGCCAGCTGTGCTAATGATCACAAACCGGTGGCTCAAGCGACGAATGCGCGGAATTTCTCCGCTGTCGTCCATTCCCGTGCCCCGGCCAAGATGACGGGGGGGCGATGGCTCACGACCACGACCATGCACACGGCGTCGACGGGAACAACCCGCGACTCGGGCTCTCCATCGTCCTCACGGTTGCGTTCGTAATCGGCGAGGCCGTCGCCGGCTACCTTTCCCACAGCCTGGCCTTGATGTCCGACGCCGGGCACAACTTCAGCGACGCCCTCGCCCTCGTCCTCTCGTGGTACGGCGTGCGGGCCGCGAAGCGTCCGGCGAACGCCGAGAGGACGTTCGGGTCTCACCGCGTCGGGATTCTCGCCGCCCTGGCGAACGCCCTCACACTCGTCGCCATCGGGACCGTCATCATCTGGGAGTCGGCCCAGCGGCTCTTCGACCCACAACCGGTCCAGAGCGGACCGATGATCGGGGTCGCCCTCGTGGCGGTCGTCCTCAACGGCGTGATCAGCCTCTGGCTCCGGGGCGCGGCGAAGGGGGATTTGAATATCCGCAGCGCCTATCTCCACATGCTGGGCGACGCGGTCTCCGCCCTGGGGGTGGTCGTTGCGGGGATCGTCGTCGCCTTCACCGGGAGCACGCTCGCCGACCCGATCGTCTCGCTGGTGATCGGGGCCACCATCATTTGGAGCTCGTGGGGCATCATCACGGAGGCGGTCAACATCCTGCTCGAGGCCGTCCCTAAAGGGGTCGACATGGAGGCACTCGAGCGGTCGACGAAGTCCGTGCCCGGCGTCCTTGGCGTGCATGACCTGCACGTCTGGAGTATCTCGACGGAGCTGCTCGCCGCGAGTCTTCATGTGCTCGTCTGTGAGCAGAGCCTCAGCAGCGGCCAGCGGGTTCAGAAGGCCGTCGCGGAAAAGCTTCGGCACGACTTCGGCATCGGGCACGTGACGATTCAGCTCGAGGTCGATGGCTGCAAGGCCGACGAGACGTATTGCACGATGGAACCCCCGCACGAAGATTATGCCGAGCACGAGCATTGAGGCGGAGTGATAGCCAATCTCGCCAATGCCGGGTCAAGAGGTGATAGGAGGAAGGAGTCGACCCGGACGTGCGCGGATGAGTCTATGACCGCCATGGGGTCAGCAGGGCGATCGGCCAACTCACGGCCTGAGGCCTTCGCGAAAGCTCGTGTCTGCGCGATTACCCAGGAAGGCCTTGGTCGCCGTGGTGGCGTGCCAGATCCCGCCTTCGCCGCGATCGAAGATGACGGAGAGCGTATCACCGACCGTCGACGACTTGGGCAACAAGTCGACCGGGACTTCGATCGGGGTACCGAGCTCGCTCAACAGAACGGCCAACGGAGGCTCGAGATGGCTGATGAAGAGCGTGAGGGTCATCGATAAGGATCTCGAGGGGGAAGGTGCGGCGCGGCCTCGGATCGGATGCGAGAGCCGACGGCTTTCCCATCGGTCCTAATCACCTGCTGTCGGTTCGAATCCGCTCAGGTGTTGTAGTCACCCGTCGATCGGCGACAAGCCCTGGTCCCATTTTTCTCGTTTTTTTCGCGAGACGTCGACGATTGGGAGGAAGCCGCTTACGGATTCTCGGCAACAATCCTCGGCTAACGAATGCGAAGTCCACGTCCTCGCCCAGCCACGGAACTCCAAAGCCGTGGACGGGGTCGCGATGCGGCCCCTCGTCACGCTCGGCTCTCGTCGAGGCCAGTACGGGGCCCGTCTGGGCAATCCATCTCAGGAACCATATAATCGAATCCGAATGAAGCCATGATGGGGCTTGTCTTTCTCGGGTATGCGGCCAAGGAGTCTCCCATGATTCGATTCACGCTGTCCGCACTCTTGCTCGCTGTTTCATTCGAAACCGCTGCGAACGCCCAATCGGATTGGGAAGGGGACTTCACGATAACGTCCCAGTGGAACAACCTCGCAGTCGACGTGCCAAACGGCAGGAAGACCGACGGATTGGCCATCATCCAGTGGGCGTGCCACGGTAAAGACGCCCAGCGGTGGCGTGTCGAACCGGTGGATGCTGGGCGTGGTTGGTATAAAATCGTGAATGCGTTTACAGGAATGGCCCTGGACATCAAGGATGAGTCGAAGGACGACAGGGCGATCGTGATCCAGAGCGAGTGCAAGGACACCAAGACGCAGCATTGGCGGATCGACCGACAGCCCGATGGGTCTTACAAGATCACCTCCCGATACAGCGGCAAGTGCCTCGATATCCCGTATGGGAGCAAAGACCCGGGCACGGAGCTGGAGCTCTGCGAGGACAACAACCAGGCCAACCAGCGATGGGTCTTCGCGAAGGCCAAATCGATGTCGTCACCATGTACTCCTGGCGGTGGATTCGACACACGCCGTATCGAGTGAGGAGTCGTTCCACGATCTGCCGACATTGATCACTTGGCTCGGATCAGGACGACGTCAGTGTCGGGTAGGCAGACGGACAGGATCGCCGGTAGAATCATAGGTCGAGACAGCGTGAGGAGCCGTCGCGGCGAGCGCGAGTCATGGAGCTCCGGCTATGGACATATTTCGGGATCTATTTGTTTATGCCGATGTCGGCCGAATGTCCACCTTGGTGGAGTCGGTCGAACTCGCCCCCGTTATGAGTTGGTCCCGAGATCGTGGGGCTGAGGAGAGGGTGCGACTCACCGCATTCGGCACGGGGGCGACCTTTTGTTTCACCCGACAGGCGAAGGTCGACTCAGGGTCGGCGACGCTGGTCCTGAGCGAAAGAGACCCAGGCGTCTTCCATGTCTCGAACATCATCCCCCTGTCGGAACACGAGCTCTCGCACCTCGAATACAATCATCTCCTGGAGGAATTCTTCGAGCACTCGCTCCGCCCGGCGGCCGAGCGGGAGGGATTGAACGTCGAGTTGACGGAGGCGCGGGCGGATCTGGAACACTGGATGACGGCCGTGACGGCGGCCAAGCTGCGTTCGTTCTCAACGTGCGCCAATAAGGCCACCGGCGCGGCTCATCCCCGGGATCGGGAGCGGTGGAACGAGTTTGTGCTGTCGGCCCATCGCGACGATAGTCGGATGGAGGCCGCGACGCTCCGGCGATGGCTCGTCGAGTCCGAAGGGTGGGCCAAGGAAGTGGCGGACCAGCTTGCCGTCGAATACGAGTACGGCCGGGAGCTCCTCACCTTCGCCGAGGAGCACCGACGGAGCGCCTGACCGACATGTCGAATCTCGCCGACACAGTCGCCCGGATCCGGGCGGCCGGGCTCCCCGTGCTCTTCGCCGACACCTGCAGCCTCGTTGATGTGATCCGGGCGCCGACGAGGCCCAACGAATTGCCCGGCTGTGTTGAGGCGGCGACCGAATTGCTCGCGCTCGCGACGGCACAGACTCCAGCATGTCTTCCGGTCGCAGCCTCGTTCGTGCCAGGTGAATGGCTCGCACATGCCGGTCCAGAAGCGGACAAACTCCGGGCTCACATTGCCCGAGTCGACGAGGAGGCCAACGTACTGACAAAGTCAGTGGCCTCGTCGAGATTCCTCCTGGTTTTCCCAGGCCTGTGTACGGCAGCCTACCCCTCGCGGACCGTCTCCACGACCTATCCAAGAGACTACTGGATTGTGCCCTCCGGCTCGATCCGGACCAGGACTGCATCATCCGCGCCCATGGGCGGGCGGCCACATATACTCCCCCGTCCCGAAAGGGAGGTGAGGTCAAGGATTCCACTATACTCGAGGAGTGCCTCGAGGTTGGTCGGAGGTTGCAGTCGACCGGATTCGGCCGCAAGCTCGTGTTCTGCACGTCAAACAGGCGGGACTACTGTGAGGCTGGGTCGAGGCTCCACCCTTCCCTCGCCATCGAGTTCGGGGCCGCCGGTCTGGGCTTCGCCACCAGCTTGCCGTGGGCTTTGAACGAGACCAAGAAGCCCTGACGCTCGGGCCCGAGCCGGGTCATGACGGCGAAAGGCTGGCGACCCGAGCGATGGCCTTCGGAATTGTAACGGAGTGCCTGCGGGAACATCGGGGCGACGACCAGGACATTGCGTGCTTCTCAGGTGACATCGCACCTGGTTTTCAGAAAAGCTCGGCGATCGGGGAGCCGTCTTCGATGATGAATCGAGGGCGGCCGGTGCCGTCCTGGTAGGTGGTGTCGAGGGGGACGCCCATGTGTTGATAGATGGTCGCGGCGAGGTCGCCGGGGGTGACGGGGCGTTCCTTGATGTGGCCGCCGTCCCGCTCGGTTGCGCCGATGACCTGGCCGTGGCGCAGGCCGCCGCCGGCGAGGAGCATCGACATGACGACGGCCCAATGGTCTCGGCCGTCGGTGCTGCCTTGGGTCCCCATCACGGGGGTCCGGCCGAACTCTCCCATGGCGATGACGAGGACGTCGTCGATGAGCCCGCGCTCCTCCAGGTCGGAGACGAGCGTGGTGAAGAGGTGGTCGAACAGGGGCAAGAGGGGCTTGAGACCTCGGCTGATCCCGCCGTAAGGGGGGATGTTGTCGCCGTGGTTGTCCCAGGTGCCGGAGGCCGAGTGATAGCTGAGGTCGAGCGTGACGAAGGCGACACCCGCCTCGACCAATCGCCGGGCCAGGAGCGCCTGCTGGCACCAGAGGTGTTTGCCGTAGCGTTCTCGGGTCCGCTCCGGCTCCCGGGCGATGTCGAACGCCTCCTTGGCTCGCGTGCCGACGAGCAAGTCGACGGCCTCCTGTTCGTTCCGGCCCATGGTCTCGAGGACCGCGTTCCGGTCGAGCCGGCGCCGGAGTTCGTCCAGGTCGGCGAGGAGGGCCCGGCGGTCGTGGAGACGCTCGTGGGTCAGCCCTTTGGGGAGGTGGAAGAAGTCGCCTCCGCTGGTGCGGCCGGTGTCGACGCCGACGTCCGTGTAGACGGGTAAGCGGGTCGCGCCGTTGGCGAGGAAGGGGTCGAACCGCTGGCCGAGGTAGCCGGCGTGGGCGACGTGCGACCTCGAGACGTGGAAGGCGACATAAGGCGGAATACCCGGCTGGTTCGGGCCATGATGCTTGGCGACGATCGAGCCGATGGCCGGGTACATGTCGCCGGTCGGGGTCAGGCGAGGCTCGGCCAGGAGATTGGCCGTCTGGAAGACCTGGTTCGGCTCGTGGTTGCTGAAGCGGGCGTCGACCGAGCGGATCACCGTGAACCGATCGAGCATCGCCGCCTGCTTCGGGAGATGCTCGCAGAACTGGACGCCGGGGAGTCGCGTGGGGATCACCCCGAACGGACCTCGGTTCAGCAACGGGCGGTCGGGCTTCGGGTCCCAGGTGTCGATGTGACTGGGGCCTCCGGTCATCCAGAGCAGGATCACCGCCTTGTTCCCGGCGATGGGTCGTCCGGCTTCGGATGCCTCCGACCGCTTTCTCAGCAGCGCGGGGAGTGTCAGGCCGGCGAACCCGGCCATGCCGGCCTTGAGCATGTTCCGCCGGCTGGAGACGACGAGCCCTTCGCGGTCCAACGGGTTGAGCCATCCAAAGGCGTGCCCGTCTCCATGTCCTCGTCGATCATGATCGGCCATATGTGGTCGTCCTGGTCGTGCGTCACGCTCTCCCGGGCGTGGGGGGGGAACCACGTGGACCTTCATGATACTCGAATCCGATGAGCCTCGTCGACCGCGAGCCGGACCTCCCTCGGTCGAGGTCGACATCTCGAGGCCTCGGCTAACCCTCGCACCGGGCGTTGCGTTTCGAGGCAGGCCTTCTCTTCAGGGGGCAATGCCGCGGCGTCGGCACGGATTATGCGGAATTCCCCGCCATTCCGTTATTGTGGGTCGAGGACCGGGTGATGAAGATCTTCCATTGCGGGCATTGCGATCAGCTCGTCTTTTTCGAGAACACGTCTTGCGTCAATTGTGGGCACGTTCTTGCGTATTTGCCCGATCAAACGGGCATGGGGACGCTCGAACCGGCCGGTGACGACCTCTGGAGGTCGATCGCGCCGGAGTCGAACGAACGGACGTACCGGCTCTGCCAGAACTATCGAGAGGAGAACGCCTGCAACTGGGCCATCCTCGAAGACGACCCCAACACGTATTGCCAGTCGTGCCGATTGACGAAGACGATCCCCGACCTCAGCCGGCCGCACGACCGGGAAGGTTGGTTGCGCCTGGAGGCCGCCAAGCGTCGGTTGATCTACAGCCTGCTCAGCCTCGGGTTGCCCCTGGTGGGCAAGGCCGAGGACCCCTTGGGCGGGTTGACGTTCGAGTTCCTCGCCGATCCCGACCCGGGCACTCCGGGCGCGGCGCCGATCTTGACCGGGCACGAGAACGGGTCGATCACGATCAACGTGGCCGAGGCCGACGACGCCGAACGCGAGAAACGCCGGCTCCTGATGCACGAGCCGTATCGGACCATCCTCGGCCACTTCCGACATGAGATCGGCCACTACTACTGGGACAGGCTGATCCGGGATACCGACCGCCTCGACGGTTTCCGCGAGCTGTTCGGCGACGAGCGCCAGGACTACGGCCAGGCCCTCCAACGCCACCATCAGGAGGGAGCCCCGGCCGACTGGGCGGCCTCGTTCGTCTCGGCGTACGCGAGTGCTCATCCCTGGGAAGACTGGGCCGAGACCTGGGCGCACTACCTGCACATGACCGACACCCTGGAGACCGCAATCGCCTGCGGGCTCTCGCTCCGGCCGAAGCGCTCAGGCGAGCCGGCCCTGAAGCCGAATATCGAAGTCATCGGCCCCCGTCCCCCGGCCTTCGACGAATTGGTCGACCGCTGGCTCCCGCTCACTTATGCCTTGAACAACCTGAACCGAGGGATGGGCTTGGCGGATGCCTATCCGTTTGTCTTGTCTCCGCCAGCACTCGAGAAACTCCGGTTCGTGCACGAGGTCGTCACCAACTCGATGGCGGCCGGGTCGGCCGTCGCCGTGGCGTGAGCCCGAGGTGATCATTGATCGCGAGGGAAATCGCGTGGTTCAATAGGAGGAACCTCGATTCGCCGAGTTGCGGAAACGGTCGCCAGGCCCCGAACCGTGGGCCTGGCGGCTCACATGGTGCGAGGGCCGATCGTCGTGGATCGGTTGATCGGAACATCCCGCAGGACGAAGCACGATGGTACGTCTCGTCCGTCCGGCCCTCATCGGACTCCTTGCCGTCCTGATGCACCCGAAGCGTGCGCCGGCGGGGATGCCCGCGTTGACCCTGGCCGATATCCCGGAAGCGGTCCAATCCTTGAGGAGGCTCAGGGTCTCGGAAGTCGCGCGACAGCGACTCGAAGTCCTCTCCTTCTTCCTGCTGGGCTTCCTGATCTGCGTCGGGGTCGTCCAGATTGTCTGGAATTCGCTCCGGCGCGATTTTCCCGTACTCCCTCGACTGTCCTACTCGAGGGCCCTCGGGATTGTCGTGTTGTGGGGACTCCTCTTCGTCCTGGTGCTCACCATGATCTCGGGCGCCAGGGAGTTGATGACACCCGGCGCCTGGGTGAAAACCGGCTTCACGTATCGACTGGCCGACCAGCCGAATCCGCCGATCGAAATGGTGATCCACGCCCGGGTCCAGCGGCTTGAACATGTCCGGGATCGCTTGTTCCAGGCGGCGAAGGAGCACGGAGGGGTCTTCCCGACTCCGGCGGAGTTCGCCCGCAACTTCGACTCGACCTCGAGGGTCCCGGCGACCGGAGGTGAAGTCTACATGTATCGGGGCGGCCGGTTGCAGGATGAGGAGCCGAGCGGGCGGGGACCCTTGGTGCTGCTCTATGAGCCCGCAGCCGTCGGATCCGACCGCCTGGTCCTCTTCGACAACGGCACGATCCGGTGGCTATCCGCGTCGGCGCTCGAGCGCCACTTGAAGAAGGGCTCCCAACCGTGATGAACCGGTTGCTGGTGACGGCCGGTGCCCTCTTCGCCTGCTACGCCGGGCTGATGTTGCTCGTCCGTCTGGGAGTACCGGCGTACGACGTGTTGTGGTACCTCGGTCTTGGCTGGTGGCCTTACCTGGCGGAGGTCCGGCCTCGGGTGAAGATCGCGTGGGACGGGGTGGCTACGGGGGCCGTCTGCCTGGCCCTCTTCGTCCTGGGAATGCACCGATTCCTGAGTTGGCTCTCCCGAGAAATCCAGGTGGCGGCCGGCCGGCCGCATCGGCCCTGGTTGCCACGTTGGACGATCTCCCTCGTGACGTTGATCGTCGTCATGTTCGTCCTGGGAATCTCGGTGACGGGGATCGTCCACCAGACGGGCTGGCTCATCGCGTCGAGGAAAGGATTCCTCGAGAGAAAGACGGTCTTTCCGCGAGATTTCGTGGGAGAGAGTGCCGGCTTCAATCTCCGCCGGATCGGAGACGCCCTGCGCGAGTCCTCAAGTCAAATTTCAGTTCTCATCGTCGAACGTGATGCTCGCGGTCGGATGCTCCACAGTTGGCAGAAGGAAATCCTGGGAGGGATGTATTTCTACCCCGGCGAGATCCACGACGACCTACCCTGGGACCATCCCGAAAACTCGGCCTATTTCAAGGGAATCGTTCCCGCCTACCTCAGCCCGGAAATTGGGGTGATCCGGAGTTCCGAGGGTTATGCGCTCAGCCACTTCGCGGGGAATTCCCACCTCCTTGACGGCAAACATCCTCAGGCTCGATGGGATTCGAAGGGACAGAACACGATCGTTGCGGGTGAGGTGGGCGAGGGGTTCAAACCCTGGGGCGACCCGTCCAACCTCCGGGACCCGAGCCTGGGGATCAATCAAGTTGCCGGCGGATTCGGCGGCCCTTCGGGGCTTGGGGCGAACTTCCTCTTTCAGGACGGTTCCGTCCGATTCCTGCGGAACACAACCGCACCTGAGGTTCTCCGGCGGTTGGGCGATCCTGAATCCCAATAATATGTTCTTGTCAGGCTTTCGGTAATCGCGTCGCCTGGGCGGCTGGTTTGTCCGGAAACGGTCTGTCGCTCACGATCCGAGAGCTCGGCCTCAAACGGCGTCGAGGCGGGGCGCCGGAGTCGGCGCCCCGCCTCGGTCATCGAGCCATGCCGGCCCGCGTCAATGCGAGCAGCTCGGTCGGCCACGCTTCATGAGGTACTGCTGGTGGTAGTCCTCGGCGCGATAGAAGGTCGACGCCGGGGTGATCTCGGTGACGATCGGGCGACGGAACCGGCCTTCGGCGAGGAGGCGGGCCCGGGAGGCTTCGGCAGCGCCCTTCTGGCCGTTGTCGTGGTAGAAGATCGCCGAGCGGTACTGCGGGCCGACGTCGGGGCCTTGGCGGTGGAAGGTCGTCGGGTCGTGGGCCTTCCAGAAGACGTCGAGGAGTTGATCATACGAGATCTTGAGCGGGTCGAACTCGACCTCGACGACTTCGGCATGGCCGGTCGTACCGGTGCAGACGTCCTCGTACGTCGGATTCTCGAGCTCCCCGCCGAGGTATCCGACCGCCGTGCTGGTGACCCCGTCGAGCTTCCGGAACGCCTCTTCGACCCCCCAGAAGCAACCGGCGCCAAATGTGGCCTTCCTCATCGAGGTTGTCCTTTCCTTTGAACGAGTCGCGACCGATCGGTCCCCTCTCTCCTATTTGTACGCTCGGGCCGGTCCTCCGGGCAATCCTCGGGAACGTTCGACGAACGAACGCGACCACCTTCGCATTGCGAATGCGAAGGTGGTCGTGGTGGGAGCGTGGTCGGTCGGCAAGCCCTGCCGACCGGGGTACGGACCTTCCGATCAGCGGGCGAACACGGGGGCGCGTCGGTCGGATGTTGCGAGGGGGACGGAGACCCAGGCGACCGGCTCGCCGGGGAGCTCGAGGGCCGTCGGGGCGCAGAGCTTGGGGATGATCAGGGTCTCGCCATCGAGATCCTCGTCGCTCATGCAGAGGGGGACGGGGATCTGCACGACGACGTCGGAGGTCCCCAGGAACAGGAGCATGTAGGGCATCGGGGCGTCGTCTTCGACCTTCCTCGCGAGGGCGACCCAGGGGTGCGAGAAGGTCACGCTGGAGACGTGGAGGAAGCCGTCGTGGGCCTCGAACAGGTTGACGTCGAAGTCATGGTCGGGGTTGCCGACCCACTCGATCGCCGACTCGAACGTCGGGAGCTCTCGGCGGGGCATGAGCGTGAGCGCCGTCTTCGCGAGCGCCTTCAGGGCCGCGACGGAGAGTGGATGCCTCGACCCCCAGCGGTTCGACCGAGATGACCGGAGGAACTCGACGAGCCCCGGGTCGACCTCTTCCTCGAAGAGCGAGCGGCATTCCTCGCATGTTTCGGCGGAGAAGAGGCTCGTGTTGCCGATCGCTTCGGGCAACGCGAGGGCGTTGTCCGAGAAGTTGGCGGAGGGCTTGGCGCGTTCGCAGAAGCGACAAACCGGCCGCTTCCTGTCGCCAACGACCTGCCTGGCGAGGCCCGACAGGCCGTAATGCGCCACGACCTCGTAATTCATCGAAAAGAGGAGGTCTTGCTCCGAGGCGAACCAGTCGCCATGGTGCTCACCGTGGGAATAGCCCCTGCGCTCCCAGCGATGGTACGCCGCCCGCTCGATCTGATCGAAGGTTGGGAAGGCCATAATTCTGCCGCCTCTAAGAGAAAGCGCCGAGGGACGCGTGGCGGAGAGCCTCCAAGCTCGCCGTCGAAGTCCGATCCACGGGACCGATCCCGTCCCGGATCGGCCCTCGGCGGCCACACCCGTTGTCATTCGGCCGATCGAGGTCGCTCGGGCCAAAGAATCCCGCCAGGAATCGCCCGACAACACGGCAACCGCCGCTCGAGTCGGAAGTCACGGCTCGGGACGGAGATATGTTCCTGTTGTGATTGTTGCTCCGGTTGCCGGCGACCCTGCCGATTGGAGGGATTTGGCCTGCCCGTTGTGGTCGAGAATTTTCGGGATGACCGTCGCAAATCGCGTGGATTTGCGGTGGAGTTGAGTTGGTGAACGGTCCTGTTCGTCGAAATGACTTGGTGTACAAAATCGAAGTGTCCGCCCACGGACTCGTGTGGCCTCACAACACGACGCGAGATCCCTGGGCTTGTTGCATGAGGGGATATGGCCTTTTGGATACTGGTGGACGGAGTGTTCTTCGACATCCTGGGTCCTCGGAAGACGAGAAGGGCTTGGTCCTCCACGACCTCATGCTCTCCACCTGGACGTTCCGCTCGGACGACGGCGAGGCAACTCCACCACGTCAAAGTTGAACGCAATGTGTGGAATCGCGAGCGATGCAATCGCAGTCCATTTATGTTCATCAGAAAATTATTTGGGTGAAGCTTCCGGGGAGCAGGGCTGGTGATCGAGTCGAGTGACCTCCGCGGTGGTGGTGTCGCTGAATGAAATCAAAAATCGTTACAATTTGATAGTTTGTTGGATAAGGAGCGTTTATGCCTTTGGCTGTGCGCGAGGCTTGGTTTTGGGGAGTCTTCGTGCTGGTCGCTCAACTTGGGGTTATCCCGCCCGCAGGGGCCCAATGGGCTGTCTCGCATGCGGTGACGGACGTGCGGTTGCGGGGCCTCGGGGTGGTCGACGCGGACACCGTCTGGGCGAGCGGGGGCCGAGGGACATTTCTCAGGACCGTGGATGGAGGACTCCACTGGACGACCGAGGTCGTGCCCGGGGCCTCATCTCTCGACTTCCGCGACCTCCACGCGTGGGACTCCGACAACGCTTGCCTCCTCTCGATCGGACCGGGTGAGTCGTCGAGGATCTACCGCACCGACGACGGTGGGAAGCGTTGGAGTCTGTCGTACAAGAACACGGATCCGAAGGGGTTCCTCGATGCCCTCGCGTTCTGGGACGAGGAGCACGGGCTCGCCCTGGGCGACCCAGTGGACGGTCGATTCACGATCCTGGCGACCGACGACGGGGGCAAGTCGTGGCAGTGTCTCTCTTCCGAAGGGGTCCCGCCGGCGTTGCCTGGCGAAGGGGCGTTCGCCGCGAGTGGTACATGCCTGGTCGTCGGGGGTCGACAACTCGCGTGGTTCGCCACGGGCGGGGCGGCGGTCTCGAGGGTGTTTCGATCCACGGATCGTGGGCGGCATTGGTCGGTCCATGAGACGCCGATCCAGGCAGGATCGCCTTCTTCGGGGATCTTCTCGCTCGCCTTCCGGGATCCCGAAAACGGCGTGGCGGTTGGGGGCGATTACAAACAACCCGAAAACTCCGGACGGTTCGTGGCCCGGACTTCGGACGGGGGCAAGACCTGGATCCTGCCGACGAATGCACATCCGCGCGGCTATCGATCGGCCGTCGCGTATCTCCCGGCTTCCCATCCACCGACGCTCGTCGCCGTCGGCCCCACCGGGGCCGACCTGTCGGCGGATGACGGCGCGTCGTGGACACCGTTCGGAAAGATCGGCTTCGACTCCATCGGGTTCTCGCCCGCAGGCGACGCCGGGTGGGCTAGCGGAGAACTCGGCGCCATCGCCAAACTCACTCGAGACGCATCGGGGCTTGCGAAGTAATTTTTCGTCAGGATTTCCACCGCCGTCGCATTGATCGTTCGGCGGAGGGGTGGAGGGCTTCCCCCGTGCGGCGTCCCCGGCCTCGCGACCGTTGCCGCGAAGCCCACGGCCCGTTGTTTTGTTTCGGCAATGTATTGATCCGAGAAAGTTCGGATCCGTCGATGAATAAACTCGGCCGTGTTGATGTTACCGTTGTTGGTGAAATTGTGGTGGACAGGGGGATTGTAATTGTCCTCTTGTCGTGTGCTACACTAGAGACATGTCGTGCCGACAGTGTCCGATTGTTGGAGAAACCTCGTGGCAGCCGATAGCGAAAACCGACCGAGCAAGACCGACTTCCTCAAGGAGTTCCTCCAGAGGAACCCGAAGGCCAACCCGAAAATCGTGAATGAGGCCTGGGAACTCGCCGGACACGACGGCGCGATCAGCGGCACCCTGGTGCACAAGATCCGGGCCGAGCTGGGCTTCGCGGGCAACCTGCGAGCCCGGAGCAAGTCGAGCACGCGTGGCCGCGTGCCGGCCGCGACGGTGACCCCGGCCCCGATCGTTCGACGTCGGGGCCCCCGCCCCGGAGCCAAGGCCGCGGCGGCCGCGGCGGCCGCGGCCGCCGCCCTCGAGCGTTCCAACGGCACGCACCAAGCGGCCACGACCGAGCGGGCCGCCCCTTCGCGTAATCGCGATCGCCTCCTCCAGGAGGTCGAGGGCGAGATCGACAGCCTGATCTTCAAGCTGATGGGCGTCGGTGGGCTCGACGAAGTCGAGAACGCCCTGCGTCGAGTCCGCCGGATCGTGGTCCGAAGCCACGAGGCCTGAGTGTCAACCCGCCGATTCCCCCTCTCGGCGGCGATTTTCACTCCGTCCGCGGGAGCGAAAGACGATCCGCAGATGACGCAGATTGGCACAGAGGAAAACGGTCATTTTTGCGATCCTCGCTGTGCCAATCTGCCTCATCTGCGGACAAATCAGCCTTTTCCTGCTGGTGATCCATCCTCGGCTGCTTTAAGCCCGATGTCGGATCGCTGGATTCGATCGAGATCACCGGGCTCGACGATGGATTAAGGATTGGGCCGAGGCCTCGGGTTTCCGAGCCCCGGTTTACTTCACTCCGGGTGTTCCCGGTTGAGCTGCCCCGCGCGGCCGTTCCACCCGTTCGAGCTCCTTCTCGAGATTCTTGCCGAGGTCTTTCCCCTTCATTTCGGCCGAGTTATCGAGCTCGATGAGCCACGACTGGCAGAGGTCGTATTGCGCCTTGCCGGATTCGACCACGCAGTCCATCACGTGTCCCCCGAACTTCCGGTCGTCGCTCAGGAAGTGCCAGTGATAACCGGGGACGTTCAACCCGGTCACCCACTTCGGGCAGCGGAAGCCCACCAGGGTCCCCGAGACGTCGCGCTTCGTCCACACCGACTGCCGTTTCGTCACCTCCGCGAGCGGCTCGTAAGGGGGCTCCTGACGAGGGACGCTCCGCATGACGAGTTTCGAGAATCGGCCGTCGACCCGGATGGCATAGAACGAATTCTCCAGGCCCGTCGCCCGATCCATCCGCGAATCCAACTCGTCCAGGCTCTTTACCCCGTCGCACGTGACCGTACCGTCGACGTCGAATGGCGTCACGACCGCGAATGGGGTCTTCAAGGCGCCGTCGACTTCGCGGATCTGGCCATCCGACCTGGCCTGGTAGACCTTGCCGCCGAAGAGGATCATCTCACCATCGAGGTGGTCGAAAGTCCCCAGTCCGATGTCACCATAACGTAACAACTCCTTGGAACTCACACCTCCCTCGTAGCGGCCGAGCATCAGGGCATTGATGACCGAAATCTGGGTCAGACGATCGCGATCCGCGGGCTGGGTGCCACATGAGGACAACACGAACCCGAGAAGCGACAGGGAAGCCAGGCAGGAACGTCTCATGATTCTCTCGACATTGAAGCCGCGGACAGCCCCGAGCATAATAATCGTCGGGTTGGGGCGAAGACTATCATGAATAGGCTGGGGGATGTGATAGGGGAGGATTTTCTGGCCACGGATTGGACACGGATGGAATACGAATAAACGATTAAATGGATAATGAAATCCTTAAAATCGCGGTGTTTTGGTTTTATTCTTCGATCTTATCCGTGTTTCATCCGTCTTCAATTCGCGGCTAGAAAGCAGCCAAACTTCCAAGGTCCGAGGCCAGGAGACCACGATGGCCGCCGAGTGGTATTTCAAGCGGATGGGCACGGAGCACGGGCCGTTGGAGGCGTCCGAGTTGGTGAGGCACGCCGTCGACGGGAAGATCGGTCCGGATACCCAGGTGAGGAAGGGTGGAGGGGCGTGGGTGGCGGCTGCGCAGGTCCCGGGGTTGCTGGACCGTTTACCTCAGGGGCGGCCGTCGACGGCCTGGGATGAGCCCCCGACCGTGTTCGACGAGGTGGATAGCGTAGGCAACGCACCGACGCGGCCTTCGATGCCGATGCCGCCGGCGCTCGGCAAGTGCGAGGTGATCGACGCGGCGGAAGCCGAGAATGACGGCTTCCGGGTCGAGATCCTTGCGTATTCCCACCTCGGCGGCGCCCGAGATTACCAGACGGCGGCCACGGTGTACTTCGCGAACCAGGCGGGGATCCGGCTCAAACAGGTCCGGATCACACTCCGCGAGTCGGAAGCCCTCGTCGAGTCGGGCGCCTTGAACTTCATGCTCGGCCACATCAAGTTGGAGAGCAAGATCGGGGGCGTCTCGGGCCTTGGCAAGGCCATGATGAACAAGTTCCTCACCAAGGAAGCGGCGGTCATGCCCCGATATCGGGGGACCGGCCAGGTCTACCTCGAGCCTTCGTTCAGCCACTTCTTGATCTACCGGCTGAACGGTGAAGAAATGATCACCGACAAGGGGATGTTCTACTGCGGCCAGGGGGCCCTGGATGTCGGCGCGGTGATGCAGCAGAACGTCTCCTCCGCACTTTTCGGCGGCGAGGGGCTGTTCCAGACCCGGATCAAGGGTTCCGGGATCTGCGTCCTCGAGTCCCCCGTGCCGGCCGACGAGGTGCTCCGGGTCGACCTCAAGGACGAGACGTTGCAGGTCGACGGTAACTTCGCCCTGATGCGCACGGGCCGCATCGATTTCTCGGTGGAGAAGTCGACGAAAGGCCTCCTGGGGACGCTCACAAGCGGCGAAGGGCTGCTCCAGACCTTCCGCGGCACCGGCTCGGTCTGGCTCGCCCCGACTCAGGCGGTCTACCGGAACCTCCAGGCCGGCGGCGTCGGATCACTGGCCTCCGCCCCGAGGTCCTCGAACACCGCGACTTGACCGGGTGCTGACCTGCCGGCGGGGCCGAGGGTCTCCCCTGCCCCGCCCGCCGCGATCTCTTGAAAAAGTTGTATCAACCCGCGCCAACCTCCTCTCAGCTATCGTGGACGTACGATGGTTCATGGGGGAGAGCCGGGCCGATGACGAGCACGCGACATGGGGACGTCCTTCGGGGACTGCAGACCCTCTTCACCTCGGGCACGACGTCGGGGCTGACCGACTCCCAACTCCTCCAGCGGTTCGTCACCGGTCATGACGACGAGGCGTTCGCCGCCCTGGTCGTGCGCCACGGCCCGACGGTCTTCGCCGTTTGCCGAGGAGTCCTACGAGACCCTCATGACGCGGAAGACGCATTCCAGGCGACCTTCCTGATCCTCGTCCGGAAAGCTCGAACGATCCGTACCGGCGAATCGGCCGGTGCCTGGCTCCACCGGGTCGCGCAACGAGTGGCGGTGCAAGCCAACATCGAGGCCGGTCGGAGGGTCTTGCACGAGCGGCAGGCGGCCGACCTGGAGGCCCGGGAGTTCGGCCGAGAGGGGCCTTGGGATGATCTTCTCCCCCGCCTCCACGAGGAGATCGGACGTCTGCCCGAGAAGTACCGCGCCCCGATCGTGCTCTGCGACCTCGGCTCCCTGACACGGGATCAGGCGGCGGGCCAACTGGGCTGGCCGCCCGGTACGGTGGCGGGGCGTCTGGCTCGTGGTCGGGACCTGCTGCGGGCTCGCCTGGTTCGCCGAGGTGTGGCTCCGGCGTGCGTGGCGATCGGGATGACCTACGCCGCGAAGGCCGCGCGAGCGAGCGTCCCTCCCGCCTGGGAGTCGAAGGCGGTGGAGGTGGCCTCTCGAATCGGTGCGAATACGATGACTTCAGGCGGGACCGTCTCCGCCGTGGTGTGGACCCTCGCGGAAGCGACCTCGAAGGCATCCGTCCGCACTCGATTCTTCCGAGTTGTCCCCGTCAGTCTGGCGTGCGGGGTCGTCGCGTTGGTCGGCCTGGTGGCGGCGTTGGCACTCTCCGGCCCTGATCCCAAGCCGGCCTTGAAGCTTGCCGGGACCGTCGTCGACCTCGACGACCGTCCCGCTCCGGGTGTGGAGTTGATCCTTGCCGAAGGGGCATTCCCTGCCGTGGCGGCCCCGAGTGTAGTACGCAGGAACTTCGAGTCGGAAGTGATCGCACCGCCGACGATCTTGCAGCAGGGGCGGAGTGATGCGAAGGGTGCCTTCGACTTCGCGTTGCTCGCGAACGGGACGGAGGACTCGTTCCACTGGAAACCGTTCTCGCTCTGGGCCTATCGCCCGGGTTCGGGGTTGGCCTTGCGGTCGATACCGGAAGGCTGGCCTCCCGCGGGCATCCCCATCAGCATCAAGCTCGGGCGATCGGCCTCGATCGTGTATCGAGTGGTCGGCCCCGGCGGTCAGCCCGTCGCGGGTGCGTCGCTGACACCTGCCGTGTTGCGCGGTAAGCCAGTACCCAGGACGCTCGCCGAGAAGTTCGCGGCAAAAACCGACGGCGAGGGCCGGGCGGTGCTCATCGCCGACGTCCCCGGCGATCTGGAGAGCCTCCGCGTCGTCACGGAGTCGTTCGGTACGCAACTCCTCAAGGCGCAAAACACGGATGCCGGAGGACTCCGGACGTTGACGCTGAGTCCCGTTGGATCGGTCGAGGGGCGGATCGACGCCGAGGACCCGGCCGCGGTCAAAGCCGTTCCGGTCCGGCTGCGAACCGCCCTCGACCTCGGAGTTGAAGGGAATGACGTCGGCGGTGTGGCGGAGGTCTTGACCGACGACCAGGGCCGATTCACTGTGCCCGCGATCGCCAGGGGGATGCTCAGCGTCGCGTTCAAGCCTCACCCCGATCTCCCGTATCGAGGCCGGTTTACCAACCATCCACCAATCGAGGTCGGAAGGACGACTCGCATTGCGTTCTCCTTGAAGCAGGCCGCGCACGTGCGGGGAGTGGTTCGCGAGAGGGATACCGGCGTGCCGCTCGTGGGGGCGCGGGTGATGATCGAGAGCAACTACGATATCCCTTTTGCCGTCACGGACGCGCAAGGGCGTTTTTCCGCGTACGCCCTACCAGGGGCGATCACTCCCAGGATCATTGCATTCGGACCTACCAATATCGATATCCAGCCTCAGGAAACACGGAACAGATCCCCGAAGGCACTCTCGAGTTCACATTCAAGCCCGTGGAAATGCCGAGAGGATTGACAATCGAAGGTGTTGTCATCGATTCGGCAGGGCTTCCGGTCCCGGGGGCCGTGGTCCATGCGTCCTTGTATCAAAACCAACGGGAACGGTCCGTCCTGGCTGATCGTGATGGAGCCTTTCAAATCGAGGGCGTCGAGCCCGAGACGGAGGTCATCCTCTCGGCCCAGCACGACGAATTGAGGACTGCCGTGCCCGTTGCGACCAAGTTCGGCAAGGGGCCGATCACGCTCAAGGTTGCCCCGGGGCAAACCATCGCCGTCAAAGGTCGTGTGCTCGACATCGACGGGAGTCCGGTCCCCGCTGCGACGGTCCGGATCGATTCACGGCGGCGGAGAGGTCGTTTCGGTGGAATGCCATCGGATTACGAACGCCTTACGTTCGACGAGGATGGTCACGAAAACCTGTACACCGCGGCCGATGGACGGTTCTACTCGCCTCGACGATTTTCGCCCGACCTCGAGTATCGCGCCGTCGTCGAGGCTGAGGGGCATTCACCCGAGCAGAGTCAGTGGATTGAGCCAACCAAGACAACGGCATTTCCCGACGTCTTCATGCAGCAGGTGCCGAGGACTCGACTGGTCCAGGGCCGGGTCGTGGATGGTGCCGGAACGCCTGTTGTGGGTGCACTCGTCTTCCAGAGTGGAGATGGGCCTGCTCGTACGAGTGTCGTGACCGACTCGCAAGGCCGGTTCCAACTCCCCGGGGTCTTTCAGGAGCCGGCGGTGCTCTTCGTCGATGAAACGGGAATACGTTTCTCGGGCTATCCCATCGACGGATCATCTCGTCCCGTCGTGCTGACGGTCCGGCGCAACGACGATCCGGCGGATCCTCCACTCCGACCGCTCCCGCCTCCCCTTCCTCGAGCCGAGGCGGATGCGCTGGCCCTCCGAATCATCGAACCTGAAATCGAGGGATTCCTCAAGCCTTCGAAATACGAGGCTGGCAAGAGCATTCCCATCAACATCGCGCCGGCCTTGCTGAGCATCACCGCTCGAATCGATCCCGCGCGAACGGAGGATTTGGTCGGTCGCATCTCCCTGTCGACTCCGGAATACAACGACCTCTTTCGCTCTTATGTCGCCATGAGCCTCTTCCCCGTAAGTCCTCAGCGAGCCATCGCCGTCGCCGAGACACTCGCCAATCCTCTCGCCCGCTCGAGGTTCTACTGCCAGGCCAGCGATGCCGTGCCGGAGGAGGACCAGACCCGAAAGCTCGAACTTCTCGAGAAGGCTTTGCAACTCGTCCAAGCATCGACCGCTCCCGCCCCCAAGATGACGGGGTTGGGTGCGGTGGGCTATCGTCTCCTCGACCTCGGGGACACCAGTCGAGGCACGTCCCTTCTCCGAGAAGGCCAGACGTTGGCCGAATCGCTCCCGAAGGGGCGGGATCGCATCATCGGCGGTCATTTACGCGGCTTCGCGCCGAAACTCGCAAGGATCGACCCATCGTCCGCATTCGCGATGATCGATGCGTTGAAGACTTCGGACGCGCAGTATTATTACAGAGGCATCGTCCTGGGGCTGGCCGACCGCGATCCGGAGAAGACCGAGCAGTTCCTCGCGCGGATCGCGTTGGGAGACTATCGTAACGTCGTCACGGCCCGAATCGTCGGGCGGATGGTGGCAAAGGACTCGATTCGGGCCCGACGGATCATCGACGCGGTGGCCGACCCGGTGTGGCGGGCCACCGGACTGGGCCTCATGGCACGAAAACTCGCCCACACCGATCCGAAGGCCGCCATCGGTCTGATTGACGAAACGCTCGATCTGCTCCTGCGAGTGTCGCGAGAAGGAAGCTTCCCCGAGCAGAATTACGTCATCCGACTTGTCAGAGTTGCGGCCGGGCTCATGCCTGTCGCAGAAAGACTTGATGAGGCGTTGTGTCGTCGATCTTTCTGGAAGGTCGCTGCCCTACGACCACCCCGATCGACGACGGTCGACCCCGGGGTACGTTACGCCATCGTCCCGACGGAAGCGGCCGCCAGGATTGCCCTGATCCTGCCTCGTTACGACCGTGTACTGGCCCGGCAGATCCTCGAACCGGTGGCGAAACGAGTCAAAGCCTTCGACGTCGAGAAATTCCCGTTCAGCCTTTCCCTTTTTGCCGCCGCAGCCCGGATCGATCCCGTTTGGGCCCTGGAACTGGTCGAGAGGTTGCCCGTTGGGGTTGCCAACCTGGACGGTTTCCCAAGAGACCAGGCGCGACGCGCCGTGGCCGACATCCTCGCGGGAGAGAACAGCGACCCCAAGAATCGTCTCGAGGCGAAGTATCTCGGCGATGATGGCGACTCCAAGGACAAAGAACCGTGATCCGGGGCCGATCGATTGCGGCGGGCCTCGCGACTTCAGGCTCTTGCGGCGGCCTCGTCGAGGATAGACTACGCGGGACGATTTGGACCGGTGGTCTCGACTCGCTCGATGAGGACTCATCGCAATGCTTGGCACGCTCAGTTTGCTCGTCTCTGGATGTCTGCTGGCCGCCGCTCCCCCGGCGAGCCTCGGTGAAGAGGGATTCGTCGACTCGGGCGGGGTGAAGATCCACTACGTCACGGCCGGAAAGGGGCCGCTCGTGGTCCTGATCCACGGGTTCCCCGACTTCTGGTACACCTGGCGGGCTCAGATGCCCGCGCTCGCCGAGCACTTCCAGGTCGTCGCGATCGATCAGCGCGGGTACAACCTGAGCGACAAGCCGGAGGGGGTCGAGAACTATGCGATGGACAAGCTCGTCGGCGATGTCCTCGCGGTGATCAAGCACTTCAAACAAGAGAAAGCGGTGGTTGTCGGGCACGACTGGGGAGGGGCCGTCGCCTGGACGCTCGCGATGGCGCATCCCGAGGTCGTCGACCGCCTGATCATCCTCAACCTGCCCCACCCGAAAGGGTTGGCCCGGGAGCTGGCGAACAACCCCGAGCAGCGCAAGAACAGCCAGTATGCCCGAGACTTCCAGAAGCCCGACGCCGCCTCGAAGATCCTCCCGGTGATGCTGACGTTCTGGGTCAAGGACCCCGAGGCCAAGAAGGTCTATCTCGAAGCGTTGCGCCGGTCGTCGATGGAAGGGATGCTCAATTATTACAAAGCCAACTATCCGAAAGAGGGGGCGAAGGACGACGGGAATTTCCCACCGGTGAAATGCCCCGTCCTGATCATCCACGGCCTCGACGACCCGGCCCTTCTCTCGGGCGCACTCAACGACAACTGGAAGTGGATCGACAACGAGATGACGCTGATCACGATCCCCCACGCCGGGCACTTCGTCCAGCAGGATGCCGCCGATCGCGTCACGAAGGCGATGGTCGATTGGCTCACGCGGCGATGATCGCGCGTCTCGAGGCCCGGTTTCTTCTTAGAAAACGGGTTTCTGAGCGTAAGACCCCGTCAACTCCCACGCAGGGAGTCGTCGTTGACCGTGACAGAAACCCGTATTCCAAGAAGAAACCAGGTCTCGAGAGAAGTGTTCACTTGGCTTTAGCTTTATTTGTGGGCGGGGCGGGGATCTGACTCTCCCAACCGATAGGTTGGGTCCAGGCCTGCTTGAGTTGATCGGTGAACGAGGGGTTGTCGGGGGGGAGGGACGAGGTGACGACGGCCCGGACGTAGAGCTCGTCGCCGGTCAGGGTGTAGCGGGGCGAGATGCCTTCGGCCGTGGCCAGGACCTGGCCGACGTCGTCGGAGTAGCGCTGGGTCACCGGGAGCGGCTTGTCGTCGTTGTCGAGGACGGGTTTGCGGGTCGAGTCGTAGCCCTTCCTGGTCCCGATGAACGAGGTCGTGTATCGGGCCGAGGGCTCGGGGTCGATCTCCAGCGAGAGGGTGTGGTCCTTGGGCGAGTAGCGGACGTCGCGGAGCGTGACGCCGCTCGAGGCGTAGAAGTCGCCCGCGACGATCGCGTGGATGATCGGCTCGGGGGCCAGGTTGCGGGCACGGACCATGACCCAGCCCCGGCCGGGGGAGGAGCCGCCGGTGCCGAAGTAGTGGTGCGAGTCGTCGGTCGCCAGGCCGGCGACGGGGGCAACCTTCATCTCACCAATGCGCAAGGTGTTGATGATGTCCCACATTCGTTCGACGCCCGCATGCGTTTCGTCCCCCATCTGGTGGGTGCCGGGGTGGCCGTTGTAGACCTCGAAGAAGCGCTCCTTCGTGACCATCGCGAGCTCTTCGGCCGTGATCGCGTAGCCGAAGTTCGGGTGGTTGAGGTGGCCCAGGATCGGCCTCCCCAGTCGCTTGCCTTGCTCCTCGATCGCCGCCAGGTTTCTCGTCATCGTGTCGACGACGCCTTTGCCCCCCTGGGGCTTGATCAACTCGAGTACGTTGGTGGCGTTGAGGTGGATCGGCTTCGCGCCGAAGCCATCGGTGATCTCCTCCCCCTGGATCATCAGGAACTTGTCGGCTTGTTCGAAGAGGCCTCGGAACTCGCCGAGCGGCTTGAGCCGGACCTGGAGGTCGCCGTCGACGGTGCGGGTCTCGACCCATGGGTCGCCGAATCGTTTGCGGTAGGCCGCGAAGCCGTCGGTCTTGGCGCGGCGGTTCGCGCCGGCGACGCTCATCCACCTCGGGCCCTGGCTCAGGATGTTGTGGTCGGAGAGGGCGAGGAAGTGATAGCCGCGTCGTTGGTAAAACTCGACGACCATCTCGGGATAATTGTCGCCGTCGCTCCAGAGCGTATGCGTGTGCAAGTTCCCCTTGTACCACCGAAGCGCCGAGTCCGCGGGCACCAGGGCGTCCTCCGCCGAGGCCGACCGGGGCCCGACCGCGGTGACGGACGTCGCGATCCCGACGATGACAGCAATTTTTGCGATCATTCCGCGCATGCGACGGCCTCGATGGGTCGGTAGCCTGAATCGATTTTGATGCATCTTCGGCGCCGGGACTCGAACCCGTCCAATAAGTTTCCGCGAAGATTTCGACATGCGTACCGAATCGCATGGATAGGAGGCCCGTCCTGCCCGAGCCCAACCCTGCCTGGCTCTCCCACGTGGTGTTTGATTACCATAATCGGCGTTTTCGAGACGGGGATGCTCCGGCGCCCGACCGGGTCGGAGCGGGTGAGGTTGGCCCGGGGAGGGCCTTTGGATGCAGATTTACGTCGATGGCGATGCCTGTCCGGTCAAGGAGGAAGTCTACAAGGTCGCCCGTCGGCATCTCGTGAAGGTGCTCGTCGTCGCTAACTCGTCGATCCGCGTCCCGAAAGAAGACTTGGTCGAGGGTATCGTCGTGCGCGGGGGCTTCGACGCGGCCGACGACTGGATCGTCGAGCGGATCGGGGCGGAAGATATCGCGATCACTTCGGACATCCCGCTGGCCGAGCGCTGCCTAGCCAAAGGGGCGAAGGTCCTGGGCCCGAAGGGCCACGAGTTCACGGAAGAGGCCATCGGCGACGCCCTCGCGACTCGCGCCCTGCTCGAGATGCTGCGTCAGTCCGGGGTGATGGGGGGCGGCCCCGCCCCGTTCGCCAAGGCCGACCGTTCTCGATTCCTCTCCAAGCTCGACGACACGATTCACGCGATCCGACGCCGACGCCCTTGATTGGGTCGCGTCGTCAGGGCGATGAGCCCGATTGCGAGGCTTCGGGCGGCGTCGTGGGATCTCCCCCGACCTCGAGCAGCGAGATCTCGGGCGGGCACCAGAACCGGATCCGAGGGGCCTGCCTCCGCTCGAAGCCGACCCCTCGGCTCACGTAGATCGGGTTCTCACGGATCGCGTGCAGGCCCCCCGCGGCGACCGCACGAGGGACCCGGGTCAACGTCATCAGCGGGCCGAAGCCCGGGATGACGATCTGCCCGCCGTGGGTGTGGCCGGTCACCGTGAGGTCGATCCTCG
This sequence comes from Singulisphaera rosea, assembly GCF_054877945.1. Classification (NCBI taxonomy): domain Bacteria; kingdom Pseudomonadati; phylum Planctomycetota; class Planctomycetia; order Isosphaerales; family Isosphaeraceae; genus Singulisphaera; species Singulisphaera rosea. The sequence goes on along the minus strand of NZ_JBTYIP020000003.1, from coordinate 589,066 downwards.
ACCGGCTCTTCAACCCCAGGACCACGTCGGGTCGGTGCCCGACGAGGATTCGGATATCCTCATCCCCCGGCAAGGACTCGAGGCGCTCCGCGACACCTCGGGAGCCCGGACTGCTGAAGTCGAGCTCGGATCCTCCGATCGTCACGAGGCGATCCCCGATCGTTACCCGGACGACCTCGTTGACGAGGGTCCGGATCGACGTCGCGGCGAGGACCGGGCGGAGCTCCCTGCCGTCGCCGTCGACGTCGCCCAGGACGAAGTAGACGCCACCGGGCGCGGAGAGCCGTGCGAGAAGGTCGGTGAGCGCCGAGCGGCTGGCCTCGAACTCGGCATCCGAGCCCTGGAAGATGTCGCCCGGCAGCAGGATCAGGTCGGGCTTGAGTGCCATCAGGCGATCGATCGCGGACCGCTCGTGCTCGGTGACTCCGTTGGTCTGGAGGTCGGAGAGGACTCCGATCCGGATGGGCCTTCGGCCGCGACGTTCGGGCCTGACGGGAACTTTCGCCTCCTCCAGTTGGAGCCGGAAGGGCTCGATGAAGGTGGCGTCCAGGCCGATCGGGATGAGGAGCAAGCTCGCCCATGCGGCGAGCCGGACGGCCTTCGTCGGCGAGCGCCGACGCAATGATTGTGGGGAAACTCGAGGCGCGATGAGGAGCACGAGCCCGAGCGTCGGCAGCAGGACCACGAGGTCGGCGTAGAGCAGGTGGATCACCCCGAATCGCTGGACGCCCAACCGTCCCAGGACGATCAGCTTGCCGAGGAAGACGGCACCGGTGATCAGTGCCGCGCGGGCGACGCGCGCTGTCCCGATCGTCGATGGGTCCTCGCCTTCGCGTCCCAATCGGGGAGATCGGAGCGCAGCCACGGCCACGATCCCGTCGACGATAGCCGAGGCGAGCACGGCCCAGAAAAAAGGGACCTGCGGCATGCTGCCGATCCTTTCGCACCTCATCCGGGAGGTCTGCCTCGAACGGGCGGGGCCGACGAGGCGAATCGTCCGCCGGGCGCATGAGGGACCCGGCTACCGTTCCGTCAGGCGAGGCGCAGCTCCGTCCGGACGCCCCGCATGTCCATCTCGTACTCGATGCCCTCGACGGGCGGGCGGCTGTAGAACCAACGGACCCCGTGGATCGCGGCCGAGCCGGCTCGCTTGAGCACGGAACCCGGCAGGAGGCGGTCGATCGGGTGGATCGTGTAGACGTCGAGCGCCGAGACCGCCGGCCAGTCGGCGCCGAGGCCTTTCAGCCGGGATTCCATCAAGTCTATCACGAAGTCGGCCTTGGCCGTGATCGCCTCGGGCGAGGTCTCGCCCCCTCGGACGATCGCCTCGGCGGCCAGGACGCCCTCGGGGAGCTCCCCAGCACCCGCCACGACGAACGTGGGGGATAGGTCGGAGTCACAGGGCCTCGAGTACGAGAACCCGTAGAGGACCGGCTCCTTCGGTGCGCACCCTTCGGGGGCGACGTTGGTCCGGGCCACGGGGTTGACGCCGTCGACGAAGACCCCCCAGGCGTCGAGGATCTGGGCATATTCGGCGTTGAACGCGGCGAATCCGTCGAAGGTGAACGGTCGGGGCGAGCGCAGCTCGACGCCGCAGAGGGCGGCCTTCGGTCGTCCCTCACTCTCGAGGTGCTCGACGATCCGGTCGAACCCTTTGTGATACGGGACCGGGGTATGGAGCGTGACGTGGGCGATCTCGTAGCCCGGCACGGAGACGACGCCGCAGGAATACGGGGCGATGCCCGGCAGGAAGGCGTAATCTCCGGTCGGATGTTTCACGGTCGGCATAGGGCGGGCTCTCCGAGACCTCGACGACGCGCCAACGTGGGCGCCGGCAGCGAACAATGACGCGCCGACCTCGCCGAGAAAACAAGGGGGCAGCCCCGGAAGGCCACCCTTGTCGAGATTAAATTGATGGGTGCTTATATTGTCTTGTAGGGTGGGCACTGCCCACCGGTCTTCCGGAAGGCCTGGTGGGCGATGCCCACCCTACACTTGATGATATGCCGAGTTTTGTGGGGTGTGCCTGGGTTTCGATGCCGATGCTTACTCGTCGATGCCGAGGTACTCGCTGGGGATGGCGCGGAGGACTTCTTCGGGGGCGGTCAGGCCTCGGGCCACCTTGAGCATGGCGGAGCGTCGGAGCTCGAGGAAGCCTTCTTCGGCCGCCTTGCGGCGGATATCAAGGGTAGGCTTACCTTCGGAGATCAGCCGTCGGACTTCGCGGCTGATTCGAAGGATCTCGAAGACCCCCGTGCGGCTCGCGTATCCCGTCCGGTGGCATTCGTCGCACCCCGGTGCGCCGAAGAGCCGCTGGCCTTCGCCCGGCTCGAGCCAGGGCCGGATCTCGTCGAACATGCTCATGGAGTCGTCGACGTCGTAGGCGATCTTGCACTTGGGGCAGAGCGTGCGGACCAGGCGCTGGGCGATGACGCCGAGGAGGCTGCTGGAAAGGAAGTGCGAATTGATGCCGAGGCTGAGCATGCTCTGCACGGCCCCCGCGGCGATCGGCGCGTGCAACGTGGCCAGGACGAGGTGTCCGCTGTTCGCCGCGAGCACGGCCGTCTCGGCCGTCACCGCGTCGCGGACCTCGCCGATCATGATCACGTCGGGAGACTGGCGGAGGATGCTCCGGAGCAGCTCGGGGAAGCCGACGTCGAGCTTGACGTTGACCTGCGACTGGTGGATCCCCGGGATGGCGAACTCGATCGGGTCCTCGATCGTGTTGATCTTGCGCCGGCCGTCGTTGAGGTGGCGGAGGCCGGCGTAGAGCGTCGTCGTCTTGCCCGAGCCGGTCGGGCCGGTCACGAGGATCAGGCCGCTCGGGTTGTTGAGGATCCCGGCGAGCTCGTTATGCTCGCGGCGGCTCAGGCCGAGCTGGTCGAGCGTCTGGGCCTGGACGGTGCCGTTGAGCAGGCGGATCGTGGCGTCTTCGCCGTAGAGCGTGGGGATGGTGCTGATCCGGAGGTCGACCCGCCCATGTCCGGGCGTGTCTCGGACCCAGCGGCCGTCGAGCGGCCGGCGCTGCTCGCCCAGGTCCATGCCGGCCATCGCCTTGAGGTGGGCGATGCATCGCCGGCCCGTCTCAGGAGGGAGGATCGTCAGCAGGCTCATGATCCCCAGGTGCCGGGCCGACACCGCGACGTGCTTCTCCTGTGCCGAGAAGAACAGGTCGCTGGCCGGGAGCTTCGCGGCGTAGTCGATCAGGACGGCCACCGCGGCCTCGGGCATCATCCCGGCGACCTGGGGCGACTTCGGGTCGACATAGGCGGTGCTCAATGGGCACCTCCCTTCGCCAGCTCGCGTGCGGACATCTCGTCATCGGCGATCTTCAGGAACTTCTCCAGGTGGAGCAGCTTGAAGATCGAGACGACCGACGGCGGTACCGAATGGAGGATCAGGGACCCCTTCGCTTCGTTGCAGCGCTTGTGCTGCTTGAGCAGCCACGCCACGCCGCTCGAATCGATGTAGGTCGTTCGTGAGAGGTCCAAGAGAATGACATGGCTCCGACAATCCTGTCCCAGGAGCGCGTCGAGCGGGTCGACGTCCGTCCGGAACACGCCTAGGCGGATTTCTCCCTCGTGGCGGATCGAGAAGATCCCGCCCGAGTCCTGGATCAAGCTGAGCGGCATAACGCACCTGTCGAGGGGCAGTGGAGGCCGTCTTGGCCCGAGGAGCGAAGGGCAGGGTTTCCCCCTCCCGAATTGATTGTGCAGGATTCTGACTTGAAATTCCAGCCGATGCAAGGGCCAGGAGGCCAAGTCGCCGACCGTCCCGATCCGGCCTTGCTCAACGGTGCGATTGCCGAAGCCTTGCGGTCCGCGCACGGCGGAAGACTCGCCTGGAAACGTCCTCGGGGCGGGGTTCGAGGCCTATTGTTTTCGGTCACGATCCCGGTCGCCTGAGGTCAGGGACTCGGAGTGTGGTCTAGGCTTGTCGGGGACCCCTGCGATCTCCGCGGGGCGGCCGCTCGGCCGCTCGGCCGCGCGTTCGGACGCGGCGTGGCACCTCGGCGTCGATCCTCGGTAAGATAGCCTCTTCCTGCGGCGCGGGGAGCGGCGAGGGGCGACATGACCATCAGCAATCCGAAACCTCGATTGGGCCCGGATTTCGAGGACCTGGACTCGTCGATTGCGATCAAGGGACGCCCCTGGCTGTTGCGATACGGGTGTGCGATCCTCTGCGTCGCGACCGCGACATACATTCGTGTGCGGCTCAACCCGATGCTGGGGACTCGGTTCCCGGTCATCACGTACTTCCCCGCGCTGGTCTTCGCGGCCTGGTTCGGCGGCCTCGGGCCGAGCCTCCTCGCCTTGCTCCTCAGCGCGTTGACGGCCCGGTACTACTTCCTGCCCCCCACCGGCGGCTTGCTCACCATCGATGACCCCGTCTCCCAGGTCGGTTTCGGCATCTTCCTCTTCGTCGGCCTGGCGAACTCCCTGATGGGGGGTGCGATGAATGTCGTTCAGAGACGCGCCGAGGCGAGCGCCGAAGAGGCACGCTCGAAGCAGCGCCAGCTCGAACGAGAGTTCGCCGAACGGTGGAAGGTCGAGGAGCAGGTCCGGGAGCATCGGGAATGGCTCCGGGTCACCCTCGAGAGCATTGGCGACGCGGTCATCGCCACCGACCTCGGGGGCCGGATCACCCTCCTCAATTCTGTCGCCCGCGTCCTCACCGGTTGGGATTCGGACGAGGCGCTGGGGCGGCCCCTGGAGGAGGTCTTCCGAGTCATCGACGAACAATCTCGGGCCCCGGCCGAGAACCCGGTCGATCGGGCGTTTCGCGATGGCCAGGTCGCCGGGTCGGCCCAACTCCTGCTCGTCGCCCGGGACGGTTCGGAACGGCCGATCGACGATAGCGCCACCCCGATTCGAGACGGGGCGGGGCGAGTCGTCGGCGCGGCCCTGGTCTTCCGCGACGTCACCGAGCGGAGGCGGGCCGAGGAGGCCCTCCGCGAGGCCGACCGCCGCAAGGACGAGTTCCTCGCTGTCCTCGCGCACGAGCTCCGCAACCCCCTCGCCCCCATCCGCAACGCCTTGCACCTGATGGGCGACAACGCCGGAGATCGCCGCGAGTTCGAGTCCGAGAGGGCCATGGCCGAGCGCCAGGTCGTCCACCTGGCACGACTCGTCGATGACCTCATGGACGTCTCGAGGATCACGCAAGGCAAGATCGCGCTGCGTAAGGAGATCGTCGACGTTATGGCCGCCGTCGACCGCGTGGTCGAGTCGTCCCGGTCGTCGATCCGGGACCGAGGTCATGCCTTGACCATCACCAGGCCCGAGGCCCCGATCCGACTCGAGGCCGACCCGACCCGGTTGGAGCAGATCCTCGACAACGTCCTCAGCAACGCCGTCAAATACACCGAGCCCGGCGGCCGGATCCGGCTCTCGGCGACCCGCGAGGGAGATAACGTCCTCGTCCGAATCCGCGACTCGGGCATCGGCATCGAGTCGGAGATGCTCCCCCGGATCTTCGAGATGTTCGTCCAGGCCGGGAGCGATCCTGGCCGTTCGAAAGGGGGCATGGGGATCGGCCTCGGCCTGGTCCGGGCCCTCGTCGAACTCCACGGCGGCACCGTCACGGCGCGGAGCGGAGGCCCGGGCGAAGGATGCACCTTCGAAATCCGTCTGCCCGCCCTGCCGGCCGTCGCGGGGGTTCACGAAGAGCCGAAGCCTCTGCCCTCACCGCCGACCCCTCCCCCTGCTCCGGCCCCCACCGAGTCGACTCTGCCGCGGCGCCGGATCCTCGTCGTCGACGACAACGAAGACGCCGCGCGGAGTCTCGCGCGGCTCCTGTCGCGACTCTACCGCCAGGAAGTCCGCGTCGCTCACAGTGGCATCGCCGCACTCGAGGCCGCTGACGAATTCCACCCCCAGGTCGTCCTCCTCGACATCGGCATGCCCGGCATGGATGGATACCAGGTCGCCCGGCAGATGCGCGAACGCCCCAACCCCGACGCCCTGCTCCTCGTCGCCGTCACCGGCTGGGGCCAGGACGAAGACCGTCGCAAGTCCAAGGAAGCCGGCTTCGACCGCCACCTCGTCAAGCCCGTCGACCCCGAAGCTCTCCGCACGCTCTTCGCGGACTTCCGCGACGCGAGCTGATGGCATCGCTTGCCATTCCAGGCGGGGAGGACTCACCACAAAGGCACAAAGGACACAAAGTTAAGAATCAAAAAACGACAATGGATTTTCATTCTTTGTGTGCTTTGTGGTGAGTCCTCCCCCGCTTTGGTATCCGGCTCCTGTCTCTCGTGCGAGGTCAACCTGGCCCGTCCAGCCAATTGTCGGCGACGCCGCCCCCAGTCGAGGAGGCTCGGAGGCGGCGTTGGCGTTGGCTCCGGAAGATCCAGCAGAGGGACATGAAGGCGGAGATGGTGAACGTCGCGGACCAGACGACCAGGCTGACGACCAGGAGCAGACGGAGGGCGGGTGCGATGGCCTTGGACCCGCCCATGAACCAGGCGAGCGGCAATGCGGACAGGAAGATCCCGAAGTTCAGCAGGGCCGATTTCCAGACGAGGCGTCGGAAGTTCGGCGCGGGGAGGATCCGAGCCGCTTCTCGCGACGGTTTCTCGGCGAACGGCAAATGCACGGATGCTGGATTCATGATTTGACCTCGAAAAGAGATTCTCCGAGGAATTGGCAGACACAGGACACCCTCGCGAATCCATGCGGAAGGATTCGCGGCGAGGGTGTTTGATACGGAGGTTCGAATTCGGCTCGTCTCGATATCCCTACGCGAAATCATACCTCCCGGGGGCATCTCGCATAGCCGGTTGTGCCGGGAACGGCACGCAATCGTCTCGCAGAGGTCGCACCGGGACGTCCTCGAAGACCATACTTGTCGTGGTTCGACCCACCGAACCGCAACGTGCTCGACCTTCGAGCCACCGAAACCGGAGGATGCGATGGCGATCGAATCGACGACGGGAGAGTCCGCAGACGTGGCTTCGGCCTTCATCGCCGAAGCAAGGCGGCGCTTGTGTGAAAACGTCGAGCGGATCGAGCACGGCGTCAACCAACTGGATGACGCGCAGGTCTGGTGGCGACCTCACGAGTCGCTGAACAGCATCGCCAACCTGCTGTTGCACCTCAACGGCAACCTTCGCCAGTGGATCGTCTCCGGAGTCGGCGGCGTGCCGGACGTCCGCGACCGCCCTCGCGAGTTCTCCGAGCGGGACGACGTCCCCAAGGCGGAATTGCTTCGGGGCCTGGAGGCGGTGGTTGCGGAGGCGGACCGCGTCCTGGCGGGCCTGGACGCTTCAACGCTCCTCGAACCTCGGCGAATCCAGGGCTTCGATGAGACCGCCCTCGCCGCCCTCTGGCAGACCCTGGGCCACCTGAGCGGACATACCCAGGAGATCATCCTGATGACCCGCCTGCAACTCGCCGACCGGTACACGTTCGCCTGGACCCCGAAGACTCCGGAGCAAGGGGCACCGGTCTGAAAGTGCTTCGTTCACAAGAGCCTGGGCGACGGCCTTCGGAATAATAGATTCATGCGATTATCTTTGCTGAGAGGCGGTCCCTTGTGCCCCGGTTTCTGTTCCCGAAGCCCGGCTTTGAAGAAAAGCCGGGTTTCGGGAGTAGCTCTCACTCCTCCTGACGGATTCGGAACAACCGAGGATGCCTATTCAAGAGGGGGTTCGATGTCGACGGGTGGCTTGTTTTCCGCTGGCGGGGGCACTGCCGAGGTCCCTGCCTCGGCCGGAGGCGGCGGAGTCGAGGGCGAAGCCAACGGTGCCGAAGGGGGCGTCTGTGCGGGCTCCGTGGGTTTCACGACCGGCTTGTCGGGGGGAGCCAGAGGCGGCTCACCGGGGGCTACCGGAAGTCCGGGGCTTGGCACGCCCAGGGAAGGGGCCGTGTTAGGAGGGGTCGTGTCGAGATCGAATGGACTTCGGTTCTTTGGCTGCGGCAGCTCCGTTGAGCTATGGGGAAACTCTTCGGCGGGTTGCTCCGCGCCTTCGACGACCATCAGGGCTTCGCGAGCCCGCTTCAATCGGGCGAGCTCCGCCTGGGTCTTGACCAGGTCGGTCTGCGTCTTCTTCAGGAGTCGGTTCAGGGACTCCACCTCAGTGGAAAGCTCCTTGATGGCATGCTCGAGATCGTCCCGCAACTTCTCTTCGCGGGTCAGCGGGGTCGAAGGAACAGAGGGGGGCGGAATCGCGATGGATCCTGATGGCGGGAGATCAACCGGTGACGGCAAAGAGTGGGCCGGTGGTGCCCCAGGCGCCGGCAACGGCGGATCTCCTGGGGGGGACGAGCCCGCGACGGGAAGTGGGACCGAGGGAGGAGCCAGGTCCGGTTCCGGCACACTCGGGCCTGGTTCAAGCGTGGGTTCCGCGTTGCTCGCAACGAGGACGGACTCAGGACCGGGCAGCGCAACAGGGATCGAGTGCGCCTCGGGAGTCGCTTTGTGCGTTTCCCCGTGATCTCTGGCGATGACCATCAAGGGGCGTGGCTGCCTGCCTTGCTGTGCCAATACGCCCGCGCCGGCGGCCAGCATCCCCGACGAGAGGACGCCGAAAGCCGCGAGCTTAAGCTTGGTCGAGATCATGGTCGTCATCGCCCCTTTCGCCAAGAATGCGACGCGGGCCGAGAACGCCCCGGCCGCCAGCATCACCGCGAGTTTCCCCGAACCGGCCTGGCCGACCGCCTGGACCGTGGCCTCGATCAGCGCTTCCGGCACCACGGTCGACACTCCGGGCCATTGCAACGCCCCGAGCGGTCCAGTCGCCGACGCGATTCCCCGACGGGTCAACCGAGTTCGCAGCCGCTCTCGCCCTCGAGAGAGCCGCGACAGGACCGTGCCGCGCGGGCAACCCAGCAGTTGGGCGGCTTCTTCGGTTGACTGGTTTTCCAGGTAGCAGAGCACGATCGCCGCCCGATACTTCTCCGGAAGGAGGGCGATCTCCTCGTGGAGCTCCGGCCATCCGGAAAGGCCATCCCCCTCCTCGAGGGCGACCGCCTCCGAGGGCAAGGACCGACGCCCTTCATGCTTGCGCCGCCGAGCCTTATCCGCCCGTGCGTGCTTCGCGACGCGTAGTGCGATCCCGTATAGCCAACTCGCCAACGAATCCCGCTTGCGCAGCAGGGCACCGCGCGACACCAGGACCAGGAACGTGGCCTGGAACGCATCCTGGACGTCGTGCGGGTCGCCGAGCACGTCCCGGCAAACGCGGAGCACCATCGGGCCGTGCCGCTCCACCAGGGCGGCGAAGGCGACCTCGGACTCTCCGCCCGGCCCCTCCTGAAACCGTTCCAGCAGTTGTCGATCGGTCCAGGCGCCGACCGCACCCACCGTGTAGAGGGTTTGGATCTGTCTCAGGAGGTCGGTGCGCACCGACTTGCCCACCATCGGCCATCTCCTCGAGGCGAGTCAACTGGTCAGTAGTGCCGCGAGCGGGGCGAACGATTCCCACTTTTTTCCGGAGGCATGGAATCGAGGCCCATGTCACCCCAGGGGCTCGGCCTCAGCGCGTGGGAATATACCGGTTCGCGAGCTCCGCGTAGTCTTCCCTCACCGGGCTGAAGGCGTCGAGGATGACCGAGGGCCCGATCGCGACGACCCGATGCGGCACCCCCGAAGGGATCAAGAACATCGCCCCGGCCTCGACCCGACGCGTCTCGTCGCCGATCGTGAGGTCGACCGTCCCTTTGATCAGCATCCCGCCCTGTTCGTGCGGGTGCGAATGCGTCGGGATCTCCGCCCCGTCGTCCATCTCGAGGTACGACAGCATCAGGTTCTTCCCGAACGGCGTCCTCATCCGACACCCGGGGACGGGCTCGATCGCCGCGTACTCCGAAATCTCAACGAACCCCATGTGCCCCATCCTCGCTGTTGCATCAGGACTCGCGCGACGAAAGTCGCCGGGTCGCCCGGGAACTCCCGAGCGGTTCGTCGCTCTCGCCGCCCTTTGGACAACGCCCCTCGCCAACCACAAAGATACGCGCAAAACGATCGAGGCGATAGGCGTCAAAGGGCGGCCCGGCCGGCCTCGAGCAGGTCATCATGAAGGGGATTTTAGCATTTCGAAGTACGGAAACGCGGAGCCTAAACGCTAGGATCACAGGGATCAACGAGGGGTCGTGTTCGTGATCATGGACGGGACGAGCGAGGCGAACGTCAATCAATTCGAGGATGTGACACATGCGACGGCGTCATACACGGCGGGAGTTTGTCGCGGGAGTGGTCGGGGCGAACGTCGCGGCGCTGCTCGCGCCGGGATGGCTCCGGGCGCAGACCGAGGAAGACCCACGGGTCGCGAAAGTCCTGGCCGATACCACCGGCATCGACATGCACAACCATGTCACCCCGGGAGGGGGAAGGTCGGGGCCGGGCCCGAAGGCCCAACAGAAGTCGCAATCCGACCTCAACTTGGCCGGAGAGATCAAGCGATCGGGCTTGACGGCCGTATGCGCGGCCTTCCGCCTCGACTTCAACGCGAGCAACCCCTACGAGACGTTCCAGCAAGGGCTCACCGCGATCGACGGGCTGATGGAGAAGGGCCGCCTGACCCTCGCCCTGACTTTGAAGGACCTCCAGGCCGCACACGACAAGGGCCAGCCCGCCATCGTCCAGTCGATCGAGGGGTCGCATTTCCTCCACGGACACCTCGAGCGGGTGGAAGATGTGTACAAGCGAGGCCTGCGCCACCTCCAACTGCTGCACGACAAGGGCGACAAGGTCGAGCCGCTCGGCGACATCTATACCGAACCCGCGCGGCACGGCGGCCTGACCCCCTTCGGCGCGTCCGTCGTCAAGGAGTGCAACCGACTGGGAATCGTCGTCGACCTCGCCCATGCCAGCCACGAGACGGTGCTGGGTGCGCTGAAGGTGTCGACGCAGCCGGTGATCGTCTCCCACACGAGCCTCGACTCGAGGGCCGGCAAGAATCCCCGGATGGCCAAGATGATGGCCCCGCGCCTGATTAGCAAGGAACACGCCCGCGTCGTCGCGGACGCCGGCGGCGTCGTCGGCGTGTGGACCAAGCTGTCGGACTCGATGGAGGAGTTCGTCGGGGGCCTCAAGGCCTTGGCCGACGCCATCGGCGTCGACCACGTCGGCATCGGCAGCGACACCGACATCCTCTCCTCGAGGGCCGGCCAATCCACCAACGCCGCCTGGCCCGGCATGTCCGGCGGATTCTTCAAGGCGACCGTCGCCGAGATGCTCCGCCAGGGCTTCACTCCCGAAGAGATCGCCAAGGTTGGCGGCGGGAACTTTTGCCGGGTCTTCGACAAGGTCACGAGCGGCCACACCTGAGTCCCGAAACCCGATAGCGGACTAAGAATAGGGAAGCAGAAGACGATCCGCAGATGACGCAGATTGGCGCAGATGAAATGGAAAGATTTCAGGATTTTCCTCTGCGTCAATCTGCGTCATCTGCGGATAGAGTCGCCTTTTCTTGAGTGTGTTCCACTCCGGCGTGGCCTCATCGACGTCCTCGTTCAGCCCTTCCCCGACTCGCCCCGGGTTGTGGGGCGATTGAGGCGATAGAGGACGTGGGGCATGTTGTTGTAAACGATATCACGTTCGAATGTGAATCCCACCTTCTCCATCACCTTCCGCGATCCGATGTTGGTCGTCATGGTGAAGCAGATGAGATGGTCCAGTCCGAGTTGATCGAAGGCGATCGCGACGAGCGTCTCGGCGATCTCGGTGGCAAGACCCCGGCCCCAGTATTCGGCCATCAGGGCATAGGCCAGCTCGATCTCGTCCATGTCGTCGACGTGGACGCTCCGGATCCCAGCCCGGGCGACGAACTGGTTCGTCTCGGGGTCGCGGAAGACCCAGAGCCCGTGCCCGTCGCGATCCCACTGGTCGAGGCTTTCGAGGAAGAACTTCCGCGACTGTTCGTCGGAGCGGACGCCCCCGAGCGTCGCCATGACCTTCGGATCCACGTGCATCCGGGCGAACTCCCCCTCGTGCTCGGGCCGCAGGCGCTCGGCCTTAAGTCGGGCCGTCCGGAACGAATCGAGCATCCCCGTCCACTCCCTTTGATGGAAGGCAAAAACCGATCACCTCATCGAACGTGCCGACCGGACCGATCGGCACGACGCTCGACCCCGGTGCGCGTTACGACCCGGCGTCGAACCGGGTGAGGATCCCCTCGATGGCATCGGCGTGGATTTTCCAGGAGTCCGCAGAATACCCGCCGGAGAGGACCATCGCCACCGGGATCGCCCGGCTCCGGATCATGTCGACGACGAGGAGGTCGCGCTCGGCGAGGTCGTTGGCGGAGAGGCGGAGCCGAGCCAAGGGGTCGTCCGCGAACGGGTCGGATCCGGCGTTGTAGATCACGAGGTCCGGACGGACGGCGTCGAGCGCTTCGGGCAGGAGCTCTCGGACGAGGTCGAGGTACTCGAGGCCTGCCAGGCCCGCGGGGATCGGCACGGGATAGTCTTCGTGCTCCTTGTGGCTCGGGAAGAGGTCCTCCTCGTAAACGTCGAAGATCGACGCCCAGTCTCGGCTCGCGAAGACGGCCGCGGTGCCGTTGCCCTGGTGGGCGTCGAGGTCCACCACGAGGACGCGCGCGGCCCGCCCTTCCGTATGCAGGATCGTTGCCGCGAGTGCGGCGTCGGAATAGACGCAGAACCCGCCACCCCAATCGGGACCCGCGTGGTGATATCCGCCGCCCAGATTGATCGCCAGGCCCCGATCGACCGCCAGGCGGGCCGCGAGGATCGTCCCCCCCGTCGCGTACCGCATCGGCGTCAGGATTCGCCAGTCGACCAACCATCGAGGCAAGGCCGCGACGATCGGCACCTCGAGGATCCGCACGAGCACCGCTCTGCGACGGAGCGATCGAAGGTAGTCCGGCGTGTGGACCTTGAGCAGTTCGGCACGCCTCACGGGGTGAGGCCGTTCGAAATCGCTCGGCCGACGCACCCCGCGCGCAATCAATGCGTCGCGGATTCGGCGATATTTCCGGCCGTCGAATGGATGCCGACGCTCCAGCCCGAACGCCGTTATGTTGTATCGCGGGTGGTAGACGAGCGGGACCACGACAAAAACTCCTGCGCGTGAATGGGAGACGACGAGCCAGGGGAGCGAGTCTCAATCTATGACGGCGAGATCCCTATTCCTTCGCGATCTCGGAACAACAATTCCGAGACATGGTCGGTTCATGAAGCGAAATCTGTTATGTTGCACATGGTTATGTGGCATGTGGATCATGCCTGATTCGGGTCGCACGGGTTGTTCCAGCCGGTGCCACCCTTGACCCGCTATATCCAGCACCAATTTCGCACCTTGAGCCGACATGGTCTACCGAAGACCTGTCGATGGCGCTCCTGCCATCGACATGGCGTTTTTCCGAAGGCCTCAGTCCCACATCAATGACGGCGCGGACACCCGCGAAGTTCACCGCGGCCGACATCCCGAGGCAGTTACGCAGCAAGGTGCTCGGCCGGCTTCCCCTCGCCGGCGGATCTGCAATAATGGGGAGAGACTATCGGAGGGATGAGGGGCGGAGGGCCGTCGAGACGCTCATCCTTCGGGCCGAAGAAGGCGCGGGGCTGCACTCGCGAGTTGCATCGTCATGGTCGACCCAACCGCGTTCATCGCCCGAGGGGCGATCGTCCTGGGCGACGTCGAGCTCGGGAAGGGTTCGAGCGTCTGGTACAACTCGGTGATCCGGGGCGACACCGAGCGAGTCGCGATCGGCGACGAGACCAACATCCAGGACCTCTCGATGGTCCACGCCGACCCGGGTTTCCCCTGCCTGATCGGCCCACGGGTCTCGGTCGGCCATCGGGTCATCCTCCACGGCTGCGTCGTCGAGGAAGAATGCTTGATCGGCATGGGGGCGATCCTGCTCAACGGCGTCCGCGTCGGCCGGGGCTCGGTCGTGGGCGCGGGGGCGGTCCTGGCCGAGGGGGTGGTCGTCCCCCCTGGCTCGGTGGTCCTCGGCGTTCCGGGCCGGGTGGTCCGCGAGGTCGACGAGGCGATGCGAGGCCGGATCGACCGGACGTATCGCCACTACGTTGCCGAGGCCGGTCGGCACCGCCTCGGGGAGTTCTCGATCCGACCCGTGACGCAGCCCGATTGAGTGATGCTCACCTGTCGGTTTCTCGGCCTGAGCGGGCGACCGTCCCGAGCCGGTACCGGGAATTCGGCGACCTTGAGGAGTGAGCCCGGGGCTATCGCGACGGTCATTCCTCCAACGTGGAGAGACACCATGCCGGTCCAGATCCGGATCGACGGGGATACCGTTGTGCTGAGCAACTTCGGCCGGCTCATGGACGACCCGAGGCACTTCGACGCGAGCAAGGACGTCGACGAGATGCTCGCGCAGGGGTATCGGAACTTCGTCCTCGACCTCCGGGGCCTCGGCGAGCTCGGCCCCAGCGGGGTCGGCCTGCTGATGACGATCACCCGACGCGTCCGACAGCATCGGGGAGACGCGGTGCTCGCGAGCCCGAGCCGGACCGTCGACAGGCTGCTCGATGAGTGGCGGCTCGAGACCTTCTGGGAGACGTTCGAGAACGTAGGTCGGGCGAGGGCCTCGTTCGACGGCCGGCCGACGTGATCGGTTTGCATCGGCAGGGACTCGAGCCTCGATGTTGATTTCATCCAAGGAGAGTCTCATGTTGACTCCGAACACGCGACGGGCCCGACTCCTCGGCTTCCTGCTCGTGGCCACCTCGGCCGCCCCCGTCCCGGCGCAGCCGCGTCCCTCGGCGCTCGCGGTGGCCCGGCACCAGGCCGCGCTCCAGCAATTCGAGGAAGTCTGGACCTACTACCGCCAATCCCGCACCGAGTCGTTCCCCGTCTACTACTGGTCTCGCCTCGTCCTCGACTCCGAGCGCGAATTGAGTGACGGTGCGGGCGTCCGAATCACCTCGCTCGAAGGGCACCTGGCCCGGATGCAACGGCTGGAGGCGCTTGTGAATCGGGTGCGGCGCCTCGGCTTCGGATTCTCGATCGACGTCGGCGCCGCGCGATACTATCGGCTCGAGGCCGAACACTGGCTGGAACGCGAACGCTCGAGGTGACGGCGTAGGTCCGGCCGGAAAACCAGTCGGTCGTGTCGGTGGGGGATGGTGCGCATCGCCCTCGCAATGTGCCTCGGCCGACCGCCGGCACCCTCACCCCCGGTCTCGTCATCGCTCCTTTCCCTCCTCTCTTCGAATGGGTCGGCGTCGGGCTTGCGCAGGACTTCCCTCCTCCGGCGGTCGCGATGGATAGCGCGCGGCCCTCGTCGTCGACGTCGTCCGCACGACGGATTGCCGGTCGACCTCGGGTCCACTTCTCGATTCCTCGGCTCTTGGCACATTCATTTCTTCACGAGATCGAAACGATCGATTATGGCGTGGCCTCCCCCGCGACCCGGTGCCTCGCGGCGGCCCCTTCTCCGCTCCTGGGCCGTGCGCGGGGTTGGGCCGGGACGCGTGCCCGGCACGTACCGAGGCCTCCTTGGGGATGAGGCGACGTCGCGAACGGATGTCGTGTTCAAAGGAACTATAGAAGGCACGAGTTCTCACTTCAGAATAACACGGGGGATTCACGAGCGAGACACGCACCGGCGACTATCGTAAAATGCCATCAGCATAATCAAAATTCAGGTTGACAAGCGGCCCTTTCATGCTAACAATAGACGAGATGAGGCTCCTTTAGGGCCACGCCCCGTGGCCCTCGCGTGTGGTCGAGGCCGCGCCGACGTGCTCGACGTCGACGCACGAATTTATACAGTCCGGCCAGCCCGGTCGGCGTGTCGTCCCGCAAGCGACGGCGGCGACACCGAATCACAGGAACATGAAAATGGCTGTTGCAACGTCCCGGACGAAGGCCGCCCCGAAGGCCGGCGCGAAGAGCGCACCCGCTGCCACCCCCGCCGCCGAGAAGGCGGCCCCCCCCGCGAAGGCGCCCGTCGTCGCGAAGGCGACGCCGACCAAGGTCACCAAGGCCAAGAAAGAGGTCGTGGACCGCGCCAAGCTGGCCCAGCGCGCCGCCAACCTCCTGAAGCAAGTCAGCGACCCGACCCGGCTCCGCGTGATCCTCATGCTCCACGAAGGCGAGAAGCACGTCGGGGCCCTGAGCGAGGACCTGAACCAGAGCCAGCCCGCCGTCAGCCATCACCTCGCCTTGCTCCGCCACGGCGGGATCATCGCGCCCCGCCGCCAGGGCAAGAACAATTATTACGCGCTGACGTCCGTCGGCGAGGAACTCGCGAAGGTCGTCAAGACCGTGATCTCCTGATCCGCAGGCCAACGTCCGACGACGATGCCGAAGGCTTCAGCCCCCCCCCGCTTCCCCCTCTGCGCCCGGGACGACGACCCCTCTCCGTCGCCGTCTTCGGGCGCATGGCTTTGCGCCCTCTCCTCCCCTCCCCTCCCACTCGCTCGGTCTCTTGAATTCAGCCGCCAACCCGCTGGCGCACTCCTGGTCCGATGAAATCTTGTTGCGCCTTTGTTGCACCTGGCTTCAGGGCGCGGCCGCTATCGTCGATAAATTTCATATCTGCGGCGTGATCGGTGCCGGGGCGGTGTGATTTCGTTGTGAAGTCATCGTCGGGCGTGAACCGGGCGAAATTCGGCGATGAGTGTCCATTTCTTTTCCAAAGTGAACGTGGTCGCAGCATATGGTGCCGAGGATAGACAGTACTGGCCCTGCTTTCGCGGTTGTGGACAACAGCAACGATTGACTCCACCCCATAGCCAGGGGTTACACTATGTTCGGAGGACGTTTGCCCCGCTAAGGATGGCGGTCGGTCCCGTAACAAATCGACCTGGAGACTGTCTATTATGGTGGCGACGGCGAGAGATCAGGGGAAATCCAGTTTCATCAAGGAATTACTCTTAGTCAACGATCAAGCGAACCCGAAACTCGTCAACGAGGCGTGGGCGGCGGCGGGGCACGAAGGGACGATCAGCCCCACCCTGGTGCAGAAGATCCGCTCCGAGCTGGGGCTCTCGGGGAATATCCGGACGCGACGCAATCGGTCCGCTTCGGTCTCCGGCGACGGCAGCCACACCTCCTCAGGGCCGAGGCTGCGTCGAGGTCGCGACGGAGTGAAGACGCTCGGGCGCGAGCCCAGGCCGATGGCGCAGCTCGACGCCGCGCCGGCCCGCCAGGCGGGCGAACCCGAGGGGCGTCTTCGGACCCTGACGAAGTTGGAGGGAGACATCGACGAGATGATCTTCGCCGTCAAGGACGTGGGAGGGTTGCCCGAATTCGAAGAGACCTTGCGCAAGGCTCGCCGGATCCTGGCCCGGAGCCACGAAGAGTGAGAGCATGACGAAGGCCAAGCCCCCGGGATCGGGGGCTTGCCTCGCGTCTCGACTGGGTTGAGAGCTTTCCCTCACCCTCAAAGGCCCAGCGACCCCTACCCCGATGATCTCCCGAACCGACGTCCGAGGTTCCCTGGCCCTCTGGGTCATCGGGTGTTACAAGCTCGCCAAGGCACTCGCCCTGGTCCTCGCGGGGGTCTTTGTCTTCCGCCTGGATCCCGACGCCATCCCCGCGACCCTCCTCCGCCTCGCGAAACGCTCGAGGCTTGACCCTGACGATCAACAGATCCACACCGCCATCGCCCGTCTCTCCGGCCTCGACCGGCAGCAACTCGAGGCGATCGGGGTGGGGTTGATCGTGTATAGCCTGCTCTACGTCGCCGAAGGGGTCGGCCTGTTCCTCAAACGCCGATGGGCCGAATACCTCGTCACGGCCTCCACGGGCTTCCTGATCCCGTTCGAGCTCTACGAGGTCGTCCGGCGTCCGACCCTCGTGCGGGTCGTGGTCATTCTGGCGAACGTCGGTATCGTCGCATATCTCGTCGCAAGGCTCCGTCGTGAGCATCGGGAGCGGGACCGACGCCAGGCCTCGGAATCCCCGGCCGTCCGTCCAGTCTAATCCCCCACCTCACGAGAACGCGGACGCGTAGTCGCGGGCGAACTGCGCAAATGGTATCGGCGGAGTCCCCAGCACTTGCGCAACCGTCTCGGTCGTGCGGGCGGCGCCCCCTTTGGCGAAGAGCTCGAGCAACTCCACCACGGCCCTGGCGTTCCACTCGGGGGTCCCCGCCTGGACCATCGCGTCGTGCGCGGCGAGGGGCGGGACATCCACGTAACGAACGGGCTTTCCGAGCGCCTGGGAGAGTGCGCCGGCGACCTCGTGGAACGAGAGCGAATCGGGGCCGGTGATCTCGTAAGTCTGTCCCTCGTGGCCGGGATGGGTGAGCGCCTCGACGGCGATCGCGGCGATGTCTCGGACGTCGACCAGGCTTTGTCGGCCATCCCTCAGCGGGGTGTAGAAGGCCCCTTGCTCCTTGATCGTCTTCGCGGACCAGAGCATGTTTTGATGGAACGAGTTGGGCTGGAGGATCGTGTAGGGCGTGCCGGAGTCGAGCAACAGCCGGTCGGTCTCGCCGTGCTGGCGGAGGAGCTCGACGGTCGAGTCGGGATCGGCCCCCAGCGCAGAGAACTTGACCACGTGCGCGGTCCCCGCGCGGCGGACGGCATCGAGGAAGTTGCGGAACCAGCCGACGAGGCGAGGGTCGACCGCCGTGACGAAGAAGGCTCGCTCGACCCCGGCCAGCGCCTCGTCGAGCGAGGCGGGGTCGTCGAGGTCCCCCCGAACGAGCTCGGCCTTCCCGATCAGGTCCGCCGCCCGGGCCGGGTCGCGGACGAGGGCGCGGACGGCGGCCCCCGACGCGACCAGGCGGTCGACGACCTCGCGTCCGTTGGTCCCTGTGGCTCCGACGACGAGGATCATGAACGGCTCCTTCCCCAACGGATCAAGATGTGTCCGGCCCCTCCGGCGAGCCTGGCGACCCAGGCCGGCGGATTGTAGGGTAGGCTGGTGTCGTCGCCAAGTACGCGGGAAAAAGTGCAATACTTACTCCGGAGTCCGTATGGCCACCAAGCGACTCGGGCCGTCCCGCCAATTCAACTGCCCGGTCGAGGCCACGCTCGACGTCATCGGCGGGAAGTGGAAGGTCCTCATCCTCTTCTGGTTGAAGGAAGAGACCCGCCGCTTCAGCGACCTCAAGCGAAGAATCCCCGGCATCAGCGAGCGGATGCTCACCCAGCAACTCCGCGAGCTGGAGGGCCACGGGATCGTCCATCGCGAGGTCTTTCCCGAAGTCCCGCCCCGCGTGGAGTACTCGCTGACGGCCTACGGAGAGACCCTCCGGCCGATCACCGAGCTCATGTGCGCCTGGGGCAAGACTCACATGCAGCGTCGGGATCCTGCGCAGTGAACCCACGTTAGGAAACCCTGTTGGCTCAAGCTGCGAAGTTGGGAATTGAAGATCTGTATCGGGGTGCTATGGTTCCGTCCTCGGACCCCGTGCGGACCGGGCCCGGACTACCCCCTCGATTCCTGGCCGACTTTCAAGACTGGTCGCGCAGGAGGCCGTTTGACTGCTTGAAGAATGAGGCCCTGACCGGCTGGGGGCTTGACCAAATAGACGATTTGCCCGGTCACGGAGGCTAGGTCCGACGACATCGGAAGAGGAACCTGACACGGCTCGTCAGTACCGACTTCGACGTGCTCTGCGGCCAAGCCCGATGCTGCCGGCCGGGCTTTATCCGCACGGGGTCCGAAGTCGGAACCCGTGGCACCCTCGACTTCCGTCCCTCCTCCGATTTCACGAAGTGAGTCCACCCGATTTCTTATTCATTTCGGGGTTCCGCCGCAGGACGTCGATCCCTTTGCGGTGTACTGGACGTTCGCCGAGAGCAGTCAGCCTATGGTGGCCGCACGAATCGTCCGCCTTACGCCGTCTTACGCGGCACCGCCGCGAAAGCGACGTAGGTACGAACGTGAGGCGGGATTTGCCAGAAACGCCCGGGCCGCGGCCACGCCTTCCTCGAAGAGATGCGACTTCTGTTCGTTGCTCAGGAGGAAGTTGAGATTCGCGACGTCTCGCCCGTGGATGAGGACGGTGCGGGACCGCCAATCGTCGGACTCGGCGAGCCTGGCGTCGTGGCCTTCGATCGCCGTCAAGGCGCAGGCCATCAGGAGCGAGACCGGCCCGTGGATCCGGACGGTCTGGTCGATGTCCTCCGGCCGCTTGATCCGGATCCCGATCGTCGGGCGTTCGTCCCTGCCGTGGAGGTTGAAGTAGGCGATCGGGAACTGGCTGAGGACGCCGCCGTCGACGAGGTAGCAAGTCTTCCCCGACCCCTTCTCGGTCAGGGCCACCGGCCGGAAGAATGCCGGGACGCTCATGCTGATGCGCATCGCCAGCGCGACGTCCAGGTCGTCGGGTGAGTCGAAACCCGAGTAATGGACGATGTCGTCGGGGAGCAGGACGAGTCGCCCACGAGAGACATCCGCGCCGACCATCTGGACCCGGTATCTCGGCGGCCTTCCCGGAAGGTCGGGCCGTCGGAGGTCGCGGAAGGTCCTCACCCCCTTCTTCTCCAGGAGGTGCCGGAAAAGGGCCCCGAACCCGGAGCTGGGAAAAAGCCCCAGACGCTTCGGCGACGACGCCCGACGCGGCCCCGTCTTGCCCGACAGGCGGGCCTTCAGGCTTCCCCAGACGTTCACGAGCTCGGCCTTGCCGAGCCCCTCGTCGAGCTCGAACGGAGATCCCCGGCCGACCTCCGCCTCGGCCGGGTCACCCGTGAACAACTGCCTGCGGAGGTTCACCGCCATCCATTCGGCCTTGAGCTCCTCGGCCGAGAACCCCGCGGCATGGAGCCCCCCCACGATCGCCCCCGCCGACGTCCCGGCGTGGCGGACGATCCGATATCCCTCTTCCTCGAACACCGACAACGCGCCGATGAGGGCAATCCCCTTGACCCCGCCTCCCGAAAAGACGGCATCCAACTCCATCATGGTCAGCCCCTTATGATTGGTTGGGATGCAATGCCAAGACCCCCGGACGCCCTCCTCTGATTTCTACGTCCCTCCTTCGAAAACCGGGTCACTCCGCTCCCGAAAAACCTCACCCGATCGTCGGATGATGCGAGACCTCCAGGAATTGAGATGGAGGAACGTCTCGGGCGTCTTGTCCGTCACGTTTATGAAACGGTTCCTCTTCGGCATGGCCCTGCATCGATAAGATGTTGGGTCGGTGGTGTTGCCTCAGCGGACGAGAATCCCTCGCACGGTCCGCCTCGATCCAAGGCGCAATCCTGGAGAGGCCAGTGATGCTCCGTTCTCTGGCGAGGAGGATCCGGCGAATGCGATTGACGCTCGTCAAGCCGTTGGCCCGGGACCTTCCGGGGGAACTTCTGCGCGTGAGCCTATGCGACAAGAATCCCGACGTCGTCCGGGCCTTCCTCGAGCATTTCCACGACGTCGAGGGTGTCGAGATCCTCGAGGGCAACGTCCTCGACCTCGAATGCGACGCCTTGCTCAGCCCGGCGAACAGCTTCGGATACATGGACGGCGGATTCGATAAACATATCGACGATTTTTATCAGGGCGAGGCCCAACGCGCGGTCCTGTCGGCGATCGCCGAGCGTCATTTCGGGGAGCTCCCGGTCGGATTGGCGATCCTTCTCGAGATGCCCAGCCGCCGATTTCCCTGCCTCGTCGTGGCCCCTACGATGCGGATCCCCGGCGCCATCCGCGAGACCCTGAACGCCTACCTGGCGTTACGCGCCGCGTTCATCGCCATCGAAGGCCGGAACTCGGCCGGGGGGCAACGGATCCGGAGCCTTGCCGTACCCGGCCTCGGTACGGGAGTCGGGGGGATGGATCCCCGAGACTCCGCCCAACAGATGCGTGCGGCCTACGATATGATCATCGGGCAAGGTTGGCGACACGTCGCGCACCCGCTCCAGGCACCATTCGTGATGCCGACTCGCCCGAGACGGGATGGCCACGACGCTTGATGAGGCCGGCCGACGTCGACGACACCCTCAACGTCCTTCGGCCTTGCCCCGTCGCATCCGTTTCCAGGCCGGGTAGTCGTGTTCCAGAAGACCCCGGGGTGAATCGACGAGCCAGGCGTAGCCGTTGCGCCGTTCGTAGCCGATGTCGGCCAGCCGGTGATTGGGGACGCCGTCGCGATCGGCAAAGAGAGGCCGGTTGGTGCCGATCTCGTAGAAGCGGGCCCAAAGGGGAGGCGCCGAAGGGTCGTCCACGACGACCTTGTTCCGGCCGGTCGGTGAGTGCGGGTCGGGTCGTTCGACCTGCCGGATGCCGACGAGCTTGACGGCGTCGAACCAGGCGACCGCCGCCTCGACGGCGTCGACGACCTCGGGGCTCGGGTCTTTCAGGCTCATCAAGAGCCTCACGATCCCGACCGACTCCGAACCGCTGAGGCTGGTGAGCTCGAAAGTCCGGCCCGGCCGGGGTTGGTCGTCCACCTCGTCGTGCTGGGCACACCAGGCGGTCCGACGCCCTTCGACCCGGACCTGGCATCGGAGGATGCACGCGACGCCCTTCGTGAACGCGGCTCGAGCCGCCTCGCGTTTCGAGGCGGCCACGAAGTCGTGGGTTGAGGTGTCCGAAACTTCGCGGAGGAACTCCATCAACCGGACCATCGCCCCGTCGTTGAAGGTGACGTGGCGGTGATAGGCCCGCCCCGGAGGCGAAAACTGGGGCCAGCCGCCGCCGGGATACTGAGCCTTGAGGATGTAGTCGAGCCCCCGGTCGAAGGCCTCCTTGGCACGCTCGTCCTTCGAGGCCCGAACGAGACGCGCCAGAAATCGCAACTCGTCCGTCGTCGCGCCATTGTCGAAGGTCGGCTTGAGCGCCTTGCGGTCGCCGGCGTAAGGAGCCGAGGTCGTGTCGATGTTCTTGGGCCAGCCGCCGAGCTCCGACTGATGCGACAGGATCTTGGCCGCGACGCGTCGCCCCCCTTCGGTGGCGAACCATGCGTCCGGTCGGTCGAGATACCTCCGCGGCCCGTCCGCTGCCGAGGCGACGCCGACCAGCCCGGCGAGGATCACCTGCATCGTCCACCGTTTCATCCGCATTGGGGCCCCGCCTCTCCACAACGATTCGAGTCGTCGAGGACCAGCGTAACCCCACGACGGAGGGATGCCAACCGTCGCTTGCCCGGGAGGACTGACGGGTTAGCGGCCTTCGAGGAAGGCGAGGACCTCCCGGACGACCTCCTTGGCGATCAGGATGCGCCGGTGCCCGAAACGCTCGGTGATCAGGGCCTTCGAACCCGGCCAGGCGGCGGCCACGGCGAGCCCTTGCGCGAGGGGCATCTCCTTGTCGCCTCGGTCGTGGACGATGAGCGCGGGGGTCTTCAACCCTGCGGCGATGCGGACGAGATCCAGGTCGGCGACCGGCTCGCCGACCACGCGCTCGACCCGCCTGAGGAACTCGGGGATGTCGTGTTCGGGCAGTTTGTAAGCCCGCCCGGACCGCTCGATGACGGAGACGAGCGACGCGGGGCCGCTGATGAACACGGCCCGTTCGGTCTCGAGACCTCGTTGCAGTGCGATCGCCATCGCCCCGGCGCCGAACGAGTGCGATACGACGCCGACGAGCGGCCCGATCTCCCGCCCGACCTCGCGGAGCGACCGGCCATATTCGAGGACGTGGGTCTGCTCACCGGGCGAGTCCCCGTGCGCGGGGGCATCCACGGCGACTGCCCGAAAACCCGCGTCGACCAGCGGTTCGATGTACGCGCCCCAATGCGTCCTCCGGCTCTCCCACCCGTGGGCAAGTAAGACCGTCGGGCCCGTTCCCCACGCGGTGGCGGCCAGGCCGCAGGCCAGCGTAAGGCTTGTCCCTCGCCGGATCCAATCGCCATCCCGCTCCGTCGCCGCCGTCGACCGGGGCGTCAGGAACCGCTCCACCGCCTTGTCGAGCGAGTCGCGGGCATCCCTCTCCGTCATCTCGACGACCGGCTTTCCCTCGGGCATGGACTATTCCCTCTCGCTCAGGGCCGTCATCGTCCTTGACTTGACCACGACGGAGCTCCCTTCGGCCGGGCCGACAGGAGCCACCTCGTTGTATCTGCAATATACGCCGAAGGTCAATCCGGCCGAATCGCAATCCCCTGCAAGGATCGTCGACGCACAATTGGATTCAGGGAATGATCATTTTGAATTATTGTTAAGTGGAGAGGGTCGCCGAGGGAGGGCTTGGGCCGGGAATGTCGGCTCCGATTTCGCGGAAAGAGATCGGTCCGAAGTCGTCCCGAAAAAGAGTTGACAGGCGAACAGGAGCCTGTATAGTGTACGGATGTTCGCTGTAGGTGAGGGTGCCGGGGAAGGACTTCGCGGCGAGTTCGCGGGCTACCCCGAAGGAGGCTCAATCGCATGTTGACCAAGCACATCGCCACCGCCCCGTTCGTACCCGTGCCGCGAAGTCTCACCGATCGCGAGGTGCTCTCACCTTGGTCCGGTCAGGGGAAAGACCCGAGGGGGACCGAGTCGAGGACGACCACTTCCCTGCCGTCTCGCCCGGAAGGCCGCGTGACGCCCCGGTGCCCGTTCGTCTCCGATGGGTCGGCCGAGATGTCCTCAGTCCCTCGCGATCAGGCCGTGCTGGGGAGGCGTTACCAGCAACTTCGCCACGCCGAAGAACGCCTTCGCCCACTCCGCGGCACCCGACTGGCCAAGGTCTACTGGCAGGTGCATGACGAGTTCCATCGACTCGGCAGGGAACTCGCCAAGCCGGAGCGGCGGTGGATGTGAAGCGGTGCAAGAGTGAGGCGCTTTAGTAGCGTCGACGTGATTTCTTCTTGGTGGTCGCGGATTTCTTGGTTTCCTTGACCCCTTCTCCCTTCACGACGAGGAGCCCCTGATCCTGGAGCTTGGTCCGGAGGGTGCCGGTGATGGTTTCCTGGGTGGCGACGATGGTGTCGTTCAATCGTTCGGCGTGGCGTTTCAGGGCGGACATGAGGCGATCGGCGGTGGTCGAGTCGGGGCAACGGAACACGGTCAGGGTCGAGGCGGTGACCTCGCGGGTCCACTGGCTCCACTCCTCGACCTCCCGTTGCACGTTGGCGGGGACACCGGTCGAGGCGTGCCGCTTGAGCCTGGCGAGGATGTCTGGGGGCTTGAGCCCGAGCGCGACCGCCTTGATGACCGACTCGCGGGTCAGCTTCAGGATCAACGCCCCCTGGCCGGTCCCTCGGGTCGTCCGCTCGCAGAACGGTGCCAGCTCGGCGGCCGGGGCCGGGTCCAGGCCGATGATGATGATGCTGAAGTCGGGCTGCACGACCACGCGTGCCTGGCCCGCCGGCTTGCCCACGAGCTTGTCCTCGGAGACCTCCTGTCCGAAGTAGGCGTCGAGCCGGGGAAGCCGGGCGATGCAGAGCCGGCCCGCCTCGTCGATCGCCGTTTGGACGCAGCCCAGGGGGATCAACCTCTCACGGATAAACGTCTTGAGGGCCTCTCGTCCCGCCGTCTCGAGGAAATCCATCAAGGAAGGGATCTGCCGGCTCCTCACCTGGACGGAGACTTGCCTGGGCTCGAGACCCAGGAGTAACGGGTTGTTCTGTTCGAAGACGAGGTGTTCTACGACGTTCTCGATCGGGTAGAACGTCCCCAATTTCAAGGCCGAGAATGCGGAATGGATCGCGTCGCGGAGATCCTTGATCTGGGTCTTGAGCTCCCCGACCTTGCGTCTTGCGACGACGCCTTTCGCTGTCCGGGTGATCCGTCGACTCGAAAAGTTGAATCCGTAAAACCCGCTATCACCTTCGCCTGAGTCATAGTAATAAAACGAGCTGTTGTTGTCGAAATCGTCGTCGTCGTATAGGTCGTCGTCGTATGGGTCGGAATCGTGATAGCCGTAACCCGACTGGATCTTGTTATAGCCTTCGTATAGCCGTCGATAAAGCGCCCCCACGTTCGCTCCCAGCCATTCCTTTCCCTGGGGCGAGAGCTGGAGCCACACCTGCTTCTCCTCGATTACCGTCGCAACCAGCCCGAGTCGGAAGGCCAGGAGACGGGCCTGGTCCAAGCGACCTTCCTCGTGCCATTCCAAGGCGTCGGTCAACCAGTCGGGGCGAGGGTCGAAAATCGTGTCGAACCGGTCGACTTCCTTCTGGAAGAGTTCTCCGTCCTGTCGGAGGCGGGGCGGCTGGGTCGCCAGTTCGAGGAGGAACGAACGCAGGTCGTCGAGCCACGGGCTCCCGTCTGGGCCTTCTTCTCGGGGCGATTTGCAGGCCGACAGGGGCGGCCTGCGTTGAGGGTTGGAGGCCTGTGAGAGGCGTTCGTGGACGACGGGGAGAAGCCCCACCACAATATCTCGCGTTTCCGCCTGGAGATCCTCGAAGACGGCCAGGTGGCCGATCAGGACGTCGAGGACCTGGCGGACTTGCTCCGAGGTTCCCTGCCCGACCCTGGTGGCAAGTTCGGTGATCGGGATGGGGGCCTGGGACGCCTTCAGGGTCTCCAGCACTTTCCCGGCGAGCGGGATCCCCAGGGTGTTGAGGACCCACTCCGGCCAATGGGAGCTCGTGACGTACTGCGAGATCACCTTATCGGGCGAGAGGTAAAGGTCGGCGACCTGCGACGTCTTCAAGACGTTGAGGAGCGTCCGGGTCAGGTGGCCTCGGTCGAATGTCAGGTTGGTGTAGGAGATGACCGACTTGGGCGGGCCGGGGCTGAGGAGGTGATCCCGCTCGAGGGAACGAATCCGGATCAAGAAGTCACGAACATTCATCGGGACGAAGGTCCGCTCGGTGAGCTTCTTGGAAACGGCGATCTTCCGGGATTCCAGAAATCCGGCGGCGACGAGCGACTTCAATGCCTCGGGAGGATACTTTTCGGGGGGCACGCCTCCCCTCTCGAGGGTGGGGTCGCTTCGAATGTTGAAGTGACGCTGCGGGGCCGAAGGGACCTTGGCCTCTTTCAAGTAGCTCTGGCGAGCTTCGGCTGAGAGCGTATGCCACTTGGCATCCCAGGCCGGGAGGGATGCGCGCTCGAACGCACGCCCGCTCATGTCTTTCAGCAATCTGACGAGGTTCGACTCCCAATCGTTTCCGGATTTCATGTGAGCCCGTTTCTCGTCGAAGCGGTGACCGTCTGTCCCGTTTAGTTCGATGATACCTCGCCGAGACGTTGATTCCAGCGAGGATGCTGACAGAGGTCCGGATCCTCGTCCGGTTATTCCGATTGGAGGAGATTGGGTCCGGTCACCTCGGTAAGAGCAGGAGGTGGCGGGCGAGGTCCGAGAAGTCGTCCCTCCAGACGGCCGAGTCGTCTCGCCTGGGGACCCGCCACTTCGGGTCGCTTGCAAGCGGCCCCAGGTCGGCCTCGCGCCCGGTCATCACGCCCCAGATCGAGCTCTGTTCGCCGCTCCTGCGCTGATCGCGACTGAGTGCCAGGTCGTAGCTGACCCGACAGGCGAAGCCCGCATCGCGTGCCAGGGCCCCGAGCACGGGGTCGAGGTCGACGTAACGGTTGGTGATCTGGAAGACCAGGATCCCGCCGGGCGCGAGCTTCGATCGGTAGAGGCGCAGGGCCTCGCGGGTGAGCAGGTGCATCGGCACGGCGTCGGCGCTGAACGCGTCGAGGACGATCAGCCCAAAGGTCCCGTCGGGGGCCTCGCGGAGTCGGAGCCGGGCATCGCCGAGCACGACGGCGATCGATTCGGCATGACTGTCTTTCAAAAATGTGAAATAGCGAAGATCGGACGCGACCCGGGCGATCGCCGGGTCGATCTCGTAGAATGTCCAACGTTGGCCCGGCCGGGCATACGAGGCGAGCGTCCCTGCGCCGAGGCCGACGATCGCAACGTTCGGCGATGCCGGATGCGCCGAGTACCGCTCGAAGACCTGGCCGATCGGCCCCCCCCGGCGGAAGTAAGACAGCGGCTGGTCGCGACGGGCCGGGTCGAGGCTCTGCTGGCCGTGGAGTGTCCGGCCGTGAAAGAGGCGGTGGCTGTTGCTTGCAGGTTCAAAGGTCACCTGCAACACGCCGAAGAAATTCCGCTCCTGCCGCAAGACCCTACCGTTCAACCCGGCCGTTAGGCCGCTCGCAAAGAGGATCGCTCCGGTCGTCAGCGCGAACCGGACCGGCCGCTTCCGGTGCGTCCAGCACGCCAGGCACACGAGCCCGGAGTCGAGCACGACCGCGAGATTCCACATCACCGAGTTGGACCAACCTCCCACATCCAGGATCGCCGCGGCCGACAAGACGAAGACGATGGCGGGGAACGCGACGTCACCCACGAGCTTCGAGCGCGACCTCATGCTGGCCGATGCGCCGGGCAGGGTCAGGCAGGCGAGGATTACCATCAGCGGGTATTCGGCGAGCCGGTCGAACACGACCGGCGCGACCAGGGCGTTGAACATCCCCCCGAGTGCGCCGCCCACGGCGATCGCGAGGTAGAACGAGGTGAGCCTCGACACGTCCGGCCGCCGCCTTGCCAGCTCTCCGTGGCAGACCATCGCCGCCACGAAGAACGTCGCAAGGTGGATCGGGATGCAAAACGGCTGTACGAACCCCATGCCGAGGATGAACGCGAGCACCATCACCAGGATCGGCAGGGTACGGACCATCGCCGAATGGGGCACGACCGTCCTGCTCGCGAAGACCAGGACGAACGACCCGAGGTACAGGGCCAGGGGGACGACCCAGAGCAGCGGCACCGGCGCGATGTCGGTCGAAAGATAAGTCGTCACCCCCAGCATCAAGCTCGAGGGCACGAAGGCCAACCAGGCCCAGCCGAGCCAACGCCCCAGCTCGACGCGCCCCGAGGCTTTGGCTCCCGATCCCGACTCATCGAGGTCGGCTGCGCTCCGGGCCGCCAGTGCGCAGGCGATCGTCAAAGCCGCGAGGAACCCGTACCCTACGGACCAAAGTCGGCGTTGCTCGGTCATGGTGAACAGCGGTTCGATCACGAATGGGTACGCGATCAAGGCCGCCATGCTGCCGAGGTTGCTGGCCCCATACAGGAAGTACGGATCCCGGGCCGAGCGGTGCCCCGTCTTCGCGAACCAACTCTGGAGTGTCGGGGCGGTCGTCGAGACGACGAAGAACGGCAATCCCGCCGAGGTCAGGAGCGCCACGAGCAGCCAACGCGTGGGGCTCCCTTCCCGTGGTGCGGTGGCCTCGAGGGCCTCGAACGACGCGATCGGCAAGGCCGCCATCGGCCACACGACCAGGACCGCTTGCACGATCCTCTGCCGACGTTCCCCCAGCCAGGCCACACTCCCGTGCGCGTAGGCGTACCCCGCCAGCAACGTCATCTGGAAGAACAACATGCACGTCGTCCAGACCGCCGGCGAGCCCCCCAATAGGGGCAAGACCATCTTCGCGATCATCGGCTCGACCGAGAACAGCAAGAAAGCGCCAAGGCCGAGCGTCAGGGCGAAGAGGACGGGCAAGGGAGACCTCGAGATTCAGGCCAAACTCGTGTCGCGGTGTCACCGTTTGAAATATCGAAGCTCGGTTTTCACTCCCTCGCAAATGATGTGTATCAACAAGGGCCTCGCAAACGGCTCGAAAAGCCACCATGCGCCTTGATTTTACGCGAAGGCAACGGACCTAACCAGAAAGTAGTCGGCGGCTCATGGAGCGATCTCGGTGCTATGGCAGAGGTCGTGGGTGCCACGGGTTTCGTCTTTCGGACCCCGTGCGGGCCAGGCTCGGCCGGCGTCATCGGACTCGCACTCATCGTTCGTCGATTCGGGGCTTCCGACCGTCTATTGTCGCTTTCTCCGAGGATCGAAGCGTTGGGCCGGGCCAGGTCCGCACGGGGTCCGAAGACGGAACCCGTGGCACCCAGGTACAGATCTTTAACACCGATTTTGTAGCATGGGCCGAGGCCGGCTACTGGCGGATCACGAAGGGAGATACCGCTTCGGGATCTCTGCCCCGGCGACGTAGCTGAGCTTGCCGAGTTTACACATCTGATAGACGTTGATGCGGAAGTCGGGGCAGGTGGCGACGAGGGCGTAGGCTTCGGTCTGGCGGAAGCCGTGTTCGTCGACGAGCCATTCCATGAGGGAGATGGTAGCGGTCTCGACGGCGGTCTCGAGGGGCCTCGAGGCGAAGAGGGCGATGATCGCGTCGGGCTTCTCGATGCGCATCCAGGGGAAGCGCTTGCCCTTGATCAGGTCGAGGCTCAGTCGGACGGTGGACTTGGTCTCGGCGGCGGTGCCGATGAACTCGGTGTCCCCCTGGCTGGCGTGGACGTCGCCGAGGTAGAACCGGGCGCCGGGGTGGTAGATGGGGAGGTAGATCTTGTTCCCGGGGGCGACGTCGCGGATGTCGACGTTGCCTCCCCAGTCACCCTGGCCGTCGTTACTGGTCGTGACCTCGCGGTCGGGGGCGACGCCGATGGTGCCGATGAACGGGGTGATCGGCCAGGAGAGGCGTTCGTTGAACTGGAGGGTGCCGTCGACGGTGGTGCCGCTCGGTCCGGGGTGGTGGGGGAAGATCATCGTCGTGTAGTCGGTCGAGAGCTCGGGCCAGCGCGTCGACTCTCCCAGGGGGCCTCGGCGGGGGCCGATGGCCGTCCACGAGTAGTCGTCGACGACGATCTGCTCGACGCTGACGACCAGGGTATCGCCTCGCTCCGCGCCTTCGACCAGGATCGGACCCGCGATCGGGTTGACGAGGGCCGGGCTGCGGTCGAAGCCCGGCCGGAGCGCCGGGATGGCCTTGTCTTCGGCGGTGCGGAAGTAGCCGTTGCTTGCGTCGAAAGTTTCGACCTCGAAGACCTCGCCCCGGCCGACCTTCAGGAGCGGTTCGTCTCTCCAATCGAATGCGAATTTCCGGGCCTGCTCACGGGGGATGCGCTGCATGGGGGAAGCACCTCGACGGTTCACCGGCGACCCCGCCCGACGTCGGCGGAAGTCGTCCAACCTGACCACGATCGAGCGGGGATGTCCAGCGTTGAGGCGGCGGATCGGTCAAGAAACTTCTGGATTGTCGGGGGGCCTCGCGGCCATGATCGTGAGTATCGTCCGCGCCGTCGCCCGCCGGGGTCGATCGGAGGTGATGCCCCGGTGACGGCCTTGAGTTCTCCAGTTTCGAAAGGGAGAGAACGATGAGTCCTCGAAGCATGATGGCCCGGCTCCTGTCCCCCGCCGGCCTGGCGTTCCTGCTCGCCGCGACGTTCGCCTCGGCCAACCTG
This sequence comes from Singulisphaera rosea, assembly GCF_054877945.1. NCBI lineage: Bacteria > Pseudomonadati > Planctomycetota > Planctomycetia > Isosphaerales > Isosphaeraceae > Singulisphaera > Singulisphaera rosea. The sequence continues at coordinate 558,100 of NZ_JBTYIP020000003.1, read as the reverse complement.
GCCGCCCGGGCCGATGAGGCCGAAGACCAGGACAAGGCCGTCGCCGCGATCCAGAAGCTCGGCGGGAAGGTCGACCGCGACGACAAAGCTCCCGGCAAGCCGGTGACCAACGTCAGCCTCGCCATCACCAAGGTCTCCGACGCCGACCTCGCTCACCTCGAAAAGCTTGGCAAGCTCAGCCGCCTCTCGCTCGTCGGCACACCGATCACCGACGCCGGCCTCGAGCACCTCAAGGGCCTCACCGAGCTCCGCAAGCTCTACCTCGTCGACACCAAGGTCACCGACGCCGGGCTCGCCCATCTCAAGGGCCTCAAGAACCTCGAGATCCTCAGCCTCGTCGGCACCCAGGTCGGTGACGCTGGCGCCGAGCAGCTCAAGGAGTTCCCCAACCTCCACCTCGTCTTCATCCTCGGCACCAAGGTTACCAACCCCGTCGCCCTGAAGCTCAAGGACGAGATGCCCAAGGCCAAGGTCGACCTCGCCATCAAGATCATCGATGACGAGGCGCGAAAGGTTGAGGAAGCTAAGAAGGCCGCCGAGGCCAAGAAGGCCGAGGAAGAGAAGAAGGCCGCCGAAGCCAAGAAGGCGGAGGAGGCCAAGAAGGCCGAAGAGAAGAAGAAGGCCGACGAAGCCAAGAAGGCCGAGGAGAAGAAGGCTGAGGAAGCCAAAAAGGCCGAGGAGGCCAAGAAAGCCGAGGAGCAGAAGAAGTCTGACGAAGCCAAGAAGACTGAGGAACCGAAGAAGGCTGAAGAGCCGAAGAAGGATTGATTCCCGAATCCTGAGCTTGAAATCCGCTCGGGGTCGTCTCGATGCCCGGTTGGCTGGACCTCCTGCTGTTTCGGACGTGGTGGCGATTCCGCCCGGGGGCCGACCCTTGGGTCGAGTCGCCCTACCACCTCTTCAACCTGTTCGAGGGAACCGCCTGGTTGGTCTTCGGGGTCCTTGTGTTCGTTCGGTATGGGGCCAGGCGCCACTCCTCGCTCGAGGTGTGGTATGCCCTGGCCTTTTTCGCGTTCGGGATGACCGACTACCTCGAGGCCTATGCCCTGACGTCCTGGCTCCTCTGGATCAAGCTCGCAAACTTGATCCTGCTGATGAAGCTTCGGGCCACGGTCATCCGCCGCTATTATCCGACGAGTCGCCTCTACTGATCCGGGGCTATTCTTGGCGCCTGGGCATGATCCGTGCAGAGAATGTCGAGAGTGACGAGGTCCTTGGGTTTGCCTCGTGGGTCTTGCCCGAAACCGGGGTGGATGAAAACGGGATTGCTCCTGGGTCGAGGAGACGCGAATGTTCGGGTTCTTCAAGCGTCGGCGGCGGGAGCGGTTGCGAGCGACCCCGTTCCCGACCGCATGGGTTGAGATCATCGAGAAGAACGTGCCCCTTTACCAGAGGCTCGGCGAGGCCGACCGTCGCGAGCTCCAGGGGCACATCCAGGTCTTCCTCGGGGAGAAGCAATTCGAGGGGTGCGGAGGGCTCGAGCTGACCGACGAGGTTAGGGTCACTATCGCCGCACAGGCGTGCCTCCTGCTCTTGCACCGCGAGACCGACGACTATCGCCGTTTGATCACGATCCTTGTTTATCCCAGCGCCTATGAGGCCAAGGGGGTCGAGCCGATCGGTGGCGGGTTCGTGATCGAGGGGATACAAGGGAGGCTGGGCGAAGCCTGGCAGGACGGGGTCGTCGTCCTCTCCTGGGACGATGTCCGCCGCGGGGCGGCCGACGCTCGTGACGGGCAGAACGTCGTCCTGCACGAGTTCGCGCACCAACTCGACCAGGAAGACGGCGCCGCCGACGGCGCCCCCATCCTCGAGCGACGGAGCCAGTACGTCGCCTGGGCCCGCGTCCTGAGTGCCGAGTACGAGCAACTCCGCCAGGACAGCCAGCGGCACCGCAAGACCGTCCTCGACACCTACGGTGCCACCAATCCGGCCGAGTTCTTCGCCGTCGCGACTGAGTGCTTCTTCGAGAAGCCGGCGCAACTCAAGAGGAAGCATCCGGAACTCTACGAGGAGCTCAAGGAATACTATCATCAGGATCCCGAGCAGTTGTTCGCCTCGGCGATTTCATGAGCCGCCCCCCCCAACCGACGCAGTCGAAGGAGGGTCCTCGGGGGGCAGTGAACAGGAATTCTGCCACTCGTCGATATTCGGGGATGTTGTTGATAAAATGGCTCGAGTATCGATTGAAACAATCGATTTCAATAGATTTGATGACCAATGAATGCCTGTTTGGTGCCGATATGGCGATCCAAGGTGCCCGAAGGAATGGGGGTGTTGAAGCGTGCCAGGGTCACATGTGGCCTGTAGGGACGTCCTTCGGGTCGAAAGCCGATGGCCTTGGTGAGCGCCATCCCCACCGAAAGATGGAGCGAGGTTAACTCCGAGCAGCTCTCCACACCGGCCCACATCACCTGGGGTTCTGCGTCGCGGGGGAATGTCCCGACTCCCCGGATGTCGATCGCGAAAACATCCGCCTCGACCGCTGCCAGCGCGGACTGTAGCGATTCGATTGATCTTCGGTCCAGCTCGCCGAGGAAGTGGAGCGTCAGGTGCAATTCCTCATGCCCGAGTCGTCGCATGCCGGGGATGTCGCGCGGTTGGACAGCGACTAGCCGAACTTTCGTGTCGTCTGGGATAGGCCTCGCGACGAAATCGCGAAGCATGATGTTGTGGTTGTATCCTTGATGAGATCTTCGCGATCTCTTTTCGGAGCTATCGGGTCGGGCGTTGTGAGTCGTATTGTGCTTGTGATGGAGTGTACACTGATGGCGATCGGGACGACAGCCTCGGGGTTCGATCGGTTCCGGTGTGTCTCTCGCGAGGTCGCGGCGCTGGCCGCAGCCCTGGCGTTGTGCTTTGCCGTCGCGGGGTTGGGTGGGCTTTGGACGAGTCAGGGATTGGAGCAGTGGTATCCGGCGCTCAGGAAGCCGGACTGGACGCCACCGAACTGGGTCTTCGGGCCTGTCTGGTCGATGCTCTATGCCGCCATGGCGGTCTCGGCCTGGCTGGTCTGGCGTCGCCGGGCCTCGGCCGCGGTCGGGGGGGCGCTCGGGTTGTTTGGACTCCAATTGCTCCTGAACCTCGCCTGGTCGGGGATCTTCTTCGCGGAACGCCAGCCAGGCTTGGCTTTCGCTGAGATCGTCTTGCTCTGGTTCGCGATCCTGGCGACCGCGTGGGCGTTCCGGCGCATCAGTGGCGTTGCGGCGGCCTTGTTGGTTCCGTATCTCGCCTGGGTGGCCTTCGCCTCGGCGTTGAATTTCGCGATCTGGAGGCTGAACGTCTAAAGTGGTGGGTGAGGAGGGCCTTGTCCCGAGGTCCGGGCTGCGGTGTGAGTCTTGGGTCGTCATGCCTATGGGGTGGGGAGACTGCACATGGACGGTGATCGGACGCAGGTTCTCGAGGGTATTGCCGAGGACCTGGATGGGATCCTCTCACGCCTCGTTTCCCTAGGTGACTTGCCCGAGGTTGAGGAGTTGGTGAGGGCGGCACGGAGCCGGATCGTCTTGCTGTCGGGACATCGAGGACCCCGCGTTGCGGTGGTCGGTGCCAGCACTGACCGCGACAAGTACGGAAACAAGGCTGTGCGGGCCTTCCTCAACGCGGGTTTCGACGTTTACCCGATCAACCCGAAAGCGGAAGTCATCGAGGGACTTAAAAGCTACCCGAGCCTCGATGCCCTCCCGGTGGACCACCTCGACCGGGTGACTCTCTATGTCCCGCCATCCGTCGGGATCAATGTCCTCGAGCAGGCGGTCCGTAAGGGGGTGGGCGAGGTCTGGTTGAATCCCGGGTCGGAATCGCCGGAGCTCATTGCTCGTGCCGAGTCTCTGGGATTGGACGTGATACAGGCTTGCAGCATCATCGCAGTCGGTGAGAATCCGGCCCAACTCTGAGCCCGGAGCGCTCGTGTCGACGAGTCGGTCCGGTGATCTTCACGATAAGTCGTGAACCTGGCACGGCTTTCTGTCGAGAGAGGTGGGGTCTCCGGTCGAATGAATGGTTGATCGACCGCACCCGGATTCGAAGTCTCCTTGCCGAAACCAATCTTCCCGGACCCCCCTCCCCGGATCCTGCAACCGAGACCGAGTGGAACACGTTTTGCTGCGATGGGGGCCGGACCCTCTCGCGCGAGGGACCGACAGGGCTCGCGTACCGGCCCTTGGTTCAGGTGGACAGGGGCTGGAGAGATCGGTGGAGTTCGTCGGGGGCGGCTCCTTGTTGACATAGCCTTTGCCTGGACATGATCGGGGGCCCGTGGGTTTTCGGGGCCGGTCTCGGTGTGAACTGGGAAGGGATGTCGAGCGACAGGGTCCGAGGGAGTTCGACGAGGGAGGGAGCCGTCCATGCGTTTAGAGCACTTGAGTCGGGTCGTGATCCGGCGGCCGGGTTGGGTCGTCTCCGGGTGGTTACTGGTGGCGGTGGTGGTCGCGTTGGCGGCGCCTGACCTGACGAAGCTCGCCGCCGACGGGCAGGCGAATCTCCTCCCGAAGAAGGCGGAGAGCTCGCGGATGGCCGCGCTGATCGCTAAGACGTGGCCCGAGCAGTCTTACGAATCGATGGCCGTCGCAGTGTTGCATCGTCCGACGAAGTTGACGAAAGAGGACAGTGCCTATGCCGATCGACTCGCCCGGCAATTCGAGGCCTCTGGTCGGCCTCGATCGGTCCTGCGGGTCCTCGGACGGCATTCCGACCCCGACGTCGCCGGCCGACTGGTCAGTCACGACGGCACGACCGAGCTCGTGGCGGTCCCGCTCTCGGTCTCGTTCGTCAGCCCGAATGCCCATGATGCCGTCGACTGGCTCGAGCGGAAGGCGAAGGAACTCGACGGCTCCCGTCCCTCGGGCCTCCAGGTCTCCTGGACCGGCGACGCCGTCATCGGCGGCGACTACATGGACGACGTCCAGGCCTCGCTCGACCGCGCGGCGGTGGCGACGGTCATCCTGCTCCTCATCGTGCTCCTGGTCGTCTATCGGTCGCTCCCGCTGGCGATGGTCCCGCTGATCACGATCGGCGTCAGTCTGGTCATCGTCCGCGGCGTGCTCGCCTGGCTGGCGACGGTCGGCTGGGAGGTCTCGCCGCTGGTCGAGCTGTTCCTGATCGTGGTGCTGTTCGGCAGCGGGACCGACTTCTGCCTCTTCCTGGCCTGGCGGTACGGCGAGAACTGGAACAAGGACGACCCCGCCGAGGCGATGGGCCAGACCCTTCGCAGTTCGACCGCCGCGCTCCTTACCAGCGCCGGGACCGTGATCGCCGGGCTCTCGTTGATGGGGACGACCGAGTTCAAGCTCTTCTCGAGCACCGGGCCGAGCGTGGCCATCGGCCTCGCGCTGACCTTGACGGCGACGTTGACGCTCACGCCCGCGCTGCTCGTGCTCCTCGCGAAGGCCCGGCCGCAGTCCTTCAGCGGCTTGACCGCGGGGTCGTCGGGCCTCTGGGCGTTGCTCGGGAAGCGGGTGTTGAAGCGGCCGCTCCTGACCTGGGTGGCGACGCTCCTGTTCCTGGCCCCCGCCGCCGTCCTCGGGCTCCAGACCGAGTACATCCAGGACCTCTTCACCGAGATGCCTGCGAGCACGAAGTCGGTCCAGACCTTGCGGCAGGTGGCCTCGCGGTTCGGCACGGGCTTCCTCGCGCCGCTCACGGTGGTGGTCTCGGTCCAGCCGACGGAAAAGGGGAACTTCCGCGACTCCACGGGCCTCGCCCTGATCGACGACGCGAGCCGGCTCCTGAGCCAGAACCGCAGGCTCGTCGAGGTCCGTTCCGCGACCCAGCCGTTGGGGAGCACCGCGCTGCTCGACCCCGCCCGGCTCAGCTCGAGGCTGACGGTGGTGAACGACGGATTCAAACGGATGTCCGACGGGGCCGCGCAGCTCCGCGACGGCCTGACGGAGGGCGTGCGCAAGGTCCGGCTGGGGGCGCTCTTCGAGTCGATGATGGGGCAGACCTTGCCCGGCAGCCTGTTTGCCCCGAAGGGGCCGCCGAAAGTCGAGTCGCCTCCCGCGACGTCCTCGAATCCACTGACTTCGGTGGTTCGCTGGACGAACTCGGCGATGATCGGCACGCGCAACCGGCTCGACAGCGTCGCGTCGAAGGCCGCCGAGGCCGGCGCGGGGGCGACCAGCAGCACAGACGGCGGTGACCCGAAGCAGGCGATGATCCGGGACCTCGCCCACGCGGCGGAAGGGGCCGGGCAGATCGCGTCGGGGGCCAGCCGGGCCCTCCACGAGGTCTCGGCGATCCTCGCCGACCCGGTCGGCCGCCACTCGCTCGACCGGCTCCTGATTACCCCCGAGACGGTCCGCGAGCACCCCGACCTCCGCAAGAGCTTCGACTCCTACATCTCGAAGGACGGTAAGCTCGCGCGGATCGACGTGATCCCGGCCGAGCGGATGAACTCGGAGGCGGCGATGGACCAGGTCCTCACGCTCCGCCGCCGCCTCGGCGAGTCGCTCGGCGAATCCCCCTGGCTCCATGTCAGCGCCGGAATCGCCGGCGCCAACGCCGAATCTGTCGACATTCGTACATTGACCCGTTCGGACCAGCGCCAGACCTGGTTGATCGTCCCGGCCGGGGTCTTCTTGATCCTCCTGCTGGCGCTCCGCGACCCGTGGGCTTGCACGAACCTCGTCGCCACGATGCTCCTGACGTACGCCTTCGCCCTCGGGATCACGCACGCGGTGTTCGTGACATTACTTGGGGACGAAGGGCTCGACTGGAAAGTGCCCTACTTCCTCTTCGTCCTCCTGGTGGCGGTCGGCGTCGACTACAACGTCTTCCTGATGACCCGGCTCCAGCACGAGACCCAACGCCTCGGCCTCCGCAAGGGGATCGTGCGGTCGATCTCGAAGACCGGCGGCCTGATCACCTCGGCCGCCGCGATCACCGCGTGCAGCTTCGCGTCGTTCATGCTGAGCCCGCTCTCGTCGATCCGGCAGCTAGGATTCGCACTCGTGGTCGGCATCACCGTCGACGCTTTGCTCGTCCGCCCGGTCCTGGTCCCGTGCGGCCACTGGCTCATGAAGCGGCGGCTCGACAAGACGAGCCCGCTCGCCTCGCCCCCCGTCGAGCCGAGGCCCGTCGCGGCGTCGCAGGCCGGCTGACCCTCTTCGTCAGGCTGTTGTGGATTTTAGCCACGGATTGAACACGGACGAATCACAGGGAAATCAAGAAAGCCTATCCACAGATGACGCAGATGAACGCATGTTTTCAAGTGATTTTTGTCTGAATCTGCGTTCATCTGCGTCGACCGTGGATCATCGCCGGATCGCGACCACCTCGGGCCTGGCGTGGGGGCCGTCCGGGACTTGGGGAGGGTCGGCGAGAAGAGAGCGTCGGGCGAGGGCTGGGGAGATGGGGCTGAGGTCGAGTCCCCATGGTGCCACCACCTCGAGCATGAAGCGGAAGTGGGTCGCGCTCGCGGCGACGACCAGGAAATGGAACACCTCGTGTCCCTCGAAGACTCCCGGCCAGAGGACCGGCCACTGGAGGACATGAAAGACGACGCCGACGCTGTAGATGACCCCGCCGAGCGGGATCGGGCGAATGGCTCGGCTCGGGAAGGTCTTCGAGAGCTCGAGGTAACAGAAGACCGCCCCCCAACCCATCAACAAGTAGAGCGTCGTTTCAAGGCTGCGGGGGAGGTGTCCGAGGAAGACGTTGAGACCGATGCCGACCGCGGCGACGAACCAGACCGCGGCAAGGGTACCTTGCCTCCAACGGCCCTTCAGCAACACCCATGCGATGGGCGTGTAGGTCCCCGCGATCAGTAGGTAGATCCCGATATGATCGAGCCGTAGGAGGAGCGAGAGCTGGTCCCCGGGCAAGGTAACGCCATGGTAGAGGGCGCTTGCCGACGCGCACGAGGCCAGGCAGAGCACGTACGCGAGCAGGATGATTTGTCGGGCTCGGTCCCCGGCCGCCCGGTTCCAGAGGATCCAGGCCCCGGGGAGGGTCGCGGCCAGCCAGATGGCATGGCTCCAGGCGCTGATCGGGTCGCGAAGGTTCAAGATATGCATCGTGGGCGCCTCGCCTTCGTCGCATCTTGTCGATCACGACCCGGTCGAGGGTCGTCGGGGATCTCGATGGGCGGGGCGCGCGGGGCCGTCGAAGGCCCCGGGACGACGCCGGGCCCTATCCCGCCCCCCCTCGCACCGGGGTGGCGGCGAAACCGTGAAGATCCCTTCTATGTCTACGAGCTGATAGTTGAACGGGTTCGTGGGATACGGGCGACGATGCCGTCTCCGAGACCTGGGTGGGGCCGATGCTCGGTCGAGGGTCGAAAGCCCCCGGTGCCCTCCCTCGCCTCGAGTCGACAGCCTATCGCTTTCGTCGGCTCGCCCCGGCTTCGTGCTTGAGACGAACCGGCGGCGTTGATGCCCAGGCTTCGTCTCGTGCTCGAGGTGAGGTCTTTAACGCCTCGAGCCGGGCGAACGGGTCCGGGATTCGGACTGCCCCGACCTCGAGCGATTCGTCAAACGGGCTCGCACCAGTGGATGCGTGAGGCCTCGCGAGTGTCGGGCTCGAGCCGACGGCCCCGAACGCGAGGATCAGCCATCCTCTCGATGCTTCGGAGTGCCCGGCGCATTGCGACGGGCTACTCGAATCGTAGCGCCCGAGGCGGGTCGTAACAAGGACCGGCGCCGAATTGGCGGTCGAAAGAAATGGGGGTGGGATCAAGGCCGGGGAAACCTCTTCGAGGCCGGCGCGGTGCCGGCCCCGAGAGTTCGAGCGATCATTTCTTGGCGGCCGTCAGGTGGGCGTCGAACCAGTCGCCCAGGGTCTTCACGTCCTTGAGAATGTCGGGCCAGCCGTGCGCGGCGCCCGGCTTGACGACGAGTTTCGCCTCGACCCCGGCCGTCTTCAGTTTGTCCACGATCGTCTCGGCCTGCTGGATCGGGACGAGCTTGTCGGCGTCGCCGTGGATGATCAGGGTCGGCGGATCGTCGGGGGTGACGTGGGTGATCGGCGAGATCTGGCGGCCGAGCGCCACGATTTTCCCTTCGTCCTTGATCGAGACGAACGCTTTCGTCGCGTTGTCGAACTCCTGGAAGTCGAAGGGCGCGTGGAAGGCGGCGAGGATCCCTCGGCCGATGGCGTCCTCGCCGGGCTTGCCGTAGTTGAGGAAGTCGGTCGGCGGGAAGAAGCAGGCGACCGCCTGCACCCGGCTCGAGAGCCGGTCGATCGGGTCCTTGGCGACCGGGTTGCCGAGGGCGCCCGCCGTCCCCTGCATCAGCGACAAGTGCCCGCCCGCCGACGCGCCCATGATGCCGATGCGGTCGGGGTCGATGTGGTACTCCGACGCATGCGAACGGATGAAACGGACCGCCCGGTTCATATCGTCGAGCACTTCGGGGATCGTGAACCTCGGCTGAGAGCCGTGGACGACGGCGAAGACCGTGTACCCTCGGTCGAGGATGTCGGCGACGAAGGCGGGATTGATCGAGTCGTGCGACGAGAACCAGCCGCCGCTGATGACCCAGATCACGGCCGCACCATTGGCCCCCTTCTTCGGGGTCAGCACGTCGAAGGTCAGCGCCGTGCCGAATTTCCGGCCGTAGATCACATCTTCGGTCCGGGTGAAGCTTGGCGGCTCGTCGCCGAAGCCCGGAGGCGCGAAGGTCGCGGCCAGGGCGAACGCCAGGAAGAACGGGGGAAGTGCAAGTCGCATCGTCGGCTCCCGGGGTTAGGACCGGTCCCGCCCTCGGCCTCGCAACCGCCGACGGGACCCGGACTCCTCGGGATCATATCGGTGCCGACATCCGCCGTCAAAACCGGGCCGAGGTCGCCGTCTCATCGGCGCTCGGTTGAGGTTTCGGTGGCTCCGGCCCCATTCGGGACGTCCGGCTCAGTTCGCGGAAGGGGGCAGGTCTCGCAGCTCGATCTTGGTGGGATCGATGACGACGTGCTTGATCCGCTTGCGTTTCCACGTGTAGGTGATGTGGACGAGGCCGTCGGCCGACTGGATCACGGCGGGATACGAATACTCGCCCGGCTCGGTCTCGAGCACGGGGCCGGCTTGCCAGGCCTTGCCGTCCTTGGAGACGGCGACGTTCAGCGGCGAGCGTGCCCGGGGCGTGTGGTTGTAGATCAAGAGCGCCCGGCCGTCTTTGAGCGTGACCGCGTCGATCCCGCTGTCCGGGTTCGGGAGGGAGGTCGCCTGCAAGGGGGTCCAGGTCAGGCCCGCGTCGGAGGACCACGACTCGAAGATCCGCTTCTGGTCGGTCCGGCAGAGGATCTGGATGGAACCTGGGCCGTAGGTGAGGACCGTCGGCTGGATCGCGTCGAACTTGTGGCCGTCGTTCAGGGGCTTGGTCTTCGACCAGGTGGCTCCGCCGTCGCTCGACCGCTCGAGGTGGACGCGGAAGCCGTGGTCTTCGGTGCTCGAGGGGGAGAGCAAGGTCCCGTCGGCGAGCCGGACGAGCTTGTTTTTGATGGGTCCGAGGATCCCCTCGGGCAGGAGCTCCGGCTTCCCCCAGGTCTTGCCGCCGTCGGCCGAGACGATCTGCATCCCCCACCAATCCCTGGGAGATGGGCCCACCTTGTAGTAGAGGAGCAGGCGGTCCTCCGAAAGTGACGCCAGGACCGGGTTCCAGCAGGGATAACGCCGGCCCGAGCCTTCCTTGCCGTTTACCACCTCGACGGGCCTCGACCAGTGCTCCCCATCCTTCCTCGAGACCCAGATGCCGACGTCGGCGATGCCTTCGTCCGTGCCGCCGAACCAGGCGGCGACGAGGCCCCCCTTCGACTCGGCGATCGTCGAGGCGTGGCAAGACGGGATGAGTCCATCCGCGTAGAGGAACTCGGACGTGATCACGCCAGGGGCCTCCCCTGCACCGGTCGTCCGCGGCCCGGTCCCGATCAGGGCCGACAGCAACGCGAGGACCGAGAATCGACGATCCATAAAGATTGAGCTCATGAAAACTTCTCTCGGCTCGCGGGAGCCGTCTCCTTCGTCGCGTGGCGCCTTCCGCCCGCGTCGCGATCCCTCCGTCGAGGGGCCCGGACACGGGGTGTACGCTCGATGGTTGGTCGGTTCCGAACTCGGACGACGCATCGGATTCTGGCCGAGTCGTCGCCCGTGGTTCAAGGCCGGAGTCCCCCGTAGGAGTATTTTGCGCCAGGGGTATCCACGTATGAATTGATCGCGGAATTCCGCATGGATGTCGCTTGGTGCTGGATTTGGCGTCATAAAGATGTGTGCGGGGCGATCGAAATCGGTGGGAGGAGGCCCGTGTTCGGGGGGTAGGCGTGGGCCAGCACCTCGTGGGGAGACCGCGACGGTGGGCCTAGGGGAAGTCCGACGATGCGAGAATGAAGCGCGGACGAGGTTGATGATTTACAATGCTCCTCGGCATCGGCTATCCTTGAATCCGGCGGGTCTGTCCGGATTCGGACCCTGTACGACCCCGGGCGTGTCGTTCGGGGTTGGGCTTCGGCGGGAAGACGCGTCGGTGAGAAGGCTCGCCCTGCACGGGATCCTCGCGGCCGCGAGGACTCCGTCACCCCCTCGGGCAAGTCCGTCGTGCGTCATCCGAGGCGATCGTCGAGCGTCATCCTCAATGATCGTGCCCCCAGTGGTCCCCGGGGGCGGATCAGGCTGCTCTTATGCATGTCACGATCCAGTGTGTCCACTGCGGCAGGCCGCTGAAGGCCCCCCAAGAGATGGCGGGGAGGCCGGTCCGTTGCCCCGGCTGCAACGGGCAATTCGTCCTGCCCCTGGACCTCGAGGTCGGTGCAGAGTCGGGCGAGTACCGGCAGGTCCCGTCCTACCGGGCTGAGACCCTCAGCCGATCGATGCTCGCTCCTTTGCCCGGCCGTGGGGTCGCCCCGTCGGCCGGCATGATCTGCCGGCTCGAGCCCGGGACTCTGAACTGGCTCGACCTCTCCGACTCGCTCCGAGAGTTCCTCGGGCGCACCGTTGAAGAGCTTCGGCGGCAACCGTTCCTCGAGCTGCTCCACGAAGACGACCGGGCCCTGGCCGAGGACGAATTCCAGCAGGCCGCCGAACTCGGCGAGCGCCACGACTTCGTCCTCCGGGTCAAGGGCCGCTCGGGGCAGTGGCACTACATGCGGGTCAATACCCAGGCCCGCTACGACCCCGACGGCGCGGTCAACCACTTCCGGTGCAACCTCAAGGATGTGACCGACCGGATCCGCGCCGAGCAGGAGCTGCGGAGGCGGACCGAGCAGTTGACCTCCGCCAACGAACGATTGCGCCAGACCAACCAGAAGCTCAAGGAAGCCCAGAGCCAACTCGTCCACTCCGAGAAGCTCGCCGCTCTCGGGACGCTCGCCGCGGGCATGGCCCACGAGATCAACAACCCGCTCGCCTATGCCTCGAACAACGTCGCGGTCCTCGAGCGCGACCTCGGCTCACTCCTCATGATCCTGGCACGCTACCAGGAAGGGAGTGAGGCCATCCGGGCGGCCTACCCCGAGCTCGCCGAGGCGATCGCGGGGCTCGAGGAGCAGGTCGACCTCCCCTACCTCCAGCAGAATCTCGTCGGGATCGCGCAGTCGGCGAGGAAAGGGCTGAAGCGTGTCGCCCAGATCGTCCAGAACTTGCGAGGATTCGCCCGGCTCGACCGTGCCGAGATCGGCGAGATCGACGTCAATGAGTCGATCGACCAGGGACTCGGGATGCTCGGCGACCTCCTGGCCCGCCAACAGATCACGGTCGTGCGGAACTTCGGGGAACTGCCGCCGCTGGAATGTGCCCCCGCGCACATCAACCAGGTCTTCTTGAACCTGCTGATGAACGGGATGCAGGCGATCGAGGCGACGGGCAGGGCCTCGGGGCGGATCGAGGTCGCGACCCGGCGCTCGGACCTCGGCGTCGTGATCGAGATCGCCGACGATGGCTGCGGGATCCCCGCCGACGTCCTCCCCAAGATCTTCGACCCGTTCTTCACCACGAAGCCCGTCGGCCGGGGCACCGGCCTGGGGCTCAGCCTCACGCACGGCATCATCGCCGAACACGGCGGGCGGATCGAGGTCCAGAGCAGCGTCGGCTCCGGGACCCGCTTCCTGATCCACCTGCCGATCCGCCGGTCGAATCCCCGCCCGGGGCCGGTCCACGCGGCTACCGAAGGCTAGGAGCCGACCCTGAAACCCGTTATTTTCTTAAATAACGGGTTTCTGATGGGATCGGCTTCGGCAACCCCTCCCGGGATGTCGTCGTGGCGCCCCACAGAAACCCGTTTACGAAAGGAAACGACGGGTTTCGGGAGAGGTTCTCACTGGGGCTTGGGGGGGCTCTCGAGGTGATCCCAGCTCATCCCTCGGAAGAATGCGGAGGCGGCCGAGCTCAACGAACTCCCGGCGTTCTCGACGGTCTGGACGGCGTTGTCCGCCGCCTTGGAGACGTCGTTCCCGACGTTCGCGCCGACCTTCTCCGCGGTCGAGACCGCGGCGTTCGTGTCGTTCTCGACGTCCTTCCCGAAGTTGTTCCCGGCCTTGGCCATGGACTGGAAGGTGTTCTTCGCCGACTGCTCCACGCTCTGAGAGACGTTCGAGAGGGGCCCGTCTACCGCGTTGTCTAGGATCGTGTAGAGGGTCGTGTAGATCTGCCGCTGGCGGAACGACTTGGCCGGCGCGAAGCGGAGGTTGAACGCCTGCATGAAGGCGATCAGGTCGCTCACGGTCGTCCCCTGGTACGTCTCGAGCTGGGCCAGGATCTCGTCGACCTTCGGGCTATAGAGCATTCGCGTCAGGCCGGCGAGCGACTTGAGGTAGTCGCGGCCGTCGTTGTGGGTGGGGTCGTTGGCCGGGACCGACGCCTCGAAGTGCTTGCGCAGGGCCGAGATCGCGTCGGAGACGGCGCGGATCGTTTTCGGTCGGAGGTCGTTGCGTTCGTCCTCGTCGAGGGCCGCCTTGACCGCGTCCTGGAGCCGCTGGCGATCGGCGTCGAAGGAGTCGTCGCGCAAGGCGAGGGGCCAGGACTCTTTCCCCGTGATCTGGTCGATGCAGATCGTCATCGCCTCCGACGCGTATTCAAACGGGATGTCCTGAATGACCTCGCGGCTCAAGGGTGACCGCAGCATGCGGTAAGACGAGTGGGAGACCGCGGGATTGGTCAGGATGTCGAGGATGACGTTGAGCGAGTCGCCGTCCTGGATGTCACGGATCTCGGGGTGATTCCGGAGCCGGTCGTAGGTCGCCGCCTGGGCGCGGTTGACCGCGGCCTGCCGCTGCTTGAGGTGGAGGTAGTTCGACACGTTGAGCGTATGCTGCGACTCCCAGGCCGCCTGGTTCCATCGCAGGACGGTATCGGTGTTGATCGACGTCGCCTGGGCGTCGAGGAGATTGCCCTGCCCCGCGCCGAGGTTGAAGGCGCCGAGGCCCCGGGCGATATCCCCTTGGGGCGTCGATCCCCAGCCTCCCCAGCCATATCCGCCGTATCCGCCGGGATAGCCGAACTGCGCGCGGGCGGTCCCCGAGGCCGCGACGGCGATGGCCAGGGTCAGGGCCGGGATGAATCGCGTTCCCATCGACGTTTCCTTGGATATTGGGCCGGGACGATCGCATGGCCGGTCTTGGCGCACCGATCAGGAACAAGCGAGTTATCCAAGTGTATCGCTTCGAGATCCGTGTGCCAATCCGGTTGATCCATCGACGCTCGGGCGGTCGTGGCTCGGTGCTCCTCGTCGTCGGTCCGAGCTCCAGTCAGTGGTCGTACGAGTCGACGCCTCGCCGGATGATTTATACTATATAAACGTGTGAAATTGTGCGTTATGCTGGGAGTCTTCGGTCGGAATGACGGGCCATGGTGGGTGCTCATTCTCCTCGCTGTCGGGCCTGGGTCAGGAGGGACTCGAGCTCCTTGAGCAGCTTTCGGAATGACCGAGACCGCTGCGATATCCCCACCGTGAACGGCAAGTGGCCGGTTAGTTTCGTTTGATGGATGGTGGGCGAATACTTCTTTTCGCCAAGGAGCCTGGCCACGGCACTCTTACAATCGGCGATGCTCTCAACGTCTGTGCCTTTGGGCAGAGACTGCCGGGTCAGCGCGAAGCCTGCTCCTTTGAGGCCGGCTCGGAAGCGGGTGCTGGGGAAGGCGGCGAGGAACCACGCCTCGTACTCGCGGTTTGCGACGACGACCCCGATCGGGTAATCGTGGGGGACCAACGCCCTCGCCCGGGCCAATAGAGATGTCCCCAGAGTCTTCGGACACTCTTCGTCCGCATCCAGGAGCACGAGGATGATGTCGGGTCGCCGGAGGTAGGCGATCTCGACGTAGTGCTCGATCCCCAACTCGTCGGACTCGTCGTGCGGGACTTTGAGGGCTCCGACGCCTGAAGCCCGGACAGGTCCCTTGATGTCCACCTCCACGTTCCCGTGGTAATTCCGGTGGCGGAGCCAGCGTTGGATGAGGATCGGCACGGCCTTGACTTCGCCGAAGCTCTCGACGATCGGGACGATCACGTATCGGGGCATGGCGTTACAATGCCTTGAAGAAGTCGGCTTCGCCCCCGATCGCCGAAGGATCGGCCTCGGTCCAGAGGGCGTTCGATCGAAGGAGCCGGCCCACGGTCTGGGGGGGCCTCAGGTTGTCCCGGATCTCGCGATTGAGGTGGTAGAGCTGGCTGGTCCCCTCGTTCCATTGGACGATCCTGATGCGATCAGGGGTCGCCGTGGCATGGCTCAGGATTTCCGGGTTGTGCGTCGAGACGACGATCGGGAAATCCTCGCTCGCCAGGTCGATGGCATCGAGTAAGACACTTTGGGCGAAGGGGTGGAGGGAATCCTCGATCTCGTCAAGGAGCACGATCGATGGGCGTGGGGTCTGCCGGAGGGCCAGCAGTATGCCCAGGCTTCGGACTGTGCCGTCGGACATCATGGACGCGTCGAAGGTATTCGCCTGCCCCCCTTCCCCCTCCTGTTGAAACAGGATCACTCGGCGCCCTACGCGAGCGTCGGCTTTGATCCCCCGCAAGCCCGGGATGGCCGCCTGGAGATGTTCCTCGATCCAGTCATGATCCCTCAGACTGGTGTGCTTCAAGACGTCGCCGGCGTTACTCCCGTCGCGGTTGAGTCGTTCCTCGCTGCCGATCTTGGGCTCGCCGCGGATGGCCTGCGGCGAGAGCTGGTGGACGGAGATGCGGCGAAGGGCCTCGTAGATGGCCTTCCACGAGGAATTCGTCCCCGCAATGAGTGGGAAGAGGAGCGTTTCGGGATCGGGGACGGGCTTGATCCCGTCGATATCGCTCGTGACGGATTGACGGTCGCGGATAAAGCCGTGGCGGATGCCCGAGAGATACTCATGCTTGACGATGTAGTTGGACTTGGGCGTGTCCGTTCCGATGCCGAACCCGTAAAGGACAGATTGCCCACCCAACTCCATGATTGCGGCAAGGCTGACGTCGTACTCCGGGCCTTTTCCCGGCTGCCTCTGGCGGATCCCTTCCAGGTTGCCGCGTCGTTCCAGGGCCGTGCCCAATGAGTCGGTGACGGCCTCGCTGATGAAGCTGAGAGCATCCATCAACGTCGATTTGCCGGCACCGTTACGCCCCACCAGGAAAGTAATCTTTTCAAGTTCCCATCGGACGTTGGCGAACGCTCGATAGTGGCGTAGTCGCACTTCCTTGATCTTGACCTTGCTCGTTTGAGGCATGTGCGACCTTATCCACGTCTACAAGTCCGTGAGGCCTTCTTGAGTCGACGAGCAGCCTATGGCAAGCTGCCTCACCTCGCATGTGGCCCTCCAGCAAACCGTTGATCGGTTCCACGTCGCGAGAGGTGCCACTCCGGAATGATACCCCGGAGTGGCGTCCAGAAGGTTGCGTCAGAAGGCACTGTGGTTCAACGAAGTAGTATTAGCAGGCTTCGAAGATGGTGGCTACCCCCTGTCCCTGGCCGACGCACATGGTCGCGAGGCCGAATTGGGCCCCTTCATCGCGCATCCGGTAGAGGAGGGTCGTGGCGATCCTCGCACCGCTGGCGCCCAGGGGGTGTCCGATCGCGATCGCGCCGCCGCGTTTGTTGACCTTCTCTTCGTCGGTGCCGAGGAGTTTCAACGAGGCGAGGACCTGCACGGCGAAGGCCTCGTTGAGCTCGATGCAGCCGATGTCGGCCAAGGTCAGGCCGGCCCTGGCGAGGACTTTTTTGACCGCGGGGGCCGGTCCGATGCCCATTTCGGCGGGGTCGACACCGACGACGGCCATGGCGCGGATCTTGGCCATTGCCTTCAGGCCCAGGTCTCGGGCCTTGCCCTCGGACATGATGAGCAGGCCCGCGGCGCCGACGTTGATCGGCGAGCTGTTGCCCGCGGTGACCGAGCCGCCGTCGGGGTTGAAGGCCGGCGGCAGGGCGGTCAACGACTCGAGTGAGGTGTCGCGGCGGATGCACTGGTCCTGGGTGACCAGGACCTTTCGCCCGGCTTCGTCGCGGCCCCAGGTCGGGACGACCTCGTCGCGGAAAAGCCCGCCGTCGGTGGCCGCCGCCGCCAACTGGTGGCTGCGCAAGGCGTATTCGTCCTGCTTTCGTCGGGAGATCCGATACTTGGCCGCGACGTACTCGGCCGTCAGGCCCATGCTCATGACCGCCTCGCCGTGCCGCTTCGCGAGGCCGGGATACGGGTTGTAGTCCTTGTTCATCGGCACGTGATCCATGTGCTCGACGCCGCCGGCCACCTGGACGTCCTCGCACTCGGCGGCGATGCTCATGGCCGCGTCGTTGATCGCCTGCAAGCTCGAGGCGCAGTTGCGGTTGACCGTGACGCCTCCCGTCTCGATCGGGAGGCCGGCCGCGAGCAGGGCGATCCGGGCGATGTCGAACCCCTGTTCGCCCTGCTGCTGGACGCATCCCCAGCGCACGTCTTCGACCCGAGCCGGGTCGATCCCGGTCCGCGACATGAGGGTCCGGATCACGTGCGCGGAGAGGTCTTCCGAACGGACGTCACGAAACGACCCTTTCTCCGCCGAGGCTCGCCCCACGGGCGTGCGAACGGCATCGACGACGACCGCGTGTCTCATCGTCCTGGTCCCTTCTTATTGGGAATCGCGGCCCGTGGCGAAGGCGGGCGGCGATCATGGGTGAATCATCCCTTCGAGCCGAGCATCCGGAGACGTCAGGCCGGGACCGTCTTGGGGACGGAGATGGCCTTGGGGCTCGGATAGAACGTCGCGCCGGTCCTGGCGTGCGCGACCAGGGTCTCGGTCGGCTCGAACTGCTTCCCGAGGTGTCGGTAATGGGCGAGCCGGTCGACGATCTTCGCGGCCCCTTCGGTGTCGCACCAGCGGAGGATCCCGCCTCGGAACGGGGGGAAGCCGATGCCGAGGATGAGCCCCATATCGACGTCGGCCGCTTCGCGAACGATCCCCTCTTCGAGGACTCGCGTGGCCTCAAGGAGCATCGGGAAGAACAGCCGATCGGTCAGCTCCCGGGCGTCGGGCGTCCGCTCGCCGGTCCGGTGTGCCTCGAGGATCGTGGCGAACGTCGGGTCGGGCACGGGGCGTTTGCCACCGTGCTTGCGGAACCCCACGCCGGACTTCTGGCCGAGCCGTCCCGCGTGGACCATCTGCGTGAGGATCGCCGGCGACGTGGCCCGGTCGGGGTACGCCGAGGCGAGGATCCCCCCCGCGAAGAAGGCGGTGTCGATGCCGACGACGTCGTGGAGCGCGATCGGGCCCATCGGCATTCCGAACGCCTGAGCGGCCGCGTCGATCGCGTCCATCGGCACCCCTTCCACCAGGAGCGAGAGCGCCTCGTTCATGTAGGGGAAGAGGACCCGATTGACCAGGAAGCCCGGGCAGTCGCGGACGACGATCGGCGTCTTGCGGATCTTCTTGGCGAGCGCGACGACCGTGGCCACGGTGTGGTCGGACGTCTTCTCGCCCCGGATCACCTCGACGAGCTCCATCCGGTCGACGGGGTTGAAGAAGTGCATCCCGAGGAACCGCGACGGGTCGGGAGCCGACTCGGCCATCCTCGTGATCGAGATCGTCGAGGTGTTGCTGGCGAGGATCGCCCCTTCTCGCAGGATGCCCGCGAGTTGCTTATAGGTGGACGTCTTGGTCGCTTCGTCCTCGACGATCGCCTCGATGACGAGGTCGCGGTCGGCGAGGGCGCCGTTCATGGTCGTGCCGTTGAGCCTCCCGAGCATGTCGACCATGTCTTGCGGGGTCGCCCTGCCGATCTTGATCCGGCTCATGACGACGTCCTCGGCCCGCTTGAGGCCGGCGGCGACCCGGGCGTCGTCGACGTCGAGGAGTGCGGTCGGGATCCCCGACCTCGCGTGTGCGGCGGCGATCCCCGCCCCCATCAGACCGGCCCCGATCACGCCGACGCGGCCGATCTTCTCGGGCACGACGTCGGTCGTCGCGACGCCGGAGTCGCGATCGAGCCGATTCTTCATGAAGAAGACGGAGATCAGGTTCGCCGAGATCGGCGTTCCCATGATCCCGAGTGCCGCCTCCTTCTCGACCTCGAGCCCCTGGTCGAGCGTCAGGTTCGCCCCCTTCTCCATCGCGGCGAGCGCGGCGAGGGGCGCGGGATACTGCCCCTTGGTCTTGGACGCGACCGCCCCTTTGGCCACGGAGAAGGCGAACATCTGCTGGTCGGGGCTCAGGCCGAGGGGCTGCTGGAGCCGCTCCCGACGAGGCTTCCACTCGCCGCTCTGCTGGAACTCCTCGATGAGGCGGCAACCTTCCTCGACGAGCCGATCGGCGGGGACGGCGTCGAAGACGATCCCGAGCTCGACGGCCTTCCGCGCGGGGACAGGGTCGCCCGAGCAGATCAGCTCGACCGCGTTCAGGCCGATGAGCCTGGGGAGGCGTTGAGTCCCTCCCCACGCGGGGATGAGGCCGATCTTGGTCTCGGGGCAGGCGATCTTCGACTCGGCGGCGTTGGAGATGATCCGCTCATCCATCGACAGGACGAGCTCGGTCCCGCCTCCCATGCAGTTGCCGTCGATCAGGGCGACGGTCGGGAACGGGAGCCGGCTCACCTTGTTGAAAAGCTGGTGCCCGAAGCCGATCGCCTGGGCGACCTGCTCTTTCGGGGCATGGGCGAGCGCCCCGAGCTCGTTGAGGTCGGCGCCGGCGATGAACTGGCCCGGCTTACCGCTCCGGAAGAGGAGGCCGCGCAAGTCGCCTCGCGACTCGAGCCGGCCGACCCACTCCGACAATTCCATGAGCACGCCACGCGAAAGCGTGTTGACCTTCTTATCAGGGACGTCGAAGGTCAACACCGCGATCTTGTCGTCGCGCTCTTCGAGATGAAATGCGCCGGACATCATGACCCCCGTGTCTGCATTTGAGGAAAGTCGGGCAGGTCTTTCGCCCGCAGATCTCGATCCCGAAGGCCTGCCATCCCGGGGGACGACGGGACCGTTCGTCTCCGATCCCGAGGCCTTTGCGGCGCCGTCCGACGCCGGCGTGTTCCTCTCGACGGCATCGGGCCCGCGGCTCTCTTCTCCACGGCTGGAGGGCCATCAATGGGCCTTCTCGGTCGGTTCATTCGTGTACGGCATCAGGATCGCCTCGGGTTTGATGCCGGCGATGGCCTCGAAGCCGCCGTCGGCGATCGTCTGGCCGAGCTTCGTGACGGCGCGGAGCGAGGCGTCGGTCGGCCGCCCGCCCGAGAGTTTACGACGCAGGTCCTGGCAGAGCACGTCGCCGGCGGCCTGGACGACCGGGTTCGACTGCTTGCCGGCCCAGACGCTCGTGGCGAGGATCACGACCATGTCCTGGATCCGCTGCGAGAGCTCGGCCATCCGGCACTGGCGGTCGGCGAGCCGCAACTGGTGCTTGCTCATCACGTCGCTGACCTCCAACCGGCTCCGCCGGAGCGCCTTGACGGCGAATCGGGCGTGGTCGTCGAGCGGCTTGGGCAGGTCGATGTCGGGGAGCCGGCCGCTGGACGCGAAGTGCTCGCGGAGCCACCACCCGGCGTAAGGCACCACGGCCTTGCGGAGCGCCCAGGCGTGCGCGGGGTTCATCGGGTTCGGCTCGCGGATCCCCGCGGCCTGGAGGGCCCGGCCGATCGGCTCGAAGTAGGTCTTGCCGTGGTCCTTGATGAGCGACTTGAAGAACGCCATCCCGAGGATCTCCCCTTCCCCTTCATAGATGCAGGGGGCGAGGTACTCGTGGACGTTGTCGCCGAACAGGTGGCCGTGCAAGAAGGCCCGGCCGCCGTGCGTCTTCATGAAGAGCTCGACCGCGGCCTCCTTCTGCGCCTCGCTCCCGAAGATCTTGGCGATGATGCACTCCATCTCGCCCCGATATCCCTGGTCGAGGAGGCCCGAGCACCAGTCGACCATGGCGTCGGCGCCGACGATCAAGGCCGCGAGCCGGCCGATCCGACGCCGGACGAGCTCTCGGGTGTCGATCGTCGCACCATACGTCCTGCGGAAGTGGGCCCAGGGGAGCATGTTCGCGAGCATCGTCCGCATCGTGCCGGCGGCGACCGAGCAGAGGGCCACTCGGCCGAGGTTCAGCCCGTGATAGGCGATGGTCAGGCCGTCGCCTCGGCCGGGCTCGAGCAGGTTCTCCTTCGGGACCCGGAAGTCGTGGAACTTCAGGCCGTTGTTATAAGAATGCTTCAACGCGTGGAGGCCGTACTTGACCGTCCGGAAATGCTCGTCCTCCTGGTCGGGCAGGTCGGCGATCAGCACCGAGGGCTTGCCGCCGATCAAGCAGACCAGGCCGACCGTCCGGCCTGGGACGGCGTTGGTGATGAACAGCTTCTCGCCGTTCACCACGTAGTCGTCGCCGTCGAGCACCGCCGACGTCCGCAAGGCGGTCAGGTCCGAGCCGGCGCAAGGCTCGGTCAGGGCGAAGCCGGAGAGGCGTTCACCGCTGGCGAGCTTGGGCAGGTGCCGCCGCTTCTGCTCGGCGCTGCCGAAGGTGCGGAGCGGGTCGACCGCCCCGATGCAGCCGTGGACCGACGCGAGGCCCGCGACGGTCGGGTCGATCGTGGCCATCCGCGTCAGGAACCGGGCGAACGCCGAGAACGAGACCCCCTGCCCCCCGTGGGCCGGGTCGACGAGGAGGCCCCAGTAGCCGGCGTCGGCGAGGTCCTTCAAGAGCGGGTTCGAGACCTTGCGATTCTCATCGAGCAACGTGCCCGCGTCGCGATGCCGGCGCACCACGGCGAGCGAGTCGTCCATCACCCTGGCCCACGACGGCTGCACGGGCGCCGGGGTCGAGGAGAAGAGATCGAGCGGGAATTCGTGGTCCCAGACCGCGCGGTGCGCGGGGCTGTGGGCCGTCTGGTAGCGGGGCGCGAAGAGGGCCTCGACCTGCTCGTCGGCACGGTCGAGCGAGCCCGTCCGCCGCGACTCCTCGCGGCTCTTGCCCCCCAACTCCAACGCGGTTTCGACAAACGTTTGCGGTTCGAGCTCCTGGAGGTCTTGGCTCATCTCAGTCCCCTCTTGTCTCGAAGAATGATCTCACGTGTCTCTGATTGTCTTACGAAGCTCCCCGGGGTTTGGGTCACGGCGGACCTTCCGCGACCTGGCTCGGACTCCGGGCGAGCGAGACGGCCGCGGTCGGCGCGGGGTGATTCTCCAGGAGCCAGTCCTCCAGGTTGACGTGGACGAGATAGGGCAGCCTCAGGAGCGCGGCCTTCGACGGCAGGAGTCGCGTCAGCCACGCGTGCCGGTTCAGGCCGGAGGCGAGCCCTCGTCCGAGCATGTGGAGGTAGCGGTTGCCCTGGCCCAGTTGCCGGCTCACGTTGTTCTCGAGCCGGGCGAAGGTCGCTGCGATCAGGCTGGGGCCGGGCCCCGCGTGCAGCACGACTTCGATGCTTTGCGACAGCGTCTCGTCGATCACGTCCCAGAGGCGCTGGGGGTGGTCGGTCCAGCGGATCAGGACCTCTCGGCTCTCGGTCCCCTCGTAGCTCGCCTCGCCCGTGACGCAGGAGAGGACCGGCGGCGAAGGAGGTGTCGGGTTCTCCTTGATGTGATAGAGCATGATGGCCGTGCGGTTCGGCACCGAACGCTCCCAGACCAGGGGCGAGTGCAGCGGCGGCCACTGGTTCGGATTCCTCTTGAGGATCACCTTGTCCGGGATGAAGTCGCCCATCAGGCGCTCGACCCGGTCGAGCGTCCCCCCCTGGCCCAGCAACAAGGCCGTGTTGGGCGAGAGGTATGCCGACGGCCCGATCAACCCTTTCCCCTCGGCGCTGATCGTCCGGCAGAGCCGTTCGACGTCCTCGGGGTGGAGCGCACCCCCCCTGGTGAAGAGGACGCCGAGGGTGGTGTCCGCGGCGAGCTCGGCACAATCCGGAGCGAGCCGCAACGGGATCGGGAGCAGGCTCTCGAGGGAGAAGCTGCCGCCGAAGATCAGGGCCGAGAGCTCGCCGATGCTGTAGCCGAAGCTGAACCGGGCGCGACGGACGGGGACGTCGTGGAACTCTTCCAGCAGCTCGAGCTGGGCGAGCTCCATCCCGACGATTGCCCCGATGTCGTGTGGGAACGTCGTCAGCGAGGTCTTTTCGCCGGCCCGGATGTACTCGGCCAGGTCGACCTTGTCGTGGAGGACCTCCGAGCAAATCCCCGAGACGTGGTCCAGGGTCCGCCGGACGGTCGGCCCGTAGACCTCGTGGTCGACGAACTCTCGGCTCCGCCCCAGGTTCGTGACGTCATAGCCACGGAAGGCGATCGCCGTGGACTCGATCCGTTTCTTGAGGTTGAGGCCTCCCGCCCCGGCGGACGCAACGACGGCCGGGGCCTCGATCGCGTGGGCGTGGGCACCGCCCGAAGGGCCCGGCGAGGATCTCGGATGATCCGTGTCCATCGTCGCCCAGCGTAGCCAACGCCCATCGATGTGTTTCATGGGAGAGGCCCTTTCCTTCGAGGCGATTGGATGCCGGGTGATCGCGCCCGGCCGTTCTGTGATTTCTACGAAGGAGACTCGTGAAAGATCGTAAGAATATTGAGATTTGGAGTCCCGAAACCGCACGCGCAGCCCGGCCGAAGACGCCGCAAAGGCGCTCTTCTTGATACCGACGACAAGTCCGCCACCCGCCCCATCGGTGCGAATGGATTTACGGTTCGATCCGCCCGTCGTGTCGAGAAAATCGCGACGAACCGAACCAAGGCTCGCCCCAATGTTTCGGGCGAACCCCCTCCAGGGCCTTACGGGAGCCCCGCTCGATTGCGGACGCCCACTCAAACGGCCTCTTTTTCCCCCGTGCTATTGTAATGCACGAATTGTCAAAGAGAAGGACTGCGGTCGGAACCTTTTTGATCGAGGCCGAACGAGATCAAGATGACGGACGTGGGAGGCCCGTGGTCTTTCGGGGCGGCGACGGAGCGCCGGCACCCGAGAGCGGCCTCGGTGCGTGGTAGATCGTGTCAAAAAATGACCGGATTAAAAAATTGGAAGACGTGTGGATGCGAGGGGGACGGCCCGCCTGGGGCCGTCCCGGCGATCATGGGCGGGGCGTTCAGCTCGCGACCTTCTCGGTGACCATCGACTGGGCGAACTTCTCGAGCTTGCGGGCGTCCGCGTAGAACTTGCGGATCCCGTCGCTGAGCTTCTCGACGGCCATGGCGTCCTGGTTGTGGAGCCAGCGGTAGGCCTTCTCGTCGAGGTGGATCTTCTTCTCGTCGCTCGCCTTGGCGGTCTCGACGGTGAGGCGGCGGTCGAGGTTGCCGTCGGCCTGGCCGAGCTTCTCGAGGAGGTCGGGGCTGATCGTCAGGAGGTCGCAGCCGGCGAGGTGGGTGATCTGCTCGACCTTGCGGAAGCTCGCACCCATGACCTGGGTCTTGTAGTCGAACTTCTTGAAGTAGTCGTAGATCTTCGTCACCGAGGCGACGCCCGGATCCTCGTCGGCCGGGATGTCGGAGACGCCCTTGTCTTTCTTATACCAGTCGTAGATCCGGCCGACGAACGGCGAGATCAGGGTCACGCCGGCCTCGGCGCAGGCGACGGCCTGCGCGAAGCTGAAGAGGAGGGTCAGGTTGCAGTGGATCCCTTCCTTCTCGAGGGCTTCGGCGGCGCGGATCCCTTCCCAGGTGCTCGCGATCTTGATCAGGACCCGTTCACGCTCGACGCCGTACTGCTCGTAGAGCCCGATCAACCGGTGGGCCTTCGCGAGGGTCTTCTCGGTGTCGAAGCTCAGCCCCGCGTCGACCTCGGTCGAGACCCGGCCGGGGATGATCTTGAGGATCTCGCGGCCGAAGGCCACGAACAGCCCATCCATGAACGCTTCGGTCTGGGAAGCCTTATCCCCCCCCTGCTCCGCGGCCTCCTGCAGCGCCTTCTCGACCAGGTGGGCGTACTGGGGCTGTTGGGCGGCCGAGAAGAGCAACGACGGGTTCGTCGTGGCGTCCTGCGGCTTGAACTGCGCGATGGCTTCGATGTCCCCGGTGTCCGCCACGACCGTGGTGTACTTCTTAAGGGAGTCCAGGAGCGACATGGTTGGTTCCTCGTTTCGGGAGTCGATTAACGAACCCGATTGTAACCCAACCGGGGGCCTATTCGCGCCACCTCCCCGGCAAGCCCCTCGAGGCCCTTCACGGGGAGGTGGTTCGGGCAGTCGACGACGCAAAAGAGCGGTGTGCTCGGGGACGATCCGACGGCCGACGATCCGTGACGTCGACCTGGAGACCGACAACCAAGCGGCCGTCCCGGGGATGACGGCCGAAACACTCGGCTCTCCTCCTTCGACGCCTCTCGACCGCCCGTGGTTCGCGGGGAACCACCGACGACTACGGTTTTGCCCCGACCTCGGGGCGAGGGCCGCCGGAGGCCGCCTTGGCCTCCGGCTTATCGAGCCGCCCTAGGGTTTGTCGGAATCGTTCGAGTAGCGGCTTGAACTCATCCGACTTCACGAGGTCCTTCGCCTCGGCGGGGTCGGACGCGAGGTCGTAGAGTTCCTCGTGGCCGTCGCTCTCTCGGATATAGACCTTGCCTTCGGAGATGATCGAGCGGGGCGGCACCCAACCGGCGGGAGACTTCACGTCCTTGTCGACGAGCTCCGAGAGGATGAGTTCCTCCACGCCATCGGCGGCCGATCGCGGCCCATCCCAGTGCCTGGCCAACGTCCGCCCCGGGAACGGCGAGTGGGCGTCCAGGGCCAGGACGTCGAGGACGGTCGCCGGCAGGTCTCGGAGGCTCGTCGGCTCGGCGACCGTCGAACCGGCCGGTACCCGCGACGGGGCGACGACCAGGAGCGGCACGTGGACCCCGGGGCGGTAGAGGCTATGCCCATGCCCGAAGCATCCGTGCTCGCCGAATTGCTCGCCGTGGTCGGATGTGACGACGATCATCGTGTCCTTGAGGATCCCCTGCGACTCGAGCGAGTCGAGCAACCGGCCGAGCTGCTCGTCGAGGTAGGAGATGCACTCATCGTAGCAGTCTCGGGCCAGCTCGACCTGCTTCGGCGAGAGGGCCTTCTTGTCGATGCGATGCCAGTCGCGGAGCATCGCGCGGTCGGCGGGCTCCGTCGGATGCGTCCCGAATCGACGGCTCGTCCCGTCGGGGGTGAAGTAGGGGTCGTGGGCGTCGTAGTAGTTCAGGAACATGAAGAACGGTCGATCCTTGGGGCGTTGCGCCAGCCAGTCGAGCGCCTCCTGATTGATCGTCGGGGCGTCCTTCCGGCGGAAGAAGGCCGTCGGCCGGTCGTGGTCCGTCGCGGTGAAACGCCTGAGGAGATGCCGGCCCAGGGCGGAGCCCCGGAGGACCTCGAACGTCGTCATCGCCGTGTCTTCATAGTGGAGGAACCCGCGGCTCAGGCCGTACCAGGTGTTGCAGAAGAACGTGTTGGCCACGAACCCCGCCGTCGCATACCCGTGGCCGCCGAGGACCTCGGCGAGCGTGGGGAAAGTCGCGTCGAGGGGACGCTCGAGGCGGGCCGACAGCTCGTGCGGCCAACGCCCGGTGAACATGCTCGCGTGCGACGGCAAGGTCCACGAGCACGTCACCCTCGCCTGATCGAAGCGGACTCCTCGGCGGGCCAGCTTCGTCAGGTTCGGCGAGGTGTCTCGACCGTACCCGTAGGTGCTCAAGCTCTCGGCCCGGACCGTGTCGAGCACGATCATCAGGACGTTCGGGCTCCCCTTCGGGGGGGCGGCCAGCTTCGCCAGGGCCGATCGCTCGGCGACCTTGTCGCGACTGACGCCAAACGCCGTGAGCCCCCCGACGAGGATCAGCAGCACGGGGAGGCTCACGCGGACGAGCCGGGCAAACCCCGCTTCGCGGGCGCGGACGAATGGGACGATCCTCGACGCCAGGCCGCAAGCGAAGACGACGTAAGCGGTCGTCGACAGGCCGTGGAACGTCAGCATCAAGGTCAGCATCGCCACGGAGAACAGGACGTAAGAGGCGGCGAGATGGACGTATCGATGACGGACTACGGCCGCGAGGGATCCGAAGACGAGGCCGCAGGCTCCTAGGATGATCAGGTTCGAGACGGGGATGGTCCAGATGGCATGCTTGCTCAGTTGGAGCGAGCCCATCGCCGCGGCGTTGAGGAACAGCTTGCGGACCTGGAGGATGAGCAGCTCGAGCATCCCCGTCATGATCCCGAGCCAGGCCGCCGACAGGACGATCTCCCGGGCCAGGAGTTGGGGGCTCGCCGCCTGTGGGGCGATGACCAAGAGGCGCCGGAGCCTCCGCTTGGCGACGTGCGGGGTTGAGACCGTCGAGTGTTCCTTCACCTTCGCATCCTCCCTGGATCTCGCCATCCTGATCGGCGTGGCCGGCGCCCGAAACCGTGGCCTCGGGCGCGGGCACTCCGTGGCTCGATCGTCCGACTGGATTCTTTTTCGTCTTTATTTTTAATTATTTAAAAGTCGTAGCCAAGGAGGCTCCTCGTCCCGAGGAGGTCCGCGCCTGTCGGATCCCGCGCCTCCGAGACTCATCGCATGCGACGAGCCGAGCGGTCGGAATCCCGGCCTATTCCGACAAAGGCCGGGATGTCTTCGTCCGCCTCAGACGGTCTCGGTCTGGGAGACCGTTTGCGGCTTCGCCGTCCGGGACATCTCGAAATGCGGCTTCTTCACGCTCACCGCCGGGGCCTTCTTGCGGAACGCCAGGCGAATGGCGCGGGCGGCCATGCGGTGGATATGCCGGCCGAACATCATGAGGATGCCGACGAAGGTTGCCGCGATCGAGGTCAACGGCAGGAATGTTTCGGGGCCGAAATAGGCGAAGAGAATGTCGGGGGTCGACATGGGAATATCACCTCCCCAAGGGGGGGATTAGGCGTTTAGGTAAAGGTGAAGGAGTATGAAGAATCGAACAGCCGACCCCGGGATCCGAAGGCGTGACTTCGGAGCGGGTGGCGGATTCGATGGTGCGGAACTCTTCGGAATGTGGGCTGGCGACCGGCCGGAAGATTGCCCACTGGCGCATCGAGCGCCCGGGGCGCAGGCCGGGTGTGGTGAGGGGCTAGCAGAGGAAGCGGCAGAGCGACGTCGATGTGTGACTTCGAGGTCCGGTCTGGGGACGGGCCCGGCTCGCGGACCGAATCGAGACGCCAATCCGGGCCTGCCTGCTCGGGACGAGCCAGGGGAGGACCTGAGTCGAGGCGCCAGTCCGCGACCGAGAGGCGAGCACGGCGTCGGGCCAGACCGATTCGCGGACGAGGTATTGGGAGCCCTCGGATTCTTCGCCCGCCGAGACCGGTTGGCCTCGCGAGACGTCGTCGCCCGACGTCGGCGTGTTCGACGCCAGGTCGAGGAGCCCGAAGAGCGAGGGAATGTCCTCGTGGACGCCAGCCTGGCTGAGATCCGAAAGCGGGGCCAGGTCGATCACATCGAGCGCCGTCCCCAAGGTCACCAGGGCGACCAGGAGGGCGCGGATGTAAATCATCCTGGACCGACAACTCGAATCCATGACCTGGTTCAATACCTCATACCTGATCGCCGGCCGGGAGGGCCCATCGATCGCACCTTGTCCGCGTGAAGACAAAGGCCATCGATTGTCCGAGAACGTCCTGATCGAATCGGGGAGGCTTCTTCATGAGGGGTATCGACCATGCTGGCCGAGGATCTTAACGAATACCTGACTCCGGGAAAGATCAATCCCTTCAACGGAATGGGCAAGGGGGTGATCCCACCAAGCCCTCGGCGTCTGAGGTGCGAGTCCCGAGTGGTTCTGGTGGCGATTCGGAGGGAAACGGCGTCAAGGATTGCCGTCACCGTCTCAGGACGCCTCTTCAGGGGCCGTCATCTTCAGCAGAGATTCGACGGCCTCGTCAAGTCGTCTATCGCGGATGTCCTTGAAGCGGATGACGCCGTCGGTGTCGAGGACGTAAATGGTCGGGAATCCGGTGACTCCCCACCTCGTGGAGATCGGGCCATCCGACGCCCCATCGGACCAGCAACGCCAGGTGATTTCGCCGGATGCGACCGAATGCCGTAGAGTCTCCTTGTCCTCGTCGGTATTGACGCTCAGCATTGCGAAGGGTTTGCCTTTCAGTCGGTCGACGAGCGCCCGCTCCTGGGGATACATCGCCCGGCAGGGGCCGCACCAGTTCCCCGAGAAGGTCAGGACGATGACCTTTCCTCGATAGTCGCTCAACCGGAGTGGTTTCCCATCGGCATCGACGCTGTCGATCTCAGGCGCGACGTCCCCGATCTTGAGTCGGCGAAGCTCGAAAACTTCTCCGTTCGCGATGTCGGCAAGCAGGCGTCGGCCGAACTTGATGGTGCCGAATTCCGAGGCCGTCCGCTCGAGGAGGGCGACGGCCTCGGCCTCCAGACCGCTCGGGTCTTTGTCCTTCACCAAGCGCTCGATCCGGGCCTTGCCGCGGGATTGCCCGAATTTCTCGACCCGATCGGGGTTTTCACGCAGCAGTCGTACCATCCGTGCTTGTTCTTTCAAATACTGGGCCAGGCCATAGCATGCGAGGCCTCGGGCCGTCGGGCTCGGATTGCGGTCCAGAACTTTTCGGTCGAGTTCCTCCGCGGCGGGGAGATGGGAGAAGTGGAAAATCTTCGTGCAGGCGTCCCCGATCCGCTCATCCCGGAGATGGTCGCGAGCTAGCATCCCGATGGCCTTCTCGGATCGGTCCGACGGACCTGCCCCCGCCGTCCTGATGACGAAGATGAGCGCATCAAGGGCCGATGGGTCGTCGCGATGACGTCGGGCCAGGTCCAAGGCCCGATCCGCGTTCACGACCACCGCGTTGAGGTACTCCTCGACCGCCTTATCCCTTTCATCAGCGGTCTTCGCGTCGCCCAGGGCCTTGCCATACCTCTGCGAGGCCCCGGTTTGTGCGTCCCGGATTGCCTCCAACTCCACCGCCGGAGTTCGTGGCCCCACCGGCTCGGAGGCCAGGACGATCAGCAGCACCAGCGTCAGGCCTTGCATCTCGAACGCATCTCCAAAGTGAGTGGCGAAACTCGCCCTTGCGAAACCTCCCAAAGAGGGCTCGTCACCCCGGCGAGGGTAACCCCAGGCGACTCAGGGGACGGGATGCCTTGCCGGTTCGGCTTTCACGTCACATCAGGCTGCGTGAGCACCGAACGTCGAAATCGCCATCTTAAGGAAGACCTCGTCTATTGATCAGTCTGACGATTGTAATGGGGCATTGTTCGTCGAGCAATAGGGCATCACGATCCGGTCTCATGGGTCGACAGAATAAAATATGACGATAAAAACGTTTATATAGAACGTTATTTTTATGTAGGATGGGCCTGCTCAGGAGTGTCTCGTCGTTCGCCTCGAATAATGGGGATTCGGCGAGGAAACGGCGCGAGCATCTTCCGGAAGCCGCGAAGTCGCGATAAGAATGGGTCATAACTCTCTCGTCGCCATCCCCCGCGACCGGATGAAGGCCGCCTGAACCCAGGACGAGTTCGGGACGACGCGTGTCCTCGATCCTCGTCCTCCCTCCATCAACCCCGAGAGACTTGAACCGGTGAATACGGCCGACCCCCAGCAGCCACCCGCGACCCGAGGACGGATCGCGTCGCTCGACCAGTTCCGGGGCTATACGGTCGCCGGGATGCTCCTCGTGAACTTCATCGGCGGCTTCAAGGTCGTGCCGGCGGTGCTCAAGCACCACAATACGTATTGTAGTTATGCCGACACGATCATGCCGCAGTTCTTCTTCGCGGTAGGGTTCGCCTTCCGCCTGACGTACCTCCGCCGCCTCGAATCGCTCGGGGCTTGGACGGCCTCGACCGCGGTCTTGCGTCGGAATCTGGGCCTGATCCTGGTCGGCTTCGTGCTCTACCACCTCGACGGAGGGTTCAAGACCTGGGAACAGGCGCAGGCCCTGGGCGTCGAGGGGTTCTTCAAGACGGCGTTCGTCCGCGAGATCTTCCAGACGTTGGTCCACATCGCCTTGGCCTCGGTCTGGGTGCTGCCGGTGATCGCCAGCGGCGTCCCCGTGCGTGCCGGCTTCCTCGTGGCCTCCGCGGCGCTCCACCTCGGGCTCTCGGCCTGGTTCTATTTCGACTGGGCGTGGAAGACGCCCGTGATCGACGGCGGTCCGCTCGGTTTCATGAGCTGGTCGATCCCGCTCCTCGCCGGCTCCCTCGCCTACGATGCCATCGCCAGGCGAGGTGCGGGGATGGCCGCGGCCGTCCGGATCGCCGCGTGGGGCGTCGTGCTGATGGCCATCGGATATGGGCTGTCCTGCATGGACGGCACGCTCGCCCCGCCCCCGTTCGTGCCGCCCGACCACCCCGTCGACCTCTGGACGATGAGCCAGAGGACCGGGAGCATCTCCTACCAGATCTTCTCCGCGGGCTTCTCCCTGGCCGTCTACGCCCTCTTCGTCGTCATGTGCGACGTCGGCGGGCTCCAGGTCGGCCTCTTCCGCACGTTCGGGCAGAACGCCCTGGCCGCGTACATCCTCCACGGCATGGTCGCCGGCGCGGTCAAACCCTACCTCCCCAATGACTCCCCCGCCTGGTATGCCGCCCTCGGCTTCCTGCTGTACTTCTCCCTCTCCTACTTGTTCATCCGAACCCTCGAACGCGATGGGATCCATCTCCGCCTCTGATCGCCAATCCCGGGACCACCCCGAGCCCCCCCCAGGGTAGCCTTGACGACGAGGCCGTTCGTGGTGTTGTGAATTGATTTGTTGATAAGGTGACATCCCATGTCCACGTCTGCGCCAACGGGGGCCCGCTCGACCTGGGCCATCTACGGGCTCACGGCCCTCTCGCTCTCAGTCGGTTGGGGGATTCGAGGCCAGTTCGGCCACGAGTTCGGGGCGATGATCGCCGGGGCGATGGCGGCGATGGCCCTGGTCTTGTTGTCGGGTCGGGATGACTGGTGGCGCCGGGTCGCGTACTTCGGGATGTTCGGGGCGCTCGGGTGGTCGTTCGGCGGGAGCATGTCGTACATGCAGGTCGTCGCCTATACGCACTCGGGGGACTCGGCCTCGGTGCTCTACGGCTTCGCCTGCCTGTTCGTCCTCGGGTTCTTATGGGCAGCTCCCGGCGGCGCGGGGACGGCCCTCCCGGCGGTCTTCGACCGCGATCGGATGACCGAGCTGTTCAGACCCATGAGCGTCGTCTTCCTCGCCTGGTGGGCCCAGGAGGCCTCCCTCGAGCCCTGGATGCGCACCCACGGTTACAACCTCAACTGGTACGACACCGACTGGCTCGGTGCGCTGGTGGCGGTCGTCGCGGTGCTCGGGATGGCGGCCGTCCGGCGCCGGGTCGACCGGGGGTCGTCGCTGATCCTGCACCTGGCGATCGGATGGTGGGCGGGGTTCTTGATCCTGGTGGTCACGCTCGGCCTGAGGATGACGCCGCCTCGCGGGGACAATTGGTCGGGGTGCGTGGGGCTGGTGGGCGGGCTCCTCGTCTACTGCCGGCGGGAGAACCTCGGGGAGATCGCCCGGGCCACCCTCGTGACGGGCTTCATCGGCGGGATCGGCTTTGCCGCCGCGTCGATGCTCAAGCTCGTCGAGGTCACTTGCGGGTACGACACCAACTGGCACAGCATCCTCGAGCAGACGACCGGCCTCTTCAACGGCCTGGCGATCGCCGCGGCGATGCTCCCGCTGATCCGCCGCGCCCCGGCGACGATCGAGAACCTCCCGGCCAGGCGTTGGACCGAGGTCTACGCGGTCGGCTTCGTCCTCCTCGTGATCTCGTATCTCAACTTCCGGAAGAACCTCGTCGACTGGCTCGAGAGCGGCGACGTCCCCAAGCTGATGCACGACATCCCGCTGGCGCGTTGGTATGACTTCGCCTACATCCTGCTCGCGGTCGCCATCCTCGTCCCGATGATCCGGCACCTCTCGCGGCCGTTGGCGCTCTTCCAACTCAATCCCCTGGGGCGGGGACAGTGGCTGTTCCTGGCGTTCCTGTGGTGGATGGTCATCGGCAACTTCGAGAAGGCCGTCGTCCACTTCACCGCGCAGCGGCTCGTGACCGAGGGGGTGATCCTCGTCAACGCGGCCCTCTGCACGCTCCTCGCCCTGCTCGTCCCGACGACGTCGTCGGTGGCCGTGGCCCCTGTAGCCGCGACCCCTCGCCCCCATTTCCGTTGGCGGAAGACGGTCGCGGTCGGACTGGTCGTCTCCGCGTTCTCGGTCTTGGTCGATTGGGGGGTCGTTCGCGCGGTCTATGGAGATCGGTACGCGGGACACGCGAAGCTCCACATCCGCTTCGGCCCCAACGCGACGACCCAGGCGAAGCCGAAGTCGTAGTTGTCAGGATCTGCGGACACTTCCCCGTCGATCTCCAAAAGCCTCCCGCCGCGCAGAGATTTCACCACAAAGGACACAAAGAGGAGGAGCCGTAGAAGCCCAATCGAGATCAGAGCTGTTAACGTTCGAGGGGCATCGATTCGATACAAGCCCGAAGCGCAAGCGAGTGAATTTTTCTTGATTTTTTGTGAAGAGATTCACTCGCTTGCGCTTCGGGCTTGTAAAATCCGTCCCGGGGAGCCGTGCAATGTGTGCAACCCGAGAGTGAGCTGCCCTGGCAGTAATTAAAAATTTTTGATATATTTGTGATGAAAACCTCTTTATTTCAATGAATGTTCCGCGAAGGTCGGCGAGATGGGTTGCGCTGCATGCGAATGGTGGAGAGCCGAGGCGCGAGCGATTGGTCGTGCCTCGGCCCTCGTCGTTCAACCCGTCAGACGCGGAGGAAGATCTTGTTCCTGTAGAGGAAGAGCAACAACAACCACTCGAACGCCACCACGCCCGTCGCCTTGATGGCGGGGCCGTAGACCCCGGAATGGTTGATGACGCCCCCGAGGAAGAAGGTGTTGATCTTCCCGAAATCGATGATGTTGCGACCGAAATAAATCGTGATCGCATTGGCCCCGATCACGACGAAGAAGAACGCCCAACGGCGGAACTTCATGACGTCGATGACCGCATAGAAGAGGGCCAGGAGCATTAAACTCATCCCCCCGACGAACAGGACGTAGGAGCTCGTCCAGAGGATCTTGACGATGGGGAAGATCATGCCCCAGGCATAGCCGATGCCCGTGCAGGCGGCCCCCGCGAGCAGGAGTCCCAGGACCTTCAGCCAGGGGTTGTGCCCCGTCCGGAGCCATTGACCGGCCAGCACGCCGATGAGCGCGGTGGCGACGGCCGGGATGGTGGAGAGGATCCCTTCATTGTCGCCGTCTCCGTAATAGGCCTTCATGATCTTGCCCGGGAGGACGTGCCGGTCGACGTACCCCGCGAGGTTGCCGGACTTCGTGTAGTCGCCGGCCTTGGATCCCGGGACCGGGACGAACGCGAGCAGGGCCCAGTAACCGAGCAGGATCGCGAGGACGAGGATGACCTGCCCGCGGACCTTGAACCGGATCGTCGCGAGCGCGGCGAATAGGTAGCAGAGGGCGATCCGCTGGAGCACGCCGGGATACCGGACATTCGCGAAATCGAATTTCAAGATGCCGTTGCCCATCAGGCCGAGCGCGAAGAGGAAGACCGCACGGCGGATGGCCCGTAAGTAGAGCGCGGAGCGCGGGGCCCCCTGCTCGGTCAGCTTGCCGAGCGAGAACGGCAAGACGGCGCCGACGATGAAGACGAAGAGCGGGAAGATCAGGTCGAGGAAGTGGAACCCTTCCCAGGGGACGTGCTCGAGCTGCTCTTCGACCGTCTTGGCCCAGGTGTACTTGTACTTGGACAGGTTGGCCCAGGCCATGACGGCATTCTCGCCGCCGACGATCCAGAACATGTCGAAGCCCCGGAGGGCGTCGATGGAGACGAGTCGTTCGGTGGGAGTGGCCTTGGCGACGGGCTCGGCGAGGGGAGGCGCCTCGGTGACCGGCTCGGCTTCGGTCTGCATGGTGGGTGATCTCTCAGGGACCTGGGAAGAAGTCGATTTCCGGGAATACGAACTCGGGACGAGAGTCACCCCGGCGCGACGCAACCTTCGACGTCGGGGGGGACGGCGGCGCCTGCCGGACGAGGGAGAGGGGACTCGGACGTTGGGCACCGTCGCGGACGCTCATCCGTCGGCGATGAGGACGGGGCTCGGCCCCCATCATAACCGCTCCCCCCCGGGCCGGTCATGGCCGCAGTCCCCGGATCGAGCGGGCCTCAGCCTCGGGCCGAAGGCGAATGGGCACGACCTGTGATGACGAACCATACGTGCATGAATGATCCCTCGGGGCTTGGGACATCCGGAGAGGTGGGCTCAATGCAGCGACTTGAGGACACGGAGCGCCTCGTCGATATGCCTGGAGACCTGGAGCTGCGATGAAAAGATGTGCCGGACGATCCCCTGTTTGTCGATCACGTAGGTCACACGCCCGGGGATGAAGCCCAGGGATTTCGGGACGCCGAAGAGGGCCCGCAGCGAGCCGTCGGGGTCGCTCAGCAGTCGGAACGGGAGATTGTGCCGTCCTGCGAATTTCTGATGCGAGGACGACGAGTCGCTGCTGACGCCGATGACCTCGGCCCCGGCCTCGCGGAATGCCTCGTAGTTGTCGCGGAATGAGCAGGCCTGCGCCGTGCATGCGGGCGAGTTGTCCTTGGGATAGAAGAACAGGACGACCTCGGACTTTCCCCGATAGTCGGCCAAGCTCACTCTCCCCCCGTCCGACGCCTCCCGAGTGAACTCCGGCGCGGGCTCGCCCACGGTCATCCCCTTCGTTGCCGCCATGCCTTCTCCCTTCCTCGTCTAGAGCGGTTAACGTTTGTCTGACACACGGCACGATGTGACCCGAACCCGAGAGCGGAGACGGAAACGGGGACTGGCTCCGCAGCGAAGCGGAGGTGCCTGTCCCCATTTCCGCCGCAGCGGACGGCGACGGCCCGGAAAATGGGGACAGGCACCCGGCCTCGACGTCGATCGCGAGGGTCCGGATCCGACCCTGCCGGGAGCCAGTCCCCGTTTTCCTCCGACGTGCGCAATGCAAGCGAGAGCCGCTCTAGGTGATCACCCTGTGTTCCGCGGGACGGTCGCGACGTCCTCCGACGATTCGTCGGGCACGAACGAACGCCGCCCCAGAGTTGCCCACCCTCAGATTGTAGGAATCGCATCGTGCCAGCGACAACCGCGTCGACCGTAAGAAACGGCCTTTCGTGAGATGTAGAAGATGTCGATTTTAAGAATTTGATGAAATTATGGCTGTGTCGGCTCGCACAGAGTGACTTCGACAAGCCCGAAGCGCCACTCGGACGCCAATCGATTGAGGCCGATGGGCCTGGGGGGGGTGAGGTGAGGGAGCGTCGGCCGGGAAAACATCGAGGCCGGGAGCGGTCGCGATCGACTCCCGGCCTCGCTGATCCGCCCCTGCTCTCTTCCATACCAAGTCGAGACGGATCGTTGTTAGCAATCATCATGGCAAAATGTCGAAAAAAATAAAAGAGGGAAGTGCGTCGATTTCTCCATTTGTTTGATTCGACTCCGGGAGACGACCCGTCTCCCGGCGCATTGCAGGGTATTTGCGTTACTTGTGACGGCTCGACTCCGAGTATTCGAGCATCTGCTTCGTCAGGTCTTTGGGATAGCTGATGGTCACGTCGATGATCGTGCCGTCCGGCTTGGTGACGGGCTCGAGCCGAGGCATGACGTAGCCGGTGTACGAGGCGAGGTCGAGCTTGGCGACGCGCCCGACGACCTCGTCGCGGAGCGCGGGGTCGAAGTGGATGCCGTGGGCCTCGAAGAGGGCCTTGGCCGCGGGGTAGTCCCCCTCGGACTTGATCCGCTGGACCTCGGCGAGCAGCTTGCCCACGCCCTCGTGGAACGCCTTGGCGTCGCTCAGGACGTAGTAGGTCTTGCCGTCGCGGTTGCGGACCTCGATCGCCTTCGTGTTCGCCATGAGCCAGCGGACGACCATCTGGCGATTCCGCATGTGATCTTCTTCAATCTGCGTCCCCTCGCGGATCCGGCGGAGCTGCACGAGGGCGTTGCGGGTGTAGTTCTCGAAGGCGGCCCGGGCGACCTCGGGCTGGTCCGCGGCCGGGACGAGGCCGAGCTCGGCGAGCTTCGGGTCGGGCATGTAGTAGAGGGCGACGAGGTCGGCGCGGCCTTCCTCGAGGGCGGAGTATTGCTCCTTGAGGGCGTCCTGCGGCTTGCCGGCGAGGGCCTCGGACACGCGCCCGGAGGCGTGGCCGATGACCTCGTGCATGTTGACCAAAAGCTCGCCCGCCAGCACCCCCCACTTGGTCGCCCGCTCCGCCTCCTCTGGGGTCCAGGCGAACTCGCTCCGGAACGAGGTCGGGGTCGACTTGTCACTGGCCTCGATGACGTTCGACAGCGAGACCGACTTGCTCCCGTACTGCTCGCGGACCTGCTGGTCGTTCGGCAGGTTGATCCCGATCGGCGTGATCGGGCCGCACTCGCCGGTCTCGACGACGACCTCGATGGCGTTGGCGGTGATCCCCCGGACGTTCTCCTTGCGGTAGGCCTTGTCCCAGGGCATCCGGTCCTCGAACCATTGCGCCTGGCCCGCGAGCTTCCGGATCGACTCGGTCTTCTCGGGGTTCACGAAGAAGACCGACGCCTCCCACGAGCCCTTGACGCCCCGGGCGTCCATGTAGACTTCGATGAAGCCGTTGATCGTGTCGACGGGCGAGTCCTTGTCGCGGACCCACGCGATGTCGTAGGCGACGCGGTCCTTGGTCTCGCCCGATCGGTAGAACTGGACGAGGGCGTGGAGCGCGTCCTTCATCGGCTTCCTGGCGTAAGCCGACGCGGCTTCGAGGTGGTCGGCGACCCTCGAGAGCTGGTTGCCGTACTTGCCGGTGACGCGATAGACCTCCTCGACGAGGTGGCCGTCCATCTTGACCAGCCGCGAGTTGAGGGGATAGCGCTCGGTGAACCCCTCGAGGTCCTTCGTCGTGACGCCGACGTAGAGGTTGTTGGCGCTCGAGCCGAGGATGTCCATGCCGGGCCCGGGCGTCTTGTTCGTCACGATCGGGTCGTGCGCCGGGTCGAAGAACATGGGGCGGAGCCGTTCGAGCAGCGCGTCGAGCCCCTGGTCGTGGGCCGTCGGGAACGGGGCGCCGGCCTTCGCGGCGGCCTTGGCCGCGGTGGCGAATGCTTCGGGCGTACACTTGAGCAGGAATTTGCGAGCGGTCAGGTGGTTATACGGGCCGCTGTTGATCCAGAAGAGCTTGGTGTAGCGGAGGACCTCCGCGTACGTGTCCGGGGCGACGTCCGCCTGGTGGGTCACGATCGCTTCGAGGACCGCCCGCATCTCCAGGGAGAGCGCGTGCCGCTGGTCGAAGTAGATGTCTCGGCCGGCCAGGGCGGCGCGGTAGAGGTGCCAGGTCAGGATCTTCTGCTTGAGCGGGAGCTTGGAGAAGCCGTCGGCGTAGACTTGCACCACGGCCGCGTCGTCGACGCGTTCGAGGAGGTATTTCCGCTCCGGCTCGTCTCCGGCGGCGGCGAATCCCGGCGCGACGAGGCCCGTCAGGGCCGCCGCAGACAGGGTCATGAGCTTCCACGCTGTCCGTCGCATTGGACGATGACTCCTTGTTCGGGCCCGGGAATCCCCGGACGACACCGGGCCTCCCGCGCGTTCTCCCCGAGAGGTGGCCGAGTTGCGGGAGCATCATACCCGCAGGGCTCTCGGACCGCACCGCCTTGACGGCGAGGTTCGCGAGGGTGGTCAGGCTGGCGAGGCCCCCTCGGAGGGTGTGTGAGACATCCCTGTGTCGCCATTATCCCCTCCCGATCGGGGCGGAAATCGGTTTGCTGGCGAAGCGAGGGATGTCGTATGGTGTGGGTCGAACGGAAGCCTGGGGCGAGCGATTGCCCAAGGCCCGAGTGTCCCCGGTCGTGGGTCCGACCACGATCGGCGTCCCCGAACCCAACGTCCCGGGCGAATG
Source organism: Singulisphaera rosea (assembly GCF_054877945.1). NCBI lineage: Bacteria > Pseudomonadati > Planctomycetota > Planctomycetia > Isosphaerales > Isosphaeraceae > Singulisphaera > Singulisphaera rosea. The sequence continues at coordinate 518,935 of NZ_JBTYIP020000003.1, read as the reverse complement.
ACCCGATGAAAATCGAGAGTACGGATCTCCCCGGCGTGGTGATCCTCGAGCCGCCGGTCTATGACGACTCCCGAGGCTACTTCACGGAGACGTGGAAGCAGTCGAAGTTCGCCGAAGCCGGGCTGCCGACCGACTTCGCCCAGGACAACCTCTCGTATTCGCTCGGCGGGGTTCTCCGCGGGCTCCACTACCAGGAGCCCCACCCCCAGGGCAAGCTCATCTACGTGCTGCAGGGCGAGATCTTCGATGTTGCCGTCGATATCCGCCCGGGGTCGCCGACCTTCCGGCGTTGGGTCGGTGTCACACTCTCGGTCGAGAACCATCGGCAAGTGTACATACCGCCGGGGTTCGCCCATGGCTTCGTCGTCACGAGCGACGCGGCGATGGTCGTCTACAAATGCACGGCGTCTTACCGTCCCGACTGCGACCGGAGTGTCGCGTGGGACGACCCCGAGCTAGCGATCCGCTGGCCGGTCGCGTCCCCGATCCTCTCGGCCAAGGATCAGGTCGCCCCCCGGCTCGCCGACGTCGTCGAGGAGGCCCTGCCGAGATTCGTGGGCGAAGGCCTGGGCTGAGTGGGAAAGGGCTCCCGCAACGCAGCGCCGAGCCCCGGTTGGGCGTGGACCCGTCGCACGAAGGGACGTCGTTATCCGAGCGATTCCGGTGCTCCCGGGGTGGACCTTGCCCCGGGTGGCTTCGGCGGGAGGTCGAGGCGTGGTCAAACCGCGGCGCGGTTCCGGCCTGAGGCCTTGGCGCGATAGAGGGCCTGGTCGCTGGCCTGGAGGAGCTTGGCCGGGTTGTCGGCCGCGGACTCCGGGAAGGTCGCGATCCCGATGCTTAGCGTCAACAGGATTGGCTGTCCCGTGTGGGAGGCGCGGGGCTCCAGGGCTTCGACGGACGAACGGAGCCGCTCGGCGGTGTCGAGGGCGCCCTGGCGGTCGGTGCCGGGGAGGATGATCAGGAATTCGTCGCCCCCGAGCCTGCCGGCGAGGTCGCTCTGGCGGATCGCGCGCCGGATGGCCCCGGCGACTGCCGCGATCGCCTCGTCGCCTGTCGCGTGGCCGTAGCCGTCGTTGATCAGCTTGAACCGGTCGATGTCGAGGCTGAGCAGAGACAGCGGCGTCATGCGACGCCGGCTGGCCATCCACTCGGCGTCGAGGCTCGAGAGGATCACTCGGCGGTTCAGGAGCCCGGTCAAGGAGTCGAGCGTCGCGAGCTGCTCCATCTGCCGATAGAGCTGGGCGTTATTGATCGCGGCCCCGAACTGGTCGGCGATCGTTCCTAGTGCCAGCTCGTCGCGCTCGTCGAAGGCCATCTCTTCGGAGCTGGCGATTGCCAGGACGCCGTTGGCCTCGCCCCCCGAGTGCAGCGGGACGACGGCCGCGGAACGGATGTCGGCCCATGGCGAAGACGACTCGAACGAGAGTCCGTTGGCGAAGACCGTCCGCCTGGCTCGGATGCTCGACGCGGCGAGCCCCTCGCCTTCGAGCGGGAACCGAGGGCTCTTGGCGAGCAGCTCATCGGCATGGGCACCCGCGGCGGCGAGGAGGACGAAGTCGGAGCTCGCCTCGTCCTTGAGGAAGACACCGACGGTCGGATAGCCGAGCTCGCTCCGCAGGAGCGTGCAGGCCGATCCCAGGAGCTTCTCGAGGTCGAGGATCCCGGCCAACCGGCTGCCGACCTGGTTGATCGAGAGGAGCAGACCGGCCATCCGGCCGAGCTCTCGCTGGAGCTTCCGGACGCGCAAGCACGCCCGGACCCTCGCCACGAGCTCGCCGTCGGCAACCGGCTTAATCAGGTAGTCGTCGGCCCCCTGGTCGAGGCCGCCGATGATGTCCTCGACGTCTCGGAAGACGCCGGTCAGGAAGATGATCGGGGTGTCCGCCAGGCCGGGCGTGTCCTTCAGTCGACGGGCGACCTCGCTCCCGTCCATACCGGGGAGGTGCATGTCCAGGAGGATCAGGTCCGGCGAGAGATCTGCGGCCATGGAGACGGCCTTGGCCCCATTCCCGCAGACGGAGACCACCCAGCCCGCCTCTTCGAGGACGATCTGTGTCAGGAGCGCCTGGGTCGGGCTGTCCTCGACCAGCAGGATACGCGCATTGTCAGAACCGACGGCCACGTCTCTGGGGCCATCAAGGTGTCGAGTGGCCTCGTCTTGCGTCGACGTCTCGATGTCATGTCCCACTGTCAAGTCTCACGACGGTGTCAGGAATCCCGGTCTGAGCCCTCATCCCGTTCGACGCTATCTTTTTTCCCCGACGCGATAGGAGTCCGCATCCTCATCGTCGTCGATCATTCGGCAAGGCGACTGGGGGGGGATTGACCGCCTACCGACCATCGGAATCCTCGACGTTTGAAGGATAGGACGAATTGCAAGGAATCGCAAATCCTCGAGACCCCGGTCTTCTCCCTCAGAAAAGGCCGAATTAAGCCATTTCGCCGCTTTTCCTCGGAATGGACGACCAGATCGAGAAATATTATTGACCCGGTCGTCCATACTGAATTTTTCCTCGTCCGCGCAGATTACGGCATTGCATGCTCGGAGGGGTGGACGCCGGCCCGGAAGCCTCCGAAGCGGAAGGGTCGGGGTTGAAACTCGCCGACGATCGCGACGTCGGACTGGCCCGAGATTTTGTCCTCCAGGCCGACCGCCCAGTAGGCGGCATTGACCAGCAGTCGTCGGACGCCTTCGTTCTGGAGGTCGACCGAGGCCCCCATGGTCGTGGTGAAGATCCGGGCGGCCTTGCCGGCGGTCCCCGTGTAGGTCTTGACCCAGGCGACGGGCATCATCGGGTCGTTCTTCTTGCCGGCCAGGGGCGGGTCGGTCGGTGCCATGCCTTGCAGGACCTCGCCGAGGACGAGCGGCTGGCTGTCGCCGGGGAGCGGGAGCCGGACGCCGTAGACGTCGGTCGAGCCCCAGATGTCGCCGCTCTTGATCCCTCGGAGGATCGGATGGCCTTCTTGCCCCTTGGCGATCACGCCCAAGGTGCTCTGCTTGCCGTGGTCGCCGTGGTGTCTGATCCACGTCTCGCCCAGGATCTGTCGGCCGAAGCCCCCCTCGAAGCCGGGGTGCTTGCTGTCCCAGGAGTACTTCAGGTAGGCCTTCTCTCCTTTGAGGTCGAAGGCGTGGGTCGCCGTCCTCATCCCGATGACCGGCTTGCCCGCCTCGACGTAGTCGACGATGTGCTTCATCTGGTCGTCGGGCAGGTTGCGGAAGCGTGTGGCGATGACCATGAGGTCGGCCGAGTCCAGGGCCTCGAGGCCCGGGATGTTATCCGATCGATTCGGGTCGATCGTCCCGTCCTTGCCGATGGCGAAGAGCACCGTGCACTTGAACCCGTGACGCTTGGCCAGGATCTTCCCGAGCTGCGGCAGGGCCTCCTCCGACCGATACTCCTCGTCCCCGCTCACGAGGACGACGTGCTTGCCCCGGCCGGGGCCCTCGGACCCCTCATACACGATTCCCTCCGCTCGGGCGGTCGTCGTCTCCGAGGCGATCAGGGCGGCAATCAACGCAAGGCCGACTCGGGCGATTCGCATCGTGGTCACGGTCCCACCTTTCCTCAACAACCATTTAGGGGAGGGTTCGCTCACCAATTCCTGGTTCGTCCTGGCCGCATCTTACCCTCCCCTCCCCTCGGCGTTGTAGCCACTGCCGCCGGGGCGCCTCCCCGTTTCCCTACTCTCATAAACGGACGAAGGTGTCTCGCGTCGACATTCGCCATCTCCCCGGCCTTACGGGGCCCTCCTGCCCCGTACGTTTGTTTTCCGAAGGCAATCCCGCTTGGTCTCGATTTCGAGAACCGCCCGCCTTGCGACATCCCCGAGCCGCTTTCGAGAGCCGAGCCAGCCCGGTAAACTGATCGCAGAGACCGGGACCTGCCCGCATCCGTCGCTCGAATGCCGCCAGGGGTTCCCGCGCCCACCGAACTTCCATCGAGGCCGGAGCGACCGGAGTCGCCATGATGCGTCACGCCCTTCTCGCGATGGCTTTCAGCCTGATTCCCGCGGCCGTCCTGGCGGAGGGCGAGCCTCGCCCGCTCTCGGTGCTGTTCCTCGGCGACTCGGGGCATCATCGCCCCGCCGACCGCGCCGCGCAACTGGTCCCGGTCCTCGCCAGCCGAGGGATCGCCGTCACGTACACGAACCGGCTCGACGACCTGAACCCGGAAAACCTTGCCCGGTACGACGCCTTGCTCGTCTACGCGAACATCGACGAGATCGGCCCGGGTCAGGAGAAGGCGCTCCTGGACTACGTGTCGGGCGGCGGTGGATTCGTGCCGGTCCACTGCGCGTCCTACTGCTTCCGCAACTCGCCCGCCTGCGTGGCCCTGATCGGGGCCCAGTTCCTCCGCCACGGCACCGGCGAGTTCGACACCAAGGTCGTCGACCCCGCCCACCCGACCATGGCCGGGCTCGAGCCGTTCCACACCTGGGATGAAACCTATGTGCATTCCAAGCACAACACCGAGGGACGCACGGTCCTCCAGGTCCGCACCGAGGGGAACGCCGAGGAGCCTTGGACCTGGGTCCGTTCTCAGGGCCGAGGTCGGGTCTTCTACACCGCATACGGGCATGACGAACGGACGTGGGGCCACCCCGGATTCCACGACCTGATCGAGCGCGGGATCCGCTGGGCCTCGGCCAAGGGAGACGTCTTCGACGGCCGGCCGCGAGTCCAAACGGGCCTCCCCCCCCTTGAATTCGTCAAGGCACCGGGGAAGGTTCCCTTCTACCCGGCCGGGAAAAACTGGGGGACTCAAGGCAAGGCCGAGGAGCGGATGCAGAAGCCCCTCGAGGCCCTCGAGTCGCAGAAACACATGGCGGTCCCCCGAGGGTTCGAGGTCAAGCTCTTCGCCACCGAGCCCGAGATCGCCAAGCCGATCGCGATGGCCTGGGACCACCGCGGCCGCCTCTGGATCGCCGAGACGTTCGACTACCCCAACGAGATGCAGCCCAAAGGGCAAGGGCACGACCGGATCAAGATTTGTGAGGATACCGATGGCGACGGCCGGGCCGACAAGTTCTCGGTCTTCGCCGAGGCGCTGAGCATCCCCACGAGCCTCACGTTCGCGAACGGCGGCGTGGTCGTCCACCAGGCCCCCGAGACCCTCTTCCTGAAGGACTCCGACGGCGACGACCGCGCGGACGTGCGCCAGACCCTCTTCCGAGGCTGGGGGACCGGCGACACGCACGCCGGCCCGAGCAACCTGAGGTACGGCCTGGACAACTGGATCTGGGGGATCGTCGGGTACTCGGGCTTCAAAGGGGAGGTTGGCGGCGAGCGCCTGGAGTTCCGCCAGGGGATCTACCGGTTCAAGCCCGACGGCTCGAAGCTCGAGTTCCTGCGGAGCACGAACAACAACTCGTGGGGCCTCGGGTTCAGCGAAGAGGGCCTGGTCTTCGGCTCGACGGCGAACGGCTGCCCGAGCGTCTACCTGCCGATCCCGAACCGCTACTACGAGGCGGTCCGCGGCGGGTCGGCCGGCGTCCTCGGCAATATCGCCGACTCGAACCGGTTCTTCCCGATCACCGCGAACGTCCGCCAGGTCGACTGGCACGGTGGCTTCACCGCCGCCGCCGGGCACGCGCTCTACACCGCGAGGACTTATCCGCCGGTCTACTGGAACAAGACCGCCTTCGTCACCGAGCCGACCGGCCACCTCGTCGCCACGTTCGCCCTCGAGTCGAAGGGGAGCGACTACGCCTCGCACAACGAGTGGAACCTCCTGGCGAGCGACGACGAGTGGTGCGCCCCCGTGCAGGCCGAAGTCGGGCCCGACGGGAATGTCTGGGTCATCGACTGGTACAACTACATCGTCCAGCACAACCCGACGCCCCAGGGGTTCGAGAACGGCAAAGGGAACGCCTACCAGACCCCGCTCCGCGACAAGACCCACGGTCGGATCTATCGGGTCGTCGCCCAAGGGGGCCGGCCTTCCCCGACACCGCGTCTCGACCCGGCCGACGGCCCCCGACTCGTGGACGTCCTCAAGAGCGACAACATGCTCTGGAGGACGACCGCCCAGCGTCTCCTCGTCGAGCGAGGCAAGCGGGACGTGGTCCCCGCCCTGACTCTCCTGGCGGGCGACGGGGCTGTCGACTCGGTTGGCCTGAACCCCGGCGCGATCCACGCCCTCCGGACGCTCCAGGGCCTCGGGGCCCTCGACGAGGCCGGGGCGTCCGTCGCGACCTCGGCCTTCAAGCACGCGTCGCCCGGCGTGCGGCGAAACGCCCTCGAGGCCGCCCCCCGCGACACGAAGACGGCCGCCGCGATCCTCGACGCCGGCCTCTTGAATGACCCGGATGCTCGCGTCCGGCTCTCGGCCTTCCTCGCCCTCTCGGAGGCCCCTCGGTCGGAGCTCGTGGCCAAGGCCATTGCCCGAACGCTCGCCGAAGGAGCGGCGGAGGGTGATCGCTGGTTGGGCGACGCGTTGACGAGTGCCGCCTCGAAACACGACGTGGAGTTCTTGAAGGCGCTCGCGGGCCGTGAATTTCCGAAGCCCCCCTCGGCGTCGATGATCGCGATCGTCGGTCGCGTCGCCGAACACTACGCGCGAGGGGGGCCGGCCGACTCGGTCGGCTCGCTCCTACTCGCCCTTGGCGGGGCCGACCCTCGACTCGCCGATCCGATCGTGGTGGCCCTCGCCAAAGGGTGGCCAAAGGAGGGTCGCCTGACCCTCGCCGAGGCCGAGGAGAAGTCGGTGCTCCGCCTGCTCGATCGGGTTTCTCCCGCGGCGAAAGGGCCGCTGGTGACCCTGGTGATGCGTTGGGGGAGCCGAGGGTTCGAGCGCACGATCGCCGAGATCGCCGGCTCGCTCCTCGCCGGTGCCCGCGACGAATCCAAGCCTGACGCCGCGCGGACCGCCTCCGCCCGGCAATTGCTCGAGTTCCGCGCGTCCGACGCGGATGCGGCGCGTGAGGTGATCGGCCTGATCACCTCGAAGGCCTCGCCCGACCTCGCCGCGGGCCTGCTCCGGGCGGTCGCGACGAGCGAGTCCCCGGCCGTCGGGCCGGCGCTGGTGGATCGCCTGCCGATGATGACCCCTTCGGCACGCAACCAGGCGATCCGGGTCCTCCTCGGGCGAGGCGACTGGACCTCGGCCTTCGTCGACGGGGTGGAGGCCGGGAAGATCCGGCTCGACGACCTCTCGCTCGACCAGAAGCAGTCGCTCGTCGCCCACCCGGACAAGGCGCTCGCCGCCCGGGCGAAGACGCTCCTCGGGCGAGGCGGCGGCCTGCCCGACGCCGACCGCCAGAAGGTGATCGACGCCCTTGCCCCCACGGTCCTCCGACCCGGCGACGTCGCCCGGGGCAAGGTCGTCTTCCAGCAGCAGTGCGCCAAGTGCCACAAGCACGGCGCCGAGGGGAACACGATCGGCCCCGACCTGACCGGCATGGCCGCCCACCCCAAGGCCGAGCTCCTGACCCACATCCTCGACCCGAGCCGGAGCGTGGAGGGGAACTACACCCAGTACGCGGTCGTGACCGGCGACGGCCGGATCTTCAACGGCCTGCTCGCCTCGGAGTCGAAGAACGCCATCGAGCTGGTCGACACCGAAGGGAAGCGGCACCAGGTGCTCCGCGAGGACATCGACGAGCTCGCCGCGTCGAAGAAGTCGTTGATGCCCGAGGGGTTCGAGAAGCAGGTCCCGGCCGAGTCGATCGCCGACCTCCTCGAGTTCCTCACCCACCACGGGCGATACCTGCCGCTCGACCTGCGCAAGGCGGCGACAAGTGTGAGCACTCAGGGGATGTTCATCTCCCGAGATTCCGAGCCCGAGCGTCTGGTCTTCGAAGACTGGACGCCGAAGACGTTCGAGGGGGTCCCGTTCCGGCTCGTCGACCCGCAGGGGACACAACTCCCCAACGTCATCATGCTGCATGGGCCGCTCGGGACCTTCCCCCCCCGGATGCCCAGGTCGGTCAGCCTCGACTGCAACACCCCCGCGCGGGCGATCCACATGCTCTCGGGCGTCAGCGGCTGGGGCTCGCCCGGCGGCGCGGTGCCCCCGACCGTCTCGATGATCGTCCGGCTCCACTACGCCGACGGGACGGCCGAGGATCATCCCCTCAAGAACGGGGTCCACTTCGCCGACTACATCCGCCGCGTCGACGTCCCAGGCTCGGCCCTCGCCTTCATGCTCGGGTCCCAGCAGATCCGCTACCTGTCCGTCGTCCCGAATCGCGCCGAACGGATCGAACGAATCGAGCTGGTCAAAGGCCCCGACCACACCGCGCCGGTCGTGATGGCGGTGACGGTGGAAACCCCTGAGTAGGTGCGGAGGAGAGGATCCACCACAAAGGCACGAAGGGCACAAAGAGTATCAAGAAGGAAATCATGAGATTGTTTCTTCTTGGGCGTCCCTTTGTGTCTTTGTGGTGAATCTTTCCCGCCGTGAGCGGCCCATCCTGCAATCGGCGTGATCGGACCTTCGGGACCACATCACAAGAGAATTCCCGCGCAACCGTGCGGGCACCCGGCCGATAACCTGTCGAGGATGATCTCCTTCGAGACGAGAGGATGGGTGGACGGTGCGAGACCCTGTCGAGAGAGACCCATCGTCGCGAAACGGATCCCCACGCGCGGTTTTCGGCCCGCTCGTCCTACTTGGCCTCCTGGCGATCCCCCTGCCCGCCTCCGCCCAATTCCTCGCGCGAGCTTCGATCGACCGGATCAATCGCAAGCTCCAGGGGCAGGTCGACGACTACACCCACAACCACGGGCAAGACCGGCGGATCTTCTCGACGATCCTGGGAATGCCGCGTGACCTTTACGTCTACACCCCCCCCGGCTATTCGCCCGCTTGCGCCTATCCCGTGCTCCTCTACTTTCACATTGGGAGCGTGGATGAGCACGTCTTCATCGGGACGAACTGGCTGCCCCAGCTCGATCGAATGATCGCCTGCGGCGAGTTCCCGCCGGTTGTGGTCGCTTGCGCCGACGGCCTGATCTCGGGCGAGGACCGGTATCGTTCCCCGCATTCGTTTTACATCAACGGGTGCGGCGGCAGGTTCCAGGACCACATCGTGCAGGAGGTCCTGCCGTTCGTGATGCAGAAGTACTCGATCCGCCCGGAGCGCGAGGCGCACGCGATCCTCGGGACCTCGGCGGGCGGGTTCGGGGCGATGAACCTGGCGCTCAAGCGTCGCGACCTGTTCGGGGCCGTGGCGACATTGGCCGGCCCGCTCAACATCCGGTACACCACGACCTCCGGCGACTCGCACGAGGACTTCGATCCCTCCACCTTCCGCTGGAAGGACGACTACAACCCGGACGAGGTGATCGGTCGCTTCTACGGCGGGTTGCGGCCCGTGCGGGCCAAGAAATACATCCGCCCGGTCTTCGGCGAAGGCCCGGGAGTGTCCGCACGGGTCGCTCTCGATAACCCGGCCGACCTCCTGTCCTCGACCGACGTCCAACCGGGCCAGCTCGCGATCTACGTCAACTATCCCGAACGCGACAACTACAACTTCGACGCCCAGGCCCAGTCGTTCGCGTGGTTGGCCGCCCAGAAGGGGGTCGAGGTGACGCAGGAGTATGCCCCTCGAGGGCGCCACAACCTCTCCTACTTCCGCAACAACCACGAACGTGCTTATCGCTGGCTCGCCCAGCATCTGCTGCCGCCGGTCGGCCTGGCCCTTCCCCGATAAACCTTCGGATCAAGGCTTGGACGCCGTCTCGGTCGCCTTGAGGATCGTTTTCAGGGCAGCCCTGGCGGCCGTGCGGACCCTGGTGTCCTTGTCGTCGGCCCGCGCGGTCAGGGTTGGTACGGCGTCTTTCGCGAGCGAGCCGAATTTTGCCAGGGCGTTGGCCGCGTTGCGACGGACCTCGGCGTCGGGGTCGTCCAGGGCCTTGATGAGCCCCGGCAAGGCGGGCTTGGCCCTCGGACCGCTGATCCTCGCCATCTCGGTCGCCTGCCTACGGAGATCGGTGTCGTCGCTGGCGAGGTCGGCCAGGAGAGAAGGAAGGGTCTTTTCCTTGAACTCCCGCGACCTCGCCTCGAGCTTCACGCAGCCCTCGGCGGCGAGCTTGCGGATGTCTGGAGACTTGTCTTCCCGGGCTGCGGCTTGGAGCACGGGCAACGCGGGTTCGGCGTCCGCACCCAGTGAGAGCAAGGAACAGATGACATTCGTGCGGACCCGTTCATCGGAGTCGGCCAAAGCCTTGACCAGGGCCGGCAAATTCTCCGAGAGGTTTTCGGCTCTGGGGAGCGAATACGCGGCCATCATCCGCACCTGGGGATCAGAGTCGTCAAGCGCCGCGATGAGAGGGCCGATGTCGGTCGCGCCGACCATCATGAGCGAGCCTGTCGCCGAGACGGCCGAAGACCTCACAAATGGATCCGGATCTTTGAGGCCGGGCTGGACTGCTCGCGAGATCTCGGGCAGGAGCTCGGGCGGCGTCGTACGGATCTTCATCACAGCCGCACGGAGTGCGCTCGCACGGACTTGAGGGTCATTGTCGCTCATCGCGGACAAGACGGCGTCTTTCGCACGGGGATCCGACAGCAGGAATAGCCCGGCGTGGAAGGTGGCCAGGTTCCGGATCTCCGCCTCGGGATCCTGGAGCGCGTCGATCACGACGGGAAGAGTCTCCTTCGCCTCGGGGTCGAGCATCAACAGGGAGACGGCGGCCCGATGCCGAACCCCTGGGTCGCGATCTTGGAGCGACTTGGTCAGGGCGGGCCTCACCGCCGCAGCCTGTGGGTCGGCGGTCCCTTGCGTGAGGATCGAAGCCAAGGCCATCGCCGCCTGTCCTCGAACCTTCGGATCGCCGTCGCTCAACGCCTCGATCAAGGGCTCTATCGCGGCCCGGGCTTCCTTCCCGCGGACTTGCAACTGCGTGACGGCGCTGCGGCGCTGCTCGACGTCGACAGAGCGGAGTTTTTTGATTAAAACATAAGTGGGATCTTCGACGCTCTGCCGGAAATCCATCACCGCGAGGAGTGCCGCGGCCGCGGCCACCAACCCGAGCAGGTGCCACATCCGGAGCCGAGGGATCTCTAAGCGCATGGAAACTCCCATCTCCGTGCCAACAACTCGGAGGCGGACCGTTGGTGCGTGAGGTCGACACCCCACCTGCCCAGGCACGGGCTCGAGCGACGACTTCAGGTTATCTGACAAGTGTCAGTCAGGCAAGGCGTGAAAGGGTATACCGGATGACCTAGCCGGAGCACTCGTCAGTTCTTGGCTGGTCGGTTAAGGACCGTTCGAGGTGGATCCGCGTCTCGGGTTTTTGAAACCGTCTCGTGATCGAGTATGATGGGCGTGATCCTTCAGTCCGGGGCGACCACCCCGACTGTTGGATATCCAACAGCCTGGCGTGGCCGCGGGGCTCCTCGACCCACCGCATTGCGGGAACGAGTGGCCATCCCTCGGCTTCGCCTCGACGACCCGCCCGAAAGTGCTTACCGCGAGGCGCCCTCCGGGGCTGAAGTGAAGGCCGGCCGCGCCGAGGCGGCGAGAGACCGAGACTTCGCCGGCGCGACCCGCCTGCTTGAACGCTTTCGAAGAACCAACCAAAAACCGGAGGATTCCGCGTGCGCGTCTTGATGACGGGGGGCTACGGCTGCATCGGTTCGTGGGTGGCCAAACAACTGGTCGACCAGGGGCAAGAGGTCTGGATCCTCGACCTCCAGGAGGATACCCACCGCCTCGACCTCCTGCTCGAGCCCGAACAGAAGGGCTCCGTCCACTTCGTGCAAGGGGATGTCTCCGACCTGGCCATCGTCCGCGAGGCGACCGAACGGGTCGGGGCGACGCACCTGCTCCACCTCGCGGGCTTGCAGACGCCGACCTGCCGGGCGAACCCGATCCTCGGCGCGAAGGTCAACGTGATCGGCACGCTCGCGGTCTTCGAAACCGCGGTCGCCCTCAAGGGCCAGGTCGAGCGCGTCGTCTACGCGAGCTCGGCGGCGGTCCATGGCCCGGCCGACCCCGATTCGCTCGGCCCGCTCGCCGACGAGGTCAGGCTCGCCCCGCTCACGCACTACGGCGCGTACAAGGTCTGCAACGAGCTGAACGCGCGGGTCTACTGGCTCGACCAGGGGATCACGAGCGTGGGCCTTCGCCCCTGGACGGTCTACGGCGTCGGTCGCGACTTCGGGATGACGAGCGAGCCCACCAAGGCCATCAAGTCGGTGGCCGCGGGCCGGGAGTACCGGATCAGCTACGGCGGCTTGCAAGACCTCCAGTATGTCGGCGACGTCGCCGGCACGTTCCTGAAGGCCCTCACCTCGCCGTTCGAGGGGGCGGACGCGTTCAACATTCGGGGCGCGGTCGCGCCGATCGAGGAGTTCGTGGCGACACTCCGCGACGTCGCCCCCGAGTCGGCCAGGCTCGTCAGCCACGGCGACCGGCAGCTCCCGATCGCCCCCGACCTCGACGACTCGAGGCTCGAGGCCAGGCTTGGCCCGATCCCCCGGACCCCGCTCCGCGACGGGATCGCCGAGACCTTCTCGCGATTCTCCAAGCTCCAGGCCGAAGGCCGGCTCGACCTGTCCGACTTGGGCTGACGGTCTGCCCCGAATCCCAGGTCCCGAAACCCGATCTTTCTTCAAGATCGGGTTTCTATGGGAATGGGCGACGACATCCCGAAAGCGGCCGTCTGCGTTGACGGCGTGAGAAACCCGGTCTTCAAGAAAAGATCGGGTTTCGGAGGATGTGAGCGCCGGGCCTACTTGGTCTGCGTACCCTTCGTGGCGGCGCCCTTGGTCTGGGCGGGCAGCGGGGAGGCCTCCATCGGCGGGAAGAGGTCGGCGGGCATCGGCTTGATGTCGACCTTCGCGGTCTTCCGCTGGGCTGTCAAGACGTCCTTCTGCAACTCGGCCGCGTAGGCGTTCAGGATCAGGGGCTTGTTCTGCTCGAAATCGATCGGCGTGCCATCCTTGCGGTCGGACACGAGGATCAGGTGGTAGCCGTAGGGTGTCTCGACCGGGTCGGAGAGTTGTCCGGGCTTGAGGGCGAAGGCCGCCTTGCCGAACTCCTCGACGATCCCGGTGGTCAGCCCGAAGTAGCCGATGTCGCCGCCGGCCCCTTGGGAGTTGGCGGGGTCCTCGGAGTACTTGTTCGCGGCCTCGGCGAACGCGACCTTCTTACCTTCGATGTCGCGCTTGATGCCGACGAGCTTCTGCCGGATCTGTTCCCGCTGCGCCGGGGTCGACTTGGGGTCGACCTTGAGGAGGATGTGAGCGGCCTTCACCTGCGTGCCGTTGAGCAGGTCTTTGTGGCTGGCCTGGAACTTCTTCAACTCGGCGTCGGTCCCACGCTGACGGACGAAGTCGACCCAGCGGATCCGATCGGCGTAGACTTTCCGGATCTGGGCCATGTCCTTGCCGGACTCGACCATCGACTGCGCCAGGCTCGTGCCGTCCTGCTTGAGCTGCTTCTCGAGCTCGCCGATGGCCTCATTGACGCGCTCTTCGGAGACGGGGATCTTCAATCGGTTGAGATACTGGGTGACGAGCCGGGTGTTGACCAGGGTCTCCATGGCGTCGTTGTAGACGATGTCCCGGTCTTCGGGCGGGATCTGGTACTGGCTGAGGAACTCGAGCAGGTCGCGGCGGGTGATCGGCTCACCGTTGGCGGTCGCGAGGACCTGCTTGAGGATCGCGGGATCGGGGGCTTGGGGCGGGCGGACGGGCGCAGCCGCCTTGCCGGCCGGGCTCGCCGAGGACTTGCTCGTCGGGGGGGCCTGGGCATGGGTGCGGGCGGCCGCAACGAGCACCAAGAGTGCGAACAAGGGGACCAGCCCGGGTCGGACAAACGCTCGCATCGAACACACCTCCCTGGCAATTCGAGAACATCCTATCGATCGATCGAGGGGTCGCCACGCGACCAGTTTCGGGCGAGTATAAGGATTTCGCCGAAAATACGCCGCGCCAATCGCCCCGCTTTTTCTAGACTCCCCCCGACCCTCTCAATCACGGAAACCCAGGCTATTGCAAGATCCTTGGGACTCGACGGGGGATGTCCAACGCCTTGGGCTGGGGGATGGGGAGGTCGCGGATTTCGGGGATCTCGGGCGGGAGGGGAGGCTCGAAGGTGAACGGCCCTTCGGGCCATACATCCAGGATGCGCCAGGTGAGATAGCTCAATAAGGCATACATCGCGATCGTCGACCAGATCGACGGGGCCCAGAGCTTGATCGCCGTCCCGAAGGCCTTGTTGACGCGGGCCCCGTGGAGGTCGACGCTGCAGATCTCATCGAGGAGCAGGTGCGAGAAGAACCCGAGCATGACGGCGACCGCCATGACGAGCCGGAGCGACGGGTGGTTGGTGGGATAATAGAGATAGGCGAGTGCCCCCCAGACCGCGCAGGTGGGGAGGCTGTGGCTGATCCCTCGATGGACCGTGATCTTCGTCATGAACCGTCGGATGCCGTGCCGGACGGCGATATAGGCGAGGACGACGGCCCAAAGGTGGAATTCGAAAGCGGGGGGTGGGTCGACCCGGCCCATCTTGTGCCAGACGGCCAGCGCGACGAGGACGCCGAGGATCCCCGTGAAACCCCTCATCTCGACTCCCGAGGCCGAGTCGAGGTCGGGGAGCAGGCCGCTAAGCGTCGTAAAGAGGACTGCGACGGAGCCGTAGAGCCAGTGGACGCCGGCCACGAAATACGCGGCCGCGCCGTAGATGCCCCCCAGCACGCCCGCGAACGTGATGTGTTGCCGGTAGTTGCCCACGCTTACGTCGCAGCCCGTGCTCGCTAGGTGCGCAATCGAAGGTCAGTCGTTCACGGGAGCCTCCGAAGACCCTCGCCCCGGAAGGTTTCCCGGGTCGTCTTCGGGTGAGTCGAGGGGCCGTCGATCCTCGTCCACGCTTGACGGTTCGCGACGTCGCACGGCCCCACGGACCAAGCGGATGATCAGGCGGCCTTGAGCCAGCTTCGGATGCGACCCAGGTCGCCGGTCCAGTCCGGGCCGGTCCGGCGTCGGCCGTAGGCATCGTACAGCAGGTCGAGGGTCTCGACCAGATGTCTCAGGCTGTCGATCCGGGCGACATAGGCCTCGGTCCCGGAAACCCCTTCCGGCCTCGGGATGTTGGCCCCGGAGATCGCCAGGGTTTCGGCCTGGAAGGTCAGCTCGTACTGGACCCCGTGCCGGACGAGGATCAGCCCGGCCTTGCGCGGGAGCTTGCCCGCCTGGAGGGCGCGGAAGGCCTCGGGCAGGCGCGTGGGGCCCTCGGTGGTGAGCTGGTCCCGTCCGCTTTCGCCCCGAGGACAGTCGAGGATCAGGGTCTTGGCGACCATGACCGTGACCTCCGAGTCATCCGGCAGCTTGATCGTGTCGCCGTCGGACTGCAGGGTGTGCCAGAGCCAGATGAGGAACTCGTTGCCCCAGAAGTCGCGGCTGGAGGCGTCGCTGTCGGTCCAGGCGACCGAGGAGTACCCCGCTTCTTCGCCGAAGAAGCCGACGGGGCCGAAGTCTTCGACCGAGCGCTCCTGCCCGCGAGCCTCGGCCAGCGAGTAGGCGAGGGAGCCGGCGGTGATCGGCTCGAGGGTGCGGTCAAACGTCTCGCGGAAGAGGGTCTGCAGGCGGTCGAGGACCGAGGCGCTGGTCGCGCCGACGTACAGGACGTTGGACTGGGCGTCCCAGAGGATCGGGTAGTGGGCCATCCGGCGGAACCGACCATCGGCCGCCTCGGCCTCGGCGCGGATCCGGGCGGCCTCCTTGGCCTCCTGCCGCTGCGCCTTGGTCGGCTTGCCGCTCGGGTTCATCTGGGCGCGGGCGTCGGTCTCGATCTTCGTGTAGGCCTTCAGCAGCGTGCCCGGGATCTTGTCGGTGTCGATCCGGATCGCCAGGTGCAAGGCATCGTTGAGGATGTTCTTGCCCAGGTCGAAGGTCAGGTCCAGGACGTGATCGCCGGCCGCCCAGCCGACCGAAACGCCGTCCGTCGGGTCGGCCGCGCCGTGCCGGCCGATCGCGTGCTGCTGCGCCAGTTCCAAAATTTCTTCGCCGAACGGCAAGGGGCTCGCCCCGCTGACCCGGTAGCGTACGTAGGTGATGCGCCCGTTCAAGAACCCCATCGCGAAGATCCTCCTTGTTCCGCGCCGTTGGGTCCCCAACGGCCAACCGCCCGGCGTTCCGGGAACCCCCCTTTCATCGGACGTCTTCGCCACGGCTCTCGATCCTAAGGTTTCTCGGTTCTGTGATCCGAGTTCGGGCCGTGCCTGACGCGACTCTCAAGTAAAGTTGGTGAACTGGAGGGGATATTCCGGCCCGTGCTCCTTGAGCTGGGCGATCACCGCCTGGAGTTCGTCGATCTTCTTGCCCGTGACCCGGACCTTGCTGTCCATGATCTGGGCCTGGACCTTGATCCCCATCTGCTTGATCTGCTTGACGATCTTCTTGGCGTCGTCGGTCTCGATCCCGATGTGGAGCGTCAGGGTCTCGCGGACCGAGTCGTGCGTCGCCTCCTCGAGTTTACCCCGCTTGACCGCGTTCACGGCCACCCCGCGCTTGGCCATCTTCTCCTTGAGGATCTGGATGACCGTGTCGAGCTGCCCCTTGTGGTCGGCCAGCAGGGTCAGGCTGTTCTCCTTCTTGTTGTACTCGATCGAGGCTCGCGTCCCCTTGAAGTCATAGCGGACGGCCAGCTCGTGCTGCGCCTGCACGACGGCGTTGTGCATCTCCGCGGTGTTGACCTCGCTCACGATGTCGAACGCATGATTATCGGCCACGGCTGTCGACGCTCCGGTCTCTTGAGAGGGTGAAGAAGTGGAGGCACAAGTGATGCGTCAACGATAAAGGTTGGGGGCGTATTCACGGCTTCATTTGTGACGAAGATGATCCCCCTCGGTCGAGTGGATGGTCGCGAAAGCGCCCAGGGCATCCACTGGATGAGATTATAACCAGGTCGTGGCGAGCGCCTGGAAGAACGGTTCGACGTCGACGTTCCCGCCGCTGATGATGACGCCAACCTTCTTGCCGGTGGCGTCGATCTGGCCGTTCAACAAGGCGGCGACGGGCACCGCGCTCGACGGCTCGATGACGATCTTGAACCGCTCCCAGACGAACCGCATCGCGCCGAGGGTCTCGGCGTCGGTGGCGGTGGCGATGGCGTCGACCGAGCCTCGGATCACCGAGAAGGGCCGACCGCCGAGCGACGTCCTGAGGCCATCAGCGACGGTCTTGGGGTCGCCCGAGGGTTCGATGACACCGCTCTCGAGCGAACGCCTGGCGTCGTCGGCTGCGGCGGGCTCGACGCCGATGACCCGGGTCGAGGGAGACGTCCCTTTGACGGCCACGGCCGTCCCGGAGAGGAGCCCGCCCCCGCCGACGGGGCAGACGACGGCGTCGAGCGGCCCCTCCTGGTCGAGCAATTCCCAGGCGACGGTCCCCTGCCCCGCGATCACATGCCAGTTGTCGAACGGATGGACGAGCGTGGTTCCGTGCTTCGCCACGTCTTCGGCCACGGCGGCCTCGCGCGCGGCGAGGGTCGGCTCGCACAGGACGATCTTCGCCCCATACCCCTCGGTCGCCGCTCGCTTGATCGCCGGCGCGGTCCTCGGCATCACGACGGTGACCGAGACCCCGAGTAACTTCCCCGCGAGCGACAAGGCCTGGGCGTGATTCCCCGACGAATGCGTGACGACCCCGGCGGCCCTCTCGGCCTTGCCCATCTGCAGCAGTGCGTTCATCGCCCCGCGGAACTTGAACGCACCGACCCGCTGGAAGTTCTCGCACTTCAGCACGACCGACCCGCCGCAACGCTCGTCGAGCGCCCGAGAACTCAGCACCGGCGTCCGGTGCGCCCAAGGTTCGAGCCTCGCGGCCGCCTCCCGGATCTCGTCAACGCCGATCATCGGGGCCTCATGAATGGGGAAATTGGAATCGATCAACAGATGGCGCAGATGATTCAGAGAGGGAATTCTTTAAAAACTTCTCAATATTATCTGCGTTCATCTGCGTTATCTGCGGATGAGAACCGTACCTTCATCAATACTCGTGGCTCTGGGCGTGGTCCTCGGTCGGAGCCGCTGTCGGGAGCGGGGCGACCTGGCGCATCGTTCGGGCCTCGGACTCGGCCTTCAGCCGGGCGATCGCCTCGGCCAGGGGCAAGGCGCCCTTGTCGCCGTCGACTCGGTCTCGGTACGAGACGGCCTCGGTCTCGGCTTCCTTCGCGCCGACGACGAGCATCGCCGGGATCTTCTCGAGCTGGGCGTCGCGGATCTTGGCCCCGATCTTCTCCGGGCGGAGGTCGATCGTGGCGCGGAGGCCCGCGGCCTGGAGCTCGGCGAGGACGCGACGGCCGTAGTCGGCGACCTTGTCCGAGATCGGCAGCACCCGGACTTGCTCGGGCGCGAGCCAGAGCGGGAAGGCGCCGGCGAAGTGCTCGATCAGGATGCCCATGAACCGCTCCATGCTCCCGAACGGGGCGCGGTGGATCATCACCGGCCGGTGCGGCTGGTTGTCGGCCCCCGTGTACTCGAGGCCGAACCGCTCGGGGAGGACGTAGTCGAGCTGCACGGTGCCGAGCTGCCACTGGCGGCCGATGCAGTCGCGAACGATGAAGTCGGCCTTCGGCCCGTAGAAGGCCGCCTCGCCAGGCGCCTCCTCATAGGGCAACGCCATCTCGTCGAGCACCGAGCGGATGTCGGCCTCGGCGCGGAGCCAGGTGTCGCCCAGGGCGCCCGCGTACTTCGGGTCGTCCGGGTCGTGCTTCGACAGTCGGAGTTTGTAGTCGGTCAGGCCGAGGCTATTGAGGACGTACTGGGTCAGCTCCATCGTCGCGCGGAACTCTCCCCGCACCTGGTCCTCGGTGCAGAAGAGGTGGGCGTCGTCCTGGGTGAAGCCGCGGACTCGGGTCAGGCCCGAGAGCTCGCCCGACTGCTCGTAGCGGTAGACCGTGCCGAACTCGGCCAAGCGCACCGGCAGGTCGCGGTAGCTCCTTGGCTGGGCGTCGAAGATCTGGATGTGGTGCGGGCAGTTCATCGGCTTGAGGAGGTATTCCTCGCTCACGCCGTGCTCCTCGGCGTATTTGATCCGGCCCGCCTTGTCGAGGTCCCAGTAGCGCCGCTTCGAGGCGACGGGGTCGGCGGCGTCGACTCCCGGCAGGGGCATCCACTCCGGGATCCCCGCCTTCGCGAGCAGGACCTTTTGCGCGGGGTCGTCAAGCTCGTCTTTCTCCAGGCCGGCGATGAGCGCCATGACGGAGTCGCCGAGCATCCGGAGGACCGGGAACTGCGAGTCTTTGTAATAGGGGTAGTGCCCCGAGGTCTCGTACAGCTCGATCTTGCCGATGTGGGGCGTGTAGACGGGCTGATAGCCTCGCTTGAGGAGCTCGTCCTTGAGGAAGCTCTCCAAGACCCCGCGGACCACGGCCCCCTTGGGCATCCAGAGGATCAGGCCTGCGCCGACGAGCGGCGAGATCGTGAACAGGCCGAGATCCTTGCCGATCCGGCGATGGTCGCGCTTCTTGGCCTCTTCGACCTGGGCGAGGTAGGCGTCGAGCTCCTTCTTGTCGAAGAAGGCGGTGCCGTAGACGCGCTGGAGGACCTGGCCGTCGGTCCGTCCCTTCCAGTACGCCCCGGCGATCGACAGGAGCTTGTAGGCGCCGACCTTGCCGGCGTTGGGGATGTGGGGACCTCGGCAGAGGTCGACGAATTCCCCCTGGCGGTAGAAGCTGAGGATGCCGTACTTGTGGAGCTCGTCGTCGATGTGCTCGACCTTGAACCCCTGGCCGAGGCCTTCGACGAATTGGCGGGCCTCGGCGACGGGGAGGCTGAACCGTTCGAACGGCTCGGCGTCCTTGAGGATCTTGGCCATCTCGGCCTCGATCGCGGGGAAGTCGTCTTCGGAGAGGGGGCGGTCGGCGAGGTCGACGTCGTAGTAGAAGCCGGTCGAGGTGGTGGGGCCGAAGGCGAGCCGGGCACCCGGGAAGATCCGCAGGATGGCCCGGGCCATGATGTGGGCGGTCGAGTGGCGGAGGACGTCGAGGGCCTCGCGGTCCTTGGGCGTCAGGAGCTTGAGCTCGATCGGGACCTCGCGCCCATTCTCGAGCGGGCGGTCGAGGTCGACGATCGTGCCGTCGGCGACGGCCGCGATCGCCGCGTCGGCGAGACGTCGACCGATCCCCTCGGCGACTTCACGCGGGCGGACCCCCTCGGGATACTCCTTGATCGACCCATCCGGCAGCTTAATCTGGACCATCATCCTCGCCCGGCCCGGAGGCCGGCCTTTCCTTCCAAACCAGGGTGACGGGGCGCCTCCCCCCGACTCACAACGCCGGTACGGGGCGACACCGCCTGCGGAACCGACCTGGAGACGTCCGCGTCGAGGCGCTCGCACTCCGGGCGTTGCCCTCGCCGCCGGACGCCCGGCCTGCCCCGCGTTTCAGAGCCCCAAGGTAATCCAAGGGTTCGCCACATGCCAAGACGAGAGACTCGCCGTCCGATCCGCGCATCCGCAACTCGCGGTGGGGCCCAAGGCCAGGGACCTTGCGGGCCCGGCGGAGGTGGGGGGCAGTCTGAGGCTTGTGGGGGGTGTGTCGGATATCTGGCCAAGGGCGTATATCGCGTCGGATCGACCCGGCGCGATGATTTCATGAAGGAAATGCCCCTTGACAGTGCTCATGGCCGAGAGTAATGCTTAGGGTTGCCTCGCGACGACCGACAGGGCTTACCGCGGGGGTAGGCGTCGGCGCCGTCCGAGCGGGTTGGGCTTCCCTTCGCGAGGGGGCCGCTTTCCGCACGAGCGAGGATTGATCCCATCGTCCCGGGGGAGGACGCTATCGACCGGAATCTCAGGGTGAACGAGCAGATCCGCATCTCTCCGGTGCGGGTCATCAATGCCGAGGGGGCCATGCTCGGCGTGATGCCGACGGGGAAGGCCCAGGAAGCGGCCCGCGAGGCTGGGCTGGACCTGGTGGAGGTCGCTCCTAACGAGCGCCCGCCGGTCTGCAAGATCATGGACTTCGGCAAGTTCAAGTATTCGCAGAAGAAGCGGGCCTCGAAGCAGAAACAGCACCAGGTCCAGGTCAAGGAAATCCGAGTCCGGCCGAAGACCGGCGACCACGACATCGAGGTCAAGGTCAAGCGGGCCCGGGAATTCCTCGAGCACAAGGACAAGGTGCTGGTCAACGTCCTCTTCCGCGGTCGCGAGCTGGCACACATCGACGAAGGCCGCAAGGTCATGGACGAGGTGCTCCAGGCGCTCGAGGACGTGGCGAAGGTCGAGAAGAACCCGTCGATGGAAGGGAAGCGGATGACGGCGATCGTCGCACCTCGCGTATGATCGGGACGTCGGCCCGCGACCCCTAGACCGCGACTGGTCATTCCCTTCCGCTCGACCCTTTCCCCGCGGCGGCCACCGCCGCGGTCGGAGAGGGTTTTTTTGCGTTTCCGAGGTCTTTTTGGAGTTGGCCGGTCGGGAGAGTTTGTGTTACACTCGTCGACTCGGCCGATTTTTCGGACATCCCGCCAATCGGGTCCGCCGGCCACGCTCGGTGCGCCGCGACGACATGCGATGCGGCGGGAATGAGGATAGGGTCAACATGCCGAAGCTCAAGACGCATAAGGGAATCAAGAAGCGGTTCAAGGTTTCGGCCACCGGCAAGGTCAGCCACAAGCGCTGCGGGTCGTCGCACTTGATGAGCCACAAGAGTGGCAAGCAGGTCCGCCGGCTCCGGAAGAAGTCGACGCTCAAGATCTCGGCCGAGGCCCATCGTCTGCGCCGCGCCGTCCGCGAGCGGATCGGCTCCCAGCCCGACGCCATCGAGGCCGCCAAGCTCGCCGCCCTCGCCGATACGGCCGCCGTCGCCGTCGCCGAAGCGGGTGCCTCGACCCCGACCGCTTGATCGGGTCGGGTCGGATCGGATCTGACTGTGAATCCGGCTCGTCGGGGGGGCGGCCTTCGCCCTTCCGAAGCCTTTGGTTCGGGACGGACCGACGGGGCTTGCTCCTCGCACCCGTCGCGTTGAGACCTCCAAAACACAAGACTTGCCCGGCCGTGGACCCTCCGCTTTGAGGATGGCTCCGCCGGAATTGGAACCGAGAGTCACCCATGCGTGCAAAGAAGGGCGCGGCCCGCAACAAGGCGAAGAAGCGACTGTTCCGGGCCACAGAGGGGTTCGTCGGCGGTCGTCGACGCCTGCTCCGCACGGCCAAGGAAACGTTGCTCCGTGCCGGCATGTTCGCCTTCCGCGATCGCCGAGCCAAGAAGCGCGACTTCCGTCGCCTGTTCATCACCCGCCTCAGCGCGGCCGCCGAGATGCGCGGGCTCCGCTATAGCCGCCTGATCCACGGCCTCCGCCTCGCCCAGATCGGCCTCGACCGCAAGAGTCTCTCCGAACTGGCGATCCACGACCCCGAGACGTTCGACGCCATCGTTGTCCGCGTCCGCGAGCAACTCGATCGCCACGACGCCGAGGTCAGCAGCCGACAGAAGGCGAAGACCGCCTAAGTCGGACCCTCGCCTTTTCAACCGCGTCCGGATCCTCGGCAATGACGGGTGGGGACCTCCCTGCCCCGCCGTCGCGATCCCGAGTGGTGATCACCGATAGGAATCACGCAGGACGCGCCGGGGAATCCCGGCGCGTCTCGCCACGTACCGGCTATTCGACGACCGGCGCCCCGGTTCCGGTCGCGGCCCGATGGAATGCGTCTTCCCATGAGCCCGCAAGACCCGCTGAACGCGGCCCTCGCCGACCTCGATGCCTTGCGAGTCGCCGGTGAGACTGCATTCCGCCAGGCCGAAGATGCCGAGGCCGTCGAGGCCGCTCGGATCGAGTTCCTGGGGCAGAAGCAAGGACGGGTCAAGGCCGCCCAGGAACGCCTGAAGACACTACCGCCCGACGCCAAGAAGGTCTACGGTCAGCGCTTCAACGCCGCCAAGCAGACCCTCGAGGTCTTCTGGGACGAGGCCAAGGCCCGAGTCGCAAGCCCGGCCAATCTCATCTCCAACGCGATCGACGTCAGCCTCCCCGGCCAGCGTCCTCGCTTCGGGCATCGTCACCCCTTGACGCAGACGGCGGACGAGCTGATCGACCTCTTCGGCCGGTTCGGGTTCGCCGTGGCCCGAGGGCCCGAGGTCGAGGACGTTCGACATAACTTCGAGGCCCTGAACGTCCCCCCGTCGCACCCCGCCCGAGACCCCCTCGACAACTTCTATCTGCCCGGCGGAACGATGCTCCGGAGCCAAACGAGCACGGTGCAAATCCGGGTTATGGAGAGCCAGCCCCCGCCGATCCGGGTCATCGCGATCGGCCGAGTTTACCGACCGGATACCGTCGACCCGACCCACTCGTTCATGTTCCACCAAATCGAGGGGCTGATGGTCGACCGCGGCGTGACCATGTCCGACCTCAAGACGGTGCTCCGCCTCTTCGCCGAGAGCTATCTCGGCAAGGATGTGCAGATCCGCTTCCGCCCCTCGTTCTTCCCGTTCACGGAACCGAGCGTCGAGGTGGATATGCTCTGGCATGGCGGCGACCGTTGGGTTGAAATGGGAGGGGCCGGGATGGTCGACCCGAATGTGTTCCGGGCCGTCGGTTACGACCCCGACGAGGTGACGGGCTTCGCCTTCGGGCTCGGGATCGAGCGGCTCTGCATGCGACGTCACGGGATCGACGACATCCGCCTCTTCTACCAAAACGACACTCGCTTCCTCTCCCAGTTCTGAGCGTGAACGTCCGGCGTGGCGAAGGCGAACGGGCCGCGAACTCGGCCCCGACCCTCACCCGGGCTCGGAAGCCTCGGGTCACGCTCGGGATGCGACTCGAACTTTGGGGGCCTGCCGATGGCGACCGACTTGAGCCGAGTGATCGTGGCGCCCGGCGCCACCGCGAACACATCCAGCCTCTACCACCGCGATTTCCCCGAGATCCGCTCGGAAGGCGAAAACCCGGCCGACGCGGCGACGCACCTCGTCAACCAACTCACTCGCGCCCTCGACACCGCCCTCACCCCCTGGCGTCGCGAGGCGATCGACAAGGCCATCGCCGACGTCCATGCCTTCGTCGCCAACGGGGCCTGAGCGGCGGCACTCGCTGACCTCATAAGTGTCTGTTCCGAAACCCGGTCTTTTCTTAATGACCGGGTTTCGAGATAGTTGGTCATGGGTGTTTGGGTGTGTGTTCATACGTCGTCGAGGTATGGGAAAACTGGATCGAAAAGGATCGATGTCGCTCAACACGCCGTTCAGCGCATCGCCAGTTCGGAGTCGCGGGCCGCGCTATGTCTACGAGCCTTGACGAAAGCCAAACGAAGCCGAGCCTGGTCCGCGAGCTGGGCCGGCTCGACGCCACGATGATTGTCATGGGCTCGATGATCGGGTCGGGCATCTTCATCACGTCGGCCGAGTCGTCGCGGCTG
Source organism: Singulisphaera rosea (assembly GCF_054877945.1). Classification (NCBI taxonomy): domain Bacteria; kingdom Pseudomonadati; phylum Planctomycetota; class Planctomycetia; order Isosphaerales; family Isosphaeraceae; genus Singulisphaera; species Singulisphaera rosea. The sequence continues at coordinate 494,616 of NZ_JBTYIP020000003.1, read as the reverse complement.
ATCGGCTCCCCAGGCTGGCTCCTGGTCGCCTGGGCCCTGGCCGGCCTGATGACGATCACGGGGGCTCTCTGCTGCGGCGAGCTCGCGGCGATGATGCCCCGGGCCGGGGGCCAGTATGTTTTCCTCCGCGAAGCGTATGGCCCGGCGTTCGGCTTCCTGTTCGGTTGGTCGCTCTTCCTCGTCGTCCAGACCGGGACGATCGCCGCGGTCGCCGTGGCGTTCGCCAAGTTCCTCGGCGTCTTCCTCCCGGCGGTCGCGGCCGACCACTACCTCATCGCTCCGGTCGCACTGGGGTCTCGCTACGCGATCAGCCTCTCGACACAGCAGCTCGTCGCCATCGCCCTGATCTTTGCGCTCACGATGATGAACACGCGAGGACTCAAGACGGGAAAGTTGGTTCAAAACGTCTTCACGTTCACCAAAACGGCGGCCCTCTTCGGCTTGATCGTCGTCGGCCTGACCCTGGGAGTCGACCGGGGGGCCGCGGCGTGGACGTCGTCCTGGTGGAACCCTTCGGCCAACGCCTGGACGGCCGAAGGGGCGCAGGCGGGGCTGGGCGTGACGGGGGGATTGGCACTGGCGATGCTCCTCGGCCGCGCCATGATCGGGCCGTTGTTCTCCCAATCGGCCTGGAACAACGTGACGTTCACGGGCGGCGAGGTCCGCGACCCAGGCCGGACGCTCCCGTTCGCCCTGGTGATCGGCTGCGGCACGGTGATCCTCCTCTACCTCCTGGCGAATGTCGCGTACGTGGTCACCCTTCCCCTGGCGGCCATCCAGAACGCCCCGCAGGATCGCGTCGGGACCGCGGTTATGACCGCGGCCGTGGGAGGTTGGGGGACCGCCCTCATGTCGGCGGCGATCCTGATCTCGACCTTCGGCTGCGTCAACGGGATCATCCTCGCCGGCGCACGCGTCTATTACGCCATGGCCCGAGACGGCCTCTTCTTCGCGAAGGTGGGGACGACCAACCGCCACCACGTCCCGGCCATCGCCCTGCTGGCGCAGGGACTCTGGGCCTCGCTGCTCACCCTACCGGTTACCGTCTCACTCGACCCCGCGACCAAGGTCGTGAAGTACGGCAACCTCTACGGGCAGCTCCTCGAATACATCATCCCCGCCGATGTGACCTTTTATATGTTGATGGTGGGGGCGGTCATTGTCCTCAGGCGCAAGGCCCCGAATGTCGATCGTCCCTACCGCACGGCCTTTTATCCCCTGCCGGCGTTGATCTACATGGCCCTGGCGGTGCTCCTCGTCCTGGACTTCATCTACCTCGCCCCCGAAACCTCGGGCATCGGCTACCTGATCGTCCTGACGGGAATCCCCGTCTATTTCGTGTGGACCCTGGCCTCGAAACGTGCCCAGTAGAGGCTCGGAGCCCCAAGGAGGATTCGGCATGGCCACCGCAACAATGCCCCAGGCCCAGGTTGAGACGGGGGTCGAGCGTCGAGTCTTCACGGTCGAGGAATATCACCGGATGGGCCAGGCCGGGATCCTCCGCAAGGAGGATCGGATCGAGTTGATTGATGGAGCGATCCTGGTCATGAGCCCGATCGGACTGCGTCATCAGGGGTGCGTCGACAACCTTGCGGAATCACTGATCGTTCGACTTGTTGGAAAGGCACGCGTTCGTACTCAGGGTTCGATTCGGCTTGATAATCATTCCGAACCACAGCCGGACATCGCTGTGCTCCGACGCGAGACGGACTACAAGACGCATCCCGCAAGTCCCGATCGCGTCTACTGGGTGGTCGAGGTGATGGAGACTTCCGCTAGCTACGATCGAGGATACAAGCTTGGGGTCTACGCCCGGGCCGGCATACCCGAGGTTTGGTTGGTCGATCTCAGGCAGGAGCAGGTGGAGATCTATCGACAGCCTTCGATGAAGGGGTATCTCGCGAGCCAGATTCATCCTCGAGGGCAAATGGTTTCACCTGAAGCGTTCCCTGACCTCACTCTGACAGTCGATGCGATCCTGGACTGAGCGGGAACCTCGCGCTGTCCGGGGCGCAGCGTTGGAGCAATAACGAGCGAGGCCTCAAGCTTTCCGGCCCAAAACCTGTCTAGCTCGTGTGAGCCTTGGCTCAGAACCGCGTCCGAAAGATTCTGATGCCCAGGAGGATTCGGCATGGCCACCGTAACAATGCCCCAGGCCCAGGTTGAGACGGGGATCGAGCGTCGAGTCTTCACGGTCGAGGAATATCACCGGATGGGCCAGGCCGGGATCCTTCGCAAGGAGGATCGGATCGAGTTGATTGATGGAGCGATCCTGGTCATGAGCCCGATCGGACTGCGTCACCTAGCCTGCGTCGATAAGCTCACTAGGCTTTTCGTCCTGGGACTCGGGGAGCGAGCCGTCGTCAGAGCCCAGGGTTCGATTCGGCTCCATGGCCTTTCCGAGCCGGCGCCCGATCTCGCTGTGCTCCATCCACGGACGGACTACAAGACACATCCCGCAGGACCCGACTGCGTCTTCTGGCTCGTCGAGGTGATGGAAACCTCCGCGAGCTACGATCGGGGGTACAAGCTCGGTGTCTATGCCCGCGCCGGCATTCGAGAAGTTTGGCTGGTCGATCTCAGGCAGGAACGAGTCGAGGTCTATCGACAGCCCTCGATGGAAGGATATCTCGAGAGCCGTCCCCACCCCCTCGGGCAAATGGTCTCGCCGGAGGCCTTCCCCGACGTCAGCCTGGCGGTCGACGCCATTTTGAACTGAGCGGGGTTCTGCCCCAATCTGTCCGAGACATGGACTCGGGCCGGGATCGACCGAATCCCTTGAGAAAATCACGAAGAGAAGCCCCGTTTCGAGGTGCTCGAGAACTCCCATGATCGTCAGTTGGAATTGGCTCACGCAGTACGTCCGGCTCGACATGCCGGTGGAGACCTTGACCGATCGGCTGGCCTTGACGGGGCTGAACCACGAGTCGACGAGCCTGGTCGGCGAAGACCTGGCGATCGACCTGGAGGTCACGAGCAACCGGCCCGACTGCCTCGGGCACCTGGGCATCGCCCGCGAGATCGCGGTCGTCTTCGGCAAGCGCTTCGCCCCGACCGATCCCCATCCGCCGACCTCGGGCCCGTCGGTCGAGACCAGGACGAGCGTCACGGTCGAAGATCCCGAGCTTTGCCCTCGGTTCACGGCCCGCGTGATCACCGGTGCCACGGTCGGCGAGAGCCCCTGGTGGCTCCGCAAGCGGCTCGAGACCATCGGCGTCCGGCCGATCAGCAACATCGTCGACGTGACCAACTATGTCATGTTCGAATGCGGGCAGCCCCTCCATGCCTACGACCTCGACCGCCTCGGCGGCCAGAGGCTCGTCGTTCGTCGGGCACGCAAAGGGGAGACCCTCACGGCGATCAATAACAAGGCCTACGAGCTCACCCCCGAGATGCTCGTGATCGCCGACGCCGACCGGCCTGTCGGTTTGGCGGGGGTGATGGGGGGGCTCGACACCGAGATCGGGACGAGGTCGCAGAACGTCCTGATCGAGGCCGCGCAGTTCGACTCCATGTCGATCCGCAAGACGGCCCGGGCCCTCGGGCTGCACAGCGCCGCGAGCTATCGGTTCGAACGCCCGCTCGACCCCGAGCGGACCGAATGGGCCAGCCGCCGTTGCGCCGAGCTGATCCTCGAGATTGCCGGGGGGACGCTCCTCCCCGGCGTGATCGACGTCGGCCAGCCACGCGGCGAACGTCCTCCCGTTGCGCTTCGGTATGCCCAGATCCCGCGGATCCTGGGGATCGAGATCCCCGAGGAGCGGGTGCTTACCATCCTCGACGAGCTGGGGCTGGAACGGGTCGAGTCCAACGAAACGGGGTCGACCCATCGGGCCCCGAGCTGGCGCTGCGACCTCGAGCGCGAGATCGACCTGATCGAGGAGGTCGCGCGAATTCACGGATATGAGCATATTCCCGAAAACCGCCCCGTTCCGCTCGCCAGCGCCCCTCGGGCGGCCCGGGAGCGGGTCGAGGGCGAGGTACGCCAAGGCCTGATGGCTTGCGGGTTCGACGAGGCGGCGACCTTCAGCCTCGTCGCCGACGAATTGAGCGCCCCGGTCTCTCCTGGAAAACCTTCCGAGCCGATCCGGGTCGACCACTCGAGCCGCAAGCGCGAGAGCGCCTTGAGGCAAAGTCTCGTCCCGAGCCTGCTGGCGGCCCGGCGGCACAACGAGGCGCACGGCAATTCCGACGCCGAGCTCTTCGAGATCGCCAACGTCTACCTGCCCCGCCCTGGTGAGTCGCTTCCCGAGGAGCCGACACGACTTGCACTGGTCAGCGGGCGAGATTTCTTCGGGCTCAAGGGGGTCGTCGAGGCCCTGCTCGGCCGGCTCCATGCGGATCAGGAGTTGGAGTTCCGCCCGGCGGATCTGGCCCCCTTCGCACCCGGCCGTGCGGCCGAACTGCGGCTCGGCGGGACGCACTTCGGATACCTCGGCGAGGTCGAACGATCTCGACTCGATGCGCTCGACCTCCGTGGGGCCTGTGCCGCGGCCGAGCTCGAGTTCACCGTCCTCCAGGCGAAGGCCGAGCTGGTGCCGAGCTACCACCCCCTGCCGACGTTCCCGGCCGTCGTCCGTGACCTCTCGCTCGTGGTCCCCAAGGCCCTGGCCTGGGCCGAGCTTGCGGCGGCAGTCAGGGCGTCTGGAGGGGCGGATCTCGAGTCGGTCGACTTCCTCGATACGTTCGAAGGGCGCAACATCCAGGCCGGCTACCAGAGCCTCCACTTCGGGCTCCGCTTCCGAAACTCGGAGCGGACCTTGACCGGCGAAGAGGTCGACGCCGTGGTCAAGGGCATCATCGCCGCGTGCGCCTCGACGCTCAAGGCGACGCTCCGGTCATGAGCCCCCTCAAGATTGTCGCCGGTTGCCCTCGGGTACGTCCCATCACGATGGTTTACTGCGAGAGGTCCGATGTTCGATAACCGGTGGGATAACTGGGCCGGGGACTTCGGCGAGTCGTTCGCTGCGGAACAACTCGACCCGTCGGTGCGCGTCCACGTTCCCGAAATCCTGTCGCATTTCGGGAAGGCGGTCCGGGCGATCGACCGCGACTTCCCCGACGAAGTCTCGCCGGGGACGTTCGCGAAGGTCCTGACCGAGTCGATGCCCCGACTGGTGCTCCCCGAGGAGGCGAGGGACGACGTCCCGGAGGTCATCGCCCTCTTCCTCGAGTACCTCCGCGACTCGGGCCGGGTCGGCGAGGGGGAGGACTGGGCCGCGCAAGTGCGGATCATCGGCCGGTCCTATCGCGAACGCTTGAAGCCTGGCGGGGTCAAAGGGGTGACCATCCGGAAGCCCGAAGGGGCCTCGCCCGTCGGCCGGAATGACCCCTGCCCCTGCGGTTCCGGGAAGAAATATAAGAAATGCTGTATGAGTCGCGCGTAATCGCGCAAGAATTTTCTCTCGCGATAGCAAGGCTCCTGAGAGCTGTCGTCCCGGGGGCAAGTCCGTCGAGATTCGAATGACGAAGACGAAGAAGCCCGGCCCCTTGGTGGTGGGCCGGGCTTCCTCGCATGCCTCGAGCGATCATCTTACCGCCCGCGCGGCTAGACCGTCGGCGGCCCCTCGATGACCCTGCGGCCCACGACGATGGCGAGCACGAACAGGACGAGGAAGACGAAGAAACAAATCTTGGCGATGTCGGCCGCCATGCCCTCGACCTGGTAGAAGCCGAAGAAGCCGGCGATCATGGCGATAATCGCGAAAGTGAGCGCCCAACGAAGCATCGGAATCTCTCCTCATCCGGGGAGCCCGGACGTTCGGATGAATGGGTTCCAACATGAAGATTTTTGGGGATCCGCTCAGCGGGAGCGGAGGGCGAGCCCGACGATGAGCCCGGCGACGAGGCCGACGCCGAAGGCCGCGGCGACCGACTGGGTGGGGTTGTGCCGCACCACGTCCTGGGCGTGGTCGTAGCGGTCGCGGGCGGCGTCGGAGATGTCCCCGTACTGCTCGCGAAGGCGGCCGCCGGCCTGCTGGGCGTAGGTCGTGGCCTGCTGGGCGTATCCGCCGACGGCCTCGGCCGCCTGGGCGATCGCCGAGGACCCTTTGGAGGTCAGGTCCGTGAGGAACTTCTCGATCGCCTCACGTCCTTCGCCCGTCTTCTGCTGGATCCGACCGACGAGTTGATCGACGTTGCCCCCGTGGATCTGGAGGTCGTCTTCGGTCAACTGGCCCCAATGCTCTTTCACCTGGCCCCGGAGCTTGTTCCACTGCCCTTGAAGTTCTTGTGCGTTGATCGCCATGGCTTGTCAAACTCCCTTGGTCTCTCGGTCCTACCGGCGTTGTCGCCGGACGTCTGGGAGAGGAGTATTGCAAGCGAGATGCCAACTCGATGGATTTACCAATTTTTGACATTTCGATCTAACGAAAAACGCCCCCCGATGTGTATTCGGGGGGCGTATTCGCGCGTGGCGAGGCCAAGCGGATTACTTCGCCTTGGGCTCTTCGACGGGCGGGGCCGGGGGATTCTCGCCGGTCTGCTTGACGGTCTCGGTCGACTTCGTCTCGGTCGAGCCGCCCGGGGTGGTCGTTTCGGTCTTCACTTCGGTCTTGGCTTCTTCGCCGCAGCCGGGGAGAGCGAGGGTGGAAGCGCCAAGGAGGAGGGCCAGAGCCAGGAACCGCTTCATAGAACTCATTCCTCTCAGAGGTCGGAAGAAATCGGAACGCCGAGGGGGTAGGCACACCGAGGCCACCCCCGTGGCGAACTCCCCTGAGATCATGGCAAGGCTCATGGCGAGGGGTCAATCCCCTACTCACGAAGATCGTCGGCGTTCTCTGCCGTGAATGCGGTCGCCCTGGCCTGGGCAGGGGAGTTCTCGGCCTCCCCGGCATGGCCCTTGCACAGGGTGTGGTGAAGTCGGGCCCGCTCGTCGGGGGCCCATTTGATCGAATGTTGGCCTTAGCAACGAGGAGCGACGACGATGCCTTCAGGAAAACCGAGCCAGCCCGCTCACAACGGTGGCGCCAAGGAATCGATCGCGAATCTCGGCCAGAAGATCCAGGAAGGGGCCCAGGTGGCCGGAGAACGCCTGCAAGAGAACCTCGGGACCGCCCGCGAAGCGGCTGCCCACCGCTATCGCCAGGCCGAAGGGGTGATGGCAAGGAACCCCGCGCCTTCCGTCCTGATCGGCTTCGGCGTCGGCTTCGGGCTCGGCCTGGTCCTGACCACGATGCTCTCCCGACCCGAGGAGACGTGGGCCGACCGCTACCTCCCCGACAGCCTCCGAGGGACCCCCGACCGGCTCCGGAGCGCCTCGCGGCAGGCCCGGAGTGCGGCCTCCGAGCAGCTCAGCCATGTCCCGGACTCGATCCAGCAACTCGGCGAGACGATCGCCCGCCATCTCCCGAGCTTCCTCTCGCGAGGTTAACCTGAAGCCGGAGTCCGTCGGCGACGCGGCGTCGGGCCCTATTACGGCCCGGGTCGCCGACCGATCGATCCATCTTTCCCGAGCCGGCCCGCCGCTCCCGAATCCGGGCGCGACGAGCCGGCTCTGCGTCATCCTTGGCGACGAGAGATTTTCCTCGAGGGCGGATCTCGCCCATCGTCGCGGATTTGCGACAATAGTTCGGGTGCTCGTACCGAACCTGTCTTATCGGATCCTTCCACACCTGACGTGGGGTCGCCGACGTGTTGAGAAACTGGCGGGCGTGGGTGCTCTTGGTCCTCCTGGTAGGGCCGATCCTGGCGTACATCGGGTTCGGTGCCCTGTACCTCCGCGAACACGGCTGGCTGATGATCGCGAGCGCCCTCTGGATCGCCTCAGGGATCGTGTTCGCTATCTTCGCGGCGCGCTGGACGAAGTCGAGCCGGGAGCTCTTGCCCCCGCTCGACTGGGACATGCCCCAGACGTTCGCCGAGTTCGATCGCAAGGCCTGGGAGCTCGTCGAGAAGGAGGCGGACCTGGGGGATAGCCTCGCGATGGAGGTGCTCGCCGGGGCCGACGTCTACATCGAGACGGGCCGCCGCCTCGCGCGTCGACTCGCGGAGCATTACCACCCGCTGACGAACGACCCGATCGAGCACGTCCCGGTGGTCGAGCTCCTGACCGCGCTGGAGCTCGCGGCCGAGGATCTCGACGGGCTCTGCCGCCAGGTTCCGGGCGGCGACATGATCACGCCGGCCCACTGGAAACAGGCGGTTCAGGTCGCGGGCTATCTCCAGAAGGCGAACGACATCTACTCGTACCTGATGCCGATCTTCAGCCCGATGACGGGCCTGGTCCGGCTCGGGACGCAGCAACTGATGGTCAAGCCGGCCTGGAAGAACATGCAGCAGAACCTCCTGAGGTGGTTCTACCGGGCGTATGTCAACCGCCTCGGGATGCACTTGATCGAGCTCTACAGCGGTCGCCTGTCGATCGGCCTCGACCAGTACCGGAAGCTCACGAGGAAGTCGGCCAAGGTGCTGCACGCCGCCGAAAACGAGCTCTCCACGCTGGTCGTGGCGGTCGCCGGGGCGCGGGACGTGGGCAAGACAAGGCTCATCGAGGCGCTCGAGGCGGCGCGGTCGGGCGACCTGACTTTGGTGAAGGCCCGACTCGACGTCGCGGGGCTCGACATGGCCTTGATCGAGAGGCTGAAGTCGGCCAGGTTCGTCGAGGTCCCCGGCTACACCGTGAATCTCGCTGGCGAGTCGGCTCGAGATCGTTCGACCCGACACGAGGCGGTCGAGGAAGCCGTCGATGCCGACATCCTGATCCTCGTGATCGACGGCCGCCGCGACACCTATGCCGCCGACGTCGCGTTTGCCCAGGCGTGGGATCGCTGGTACATCGAACACCCTCGACTCGAGATCCCCCCAGCCCTGGCCGTCGTCACTCGGGTCGACAGCCCCGAGTTTGGCGCCGATTGGAAGCCCCCCTACAACTGGTCCAAGGGCCAAGCGCCCCGAGAATCGGCCGTCCGAGCTCGCCTGTCAGCCCTTCGGGCGGCCCTCCCCCCGACGGTCACCGAGCTCGTCGCGGTCGGCCTGGCCCAGGAAACGCCGTTCGGGCTGGTCGAACTGGTCTTGCCCACGCTCGCGACTCTGCTCCAGCGTGCCGAGCGCTCGGCACTGATCCGGCATCTCCACCGCGCTTCCACTCGCTCCAAGGCCCGGCGATTCGTCGGGCAGGTCGGGCAACAGGGCCGGCACCTCTGGGAGCACCTCCGCACCTCACGCAAGGCGAAGTCGTCGAATCAAGACGCCGAAGCTTCGTGAGCGTCAGAAATCCGATGGGCAGCGAAATTCTCGGATTATGGAATGTCGTGCGCAAACACTCCAGGATCGAGAGTCGGGAACGTGATGTAACCCGTTCCACTCTCCTTATCGTCGCGGGGCACTGCCCACCGCCATCTGGAAGGCTCGGGGGGCGACTCCCACCCTACCCGGTGGGTGAATCCCGCATAGCATTCCCGCCTCTCGACCGAAGCCCGACGAGTGGGAAGAACGGAACCTTGGTAGGCCTTGGCACTGCGGTTGCGTAGGGATGAGTTCAATCGCCCGGTGAACCCCCCCCTTTCGCCGAGGCCGTCGGAGATCCTCCCAACGCGCTCAACGTGGAGCTGGAAGTGGCCACCGTAACCAACGACGCCGACGAAATCCTCCGCCAGATGGCGCTAATCCGCCGCGACCTCCATGAGGATGTCCGGGGGGTCGTCGCGAGCGCCGAGGCCGTCACCGACTGGCATCGGCACATCCGGAACCACCCTTGGCTGGCCCTGGGGGCCGCGACGGCGGTCGGATATTTCGTGGTCCCGAGACGCCACAAGGTCGTCGCGACCAGGTCCGACGTCGCCAAGGTCCGCGAGCTGGTCGAGGAGAAGGTCGTCGAGGCCCCCAAGGCCGCGACGTCCAAGCGAGGGCTCGTCGGCATGGCTTTCGGGCTCCTGGCTCCCATCGCGGTGAAGGCCGCTCAGAGCTACGCCCTCCAGTACGTCGAAGGGTTCATCGCCCAGCTCCAGGAACAGCAGGCCCACATGGGCGCGGGACAACCCCCCGTATCGCAACCGTTCCCGGCCTCCGGCCCGGGGTACAAGGCCGGATCCTGAGGCTCTTTGCAACAGCGCTCGCATCCCCGGCGAGTCGCGGAGGCCCACGATGATGATCGATCGCATGAAGGACCTTGAAGCTGCCCTCGGCCCTCAGGCCGACGAGATGAAGGAACGGGCCCTCGAGTACGCGGCGGTCGCTCGCGAGCGGCTGGCCGACGGCTCCGAGCGCGTCAAGAGCTACGTCCTCAAAGAGCCGGCGCGGGCCCTGGGCATCGCGCTCGGAGTGGGGGTGCTCCTCGGATGGATGATCAAGCGACGATGAGCAAGTCCGACTCGAACGGCTCCGGCGAGGGCGTGGTCGGCAGCATCGCCGGCTTCGGCAACAGCATCGCGGGCCTGGCCGAACTCCAGGCCAAGCTCGCGGCCCTCGACTTCCAGGAGACCAAGGCACGCGGGCTCATGCCGCTGGCGGTGGCCGTCGCGAGCCTCATCCTGTTCCTCGGGGCCGTGCCGGTCGCCCTCGGAGGAGTCGCCCTGGTCGTCGCCAGCGCCTTCGCGCTCTCGACGGGCGTGGCCCTGCTCCTGACCGGCGTCGCCGTCCTCCTGGCGTCGGGCGTCGCCGCCGTCTTCGCCACGTTGCGGTTCACCCGCAGCTTCGAATCCTTCCGCCGCTCGCGCGAAGAATTCACCCGGAACCTCTCCTGGATCCGGACCGTGCTCGTCTACAGCGGCCGGGCCGCACCTCGTCGACGGTTCTGATCACGTGAGGAGCTTGCTGGGAGCGGTCATCATTCGGGTGGCAATTCCCCGATACAAGCCCGAAGCGCAAGCGAGTGGATCTCTTTTGATTAAAAGATTCACTCGCTTGTGCTTCGGGCTTATGCTTGTACAAGGCCGGCCTGGCGATCCATGTGAGGAGTTGCAACCGAAGTTGTGATGCACTCCAGGAACCGAAACGGACACGCCCGAGGGCCAACTTTGGCCCTCGGGCGTGTCCGTTTATTGGTTCGTCCCGTCGTCCGCCTTTTGTCACCATAATCGCGATCGCGGCAGGAACCCGGCCTTGAGGGGAAAAGCCGGGTTTCGAGGTCGATGCTCAGGTATGTTCCACGACTTCCGTGACCGTGTGGCCGACGGCCTGGTCGGAGGTGCAAGAGGCGAGGTCGGCGAGGCCGATGATGCCGACGAGCCGCTCCTCGGCGTCGACAACGAGGAGGCGGCGGACGCCCTTGTCCCCGAGCTTCTCGAGGATCGTGCCGATGGTCGCGTCGGGGGTGACGGAGACGACGCCCTGCGACATGAGCTGGCCCACGGGCAGATCCTTGAGGTCGTCATAATCGGCGATGGCCAAGGCGACGTTCCTATCCGTGAGGACGCCGACCGGCTTGCCGCCCTCGAGGACCGGCACGGCGCCGCAGTCGGCGTCACGGAAGATCAGGACGGCCTCGAGCACCGTGCTGAAGGTGGAGCACGTCCGGGGGGCGGGTGTCATGACGTCGGCAGCCGTTAACCTTGAGCGTTCGGGGGTGGGCATCGCGGAAAACTCCGGTTGGATTTCGATCAGCGACCTTGGTGACGTTCTTTAGAAGGCAAGTCTCGGACCACCGGAGTCCTCAGGTCGACTTGAACGGATATTTATCGATCTCATACTGGCTGATCTTGCCCGAGACGCTCCGACGCGACAGCCCGCAGAGCTCGGCGCAACGCCCGACGTTGCCTCGGCTCTTCTCGAGCGCCCTGAGGATGTACTGCTTCTCGATCTGCTCCGTGGCCTCCTTGAGGTAGTAAGGCAGCGGGTGCTTGAGGTCGATTTCGAAGCGAGGACGCTCCTCGGTCGACATCCCCGTGATCTTCGGCGGGAGCTTGTCGGGCGAGATCGTGTCGCCCACGGTGGTCACCGAGGCCCGCTCGATGGCGTTCTCGAGCTCGCGGACGTTTCCCGGCCAGCGATAGACGAGGAGCCGTTCCATCGCCTCAGGGGCCATCTTCTTGGCCGGCTCGTTCGGTCGGGCGTACTTGTTCAGGAAGTGCGTGACGAGCAGCGGGATGTCCTCGGGGCGGTCGCGCAACGGGGGGACGTCGATCTTGATGACGTTGAGCCGATAGAAGAGGTCCTCGCGGAACCGCCCTTCTCGGACTTCCTTCTCGAGGTCCTTGTTGGTTGCCGCGACGACCCGGACGTCGACCTCGATGCTCTCGTGCCCGCCCACGCGCTCGAACCGCCGTTCCTGGAGCACGCGCAGGAGCTTCGCCTGCATGGCGGCCGAGATGTCGCCGATCTCGTCGAGGAAGATCGTCCCCTTGTCGGCAAGCTCGAACCGCCCTTTCCGCCTCGCGTCGGCCGAGGTGAACGAGCCCCTCTCATGGCCGAAGAGCTCGCTCTCGAGGAGCGACTCGGGCAAGGCCGCGCAGTTGATCGCGACCAGGGCCCCCTGCCGGTCCTCGCTCGAGTAATGCACCGCTTTCGCGATCAACTCCTTGCCGGTCCCCGTCTCCCCCTCCACCAGGACCGTGCTCTTGGTCCCGGCGATGTGCCGCACCAGCTCGAAGATGCCGTGCATCTTCGGGTTCTTGCTGATGATGTTGTTGAAGCTGAAGTTCTCCTTCAACTGCTGCCGGAGCCGGAGCACCTCGTCCTGGAGCGCCCGCTTCTTGAGCGCGCGGTCCATGACGAGCTTGAGGTTGTTGGGGTCGATCGGCTTGGTCAGGAAGTCGTAGGCCCCGAGGCGCATCGCTTCGACGACCCGGTCGATCGACCCGAAGCCGGTCGTGACGATGGTCGTCACGAGGACCCGGCGCTGGGCGACCTCGCGGATCAGGTCCATCCCGCCCATGCCGGGCATCTTCAGGTCGGTGATCAGGACGCTATAGTCGGTCTCTCCCAGGGCGGTCAACGCTTCCTGGGCGCTCGAGACCGTATCGACGCTCAACTCGTCCGATTCCAGGAGCTTGCGGAGTTGGGTCGTCAGATAAGGATCGTCGTCGACGACGAGAAGTTTTCTGCGCATGCGGTCATCCTTCCGAGCCGGTCGTACCGAGGCTTTCTCCATCTCCGGATCGGCCTGTCGCGCGATCCGATGCCCGGAGTCGAGCAAATCCGATTCCTTCATGAAATAATATTCCCAAGGAGAGGGGGAATTCCCAAAAGCTGTCGAAGACGAGTGAATTCGGACTCGGGAATCTTCACGACAACGGTGCCAGCCTCTCGGAACCTTAGGACGATAATCGCAAGCAAGTGCTCGGGTATGATTCTTGCATGCAGAGGCTCATACGGTCAGGATCCGTCCCTGGTCCTCCACGGGGTGGGCTGGAACGGGTCAGGTGTTGGGAGTCTCCGACGATGATCGACACACTGCGAACGGACTTTCCGGCCGACATGACTCGCGCAGCGGATTTCCCGGCGGCGGGAACATGGGAGACGATGGCCAACGACGCAGTCGATCGCCTGAAGGACTACGCGCGGGAAAACCCGACGTCCTTCGCGCTTTGGGCTCTCGGGGTTGGCTTCGTCCTCGGCTGGAAGTTGAAGCCTTGGTGAGCCGAGCCTGCGCGTCGCCGCGTCCTCGCACGGGAGACCCTCGCCGTGCGAAGGCCGTGGGGACATCGGCCGCCGTTCCATCTTCGGAACTTTACCACGCCAAGTTCGCGTGGCTACCCTCATTTTATGGGCGATGGGAAGACCACGGCCGGGCAGCGAGGGGTCGTGGATTGACGATGAACGGCGATCCCCCCGACCTGCCCTCGGGAGTCCTGGTCCTTTATTCAACCTTCATGGAAGTGCTGGGATTGTCGGCCGGGCCGCTGGGCCTAGGGCCTCGAGCAAAACAGCACTGAAGGATTATATCAAGCATGTTATCGACGGCGGAGTCGAAGGAAAAAGGGGTCGCGGCGACGTCGCCCCTGCTCTACGTCCTGGGTGCCGATCCCTCGCTGTCGGCGGAGGTCGGTTCGCTCCTGGAAGAACACGGGTTCCGGGTCGAGCCGTTCGACAGCATGGACGGGACGGCCGCGGCCTTGCGGCGCGTCCGCCCGGCGCTGCTCGTGAGGATCGGCAGCCCGGCCGTGGCTTCATCGCGGTTCGCTCCCCTGGGGGCGATCGCGCGGACGTTGGACATCCCGATCCTCGACGTCTTCGAGGCCGGCCTCGAAGGCGGCCATGAGTCTCTCTCCCTGGGCGAAGACTCCGACGACTGGGTCTGGCGATCGTCGGCCCCTCGGGAGTTGGCGGCTCGGGTGACGGGACTTCTCCGCCGCCGCAAGGGCTCGAGCGAGGCCACGAAGTCTTCGCCCTTGCCTACCGACTCGCGATTCTTCCCGCTCATTGTTCACGACCTCCGCACGCCGCTGAACGTCATCGGCCTCTCGCTCCGGATGATCGACCAGGCCATTCCCAAGGGAAACGCCGAGCTCGAAGAGGACCTCCGGTTCGTCGAGGAGAACTTCAAGCAGATCGAGCGGATGCTCTCGCAGCTCAGCGACTACTGCCGGCTTTTCGAGCTCGAGTCGGCCGGACCTCCCACCGAGTTCAGCCCCGAGCGGCTCTTGGCCGACGTGGTCGAGGATCGTTCGGCGAAGCCGGGCTCCCACAAGGCCGAGTCGATCCGTCTGGAAATTCAGGATTCGTGTCCCGCCGAAGCCTCGTTGGATATGGTCAGGGCCCGACAGGCGATCCAGTACGCCCTCAACAACGCCCTGGCGGCGGCCAACGGCGTGGGGGTACGCATCCAACTTTACGGAGGGCCGGACCGACTCGTGACGGAGCTCCGGATCGACCAGGCCCCTCCCCCGTCGGTGAAGTCGGTCGAGCTCCGCCCCCAGCTCTTCGAACGCCTCTGCGGCACTGCGGCGGAACGCCGCGGGATGGACCTCGCAATCGTCGCGAGAATCAGCGAGATGTTCGGGGGCTCGGCCAGGTTCGAGGCCGACGAAGGGAAATCCACCCGCATCATCCTCGACTGGCCTGCGAGGCTGGCCTGATCCCGAGCGGCCGGGGCGACTCGCCCGGGATCGTCCGGGATTGGCATGGGGGTTGCCCTTGAGAAGGAGATGTCGGCGGTCGGACCGCCACCCTTCGCATCTCTCCAATCTCGGTACATATCAGAAAGTCAAGGCCATCGATGGCTACTGCATCCACGATCGACCGCACCTGGATCGCCGAGGAATTCTCCAAGGGGATCGCCGCCGAACAGGCCCTGATGGACGAGGCCAAGTCTCGGTCGCAGGCGCCTCCCGACGCGACCCTCGGGGTCCTCTATCACGAGATCGCCGACGCCGACGAGCGCCACCTTGCCATCATCGAGACCATCGCCACCCGCTATGGCCACACGCCGGCCCGGAGCGTGGCGGGCGGGATCAGCGAGACCCTGGGCCGGCTCCGGGGCAAGGTCGGCGAGCTCGGCTCGACCCCCCTCCAGCTCGTCGGGCACGACCTCATCGCCAAGGCCAACGCAATCCACTGGTGCACGGCCTGGATCCAGGCCTTCCAGGCCGTCGGCGACGCCGAAAGCGCCCGCGAATTGTCGGCCGTCCTGACCGAAGAGAAGGCCCACCGCGATGCCCTCCAGGAAGGCCTCAACCGCCTGGTCGTGCACGGCGCCCTCTCTCCTGAAAATGCCGATCCGAAGTAAGTGCCGGCTCATAACATAAAAAGAAATCGATGCTGATATTTTTTGTAGGGTGGGCACTGCCCACCAGCTTTCCGGGAGGCCCGGTAAGGCGGATCGCGTGTCGACGGCTTTCCCGCCCCTCAGTCGTCACCTGGAAAGACCGGTGGGCATTGCCCATCCTTCGGGATAGCTCAGGCACCGATCTCGATACATGAGCCAACCCGGTCTTCAAGAGAAGACCGGGTTTCAAGATAGGATCCAGCAAAAGTCGGGGGCCGTGATTCTCGCATGAATCACGGCCCCCTTTGTTGGTTGTTCACGCGAGCGATCAAACACGCTCAAGCGTGGATCCCGAGCGGTGCTTCCGGGGAGAGACGCTCGCGACCACGGCCGTGCTCGTCCTCTTCCTCCGACATCTGATCCATCACGGGCTTGACCCCCTCGCCATACTCCTGGACGAGTTTGCCGCCGAGCCATCCCGTGTAGAGGACGAGGCCGCCGCCGGCCAGGGCCAGGGTCCGGGAGAGCAGGCTTGCGGGCCGACCCTGCTGGTGGTCGCGGACCCGGAGGACGAAGCTCGTCGCGAAGAGCGTCCCGGCCAGGGCGTTGCCCAGTCCGTGGGCGGTGGCGACGTCGTGGCTCGGGCGGCCCTTGGGGATGAAGGAATAGTCGCGAATCCCGGTGATCGCCGCGCCCAAGGCGCCGACGAGCCCGACCCCCATGCTGATCCGGGCGGCGTCGTCGAAGGCGTCGCTCCCGGTGGCGAGGGCCGCGGTGTCGCATACGTTGCTCACCGCCCAGGCGCCGATCGGGAGGGCGACGATCGCGGGGTGGGGGCTGTGGCCGATGATCTCCTCGGTCTTATCGATGAGGCCGGTGATCGGTGTCAATGGGTCCATGTGATTCTCCGTTTCTGATCCGATGGGAGGTGATCTCGATGCTCATCGGGACGTGGCCTCGGTGCCCGTCGCCGCGGCTCCCGGCGTGGGCGCCGAACTTGAGTTCGTTGGGGCGGGCGCCGGCAGGTCGGAACGCACCGCAGTCTTTTCGGTCCCCAGGGGCATGCCCGACTCGCTCGGGCCGCAACCGGCCCACAGCAGGGCCGTCGCGGCCGCGATACGCAGGGGGTCCCGCTTTGGTCGCCTGTTCATGAGAAGGGCTCTCCGTCGGCCCGCGACGTCGGCCGCGGGCTCTTCCCCCTTCCTAACGCGAACGCCGTGCCGTTGGCACGCCGGATGCCACAGTGGAGGGCGTGTCCTGGAGAACGAGCCCCAGACCCCATCTGGCGCCCGGGGAGGGTCGCGATCATGCATCTGCCGCTTCGACTCCGCGAGGCAATCAGCCTCGGCGGGCTGACCGTTCGCGAGTTGGTCGTCCGGACCTGGAAGAAGGTCATCGAGAACGAGATCATGACCCGTGCGGCGGCCGTGGCCTTCTACGGCATGCTCGCCCTCGTCCCGTTCCTCGGCTTGACCCTGGTCTTCGCCGTCCAACTCCTGCCCGACGTGACCGGCCGGTCGCGGGCTTCGCTCGGGCTCGGCAACTTGACCGTGGAAACCCTGGAAACCACGCTCAAGTCCTTGTTTCCGAAGGAGGCATTCGAAGTGGTCAAGGACCAGATCGGCCGGATGCAGCATGAACCCCCGGTCGGCCTGATCTCCGTCGGCCTGATCATTACCATCTGGCTGGCGTCGAGCCTGTTCGTCGCGATCATCGACGCGATGAACCGGATCTACGGCGTGGTGGACTCGCGGCCGATCTGGAAGCTGCGCCTGGTCGCGATCGTGATGACCGTGGTCCAGGCCGCGATCCTCGTGGGCTCGCTCCTCGCGATCGTCGCCTGGCCGCAGATCCTGCGCTGGATGGGACTGAGGGCCCACGAGGCCGCCATCGCGACCGCCGTTCAGGGTCTCGTCGTCTTTCTCATGCTCCTGCTGAGCTTCGCACTCACCTTCTATTTCGGACCGGACGCCGAACAGCGCTGGGAATGGATCACCCCGGGCAGCATCGCCGGGGCGCTCATCTTCCTCGCCGTGACGTATGGCTTTCGCGCCTATGTGCAGAACTTCGCCAACTACAACAAGACCTACGGTTCCCTCGGCGGAGTAATGGTCCTGCTGTTCTGGTTCTGGATCACGAGCCTCATCGTGCTCACGTCCGGGCAGATCAACAAGATCATCGAAGAGGCCTCTCCCCTGGGCAAGGCCTACGGCCAGAAGATCAACCCCGACGTCAAACCCGACTTCTCGTCCATGTCGCCCGAGCCCATTTCCACGTGAGCGACGTGTTGCCCGGGGGCCGAACGAAGGCCTACGGGTCGAGGGGTTCCTCGGAAGCGGGTCGTTTGCGAGGCCAGTAGATTGCGAGCGTACCCGCGACCCAGAACAGGAATCCGACCGCCACGCCGACCATGAGGATCTGATCGGCGTCGTTCCCCCCAACCCGGAAGGGGCCAAGCTTCCCCTTCGCGGAGGAGACGATCCCGAGGAGGCAAACCGCCTCGGTCAGGAGCCCGAGCCTGCGGAGGATCTGCCCGGTCGACCGTTTCATGAAACCCTTTCGCACGACCTTCGACGGAGATCTCGAGGGCTCGAGATTCCCCGCCCCGAACCACCGGACCTCGTTGGTTCTTCCTCCACGATGCTATCCGCCGAGCGTCCCCTCCGCCAGTGAGCGGGCCGCGGCCGGGGCGGAACGCCCTCGGGCCGTTCCCACACGACTCATTCGTCGCAAGGCTCCTTACGAGCCCGAAGCGCAAGCGAGTGAACCTGTTTTGCCGAAATCGAAACCCTTCACTCGTTTGCGCTTCGGGCACGTGATGTCGGGAGGCGCAACTCGTGGGTTTATTGCGAATAAAATTTTTATTTTATAAAAAGATAACTATGATTTATAGTGGGAATTCGTTGGCGGTAATCGGCGTTCGCAACGCCGTGATAACTCCGTGTTTGGGTGAACGTATCGAAACTGTTGACGGGCGTATTCTTTCGGGGTTACGGTAAAGGTCGCCCTTCAATGCTGGTGCGGACGGAACGTGTCCCCCTCGGCTTCTCAACGCATCACGGGAGTCCGGCATGAACATCCGGAGAGGGTTGTTGGCGATCCTGGGCCTGGCGATCGTGCCTTCGGCCGAATCTTGGGGGCAGCTCCCAACCTCGGCCAAGATCGAGACGGCTCCGATCGAGCTCAGAGCTCCCGATCGGTATCAGATCAACGCAGTCCTGGAGCCGATCCGGCGCGTGACGGTGACGGTGCCGTTCGACGGCATTTTGCGGAGCATGGAAGAGCCCGTCGGGGCGACGGTGCGGGAGCGGCAAGAGCTCGCCCAGCTCGACCGGACCGAGTCCGCCGCGAAGCTCAAGATCGCCCAGGCCAACGTGAAGGAGGCGAAGGCGGCCCTGACGATCGCGCCGAACTCGGTCGCGGCCCAGGCCCAGCTCGAGGCGGCGCAGGCCCGGCTCGAGCTCGCCGAGTTCGATCACGATCGCTGCACCCTCCGGGCCCCGTTCGCGGGCCGTCTCCTGGACGTGAGCGTGAGTTCCGGCCAGTATCTGCCCAAGGGGGCGACGGTGGCCGATCTCGCCGATGTGTCCAGCCTCCGCGCCCTCGTGCCGGTCGAGCGTGGCTCGGTCGCCGTCGGGGCGGCCATCAACGTCAGTGTCGAAGGGCAGTCGGTCGCGGGCAAAGTCCACGCGCTCCTGCCCCTGCCCGAAGTCTTCGCCACCCTGCGCGAACTCTCCACGCCGTTCTCGGCCGCGTGGGTGATCGTCTCCAACCCCAAGGGTGAAATGGAGCCCGGCCAGCGCGTGCTCGGCCCCTCACTCCCGACCACGCCCCTCGCGACCATCCCCTCGCGGGCCCTCAAGGATGCCGAGAAGAGCGAGGCGGGGGGAGGCTCGAAGGTCCAGGTGATCCGCAACGAGTACGTGACCGACATCCCCGTGAAGGTCCTCGGACGCCCCGGCCCCGAGCGCGTCCAGGTCTCGGGGCTGTTCCGCCCCAACGACGCCCTGATCGTCTCGACGTCGGTCACCCTGATGCCCGGGACCTTGATCCGTTTCAACGGATCGACCAGCGACACCATCGAAGGGACGAGCCCCAACCCGGCCGAAGGGGGAGACGTCGCCGGGATCACCCCCCCTCGCACCGGCGCCCGAGGGGCCGCCGCCCCGAGTACGACGAAACCCCGCACGACGACCCGTCCTTCCAACAAGGCGGCGACGCCCCCGGCCGGATCCTCTTCGCCCGCCGCTCCCCCGCCCTTCTAATGCGAATTAGTGGGCCGGTGCCGACGTGTTGAATTCGTCGGAGATCCGCTTGCTGAGCTTCGGTGTGTCTTCGACGTCGGGCTCGCGGGACGCCTCATCCGACTTCGATCGGTCGAGTCGGCGACGAGGCGCGGGGCCGAAGAGTCGGACGAGCGGCGTGGGGCGGATGAGGAGCTCGAACAGGAGCAAGGCCGAGGCCGTGGTCGCCGACGCGACAAGCGGGGCCTGGACCCACCATGGGAGGCCGAATCGCCGGATCGCGGTCAGGATCGGTGTCAGGAGCGGCAGGTGGACGAGGTAGACCCAGAACGCGGTGTCCGCCAGGTATCGGCCGGCATGAGTCGGGCGGTCGATGGTGCGTTGAAAGAGGCCGAGGACGCCGAACGCCGTGTAGGCGCCCCCGAGGGCGTACGTCGTGTAGCCCGCGATTCGAATCAGGTTGAAATAAGGCAGGTCGGTGCGCATCGCGAACATTGACGAGAGCACCGAGCCGGCGATGTGCCCTCCGAGGCCCACGAGCAGGCTCGAGGGCCAGTGGCGGGCCGCCTCGATGAGCCCGGTCGGCACGCGGTAGAGCCACCAGCCGGCGAGCACGTAGATGAAATAGAAGGGCATGTCGGGCTGATACTGGTAGACGAAGTCGGGGACTCCGCTGAAGATTCCCGAGGCCAGGCCCAGCGACCATCCGAACGCGCCGGAGGTGGCCATGAGCGCGGGAGTCGCAGCCAGTCCGAGCAGCATCGGCGCGAAATTCCAGGCGAGGAGCTTGCGCCCGGCCCGATCGATCGGCTCGGGGACGACTCGCAGGGCTTTCGCCAGGAGCGGTGTGATCGTGGCGAAGACGAGCAAGTACCAGAGGAACCAGAGGTATTCGAGGCGGAAGTACCGCGAGTAAGACCCGAAGATCGCGTCGCCGATCGGGCTGGGACGAGGCCCGAAGCCGAAGGGCCTTCGCCCCGGCCCTCCCCCACCGCCGGGCATGCCGAATCCCCCCGGCCCCTCGCCCCTGGGGCCGCGACTGGGCGGCCCGAAGCTTTCCGGCCCGGCCGGGGCGCCGGGGGGGCCGCCTCGGGCGATGTCTCGGTCAAACGCCGGGCCGCCGCCCGGAGGGCGTCCCGGTCGGTCGGCGCCGGGAGGGCCGCCCCCCGGGCCGCCTAGGGTCCCTCGGATCGCCTGGTCGAGCGGGACGAACGTCAGCAGGCCGACGAGGAGCGGTAGGCCAATCCGCGACCATCGCCTCGAGAGGAAGCCGCGAGTGCCGTACTTCTCGAGCATCATCGCGCCGAAGAAGCCGGAGATGAGGAAGAACAGGGGCATCCGGAAGCTGTGCATCCAGTCCTGGAGCCGCATCGGGATCCCGCCGAAACCCGGCCCGGGGCCCCCCCTCCCCATCGCGCCGAACATCAAGGCATGGTAGAGGACTCCCAGGAGCATCGCGGTGGCCCGGACGCAGTCGAGGGCATGATAGCGTCGCGATTCGACGGGGGTACTCACCGATTCGCTCCTATCGGGAGAGTGGCGGTTCGGCTTGGGGGCGAGTCGCCTTTGGGCGGGAACTCGGACGATGGTCGGTCGTCCCTCGGTGTTGGGCGCGAGGCGACGCAAATCGTCCTCGCCGGCGGGGCCGAGCCGGCCGCGAGGTTCAGGACCTCGGAGACCACGTAAAGCGGCCTCCCCTTCACTTCTTCATAAATCCTCGCGACGTAGTCCCCCATGAGGCCGACGACCGTCAGCGTGGCTCCGGAGAACACGAGTTGGAGGCAGACCAGCGAACTCCAGCCTCGGATGGTGGTCCCGAGCACGAGGGTCTCGTAGATGACATAGCCGGAGTAGATCACGCCGAACCCCGACAGGAGCAGGCCCGCGACGAGGCTGAGCTTCAGTGGCAGGGCCGAGAACGACGAGATCGCCGTCCAGGCGAACCGGGCCATTTTCCAGGCCGGGTACTTGGTCGTCCCGGCGACCCTGGCGGGCCGGCGAAACGGCAGGATCGCCTCACGGAGCCCGAGCCAGGCGACCAGGCCTCGCATGAATCGATGCTGCTCGCGGAAGCCTCGGATCGCGGTGACCGCCGCCCTGCTGAAGAGGCGGAAGTCGCCGACCTGCGACCGGAGCCGTTCGTCGACCGCGCGTCGCATCAAGCCGTAGAAGAGCGAGGCGGTCGCCCGCTTGAACGCGGATTCGCCGTCGCGGGCCATCCGCTGGGCGGAGACGACGTCGTAGCCCTCTCGGTAGAACTCGACCATCCGGGGGAGCAGCTCCGGAGGATCCTGCAAGTCGGCGTCCATGACCACCACGGCGTCGCCACTGGCGAAGTCGAGCCCCGCAGTGATCGCCGGTTGGTGGCCGAAGTTCCGGCTGAACCCGAGGACCTTGATCCTCGGGTCGGCCTCGGCCGCCGCCCTGAGGATCCGCCTGGTGCCGTCGCGACTACCGTCATCGACGAAGATCAATTCGTGATCACAGTCCATCGCGTCGAGGACCGGATAGAGGGCGTCGAGGAGGGCCGGCAGGGCGTCCTCCTCGTTGTAGACGGGGATCACCAAGGAAAGGAGCATCGGTCCTCCTCGGGAGGAATCATCGAGGTTGAATATGTGAAATCGGTCGACACTATTCAGCGCGAGGCCGTGGCGACCGTGCCGGACTCGGGCCGGCAGTCGAAGAGCTTCCCTCGCCCGAAGCCGGGCACTCGGCCACGGCCGGGCCCGCCGGGACCAAAACCGGGCCCTCCGCCGCCGGGCCTCGAGTCGTCCCCTGGCGCTCCGCCCGGGCCGGGAGGCCCTGCCGGCTCGGCGTCCTCGGTCGGGTCCTCCTTGCGCCAGAGCTTCGAGTCGACTTCCTTGCCGTTCTCGCGGACCCAGGTGAGGATCTCGGAATTACCCCTCCCCATGCCCGGAGGGCCGCCGGGCCCGCCGAAGCCACCGGGCGGGCCACCGCCGCCTGGGCCGCCGGGAGGCCCTCCGCCGCCACCGGGCCCGCCCCCGAGGAACACGTACCGGAACTGCCCCTCCTTGATCATGGCGACGAATTCGTCCTTGGTGAGCACGGGGTCGGCCCCCATGAACCCGCCGAAGCAGAGCACCATCTCGCCGGTGTGGATGATGATCGGGGCGACTTCCATGCTGCTGGGCGCGGCGACGAGGAACCGCTCGCCCTTGCGGTTGGCCTTGAGGAAGTTGGCGAGGGTCTCGGCCCGTTCGGTCTCGGCCTCGAACTGTCGCGGCCCCATGTTGAACGGCCCGTTGCTCCGGCCGAAGAGGACGCCCGGATCCGCGGCCGGCATCATCGAGTTCCCTCGCGTCATGATCTGCGTGAGCGACCAGGCCGTGGGGCCGACAAGGAGGGCCGCGACGCCGACCCCCGCGGCGAGCGTCTCGAGCCGGAGGGGACCTTTGCCTTCAGTCCGTCGTCTCGCCAGGATCGTGCCGACGGCGCCGATCAAGGCCCCAACGGCGAGGGTTGGGATCAGCCAGCGTCGCCATTCGGGGCTGAAGCTTGCGACATAGCTCTCCCAACCCGCGGTAAGCAGGAGCGCGGCGGGGAAGAGCCCGCCTCGCCAGCCACCCCTGCGCGAATCGTCCCAGAGCGCGACCGTCCCCACCCCAACCATGACCGCGAGGGCCGGCCCGATGGCGACGGTGTAATACTCATGGAAAATCCCTTGCGCGAAGCTGAAGATGACCCAATGCGTAAAGAACCACCCGGCCCAGACGAACAGGATGATCAGGGCGGGCGACCAGGGCCTCCGCCACCCGATCCGACACGCGGCCACGGCCGCGCCGAGGATCGCCAGGGGGAAGAGCCAGGTGATCTGCCCGGAGATTCCGGCGTTGGCGAATCGCAAGGGACCCGGCGTCCCCCCGAACCCGGGAGGCCCTCCTCTCCCCCCGAATCCCGGCGGCCCCCCGGGCGGGAATCCACCCCCCGGCCCTCCCGGCGGCCAGGGGCCTGCCCCCGCGCCCGCCCCCGGCGGAGGCGGGTCGTCCGTCTTCGATGCGAGGGAGGTCTTGTCTTGCTCCTCGTTCCCCTTCGCGTTTGCCTTGGCCTTGGAGATCACGGACGGTGTCGCGGCCGAGGCGTTCGTGTCGGCCTTCGCGACG
The DNA here is from genome assembly GCF_054877945.1 of Singulisphaera rosea. NCBI lineage: Bacteria > Pseudomonadati > Planctomycetota > Planctomycetia > Isosphaerales > Isosphaeraceae > Singulisphaera > Singulisphaera rosea. The sequence goes on along the minus strand of NZ_JBTYIP020000003.1, from coordinate 470,668 downwards.
CCGTCCGGCCCGCGTCGGCCTCGGGGGGGGCCCATGTTCCCGAGGCCGCCAAAGATCCGGCCGAGCCCGTTGTAGCCGAGGGCCAGGTCGAGCGCGGAGTTGTTTCGGGATCCGCCGATATAAGGCCGACTCGACTTCGGGGTCAGCTCGACGATGATCGTCCACGAGAGCGAGACCGCGACGAGCACCACCGTCGCGATTGCGAGCCGCAGGAGCCTCGTCTTGAATACGAGGGGGGCCGAAAGCCAGTACGCGAGGTAGAAGGTCGGGAGCACCAGGAACGCGGCGAGCATCTTGATGTTGAAGCCGAGCCCGACGAGCGCCGTCGAGGCGAGGAGCGGCCCGAGTCGCCCGTTCTCGGCCGCCCGGCTCAGGCACCAGGCCGCGAGCACCAGGACGAACACCAGCGCCGAATCGGGCAGATTATCGCGGTCGACGGCGACGCAGATCGGGGTGACCGCCAGCACGCCGGCGGCCAGCAAGGCCGCGACCGCGCCGAAGGGCTTGCGGACGACCGCATAGGTGAGGACGACCGTCGCCACTCCCAGCAGAGCCTGCGGCCAGAGGAGGTTCACCCCCTCGAAGCCGAAGACCTTCGCGCTGAGGGCCTGGATCCAGAGCGCGACCGGCGGCTTGTCCACCGTAACGAACCCGCCCGGGTCCAGTGCGCCGAAGAAGAAGTTTCCGAAGCTTTCCAGCATGCTCCGGACGGCCGCGGCGTAGTACAGGTTCCCGTATCCGTTCTGGTCGAGCTTCCAGAGCCGAAGGACGGCCGCCACGACGGTGATCGTCGCCAGTACGCCCCATTCAAGCCCGAGCTTACGCCCGGGAGCACTCGGGGCCTCGAGCTCATCCGGAATCGGGTCGGACGTTGTTGTGTCGAGCATCCTCGGATGAATCCTCCTCGAGAGGGACATGTGAGTCGTCATCGACCGCCCTTGCCCTTGCCCTTGCCCGTGGCCTGGCCGCGCATCGATGGTCGGGCCGACCCTTTCGCAACGATTCGGATTCTACGCCCGGAGGGCGCGTCGATTTGTAAGAGTCTGTCAACGTCGGCAGGAGCTTCATTTCCGTCATCGAAGACTTTGGCGGTCGGTTGTGAACTTACTGCCGTCTGCTGAACGACCACAAGGGGAGAACGCATTGCCTCGCCGACCTGACCGAGCATACGTATGTGGAGTCCGCCATCCGAAGATCTGACAAATTTATCGACGACTTCGACTGCCATTTCGGCCAGGAGTACTGTTGGTTACGCGCCCCGACTGGCAGCGGTCGCTTGCAAGATTACATCTGTTGTCATGGCTTTGTAGCCCATGACGTGATACTCTGCGATTACTGGATTCGACAGCCATGCGGACGGACGAGTCATGAGAAGTCTTCCCGTGGGGCGAGCGGGGAACCCATCCGATGTCGCGGCCTGAAATAAATCGTGCGGATTATCGCTGCATGGTATGTAAAGATATTTCTAATGGTATTTGTGGTTTGGCCTGCTTCGTATTGGGAAAGGCTACGATTTCGGAATGGTTTGTGGCAGCGATACGAGGTGATACCAGGACGCTCGCGCGATTGCTTGAAGATGGAACCGACGTCGACTCGCCGGGCGAGTACGGGTGGACGGCCCTGATGGTTGCGGTCTACGGGCGCGACATGGAAACGCTTCAGTGGCTCTTGGACCGAGGGGCGGATCCCAATCGGGAATCGAACCAGAATTCGGCCATGACCCATGCGGCCCTTTGGGCCCGTGGATGGGTTGTCGAATCCGGCAGGTGCCGAATCAAGCGGGAGCCGGACGCTCGGTTCTTGGAACGGCTTATGTCGGCCGGGGGGCGCCTCGGACTTCGAGAGGCGATCCTTCTGGGTGATGTGGAGATGGCTCAGAGGATCATCGACGATGACGCCTCGATCGACATCAATGGTGAGTCCAATTTCGGGATGCACGACACCTTCCTGATGCTCGCCGCGCACGTCGGCCCGGTCGAGATGGCGGACATGCTGCTCGACAGGGGAGCCGAGATCGGGGGAACCGACGATATCGGCGCGACCGCTCTCATGCTCGCGTCCGAGATGGGCCGAGTCGAAATCGTCACTCGTTTATTGGATCGTGGGGCGTCGATCAATACTGGTTGGCCCACTGATACCGCACTCTATCGAGCCAATCGCGGTGGACACACCGAGGTCGTAGCCAGCCTGCTTGCTCGCGGTGCCAAATGGGGCAAGCCTTGGGATGTTTACTCGTAGTCTTGTCGGGTGGACGTCGCCCACTATGGATGATGCAAAGGCAGGTGGGCCGTGAGGCGCCCGCTCGGCAAGGCTTTAACAAAAGAAGTCGAGGCTGCGATGCGACCCAACGAGTCGCCATTCACGAATGAAGTTGATCTCAAAGAGCTGCCCCACACACTTGATGGTTCGTTCGCTTGGCTTACCCAAACTCCACGGCACAGCCAATGGGCCATCGGCGACCGTGGCGCGAGAAAACTTCCCGCACAGCTCAAGTCCGTCATCGCGTCCGCGAGCGGGTACGGGACAACTCTTCCGGAGGAATTCGTTGCGTTTGTCCGCACCCCCGCACTCCACGCCCATCTCCGATCGGTCACCGCATGCTATCTGGATGTTGCCGAAGCTTTACTGCCGTTCGCGGGTGGCTTCTTAACCCGGTTTCTCGCAGATCAGCAGGGGTGCGCCTTCTGGTATTTGTATACAAACAAAGACGCGTCAGACCACTGCATCGTGTCGTCGTTGACGTTTTTTGACGCCGATGAGATAGATTACGAACCCGAGGATCTCACGGAAACGGAGTTCCATTTCGAGGCGGTTTCGTTCGAGGCGTTTCTCTCACGTTTTTGGTTGGAGAACGAGATTCTTTTTGCGAAGTATGATTCAACACCACCGCCGGACGTTGATCCGCGGTTCCTTGAGTTGTATGAACAATAGATTTTTGAAAGATGAGCACCATCGACCATGAATGAAGGGCAGCGCCGTGGGCGATTCTTGTCCTGAAAAGCCTGGGCTCGTGAGTGACTGGGCCGGTATTTCGTCACCATGAGCAAGGGAAAGCAACAGAAGACTTCGGTTCGGCATGCCTCGTCGAACTGTCGCAGGGCGATTCATCAGGCGGAGACGAGAAACCTTGAGTCGATGAGATCGGGCCGGAGATGTTCGTTCTGGACGCATGCGGGGGGCCGTGTCGAATCCGTCCCCCCGCCGGTGGCGTTCTGGCCCGTTGCCAAAGCCCGAACGGGTTGCAAGGAGGTTTACCTCATTCCCTGCCCGCCCATGCCCCCCATGCCGCCGCCCATCCCGCCTGCTTCCTGTTGCTCCAAACGCAGTTGTTTGCTGTGCTCCAGATACTGGGCCTTGATCTTCTCGTAAGCCTTTCTCGCTTCATCGGCTTTGGCGCTTAGCTTTTCATCTTTGCCGGCCGCATGTTCGGCGCCGGCAAGTTCTTCGATGGCCGAGGCAAGCTCGGGCTCGAGAAGACTGACCTGAGCCTGGTGGAGTTGGGATTCGATCCTGGCGTTTTCCGACTTCTCGATGGCGGCCCGCCAGTCGAATTGGGCTGGTTTGGCGGCGGCCGCGGCGGCGGCGACCTTGGGATTCCGAAGCTCTCTCAGTTCGGCATTGCGACCGATGATAGCCTTCTTCTTCCTGTCGATGAAATCGGCAAGTGTCTTGGCCTGCTCGGCGGCCACCTGCTGTTCAGGCCCGGACAATGACTTCATGTCCTGTCGTGCCTGGAGCACCAACGCCTCCTTCAGGGCCGTCTTGTCGGCCTCCTGCTCCATCTCCAGAAGCTCGGTCTCAATGGATTTCGGCTGTGCTGCGGGCATGCCGCCCATGCCTTGGGCCCTTGCCGGTAAGCAGGAAAGGACTACCAACGCGAACGTGGCTAGGATCCTCATGGCGGACTCCGATAGGGATTTGGGGCTCGGGGATGCCCCGATTCTACCAAGGTCCTATCGCGGGGGCCTAGCTATCGATTTTCACGATACGAGATCAGGTAAGCAAAAGAGCTTGTGTAATCATTGGTGATATCGCTGGGCTAGAAGTTGGGTATGTCGACTTGTCGCGTGGGCATCCACCACCATGAAGGCGGGACGGCCGGTGGGCGGTGTCCACCCTATGAGACTGCAGGATTTGATGGGTGAAGGCCATGGGGGACGTCGGTGCAATCGCTTGGAGAGCCAACCTACAAGTACGCGGGGGACGCAAAAGTGATCCCCATCTGACGGTGTGATGCGGCCGCTCGATGTCTGTCCGACCGAATCTTTGATCACCAATGCGATGATCCGATCACTTGATGAATCCGAGGGGCAGCTTGAGCACCCCGCCGAAGAAGGAGACGGCGGTGTCGGCGACCAGGATCGAGGAGTCGACGGAGACGGAGGGGTTCTTGAGGGTGCCGGTGACGCGGAGTTTGAGCAGGCGGTTGGAGAGGTAGTTGGCGACGCGGAGGGAGGCCTCGCCGCCCCGGCCGAGGGTGTCGCGGAGCCCGGGGATCAGGCCGACGAGGGCCTGTCCGGTCTCGGGGATGATCTGGTTGGTGTTGATCAAAACTTCGAGATTCAACTGGGTGTCGAAGCCGATGGTGCCCGTGCCGTGGAGCTGGACGATCCGGCCCTGGAGGGTCAGCATCTCGACGATCAACTGGCCGTTGGCGATCGTGCCGACCATATCCCCGTCTTCGAACAGCCCGCTCCGGGCGGCGCCGAGGAATTTTTCGATCTCGCGAAAGACCGGGATGGAGAAGAGTGAGGCGTCGTCGAGGTCGAGGTTGATCTTGCCGCGATAGTGCTGGGGCTTGCTCGGGTTCGACCCAGCCAGCGAGATCCGGCCGTTGATCCGCCCCGAGGACGGACGGGTCGAGTCGGCTCCGAGATGAGTCAGGGTCTGGAGATCGATGCCCGTCAGTTGGAACTGGGACTGGAAGGCTCGGTCCGCGCCGAGCTTGAGCGTGGCGTCGCCTCGGACCTGGCCTCCGGCGACCCGCGAGGCCATGCGGCGGATGTGGATGGCCCCCGCCCCCGAGTCGGGGGAGACGGTCATCTCGACCGGGACGCGGAGCTCGCTGAGCGGGACGCCCGCGAACTTTGCCTCGGCCATGTGGAGGTCGCCCGAGGCCCGAAAGGCGTCGTCGAAATTCCCCGCCAGTCGAAGTGTCCCGAATCCGTTGAGCTTCTGGGCCACGTACGGCAGGAACGAGACGGCCCGAGCGAATGACGCGCGGTCGATTCGGAGGTTGAAGCCGACGCGTTTCGGCCCCTTGGTCGGCGTTGTTCCCCACAGGAGGCCGCTCGCCGTCCCCCCGGCCAGCTCGCCGGTGAGGGGTTCGACACGCCAATTCACCGGGGACTTCACGACGACCCCCCGGAGATGCCCGAGGGCCGGGTGTCCGAGCCATCCCAGCTCGCGGAGCTCGACGACCCCGCTCGCCCAGAGCCCGCTCTCCGACCCGGAGAACACCTGTCGCACGTTGGCGTTGATCGCACCGAATCCGTCGAGCAACGTCGCGGACCCCGAGATCCCGAGCGCCTTCCAGAGCTGGTGGAGGGTGAACCCGACGTATCGGAGCTCACCTTTCGCCAGCGAGATCGGAGAAACCCCACTGTCGGGTGAGGCTAGCGACAACGGGAAGTCCCCGAGGAACTTGATCCGGCCGCCCAGGCTCTTGGCGGTCACCTCGTAGTTCAAGGCCTTTTCCACGGCCTTGAGCGAGACTTGCACCTCTTCCGCCGGGATCCCCTGGACGGTCAGATCGGGGGCTGCGACCTGAACGTTCGCCTCGAGGGCGCGGGCGTCGTTCAAGGCAAATGCCAACTGGCCGTCGGCCTTGCCCGTGAGCTTCAGACCCTGTCCGGGGAGGATCGCGGTGATCTGCGCGGTGTCGATCCCCTTGAGGGTGGCCGAGCCTTCGGGCTTGCCGCCGTGGAGGGGCCAGCGGCCCTCGGCCGTGATCCGGCCGCCGAACGGGCGGGCATCGATCCCCGAGACGATGATCACGTCTCCCTCGGTCGTCCAGCGGAACGGGACGTCGCCGAGGGCGACCGGGCCGGCCTGGAACCGCGCGACCTGCCCGTGCCCGAGGGTTTGCACCGCCCAGGGGTCGGCCGTCCCCGACGCCTCGGCGTGACCGCTCAGGATCCCGGCGATCGGCGAAGGCTTCGGGGTGTCGGGGATCAGGGCGTCGAGCGAGGCCAGGTTCCAGTCGGAGACGTCGACCGCCCCGGTGAAGGGCCAGGGGGCCTTGAGGCCGATGCCGAAGTGTGCGGTCAATGGGTGCCCTTGAAGCTGGGCCGCGAGTCGGCTGACCTCGAATCGGCCTGCCTCGAGGGCGAACCGGAGGGAGACCCCGTCGAGCGTCGCGCCCTGGTAGGTGATCCGGCTCCCGTCGGTCTCTCCCGAGACGACCCAGGCGTTGGGGTCGCCGGCCGAGGGGAGGTCGGCCCTCGCCTTGATCTTCAGTGAGGCGAGGCCCGAGAGCGGGGTCGGCCGGGGCAGCGCCGGCGCGGCGAGCTCGCCCAGGGGTAACTGGTTCCCTTCCAGTTCCGCCGTGAACTTGCCGAGGGGAGCGAGCTCGGCGCGGAGGGCGCCACGAAACTCGTTCGGGGGGAGCGGGCCGTCGATCGAGAGGGGCTTCGGGTGGGCCTCGGGGGGATTGTCCGGGCCCCCGTCGGGCCGATCGGCGAGCCTCCCTCGGAGGTCCTTGAGCTCGACCACGCCATCCGCGAGGTCGAGTCGGGCCGACACCGTGTTGAAATCCACCCTGTCGATCGAGGCCGCGTTCAGGGTCAGGTCGCCGTGGAATGCATATCCTTTGATGTCGCGGAGAGTCCCCAGCGGGATCGTCGCGTCGGCCTTCAACGACAAGCGGCCCGTCACCGGGATCGGGAACGGGAAGCCGACCATGAATTGCACCTTGGCGATGATCTGTGCGACGTCGACGTCCTCGAGCTCCAACTGGGTCGAGATCGACTGGGGGAGATGGATTCCTCCCTTGAGAAGGGATTTGGCCTGCTTCTCAGGTGCCACGTTGGAAGCGGGAGGGGGGGACGTCGGCTCGGGGGCCGGTGTCGGTGCCGACGTGGGCTCGGGCGCCGGGGCTACCTTCGCGGTGTCGTCCGCGGCGGGAGCCGGGGTGGGCTCGGGCTTCGGAGGGTCGGTGTCGGTGAGGATCAGGCTCGTCGTGACGAGGCTGACGCCGGCTTCCAAAGTCTCCCGAGGCTTCGGGAGCGAGACTCGGCGTATGGGGGAGGATGATCGGCGTTGACGACGCGCGGAGTTCGGGGACTTCGTGTCATATTGCAGGTCCCCCCCTTTGGCGTGCATCGCCAGCTTGAGGGACTTGAAGGGGATCCCCTGGACGCTCCCCTTCTCCACGACCGCCTCGCCCGAAGATCCGGAGAGGTCGATGCCGGAAGGATCGAGGAGGGCGCGGAGCTGGACCTTGCCGGTCAGGAGGCCGGTGATCCCCGCCTCGTCGAGCTGCCAGGATTTCGGCGTGGCGAGGACGTCGACCTTCTCGAGGCCGAGGTCCAACGCGACGCTCGGGGGCGACCGGCCGAAGTCGAGGGAGCCGGAGGCCGTGACCTGACCGCCAATTGCCTTCCCTCGGACGTCTTCGAGGGTGACGAGGCCGTCGTCGACGAGGAGCTTGCCCGTCGTCCCTGACGCCTGGAAGCCGAGAGTCGAGAACTGCGCCTCGGTCTCGAGGAACGTGACCTCGGTCTCGGTGCGGAACGTCGGTTGGGGGCCCGTGGTCCAGTTGAGGCTCACGGTGACGTCGACCGGACCTCGGGGGGCGACGTGCTCCCAGACCTCGGGGGGGACGAACGGGACCTTTTCCAGGGTCCGTGGGTCGGCCTCAACCCGCTGGCCCGAGAGACGGATTTCGCCCCCTTTGCCCGAAAGTGGGTCGAGCTGTCCCGAGGCATTCCAACGTCCCCAGGTCGGGTCGTTGGACTTGGCCGAGACCCGAAGCGCGGTGCCTTTCGAGTCGGGGACGAGCCGGGCCGAGACGCCGGTGACGACCATCTCGGCGGGCCTCCCTTCGCGACGGAAGGTCACGCGGGCTTCCTCGGCGGAGACCGTCGGCATTCGGGCCGGCGCCCCCTCACCCCCTTTGCGCAAGACCGGGAGGTTGAGGAAGTGGCCCTCGCGATCGAGGCGAAAGAGGATGTCCGGCTGCTCGATCTTGATCCTCGAGGGGACCACGTGCCCGCGGAGGAGCCCGGCGAGCGTCAGGTCGGTCCCAATGCGTTCGATCGACGCCACGACCGGCGAGTCGGCGCCCGGGCCTTCGTGGATCGTCAGTCCGATGACCCCCGCCGATCCGAACCCGAGCCACCAGTCGCGGATCGTGACCTTGCCCACGAGCCTCGTCTGGATCTGCCCCACGATGACTGCTGGGACGACCCAGGTGCGCACCACCACGACGGCCAAGGTCGCGAGGACCAGGCCGCCTCCGAGGAGTTTCCAGAACTTTGAAGAGAGTCGCATCGGTGGGGTCCCAAGGGCCCGAGAGTCGCCCGGCGGCCGGGCGACGCGAGTGATGGGGGCGAAACCTCATCGGGGCCGGGAGTAGGCCACGTGCTTCGGTCATTGGCATCGGCCCCCGCGCATCCCGGCCGTTGCCCAAAAGGCGAGGGATCGGGGGAAGCTCGACCGAAGATTTCGATCCTCCCTGGAATTCCGGCGCGATCCCAGGGGATCCCCGGGCTGACCGCACGCGCGTCGAGGCGATCCTCGACAAGGGCCGGCAGGTCGGGCGTCCTGCCCGGGTGCTTTCGAGCGGACTGGGGATCATCCAACCCGGTAGCGAGCGGCGATCGCGGTCACGTTATCCGGACCTCCTCGCTCGAGGGCGAGATCCACCAGCCTCGCACAGGCCTCGCTCGGGTCGGGATGATCTTCGAGGGCCTTGGCGATCGTGTCGTCATCCACGGGCTCGGACAGGCCGTCCGAGCACAGGAGGAGGACGTCGCCATCGTTCACGCTGAGCTTGTGGATCTCGGCGAAGACCCCGGCGCGAGGGCCGCCGATCACGTTCGTCACGATGTTCCGGCTCTTGTGCTTCCTGGCGTCCTCGGGCTTGAGAGCACCGCCGTTGACGAGGACCTGGACGAGCGTGTGGTCGCTCGTGATCTGCTCGAGGAGGCCGTCGCGGAGGAGATAGGCTCGAGAGTCGCCCGCGTGGACGATGAAGATGTCGGTTGCAATGCTGTAGGCCATCGTCAGCGTCGTGCCCATACCGTGCAAGGTCACGTCGGCCTTCGCCCGCTCGAAGACGGTGCGGTCGGCCCGCTCGAGTCCCTGGCGGAGCTCGGCGAACAGGGCGTGCTCCTCGAGCCCTTCGAGGTGGAGGAACCACTTGAGCGTGTCCAGGACGAAGCGCTCGACGCTCTCGACGGCCAGGGCGCTCGCGGTCTCTCCCGCGGCGGCCCCCCCCATGCCGTCGGCCACGACCATCAAGTATCCCTCTTCGTCCGAGAAGTGGGTGCCGCCCGCTCCCGGGAGGCTCGTCGAGCAGACCGTCATCGCCTTCGCCAAACGAGCGACCAGGAAGTGGTCTTCGTTATTCTTCCGGACCTTCCCGGGATGCGTCATCGCCCCGTGTTCCAACCTGACCCGTTGCCTCGCCGTCTGGCCCTTCACCGGGAGATCCACGGTCGAATTGGACGAGGGGCCGGGGGTCATCTCGAGTCTTGGCATCGCGGTAATCCTGTTGGAGGGCGGCGGTCGACGGCGGCAACTCTCGCCACGAACAGGATATGCAAAACCAAGGCCGATAAGAATCGCGTCGCGAGATGTCCGAACCTTGTCCTCGAATGCCAGGATGGTGCGGACTGGGCGCGGCTAGTCGATTCGAGTTCGTAGCGATCGGGAAATGGGTCGCGGGTGGGGGGATTCGTGCCGGGGGATTGGTCGAGGGGAATTCGGTGGGAGGGGGATGGGAGAGGCGTTGAAGTCGTCGGTGTCCGTCCCCGTCTCGAAACCCGGTTTTTCAGGAAAAACCGGGTTTCGAGGGCCGTGGTTCGAGACGGACACTCAGTCCGCCAGGTTGATGTCGATCGTGTTCGACTCGGCTTTCACGTCCTTCTGGAGGTCGGAGGTCTCGGCAATCTGATACTTGCCCGGGAGGGCACCCTTTGCCTTCTTGGCGGCCTTGATCTGGAGCTCCTGGGGGATCGCGTTGTAAGTCACGCCTCGCTTCTTGGCGAGGGCGTTGGAGTCGGTTTGGACCTGGTTCGAGTCGACTTGCCGGTCGTCCACCGTCACCTTGTACGACCCGGGCAGGGCGCCGTCTCCGGGGGTGAGCGTCGTCAGCGAGTAGTAACCGTCCTGGACGGATCCGGTGGCCCCGCGCCCATCCGGCGAGGTGGGGATGAAGCTGATGTTCGCCTTCTTCACCGGCTCGCCCTTGTACAGCACCTTACCCGACACGGAGTAGCGCGTCCCCAGGCCGTCATCACCGCACCCCGGCGCGGCGAATGCGGCGATTGCGATGGCGGACGAGGTCGCGAGCGAGCTGAGATTCCATTGCCGTTTCATGTCGGAACCCTGCAATTCCCAAGAGACCGCCCCTGCCCTGACGTTGTCCGATTCACTTCTCGACGAGGGGCAATGTCCGAGGACTGACCTTCGGAAGGAAAAGTCGGGACGGGCGGTCGGTCGCCAGTGGTATGGCCCGATCGGAAGGGGCCAAATCCCAAAATAAAGCCGAGGCCGCGGGCAGGGCGAACCCCGCCGCGACCTCGGGCGATGAGTCGACGATCAATAGGCGTCGGCGCTGATCACTTCGCCGCCGTTGCGGCTGCCGAGGGCCGCGTAGGTCACGCGGTTGACCGAGTTCTTGAGGAACCGAACCGAGCCGTCGGCGAAGAGGAAGTTGGCCCCGCCGGGGTGTCGGCTCTTGAAGCCTCGGGCGGCGTAGCTGAACCGGCAGTTCCAGTCGGACGAGCCGTAGCCGCCGCCGTCGGTGCAAGCCGGCTTGAGCTTGCTGGTGTTCCAGTTGATGGGCACCGTCACGCCCGCCGCGCCACCGGTGAAGCCCCACATCTCGTTGTTCGGGTCGTCCGAGGGGAGGCCCTCGCCGACGATCAGCGTGTTGCTGGTGCCGTCGGTCACCGAGGCGATCGTCGCGGTCTGGCCGTCACGGTAGTCGGCGAAGGCCCGCATCGTCCCGCTGGTGTCCGTCGTGCCCCAGAAGCCGTTGAAGCCGATCCGGGGGTTGGTCGTGGCCCCGACGGGGGTCTCCCAGGGATTCGCGGTGGCGGTCAACGGGCCGATGGCGTAGTTGTCACCGAAGCTCATCAGGTAGTTCGAGACCGGGACATAGTTCCGGTTCGGGTCCGGCGGGGTGATGACCGAGTAGGTGCCGTTATCGCCGTAGGGGACGTAGCCCGCCGGCGCCTGGCCCTGTCCGTCGGAGGGGCAGAGGAAGACGTTGAAGCTCGTGTACCAGATCGTCATCATCGCCGGGCCGGGGCTCTCGTTGAGCTGGAGGCTGAAGTTGATGGTGTTGAACTGGTTGCCCAACTCCATCTGGGGCAGGATCGCCGCCCTCCAGGTCATGCCGTTGCCGGTGAACGCCCAGCCGCCCTTGACGGCCGACGGGGGGAACATGTCTTGCGAGCTAATGTAGTTGTGAATGCCCAACCCGATCTGCTTCAGGTTGTTGGTGCACTGGATCCGCCTCGCCGCTTCGCGGGCCGCCTGGACGGCCGGCAGCAGCAGCGCGATGAGGACCGCGATGATCGCGATCACGACGAGGAGCTCGATCAGGGTGAAACCGCGACTGCGAACCCGCGAACGAAAGAACATGAATCGATCCTCGTAGCCTCAGAATTGATGAGTGCCCCACACCTCGAAATCGAGGTGAAACGATGTCTGCACTAATCGATACAGCGGAAGGGACGGGCGCGATTCACTGCGGGCCATCGGCGAGTACGAAAGCGCAGGACGCTGTCGACGCGGCCAGACGGCTAGCGTGAATCAACCTGGGTCGATCGCATTACTTCACAAAGAAAGTGCAGAGCCAGCGCCGAATTCGCGAGAGGTGGGGGGACCACTGAATACGGTTAACTGGTCTTCGTAGCGTGACAATGCACTGGGGATAGTATCTGCGGATTTAGGCCCGGTCAAGGACCCCCAAGGAAGTAGTCTGAAAAAATCAAGAGATTTCCGGGCCCAACGGCCGCCGTTTGACTTCAACCGACCTGCGGGGCCTCGGAGCCCTGTAAACAGGCGGCCCCCGGGTCGTGGCCGATTCGACAGCTGTCCGGGTGCAGTTGTCATGAAATGAGCAGGAACAAAAGTTTCGCACGACGAACGAGTTGCGGCGAACTCTCCGGAAGCAGCATCCGATGTTAATTAAGACAACTTATGCGTGAGATCCCTGGATCCGTCATGCTCGAATGCGGCTATGTCCATGCGGCCTCGCGTGGGGAAACGTCCCGGAAAATAAATTTGAGGGCGAACTCGATTCGTCTTCAATCGATGCGTACGTGCGTGCAGAGACCCGTGGAGGGTACGACAGACGCTCGGATCGGGCGGAAATCACTCCGCCGGGTGTGTCTTAATAAGATAGGATTCGTGGCCAGCCGTCCCTGCCGATCGGCGAGGTTCCGCCGGGGTGGCCAGAGCCAGAATGCACGGGAGCTTGAATTCTCCCGTACACGCAAGGCGACTCCATGAACGCGAGAGGCCCGCCCCCCCCACTCATGAGGGGGACGGGCCATCCATCCCGGGATCAGTCCCTGCGGCGGCGAGGTGGGTTGATGTTACGAGAGGGCCTCGATCAAGAGGCGCCATGCACGGCCTCGAGCTCCGGCGAGGGCCTGGCCTCGCGGGGGGCGGTGGGCGCGACCGAGAAGCGAATCCCGATGCGCCGGGTGAAGTTCACCCACATGTCGATCAGGGCGTAGAAGACCGGGGTCACGAGGAGCGCCAGGAGGAGCGAGAGCATCTGGCCGCCGATGATGACTTTGGCCATGCTCGCCCGGGCCCCGGCGCCTGGGCCTTGGCCCAGGGCGATGGGCACCATCGCCGCGACCAGCATGACCGTTGTCATCAGGATCGGCCGGAGCCGGGTGTGGTTCGCCTCGATGATCGCGTCGTGGCGCGGGACGCCCTTGGCCCGGAGTTGGTTCGTCGCGTCGACCTGGAGGATCCCGTTCTTCTTGACGATCCCGATGAGCATGAACAGCCCGAACATCGCGTAGAGGTCCATCGGCGTCCGGAAGAAGACCAGCGAGAGCAGGCCGAACGGGACGGTCACCGGCAGGGCCATCAGGATCGAGATCGGCTGGGTCCAGCTTTCGAACTGGGCGGCCAGGATCATGAACATGAACAGGATCGAGAGTCCGAAGGCGATCAGGAAGTATTTGCCCGTCTCGCCCATCGTCTTCGCCTGACCGGTGAAGATGAACGAGTATTGCTTGGGCAAATCCAGCTCCTTGATCGCGGCCTCGGCCCTGGCGACGGCCTCGCCCAGGGGGATCCCCTCGGGGTTGCCGAGCACGGTCACGATGCGTTCGCGGCTGAGTCGTTCGATCTCGGTCGGCCCGCGCTCGTCGACGAGCTTCGCCATGCTCGAGAGGTCGACCAGGCCGGCGACCGGCGAGGGGAGCTTGAGCTGGTAGAGGTCCCGGCTCGTCGACCGGTCGGCCGCCTCGGCGCGGAGCCAGACGTCGTACTGCTCGGCGCCGTCGCGGAACTTCGAGATCGGCATCCCGCCGACCAGGATCCGGAGCGTGTCGGCGATCAGGCCGACCTCGATCCCGAGGTCGCTCGCCCGCTCGCGGTCGACGATCACCTGGACCTCGGGCTTGCGGAGCGAGACCGTCGTGTCGAGGTCGACCAACCCCTGCTTCGCCTTGAGCTTCCGGACCAGCTTGTCCGCATAGTCGGCGAGGCCGTTGATGTCGGGGCCGGACAGGCTCACCTGGAAGGTCTGCGGCCGACGCCCACCCTGGAAGGGCGAGACGTCGTTCACGCTGGCGCGGAGGTCGGGGTAATCCAGCAACATGTCGCGGGCCTCCTGCTGGATCACGAACTGGCTGTAGTCGCGCCCGGCCAGGTCGACCATCCGGACGTAGACCGTCGCCCGGGTCACGTCCCCCTGCCCCTTCACGACCCGCCCGCCCGTCGCCTGGCCGATCGTGGTGAAGAGGTGTCTCGTCCCCTTGAGCTTGCGCAGCCTCGACTCGAGCTCCGCGCAGAGCGAACTCGTCCGCTCGAGGCTATACCCTTCGGGCGTGGTGATGCTGACCTCGAACTCGCTCTGGTCGTCGCGGGGGATGAGCGAGACCCCCATGATCCCCGCGATCGGCACCGTGCTGATGATCACGCCGATCGTGATCAAGACAACGATTGGCTTGAACCGCAGGGCTCCTCGGAGCGTCAGCCCGTAGCCGACGTCGATCAGCCGGTAGATGAAGCCCGACTTGCTCTTGGCGTGCCCCGCCTCGCTCGGGTCGAGCTTGAGGAAGCGGCTGCAGAGCATCGGCGTCAGGGTGAACGAGACGAACAGGCTCATCATGATCGCGAAGGCGACCGTCAGGCCGAAGCTCGAGAAGAACCGGCCGACGATCCCCCCCATGAATGCGATCGGCACGAAGATCACGACCAGCGAGAGGCTCGTCGCCAGCACCGGCAGCGCGATCTCGCGGGTGCCGACCCTCGACGCCTCCATCGCGTCCATGCCGTCTTCTTCCATGTGCCGGAAGATGTTCTCGTGGACGACCACCGCGTCGTCGATCACGATCCCGATCGCCAGGATCAGGCCCAACATCGTGATGTTGTTGAGCGTGAACCCCATATAGCTCATGAACATGAAGGTTGGGATGATCGACGTCGGGATCGCCAGCGTGGCGATGACGGTCGTGCGCCAGTCTCGGATGAAGAGGAGGATCGTCGCCGACACCAACGCCGCGGCGAGCAGCAGGTGGAACTTCACCTCTTCGATGGATTTTTTGATGAACCGCGACTGGTCGCGGATGATCTCGGTGGTGATGTCGCCCGGGAGGGTGGCCTTGACCAACTCGAGCCGTTCCTTGACGGCGTCGGAGACCTTGACCGTGTTCGAGCCCGACTGCTTCTGGATCACGAGGCTGACGGCGTTGACGCCGTCGAGCCTGGCGAGCGTGCGGGGTTCCTCGTACGAGTCCACCGCGCGGCCGATGTCGCGGATCCGGATCGGGTAGCCCTTGCGGTTGGCGACGATCAGGTCGTTGAACTCGACGGCGGTCCGGATCCGGCCGAGCGTCCGCAGGACCAATTCGCGAGGGCCCTGGTCGATCCGGCCGCCGGGGACCTCAAGGTTCTGACGCACGAGGGCGAAGCGGACGTCCTCGACCGAGAGGCCGAAGCCGGCGAGCTTGTTCGTGTCGACCACGACGTTCATGGCCCGGACCCGGCCGCCGACGAGCGAGACCGCGCCGACGCCGCCCACCGTCTCGAGCCGTTCCTTGATCCGCTTCCGCGCGATCTCGGTGACCTCGCGGAAGTCGCGGCGGCCGGAGATGGCGATCGTCATCACGGGGATCGAGCCGGTGTCGAACTTGTCGATGATCGGCGACTCGGTCCCGTCCGGCAGGTCGGCCAGGATCGTGTTGACCTTGTCACGGACCTCCTGGACCCCGACGTTGCCGTTCTTCGAGAGCTGGAACTCCACCGTGATCGTCGAGACCCCTTCCTGGGTCGTCGACCGGAGCTCCTCGATCCCGCTCACGGTGTTGATGATGTCTTCGAGTGGCTTGGTGACCGAGGTCTCCATCTCCTCGACGCTCGCGCCGGTGAGGACCGTGGTCACGGTGCAGACGGGGAAGTCGACGTCGGGGAAGAGGTCGACGCCGAGTCGGTCGTAGGAGACGAGGCCCAGCACGACCGGGATCGCCACGAGGACCCAGGTGAAGACGGGCCGTTTGATGCAGAGATCGGAGATGGTCATGGGACGACCTCAACCTGAAATGGGGGGCCGGGATGCGGCCGGGGTCCGACCCGGGCGGGCCCGGGGCCTTCGCCTTCGCGATTCGTCGGGTGGGATCCGCCCACCGGTGATCCGCCTGCGTCTCGGGCCGTCCGGCCCTCGACTCTCGGCGAGTGACGCCCTCTTCGGCGGCGGAGAGGGCGCGCAGGACGTACTTCGTCCGCCTTACCCGAGTTTCATCCGAATTTCGAGATGTGCACAAAACCGGACATTTTCATGCTAGCAATTCATTGGGGACGTTAGCTGTTTCTCTCGAAACCTGTTTTTTTCCTTAAAAAAACGGGTTCCTGACGCTCTCGGCATCGACAACCCCACGCGGGGATGGCGTCGTGGCTCCCGGCAGAAACCCGTTTCCTAAGAAGAAAACAGGTTTCAGGACCGGGTCCTGAGAGCCAGGTTCCACGAGTTGGTACCCCAACCCGCGGGACCTCCCGGATCCCGTCAGCCCGCCGGACTCGGGGCGGCCTTAGGCGGCTCCGCGGCCTTCGGCGTTTCGGGCTTCGACGTCTCGGGGGTTCGGACGACGACCTCGGTGCCGTCGGCGAGTTGGGTCTGGCCGGTCGTCACCACGCGGGCTTCGGCCGGGAGGGCACCGATGATCTCGACCCACCCCGACCCCTCCAGTCCGGTTTCGACGTTGATGGCGCGGGCCTTCGTCCCCTCGACGACGAACAGCTTCGTGACCCCGGCATACTTGACGACCGACTCGAGGGGGACGACCGTCGCCCGCGAGTTCTGGTCGGTCAGGATCGAGGCCTTCGCGAATCCGCCGGGGCGGAAGAGGCCTCGGTTGTTGGGGATGGTGATCTCGACCTGGAACGTCCGGTTCACCGCGTCGATCGACGGGTTGATTCGAGCGACCGTCCCCTGGATGGCCATCGTCGGGTGCGAGGCCAGGCTCATCCGGGCCGGCTGGCCGAGCTTGACGTCGGCGCTGAAACGCTCGGGGACGTTCGCCCAGAGCTTCAGCGGGTTTTCGATCACCAGCTCGGCGATCGGGTCCCCCGATTTGAGCATCTGCCCTTCGGAGACCGAACGTCGGACGAGGGCGTACGAGACCTCCTCGGTGACCCCTGGGGCCCGTTTCGATGGGAGCGGGACGTGAATATCCATGTCGCGCCTCGCCTGCTTGACGACCTCGACCGCGACCTGGCTCGACTTCGCGTTCGCCAGGGTCGCGTTCGCGTTGAGGATTGCGTTGGCCAGGGTGGCCTTCCCGGCCTGCTCGTCGTTCTCGGCGTTCTGGAGGTCCTGCGTCGTCCCCGCGTTCCGGCGGGTGAGCGAGCGTTCCCTCGCGAGATTCTGTTCGTAACGCTCGAGCGTGAGCTTGGCCTGGACGACCGAAGGCACGGTCGACACGTCGAACTGGCCCTCTCGAGGGACCTCCTTGAGCCCGAGCTTGGCGAGCTCGGCCTGGAGTTCCCGCTCGGCCTTCTTGATCGAGAGGTCGGCGTCGATCGGCTCGAGCTCGATGAGGATCTCGCCCGGCTTGATCCGGTCTCCCATGTCGTGGAAGACCTTGAGAACGCGTCCCTCCTTCTTGGAGCCGACGGTCACGTCTTCCCAGCCCCTGAGCGTCCCGACGGCCTCGACGGTCCGCTCGACCGGCCGGTACTCGAGCGGGGCGACGGTCACGGGCACGGGCTTGGGGGCGGTGCTCGCCTTGGCCGTCGACTCGACGGCCTCGTGGCCGCATCCGCAGAACGAGAACGGCGCCAGTCCGGCCAATCCCAGGGCGATCGCCCATTTCCGAGCGTTCATGATTCTATTCCCCGGCGGGGGGTCTCCGGAGTGCCGAAGCCTGTCAGCAGGTCGCCCACGAGGCGTCCCGCCAGGTCAGGCCCCAATTCCCCGTTCTTGTACAGGAACTCCAGGATCGAAACGAAGATCAGCCCCATGCACGCCTTGGCGAACGACTCGACCCGGTCCGGGTCGATCACGCCCGCCTCGGCGGCTCGGCGAAAGACCTCGAACATCTGACAATCCACGCCGCCCTTGAATCGTTCCATTTCGCCGACAAGGCCCGAGGCGTGGGGTCCGAAGAACAGGGAAAGGACGAACCGCGTGCAATCGGGATCCTCCCGGCAGAACGCGAACCGCGCCTCGACGACCTGGACGAGCATCTCGACCGGGTCTTTCCCCTCGTCGAGGATCTTCTGCAACGCCTCATTGAGGCGGATCATCGGCGACCGGAAGAGGGCTTGCGCCAGTCCTTCCTTGCTGCCGAAGTGGTAGTAAAGCGTCGGCTTGGTAACCCCCGCCTCCTCGACGATCGTCCGCACCGACGTCGCGTCGTACCCCTGCGTGGCGAACAACCTCGCCGCCACACGCGCGATGTGTCGCGCGACCTCACTCGTGGTTTCGCTCGTCGTTTCGTTCGTCAACTCGATCCCCGACATCGGTTGGACGCCCGTCTCTCGGCCCGTACTCGCCCGGCTTATACCGAACGGTAGGTATACCGTATACCGAACGGTAGGTATTATCGGCGAAAGTCCGAAAAGCACAACCGAGAATTTGGGAAATTCTGGCTGTGAGAGGCGGGCGAGGCGGGTTAAGGTCGCAGTCGACGAGCGCGCACCGGGAACCGATTGGCGCGGTGCTGACGATCGAAATCCTCACGAAGGGAGAGTTTGCGATGAACTTCAAGCGCGAGATCACGCCGGGGATTACCATCGGCGATCAACCGTCCGGGCCCGAGATCGAGGCCTTCAAGGGCGAGGGATATGTCGGCGTCGTCAACCTCCGCAACGACGGCGAGCCCGAGCAACCCCTGGGCACGGCGGCCGAAGGCGAGCACGTGCGAGGCCTCGGGATGGATTACCTCCATTACGGAGTCGGCGCCGCCCCGTTGACGAAGGCGGGCGTCGAGTCGGTCCTCGAGTTCCTCGACCGACACGCCGGTTCGGGCAAGGTCATGGTCCACTGCCGCAAGGGGGCCCGCGCCGCCGCCCTCGTCCTGATCCACCAGGCCAAGGCCCAGGGATGGTCACCCGACGAGGCCGTGGCCAAGGGGAAGGCGATGGGGCTCGACGTCGAGGGCGGCCTGAGAAACCTGGCCGAGGCCTACCTCAAGGTACACTCCGAGAACTAGGCCGGGATTCGGTATCCTGTTACCTTGGCCCCCGGAGTGACCGGACGACACCGTCGTGACTGTCGGAGGACGCTGAAGCCGGGGGCTTCGTCCTCAATAAGCGAACTCGGTCCGGTCCCAGCCCCGTTCTTTTACGAGACGTGATAGGTCGGCCTCCAGGGCCTGGAATGCGGAGGGTTGGCGCAGGGGTTTAAAATTATCAAGATATCGCGACACGAGTCGGGCCTGCCCGATCATCGAGGGTTTCCGCAGGTGGCGCCCCTTGAGTTCACTTGCCTCGCGCAGTATTCGAGTGAGAACTTCCTTGGGATCCGGCTCGTGCTCGATCCTGGACATCCGGGGTAGTGCCAGAGGGACCTTGCCGTTCGGGTTACCGGCTGCCTTGCGTATGGCGCCCTCGTCGAAGAGGAGCCACGCTTCCGTCATCCGAACCGGGATGACGCAGATTGCAGGAGGGACCTCCGGGGCCACGATCGAGGCCATGGCGCGCTCGATCTCTTCGCGTCGGCGCTCGGCGGGTTGGTTCTCGGCGTCGCGATGGACGAAGACGTCGACGCCGATCAGGTTCTTGAATCCCGAGGCTTTCAGCCGGGTCAACATCGTCCGCCTGCATCGCCAGTTAGGAGGGCATGGGCTCGAGTCGAGGGCCCAGTCCAAGTCGATTCTAGGGGATGCGGCCCGTCTCGGGAATCATGTCGGCGAGCGAATATGGAACGTCAGGACATCCCGACTGGAATCACAAAGATGACGCCGAGGGTGGCATCGAGGCTGGCCGGATCGGGTTGATCGGGCCGAGTCGCCGCAGGCGATCTTGCGGTCGGAGTCGGCCCTCGGCCGCTTGACGAGGCGGTTTGGGTCGCCGTAGGATTAGGCAGAAATGCATCCGTGCACGAAAGAACGACCTGCGGGGACGGCTCCGCGAGGGGGCCTGCGCCGAGGGTGCCGGGAGGAGCCGTTCATGATGCGCCGTGCGCTTGTGCTGGCCGCGTGGTTCGCCGCGTCCCTGGTGGCGATCGGCCCGGCCCGGGGTCAGGAAGACTTGAGGACGGCGGCGAAATTCGTCGAGGGGCTTCGCGAACGCGGCTACTACGACCTGGCCGAAGAGTTCCTCGAACGGCTCCGGGCGAATCCCGAGACGCCCGAAGACCTCCGCCTCAAGATCGACTTCGAGCAGGCGAAGCTGATGTCGGCCGAGGCGGCGACCTCGGCCGACATCGTGCTCCAGAAAGAGATGCTCGACAAGGCCCGGTCCAAGCTCATCGCGTTCACCAAGGACCACCCGACCCACCCGCAGGCGGCCGAGGCGTTCGTCAAGCTCGGGAGCTTGCTGGTCGAGCGCGGGTACCTCGCGATGATCCGCGCCGAGGACCCCGACGAGAAAGACAAGCCCCGATTCCTCTCCGAGGCCCGCACCTCGTATCGCGAGGCCCGCGACGCCTATGTCCAGGCCGACGAGAAGCTCACCGCCGCTTTCAACTCTTTTCCTCCACACATCCCCGAGAACAAGCCGGATCTCATCGAAGAACGCAATCGCGTTACCAGTGAAAGGATGATGGCCCAGCTTCAGAAGGCGATGGTCGACTATCAGGAGGGGCAGACGTTCCCCGCCGGCTCGAAGGAACGCAACGAGAGCCTGACCAAGGGGCTCACCCAATTCGATGATATCTACAAGCGATATCGAACGATGCACGCCGGCCTCACCGCGCGGATGTGGCAGGCCAAGTGCTACGAGGAGAAGGGCGAATACGGGGCGGCGATGGGCCTCTACAACGAGCTGATGCGCCACGATGCCCCCGAGCTCCGCGGGCTCCAGCGGCATGTCGGATACTTCCAGATCCTTCTCTACAACAAACGCAAGGAATACCCGCTCGCCGAACTCGGGGCGCAGGGTTGGCTCAAGACGTACGGGAGCGCCGCCGAGCTGAAATCGAGCCTAAGTCTCAGCATCGGCGTCCGGCTCGAGATGGCCAAGGCGATCCTGGCGCAGATCCCCGAAGCGTCGACGGCCGGGGAGAAGGCCGACCGCAAGGGGCGGGCCGTCGAGCTGCTCTCTCAGATCGTCCGCTATACCTCCCCCCAGAAGGCGGAGGCGCTCAAGCTCCTGAAGGAGAACAAGCCGAGCGCCGCAGCCCGGTTCGAGGACGTGGCGAGGCTGAACTTCGACGAGGCGATGGGGCAGGCCGAGGAGGCGATGGCCTCGCAGGAGTGGCCCAAGGCGATCCTGCTCCTCAAGCAGGCGATCCGGAGGGCCGACCCGGTCAAGGACGCCGACAAGGTCCTCCTCCCCCGCCATCGGTTGGCGCTCAGTTACTACAACAACCACCAGCCCTACGAAGCCCTGGTCATCTCCGAGCACATCGCCCGGCGCTATCCCTTCAAGCCGCTCGGCCCCAAGGCGGCGGAGCTCGGGATCGGCTCGCTGGCCGAGGCTTACAACACGTTCGTCGAGATCGACCGCGGCAGCGACCTCAATCGGCTCATCGATCTCGCGAAGTACACCGTCGCGACGTGGCCGGACAAGGAGGAAGGGGACTACGCCCGTACGACCCTCGGGCAGATCGCCCATGGCCTGGGCAAGTACACCGAGGCGATCGAGGCCTACGAGTCGGTCCGGCCCAAATCACCCCGACGAGTCGCGGCGCAGACGGCGGCGGGGGCGTCTCACTGGGAGCAGAGCCGGTCACTCTTGCGGGCCGGGAAGACCGCCGAGTCCGACGAGGAAGTCAAGAAAGCCCTCGCGACGCTGAATACGGCGCTGACCGCCAGGCGCGAGGCCGGTACGCCGCCAACCGACGGTGACCTGGTCGGCAACGTGTGCGACATCGCGAACATCCGCCTCGAGACCGGCAAGCCGGCCGAGGCGATCGCCCTGCTGGACCCCCTCGCGAAGGCCCAGGCCGCGTCCCCCGGGCCGTCCTACCCGCGGCTGATGGCGACCCTCCTGAAGGCCCACATCGGCGCGGGCCAGGTCGATCTGGCCCAGGCCGACATGGCCGCGCTCGAGAAGGCCGGCGGCGGAAACAACCTGACCCAACTCTACTACAACCTCGGCAAGCTCCTCGAGAAAGAGATGGACGCGCTGAAGGCCAAGGGCGACAGCGCCGGCCTGGCGAGGACCCGCACCTCTTACCAGAAATTCCTCGCGGCCCTCGCCGACGCCAAGGCGGGGCAAACCTACGAATCGCTCCAATGGGCCGGTGAGAGCATGCTCAAACTCCAAAATCCGAAGGAGGCCGGCGCGGTCTTCAAGCGGATCCTCGAGACCGCGGATAAGGACGCCGGCTTCCTCGGTTCGGAGGGCAAGGACTTGCGCCGGCAACGCACTCGGCTGTCCCTCTCCTCTGCCCTAAGAGGCCAGCGCGATTTCAACGCTGCCGAGGCCATGGTCGCCGGGCTCCTCAAGGATTACCCCAAGACGATCGAGCCCCTCATCGAGAAGGGTCTGCTGCTCGAGGACCAGGCCGCGGTCGACTCGAGCAAGTGGAAGGCGTCGATCGCCTACTGGCAAGGCCTTGCCCCCCGGCTGGGAAAGGCGAGGACCAAGCCCCCCGAGTATTACGACGCCTGGTACCACGTCGCGTATGCCCTCTCGAAAGACGGGCAGAAGGCCAAGGCCAAGCAGATCCTCGGCGGCGTGATGAGGCTCTCGCCCAACGTGGGGGGGGCGGAAATCAAGAAGAAGTACACGAGCCTGCTCGCAAGCCTCAAATAATCAAAAATCTTTAGCCACGGATGGAACACGGATAAAACACGGATAAGAAAATACAAATTATCAAAATTTGTATTTTATTTGCGGTAATCTGTGTCATCTGTCGAGAAATCGCCTTCTCTGATCCGTGTTCCATCCGTGGCAAAAAATCAATCCAACGACCCGACATCCGAGGAGCCCCGCGTGATGAAAGTCCGACGCATCCGTCCGGCCGGGTTGGTGATGCTCGTCCTGGCCGCCTCCGCCGCGGTCGCCGACGAGGTCGTCCTGGTCCCGAACGCGAACGTGAAGAATGCCATCGGGGGGCGGGTCCGCGGGACGATCGAGTCCGAGACGGCCGCCTCGGTCGTGGTGAAGGTCGGGGCGAACTCGACGACGGTCCCCACCGGCGACATCGTCTCGGTCTCGTACAACGCCGCGCCCCCGAGCATGATCCAGGCCGAGACGCGTGAGTCGGCCGGGGCCCTCGCGGAGGCCGCCGATCTCTACAAAAAGGCGATGGGCGAGGCAGAGGGCAAGCCGCTCATCCAACAAGAGGCCCGGTTCCTCCAGGCGAACGCCCTGGCCGAGCTCGCACTTGTCGACGCATCCCGGGCCACCGAGGCCGTCGGCCTCCTGGAAGCCTATTTGCGGGCGCACGCCAACACCCGGCAGGTCGTTCAGGCGTACGACGACCTTGCCCGGCTCCAACTCCAGAAGGGGGACATCCCGGCCGTCGAGAAGACCGTCGCCGCGATGTCGAAGCTCCCCCAGAGCGCCGACCGTGCCGCGGTCTTAAGGGCCAAAGTCTTTGCCAAGCAAGGGAATTATGACAAGGCGATCGAGGAATACGACCGCCTCATCAAAGGGGCGGCCGAGGGCTCGGTCCGTCGTCGGGAGGCCATGCTGGCGAAGGCCGAGAGCCTCGCGGGCAAGAAGCAGTATGCCGAGGCCGAGGCCGCGGTCCGCGCCGTCATCAAGGCCGCCGGACCCGAGGACGTGACGACCCAGTCCGCCGCCTACAATACCCTGGGCGATTGCCTGGCCGCCGCCGGCAAGCCCAAGGAGGCGCTCGACGCCTACCTCCACACCGACATCCTCTACTCCAAGGACAAGGAGCAGCACCCGAGGGCTCTGGCTCATATTTCGAGACTTTGGCGCGTGCTGAAGCGAGACGACCGCGCCGAGGAGGTCTGGCAGCAGCTCAAGAAGGACTACCCGACCAGCCGTTGGCTGTCTGCGGCTTCGGCCTCGGGCGTTACCCCGTAAAAGGAAGCGGCCCGCCGTCCGAGGGGACGGCGGGCCGGGTTCGGGGCGAGGGTCGAGCGGCCAGGCGACGTCAGGTGGTCGTGGTTGGGTTCGTCAACTGGGCCATCTTCTCGGCCTTGTTCTTCAGGATGTCCTTGTGGCTCAGGACGGGGCCGGGCCCGCGGTTCGTGAGGCTGATCGGGACCTGCACGGGGATCGTCTTGCCCGTCCAGCCATCGACGTCCTTGGCCGCGACCGTGATGTAGTAGCGCCGACCGGCCGCGTACTCCGTCACCCGGCTCGCCTGGAGGTTGATGGTGAACGAGAACGAGAACTTCCCCTGACCCAGGTCGGTCAGGCGGAGCGGGGCCGACGGCTCGTCCCGATGGTATTCGTCGACCACCGAGAAATTGGCCTGCTTGGGTCCCAACAGGGCTTTGAAGACCTGTTTATTTCCGACGACCGTGAATTCCTGGAGCGTGCCCGAGACGACGACGGGGACGTAACGCCCGTTCGGCGGCCAGAGCGTGTTCGGGACGGCCGTGAGCGTGTTCATCGAGAAGGAGAGCAAGGAGCGGCCCTCCAATGCCCCGACTCCGGGGGCGAATCGCGGCCGCACCCGCGCGGGCCCGGCCTTGCGCCGGCCGGGACGGAACTCGTCCAGCAGGCGTTTCAGCGCGGCCACGGCCGGGCGGAATCTCGGGTGCATCCCTGCCTCCCTTCCTTGGGACGAGCCTGGTCGTCTTCCTTGACGATCCGATCCGAAACGAGGCCGATGACGTGACGCCTCGAGGTTCCACCGGGCGAATGCCCGGGATTCGGCCAGGGGCCAAAGCGCGGACATTATAAATCGATTTGGGAAGTTGGGGAACGGCTCTTTTGGGAAGAGAACCTCCCCCCCTTCTGCAACCCCATCCCTCGGGTCCTCGCAGTAACGTGGGGAATTCTGGCAAACGAGGTGGACATCGGGGCGGGCCCGACGCGTTCCTCCGAGGAGGAAGATGCGTCGGGCCCGCCCCGATTGAGCTTTCGCGAAGTCCGGCCTCGGTCGGAGGGAGAAACCCAGCCGCCTCGTGCCATTTGACAACCGGTCGCGTCAACGACGCTTGAGGTTTGGGTTGGCCTGGCCGTTGTCCACCAAGGTGGGACGCCCTGTGGATGCCCCTGGTCGCTTCGTCTGGATCACGACGTCGCGGAACTTCTGGCGGACTTCGGAACTCACGTCCGAGGGCTTCATCGTCACCTGGCAGGCCCAGTTCGGGTACATCGCGACGAGCCGTCCCATCAACGAGACGAACCAGCCGGCCTCCCGCACCTGGTCTTCCAGCAGCTTTTCGATCAGCGGTCGGACGGTCCGGGCCACGGCCTTCCAGCCTTTCGAGTCGACTTTGACGTAGGCCTCGATGTCATGCTGGATCCACTGCTCGCCATTCACCTCGCGATAGAAGCCGGAGTGGACGACCAGGACAACCCGCCCTTCGAGGTGGGCCGCACCCCTGGGGCTGGTGTAGTTCAGGTGGCAGAGCAGGACGTGGAGCTTGGGCGAGCGGTGGGCGAACTCCCAGGTCGCCTCCGCCCCCGCGCCGTCGGTCCCTTGATATCGATTCGGCCCGATCTGCTGGAGTCGAACCGGGCTCGTGGCTAAGTCTTGCCAAAGGGCCAAGGTAATCCCTGGCTCATTCAAGAGGCTGAGATAAATCCGAGGGTTGCAAGGGAATGTTTCGGGAGCTCCCTTGCGATAGAAGGTGTTATCTCGGATGACCTCGGCCACGGACTCGCGCATCTCGGGCGCGATCTGCTCGAGCGGGACGACCTGCGCCGGGTCCACCTGCCGCGTCGCGGCCGAGGCGGCGGGACCGCCCCAAGTCGCGAGGGCGAGAAGCGTCGCCAGCCCGACGATCGAGGTCGCCAGCCTTCGACGGTCCAGGGGAGGATACATGGCAACTCCGTTGAGGCTAAGAACCGCCGAACGCCAAAGGGGGTGTTGGAGTCTCCGCCCCCTGCCCCCTGCGTTCACCTGTTCTTTGATCGGTCGTCTTGGCCCGATTCCTGATCGTCACTGTCTGATTGGGGCAATTTTTGGGGTCGTTGGGCAAATAGGGGTTTTGGGGAGACTGATCGTTTCGACGAGAAGAGTCGGATAAATGGTCTTGCCGGGATTTGGATCATCATTAATATGACCGGCCAATTGGTGTGTCCGTCAGCAACTCGCTCGGTCTTTGCAGGGAGGCAAGGCATGCCGGGACGTCGTCGAACGGGGCTGTGGATCGCGAGCGCTCTGGGCTTGGCGATCGTAGCCGGGTTGTCATTCATGGGTGTCCGCAACGGTCGATCGACTCCGAAGGCCAAACCGGTCGTCTTCGACGCGAAGACCCCGCTCGCGGACCTGGTGCCGGCGCTCCGCGACAGCGATGTGCGCGCCCTGAATGCGTTGGCCCAGAGGCTCACGCCGAAGGATGGCGACCCGGTCCTGCCGGTCGAGGAGGCCGAGGCGAAGTCGTGGATCAACGTCCTCTCCGCCGTGCGGACGGGCTTCCCGAAGTTCGGGGGCTACGGCCGGGTGACGGCGCTCTTGGTCACGGCCAAGGTCCTGAACCGATTTTCGGTCGAGACCGCACCCCCCTCCTGGACCAAGGTCCTGCCGCTTACGAGCGACATCTTCATCTCGGGCATGGTGGCCCCCGAAATCGACGTGAAGGTGAACGCCCTCCTCGAAGTCGGCAAGCTTTGGGGCTGGACGCCGGGCAAGACCCCGGAGCCGCTTGAAGAAGATGCGCTGGTGGAATGGAAGTCGAGCTTGCTCCGTTCGGCCACGGGCCGTTGCCTGGGCGACATCCAGCCGAAGGTCCGTGCCGCGGCGGTCGCCTGCCTGGGGAACCTGCCGATCGACGAGGTCGTGAAGCCCGCGGTCGCCTGCCTCGAAGATACCCGTAAAGGCGCCGGGGAAGTCCGTCGCCAGGTCCTCATCTCGTTCGCGAGGCGACGGACGCTCCTGAGCGAGGACGCCGTCCTCAAGCTCCTGTATGATCCCGAGCCGGGCATCCCCGAGATGGCGGAGATCGTGCTCAAGACCCGAGGCCTGACCAACGAGCAGATCAACCTCGGCCGGATGATCTTCCACCCCAAGCCCGAGCTGCGATCGTCGGTGATTACCCTGCTGCGCGACCGGACCGACATCGACCCCGTCGTCTGGCTGCTCCAACTCTCGCACGACTCCGACGAGAGCGTCCGCGCCAACGCCGTCGAGGCTTTGAGCAGCAAGCTCTCGCCCGAAGTTCGCCGCCGGCTCGCCGAGATGGCCAAGACCGACCGGTCGCCGTCCGTCCGCCAGGCCGCGGGCAAGGTCGTCCCGCCCGACGCGGAGAAGACCGCCGCCCTCCCCCCGCTCCCGGGCTCGCCCAACCTGAACCCGAAGGCGAACTGAGGTCGAGGGCGAATCCACACGCCTCGACGACAACCGACCGGCAAGCTCACACCGAAACCCGCCCTCTCGATGAAGAGGGTGGGTTTTTCGTCGTTTGCCTTCCCAGAACATGACGCCTCCAGGATTGCCCCGGCCGTAAAGGGAATGACGGAGGTGTCGAGATCCCGCCCCGGAGGATTGGGGATTCATCGTCGGGAGACCCTCTGCCGGTCCTGCGGAGCTCGGAAACCGGGAAACGGAAGGCCCGTTCCCGGTCCTCACGCCGTCAGGCGACAAGTTCTCCCACTTTCGAGTTGCAACTCTTCGGTACAAGCCCGAGGCGCAAGCGAGTGAATCCTCCTCGATTTCACTCGATGAGATTCACTCGCTTGCGCCTCGGGCTTGTAAGGAGTCATTCCAAGAGAGGTATCGGGAGCATGCAATCCGAGCAAGATCCGCTCGAGGAACTCGCCTCATCCATCCCCAGGGCACGACTACGGATTGTTGCTTGGAATGTCTGTCTGTCCTGACTTGTTCGTTCCCCAGCTCCGGAGGAGCGGTAGGGTATCGCAAGGCTTCGCGAGCCCCGGGGCCCTCGACGTGACCTGCCCCCCCGCACCTTCCGGTCGCTCAATGGCGGACGAATGCATCGGAAGACGGGGGGCCTCCCGACGCGGTTGCGCGGTCCTGGTCTTCGGGGAGGTGGCGTGAGCCGAGGAGGAAGAAGACGAAGCCGATCAGGAGGACGGGGGCGACCGAGAGCATGCCGACGGTGAGGTTGCTGTCCCCGGTCGTTCCGGCTCCGATCGAGGCGAATGCCTGCCCCACGGGGGATGCGGCGATGTTGGCCCTGCCGAACCACTCGGAGATGGCTCCGATCGCGATCGGGGAGCTGATGTCCCCGAGTAGGTGGAGCAGGAAGATGCTCACCGCGTATCCCGCGGCGCGCTGGTTCGAGGGGACGACGTTGGCCGTGACCGTGTTGCAGGGGCCGAGGACCATCGCGAGCAGGACCATGGCGCCGAAGAGGTACGCGAGGGACGTCGTCTGATCCGGGCTGAGGATCCCGAGGACTCCGAACGGAACCGAGGCGAGAACGACGAGGCTGGCCATCAACAGGTAGGCGCGACGGGTGAACCGGAGCAGGAAGTCGGCGAAACCCGTCCCGATCACGATGCCCAGCAGCCCTGCCAGGGCGGTCAGGGCGCCGATCTTCAGGCCGGCGTCCTTCGGAGACATTCCGCGGACCGTCTGATAGAACTCCGAGCCGAACACGGCGTATCCGCCGGTCGCATACGTGACGGCCGCCAATCCCGCGGTGTTATAGAGGAAGGATCGCGTCCGGAAGAGCTTGAGGTAGTCGCGGATCCGAGGCTTCTCGACGAGCTCCCCGGCCTTCCCTTCCGAGGCGCCTCGGCCCGGGTCGTGGATCAGGAGCCCGGCGAGGGCCACGAACAGTCCGGGCAATCCCACGACCAGGAACGCGGCCCGCCAGTTCCAGGCCTCCGCGAGCCAGCCGCCGATCCCGTATCCCAGGGCCCCGCCGAGCGGCAAGGCCAGATAGTAGACGCCCATCGCCCGGCCTCGGGCCTTGGGCGAGAAAAGGTCGGCCAGCAGCGCCGGGGCGATGACGCCGTAGGTGGCCTCGCCCACTCCCAACAAGGCACGCCAGAAGAACATCTCGTTGAAGCTATTCGAGAAGGCGGTCCCGACCGTCGCCAGGCTCCAGAGTCCCACGCCGAAGGCGAGCATGATCCGACGGCTGTAGCGGTCACCGAGCCAGCCCATCACGGGCGAGACGATCGTGTAGGCGATCATGAACGCGGAGCTCAGGATGCCGTAGCGGACATCCTTGATCACCAACGTGGCTTTGACCTGGGTTGCGACGGCGTAGAACGAGTAGCGATCGATGTAGTTCAGCAAGTTCATGCTGAACAGGACCGCCAGGGCGAACGCGCTGGTCGCCGCACTCGGCATCTTGCCCGCACCTCGAGCCGAGGCGACCGCCGGACCAGACGTGGGAGACTGCATGATGTTGCGGGCACCTCGGGGGGAGTCGGGTACACTCGTTGAGGAAGCCCCATTGTTATACACGCCCCCGGGGCGCCTGGCGAGGCAGGTTGGGGCCGCGGCCGGGGCTCAAGGACCGGTCCTTTGGGGACGCCTCGGGCGAAGACGGGAGGCTCAACCCTCGACCTGCGACCCGGCGGCACCGCCGGGAGATCGGGCCGTCGAGCGGATCGGCCGATCACTCCACCTCTTCGTCCTTGGCCTTGGACCGCTTCAGCTTCGGCGCCTCGCGTTCCACGACCTTGGCTTCGATGAAGACCAAGACCTCGTTGTTGTTGGGGCCGGTGCCTGGGATTCGCAGGTTATTGAAGAGGCCCGTCTTGGGCTGGAGGATCCCGGGATGGATCCCGGTCGAGATCAACAGCGTCTGCCCGAGCTGCCACCCTTTGACCATCTTGTTCAGGTGGGTTTCGGAGACTTCGGGGATCTCGAGCGTGATCTCGGGAGTCCCGACCTCGCGTGGGGTGAGGACGCTCGTGCGGTGGTAGTTCCGGACCGTGTTGGCGGTCAAATCGATCGCGGCGTCGATCTTGTCACCGTCGAAGGCCAGCAAGGGGCTGATCCGGAGCGAAACTCCCTCTTCCAGGGCTTCGGCGCGGGGCTGATAGCCGAGCCCGGCCGCACTATCGCGCTGGATGCTCCCGGTGTAGTTCTGCTTGGCCATCGACTTGACGGTGATGGTCTGACCGTTCACGATCGAAACATTCGTATTCGCTAAGCGAACACAGCCGGGATAGATCAGCATTTGAGACTGGACGTAGGGCGTATTCTCCGCGCTCAGCGTCCAGACCTGCTGCCCCTGCGGGCCGCTGAGGACCGGCGTCAGTTGCGAGTAGACATTCGACCGCCATCGGGTGTCGACCGCCCGGATGAACTGGACGTGGAGCGAGAGGTAGTTGTGGGTCGCGTTGGAGAATCGCTCGACGATCTCGGAGACCTGCTTGATGATCTTCGCGTTGTTGTAGACGCGGAGCTGGGTCCGGCTGGCGCTCAGGACGGCGATCTTGTCGCCGTGCCAGGGGGCCGAGGTCGTCCTCCGGATGATCCAGTCGACGATCGAGTTTTGCGGGTCGGCGTGCTCCTTGCCCGTGGCCATGGAGACGTAGTTCGAGATGTCGAACGACTTCCATTGCTGGCCGGGTTCGGGCGGGAGATTCGGGGGGATTTCCTCGTCGTTGGCCGACGCTTCGTGGCCCTCCGACGTCGTTTCCTCGTCGTCCGAGTGTTCTTCGCGCACCGGTTCTAAGGCGACGCGATCTTTCTTTCTCGCCTTGGTCGAGGCGGTGCGGCTCGGGGTTTGCGCGAGGAGGCTCCGAGGGGCGAGGCCTCCCATCAGCATCGTCAGGAACATGGCCTTGCGGCGGTCCATTGCCAGTGGCCTCCTTGCCGGGCTGGCCTCAGGGCGAAGCGATTCGGGCGTCGACGACCGGTCGCGGGGCGGGATCCAACACAGGACGGGCGATCTCGACCCGCGGACAATTCCGGGCGACAGGTCTCGGGACCGGTGCGCGGGGGAAATTAGCAGAGCCGAGGATTTGTCTCAAGCCCAATGGCCTCAGTTCCGACATCCCTTCTTTCCCCCCCGTTGTGACAGGGGGCCGGGGACGAACCGAGGCACGTCAGCCTTGCCCACTTGTGAGGGCTGGGGAGGTTCGCCACAATCACAGGCCTTGGGCGTCGCGTCGTCGGATCCAGGGAGGGCGGATGGTTCGCAACCTGATTTGGGCCTTGATCGTGGTCGGGGTCGGCGATCCGCTGCCCCGGGGCGACGACCCGACCGAGGCCGTGACCATCCGTTCGTTCCGGCCCGACCTCCAACTCGAGCGGATGATCGCCCTCTTCGAGGGGGCGCGCGTCCCCCATCCGGCGGCGGCCCTCGCCGCCTGGAAGCGGGCGACTCATGATCCCAAGGGGCTCGGGAAGGGGCCCGAGGCCGCGATCGCCATGCTCAACCCCGGCATGGTCCGCGAGCTCCGCTCGCTCGACCAGTCGCGGATCGGGGTCGGCTTCGACGGAGACGGGCGTATCCACTGGTATGCCGTGCTCCCGAACGACGACGGGACCTTCGCGGCGGTCGCCCCGGCGCTCGTGCTGACCGACGGTGGGGGCGACGTCCCCTTTCTCGGGGTGGAAGTCGATCGGCTGGGCCCGCCGGGGACAATGGTTGCGGCCCGTGTCCCGGGCGTCACGACGCTCGCGAGTTCCCGCTCCGACCTCCCCTCGGCGCTCCGCCAGGCGACGACCAAGGTCCCGCCTCGAGGCGAGATCGACTCCGGATGGCTCGTTCGGCTCGTCCCTGATCGACTCCTACCGACGGGCTCCGTCGCCCGCAGGCGAGCGGTTGAGGCCGTCCGGACCTGGGGGGGGATCGAGACCGAGGCGATCCTCGGCCTCGAACGCCAAACCCTTTCCCTCGCGATGACCCGGCGGTTCCCCGAAGCCGATGCCGAGCCTGGCATCCGGCCGGTCGTCGAGCCCGGCTGGCTGGAATGGATCCCAAGTGCAAACGCCTCGGCGGTGGTTGCCATCGCGACGGACCGGAGCGCGAAGTCGTGGGATGACCTGTTCGCCCGGATTGATCGGGTTGAGCGTGCCGACCCGTCTCGGGTCGGCGTGGCTCCGGCCCGCTCTCGACTGAATCTCCTGGCCCTGGCCGCCGGCGTCCGACCCGAGGTCGACGTCTTGCCCCACCTCGTCGGACTCTCCGGGGCGGTTCTTGCAGACCCTCGAGGAGAGGCTGACGGGGCCCTGCTCGCCCTCCACATCGACGACCCGACGGCAGCCGAGCGGATCGAGACCCAGGTCCTCCCTCGCCTCGCGGGCCGTTGGATCCCGGACGCGAAACCCGAGGATCGTCCCGAAGGGATCCGCCGGTTCGGCTCGATCTCGGACCGTCCTCTGTCCGTCACTCGACGAGGGACGACGCTCCTGATCGGCTGGGGAGAGTCCGCGCTCTCGCTCGCCCTTGCCGCGAAGGCGGCCCCTGCGACCTCGGCGGCGTCGACCTTCGCCAAGGCCCTTTCGGGACCCCATCCCCGACGCCTTGGCGCGTTCTGGCCGAATTGGATCGGCGGGAAAATCGACGGCGAGACTTCCCCGATCCTCTGGTGGGGTTGGGACGACGGCCGGATCTCGCACGACCGAATACGCTGGGAAGGGCTCCGCGGGGTCGTCCGCCGTTCGCTGGATCAACTCCCCCTCGACCCACCCCCCGACCATTGAGATTGAGGACCGGACCCGGATGCCTGCCCCGTTACGCCTGATCGACCTGCACACGGACTGGATTCTCCAATACACGCCCGAGACCACCGTCTTCGACCCGGCGCTCTACGACGGGGTCGCCGCGCGGCTAGCGCAGGCCGAGGGGTATCTCCAGGGGACTCGCATCGCGATCCTGTCGTGCTACCGCCGGGCCGCGGATTGGGCGAGCCAGAACGACCCGTGGTCGGCCCTCGGTGCCCTGCTGACCAGGATCGAGGCCGAGTTCCCCGGCCGACTTCTCATCGATCGCGCCGACCTTACCCGTTGCCTCGATGATCCCGAGGGACTGTGCTGGGGCATCATCGGGGTCGAAGGGTTCGACACCCTGGTGCGTGCGCCGGAGGACCTCGCGCGACTACCAGGTCTCTTCACGCGGGGTGTCCGCCTCTTCCAGCCCGCCTACCACGCCGACAACGCGCTTGCAGGGGCGTCGACCCCGGGCGATGACCGGGGGCTGACCGATCTCGGTCGGGGCTTCCTCGAGACCCTCGAGCGGATCGGGGCCGAGCCGGCGGGAGCCAAACCTCTCCTCGACCTGGCGCACCTCAACCCGAAGGCCGCAGGGGAGGCCCTCACCTGGTTCGAGGCCGACGACTCGAGGGCCTCGCGACTGATCCCCGTGTACAGCCATGGTGCGCTCGCCCACCCGGGATTCTCGACCCCTCGAGCGATCACCTCGGAGAATTTGCAACGCCTCCGGGCCCTGGGTGGGGTCGTCGGATTTAGTGTCGGCCCCCCCTTCTACTCGACGGACGACGAACTGAAGGCTGGCCTCGAAGCCGCCGCCGCGATCCCCTTCCGAGGCCGAGTCGGCTTCGAGGGCATCGCCATTGGTACCGACTTCCTCGGCGTCGACCAGACCCTCCCCGGCCTCGGCAATGTCCCCGAAGTCATCGACTGGCTCACCTCGACCTTCGACCGGTCGACCGCCGTCGCGATCGTCCAGGGCAATGGGTTCGCGCTCATCGAACGCATGCTAGGCGAGGCCCTCGGCTGATTGGAGAGGGTTCGCCACGAAGGCACAAAGGGCACAAAGAAAACGCAGGGATTTGATATTCATTCTTTGTGGCCTTTGTGCCTTCGTGGCGAGATCCCCTTCCTAGATAGCCTCGGTTTCTCGAATGAGGGGCGGCTTCGAGGCCGTCCGATTTCACCCGAGGGCCGTCTTCGGCAAAGATTCATAATTTTTACATCCGTACCCAACAGAGATCCCTAGGATATCATGCTCCCCACGCCGTCGTGGTCCTTCCCCACCTGGAGCGCTTGCCATGGGTCATCATCCCCGTCATCGGGGCCCGAAGTCGGGCTTCACCCTGATTGAGTTGCTCGTCGTCATCGCCATCATCGCTGTATTGATCGCGCTCTTGCTCCCCGCCGTCCAGTCGGCCCGAGAGGCCGCCCGTCGTACGCAGTGCATCAACAACATGAAGCAGATCGGCCTGGCGTTCCACAACTTCGAGAACA
Organism: Singulisphaera rosea; assembly: GCF_054877945.1. Classification (NCBI taxonomy): domain Bacteria; kingdom Pseudomonadati; phylum Planctomycetota; class Planctomycetia; order Isosphaerales; family Isosphaeraceae; genus Singulisphaera; species Singulisphaera rosea. The sequence goes on along the minus strand of NZ_JBTYIP020000003.1, from coordinate 436,458 downwards.
CCCGGCAGCTCTTCCCGCCCACCTGGGCGATCTCGAGCGACATCCTCAAGCCGCCCTACCAGCCGATCGACCTGACCTCCCTTCCCGTCACGGATTCCAATTATCAATATCCGTGCCCGACGCAACTTACCGAGGTTTGCAACAACACGAAGGACGTCCAGTCGTGGCCGTCCCTGCTGCTCCCCTTCGTGGAGCAGTCGCAGATGTACACGGCGTACAACCTGACCCAGTCGTTCGCCGCGCCCGTGAACACGACGATTGTGGGGACGCAGCTCAACTTCATGGTCTGCCCCTCGGCCCCCTCTTACCGCACGGTCTCCTACACCGACCCCCTGTCGCAGGCCTTCTACGGGGCGGGCTGGAAAGTCACGCTCGCCGCGGGTGATTACGCCGTCGACGACGGTGTGGACCGAGGCTGGCTCGCCAAGAACAACATTGCGAATGCGGACGGCAGCGACGTCCTCGGGATTCTCCGGGGCAACGTGACGCGCCGGATCGCCGAGATCACCGACGGTACGTCCAACACCATCCTCGTCTCCGAGGACGCCGGCCGCCCGGCCCTCTACCTCAACGGCCGGCAGGCGAAGGTCGGCGATGTCATTGCCGGTTACAACGGCGGCAATCCCGTCGGGTCTGACGTGGGCTCCGGTGCCGGCTGGGCCGACTACAACAGCGAGTTCTACACCGACGGCGACGGGACCAACGAGCACACGAACTGGAGCAACAACAACGAGGTCTACTCCTTCCACTCCGGCGGCGCCAACCACGTCTTCGCCGATGGCTCGGTCCACTTCGTCAAGCGATCCACGAGCCCGGGTGTCTTCACCGCGTTGATCAGCCCCAACCGAGGCGAGGTGATCTCGGCCGACTCGTACTGATCTTCGCCGGCGGATCGTCGACGACCGAAGCCGCGTCGGGCGCTTCCCCGAAGCCCCCGGCGCGGTTGTGTTGCGCCTTCGGGGCCACTTTCCGACGAACACTCAAACGTGATTGCCACCCTTACGAGACGACCATGCCACGAGCGTTGAATGTCCGGTCTCGCCGCCCACGTCGCGTCGGATTTGCCCTGATGGTGTTGGGCCTCATCCTCCTTCCGGCCTGCAACGGCACGCCCGAGGGGCAAGTCCCGGTCTTTCCCGTCAGTGGTCAGATCCAGTTCAAGGGCAAGCCGCTCTCCCGTGCCCTTGTGATCCTCCATCCGGCGGACGAAGCAAAATACGGATCGGGCGTCCCCCGACCTTCCGGCCGTACCGATGAGAAGGGGCAGTTCTTGCTCCGAACCTTCGCGCTGGACGACGGGGCCCCTGCCGGATCTTACCGGGTGAGTGTGTCCACCGTCCCCGAGCGTCGCTCGGAGAGCGGCCTCTTCAGCAACTCCAAGGCCGCCTTGCCCACCGACGTCCTCAAGGGTCGCTATCTCGACCCCAAGAAGACCAGCCTCACCGCCGAGGTCAAGGAAGGGGATAACACCCTCCCGCCGTTCGACCTCCGGTGACCGGGAGAGACGCGGGATGGTTCCGCGGCCTCGCCCTGCGGCGGCAGACCTGGCCTGGCATCTCGAGACCTCTACCTGAGCACCCCCGCGTCTCGACGAAGGCGCGGGGGTGCTGTGCGTTGTGCCAAGGCGGTCCGTAAGAATGGGCTGCCGAAATGGCAGATACGGGGAGGTGTCGTGTCGGAACGGCAGGAGACCCGTCTGGGGCGGTCCGGGGGAAAACTGCGCAAAAGCTTATCTGAAAATACGTTGCGGCCTATTTTTTGTCGGGGTACGCCGGTTGCATAGGGGGAGGGCCGACGCATGCGCCTTCTTCCGTCGGTTGAGTCGACGGATCGGTCAATAATCGAAGACCTTCGGGACTATTCACGGGCGCAGTTTGCACAGCAAGGAGACCGGGTCGATGAATCTCAAGCCGTTGGGCGATCGCGTGGTGGTCGAGCGAGAAGAGGCCAAGGGGACGACCGCCGGGGGGATCGTCCTGCCCGACACCGCCAAGGACAAGCCGCAGAAGGGTAAGGTCCTGGCCATCGGCGAGGGGCGTCTTACCAAGGACGGCAAGCGCCGGGAGCTGCAGGTGAAGGTCGGCGACTCCGTCCTGTTCACCTCGTACGCGGGCGACGAGTTCAAGCTGCCGAACGACAAGAAGGTCCTGCTGATGCGCGAGGACGACATCCTGGCCGTCATCGACTGACGTCGATTTGCAACGCACCCGAATCCACCCCACCGATTCCGATTCAATATACCGAGAGGGAGTGACGGATCCATGGCTGCCAAGATGATCGCGTTCGATCAAGAGGCCCGGCAGGCGATGCAGCGCGGCGTGGCAAAGCTGGCCCGCGCGGTCAAGGTGACGCTCGGCCCCCGCGGCCGCAACGTCATCATCCAGAAGTCGTTCGGCTCGCCCACGGTCACCAAGGACGGCGTGACCGTCGCCAAGGAGATCGAGCTCGAAGACAAGTATGAGGACATGGGCGCCAAGATGGTCAAGGAGGTCGCCAGCAAGACCTCCGACGTCGCCGGCGACGGCACCACGACCGCCACGGTCATGGCCGAAGCGATCTACAATGAAGGCCTCCGGGCCGTCGTCGCGGGCGTCAACCCGATGCTCATGAAGCGCGGGATCGACAAGGCGGTCGCCGACATCGTCGCCGAGCTCCACAAGCTGAGCACCAAGGTCTCAAACACCAAGGAGACCGAGCAGGTCGCGACCGTCGCGTCGAACTTCGACTCCGAGGTCGGCAAGATGATCGCCGAGGCCACCGAGAAGGTCGGCAAGGACGGCGTGATCACGGTCGAAGAGGGCAAGTCGCTCAAGACCGAGGTCGAGTGGGTCGAGGGCATGCAGTTCGACCGCGGGTACCTCTCCCCCTACTTCGTCACCAACCCGACCTCGATGGAAGCCGTCCTCGAGGACGCCTACATCCTGATCTACGAGAAGAAGATCTCGTCGGTGAAGGACCTCGTCCCGGTCCTCGAGAAGGTCGCCCAGACGGGCAAGCCGCTCTTGATCATCGCCGAAGAGGTCGAGGGTGAGGCCCTGGCCACCCTGGTCATCAACAAGCTCCGCGGGACCTTCCGCTGCGCCGCCGTCAAGGCCCCCGGCTACGGCGACCGCCGCAAGGCCATGCTCGAAGACATCGCCGTCCTGACCGGCGGGAAGCCGATCTTCGAGGCCCTCGGCATCGAACTCGAGAACGTCGGCCTCGCCGACCTGGGCCAGGCCAAGAAGGTCCAGATCGATAAGGACAACACGACGGTCATCGAAGGCGCCGGCAAGACCGACGCGATCAAGGGCCGGATCGAAGCGATCCGCCGCGAGATCGGCGACACCAAGAGCGACTACGACCGTGAGAAGCTGGAAGAGCGTCTCGCGAAGCTCGCCGGCGGCGTCGCCAAGATCAACGTGGGCGCGGCCACCGAGAGCGAGATGAAGGAGAAGAAGGCCCGCGTCGAGGACGCCCTGCACGCGACCCGTGCCGCCCTCGAAGAAGGCATCCTCCCCGGCGGCGGCGTGGCCCTGCTCCGCGCGGCCCGCACCGTCAAGTCCTCCGGCCTCACCCACGACGAAGAGACCGGCTACCAGATCATCGTCCGCGCCTGCTCGGCCCCGATCCACCAGATCGCCGAGAACGCCGGCCAGGACGGCGGCGTCGTCGTCTCCAAGGTCGCCGAAGGCAAAGGCAACTTCGGCTACGACGCCCTCAAGGACGAGTACACCGACCTGGTCAAGGCCGGCATCATCGACCCGACCAAGGTCACCCGCTCGGCCCTCCAGAACGCCGCGAGCGTCAGCACCCTCCTGCTGACCTCCGACGCCCTGATCGCCGACCTCCCCAAGGACGAGAAGCCCGCCGCCGGCGGCCAGGGCGGCTACGACGACATGTATTGAGTCGATCCCCGAAAGGGGCCGACCTCGTCGCCTTCCCACAAGGGGCCGGAGCAATCCGGCCCCTTTTTTTGTGGGACGGCCTGTGGCTGATGGGTGCGACGATTGGTGCTTGTGCAAAAATAAAGGCATGAGAAAGGGTGCCACGGGTTCCGTCTTCGGACCCCGTGCGGACCAGGCTCGGCCGACGGAATCTGGCCCACCTCAGGGCTCCTCCGGGGTAGTCAACTCGTACCAAGCCGGAGTCCAGGCGATTCCTTTCCGTTTCTTGTGATCGATGACAAGTCGGAGCTATAGTTGTTACGAATTTGATGCGAAACTAGACTGGGATGCTTCGGGCGTCGACCCGGATCCGTGGGGATGTGCTCTTCGTGGCGTCGTAATCGGGCTTGACCAGCTCATGATTCGTAAAACTTGCCAGCGGAAAAACGATCCCGGGCATGCCCACGAGCCCACGTTTTCGTGCTATCGTCGACTCCCGCTACTCTCTCGAGATCGCACTCGACTTTGGCTGATCGATGCGATTGATAAGGCTCGTAATGAGACGCCTTTCCGGTTGTGGGCCTATGTGATCATGCCGGAGCACGCTCACCTTTTAATCTCCCCTCGGGAAGATCGCTACGACGTGTCCGAGATCCTTTGGAGGATCAAACGGCCGGTCGCGAGGAACGCGTTTTACTTCTTGGAGAAGCATGCACCGCATTGGCTTGAAAAACTGACCGTCAGGCAGCCCGATGCAACCTCCGTCCGACGATTCTGGCAGGCAGGAGGTGGATATGATCGAAACATAGTCCAAGCACAGACCACGAGGAGTGTCGTCGATTACCTGCATGCCAATCCCGTGAAACGTGGGCTGGTCGGGCGACCGGATGAATGGGAGTGGTCAAGTGCCCGATGGTACGAAGGGATTCGCCCTGTGCCTCTGGAGATGGACGAGGGACTTCCACGAATCTACGAACTTTGACGAAACCTAGCTCCGAGCTGGACCTCGCCGGCCGGGTCCGGTCCACACGGGGTCCGAAGACGGAACCCGTGGCACCCAAAAGCTCAGAAGCAAAAGAGAAAGCGACGAGAGCTGCCAGCCGGAACCGTATGCATAGATAGTCTCGGGGCGCATTTGCCGAGGAGCTTGGCCGTTGTCCACCACGTCGAGAACAATCCGATGATGTACGCGGTGACGATCGAGCCCCTCAATACGATTGTCTTCCTTTCGGATCCCCCTGAGGAGGGCGACTGGGACCTCGAAGAGAATATCAGCCTCGATGTTCCGATGAACTTCGCAGACTGGATTGAGGGGACGGAACTGCCGGAGGCCTTGCTTTGCCGATCAACTACAGATGAACGGCATTACAAAGTGTTTCGCTATTCCAGGGACGTGGAATTGACTCGGTATCGCCCGACCGGCCGGATGTTCGGCGGCTTGCTCTCGCGATCCACCTGGCGTCATTTCGTGAAGACTTTGCCAATGATCTTGACGAACCTCGAGATCCGCGAGGAAGACTTTCCGGGGTCGGGAGTTGAGGAGTCACAGTCCTCGACGAAACGCTGACCGTTGGATCGTGTGGGCCCGTCTCACACCGGCTTGCTCTCACCCGCTTCAGGTAGCGGTTCGATCGGGTGGCCGTGGGGGTCGACGATTGGGCCGGTCCCGTCCGAGACGTGGAGGCCGGAGTAGTAGTGGAGGGCCCCCGGGGCGGTCATACCGCCGGAGAGGATGGCTTGGAGGGCCTGGTTGACGGTCCAGCCGATGTCGGTGACCGACTCCTCGGGGACGAAGAGGGTGAAGCCGGCGGGGGGCATCACGCCGGTGAGGACGCAGACGCTGAGGATGGTCTTGTCGGTCTGAACGTCACGGTGGGTGTTCGTCACGAAGGCCAGGGCTCGGGCACCGGGGTGGGGGAATTCCACGAGCACGACACGCTGGTGTCGCTGGTTCTGCATCTGGTTCGCGAGCGACTGGAAGACGTTGCTGAGGCTCTTGTAGATCGGCGTGACGATCGGGACGTGGAGCATGATCCAGTCGATGATCTTGACGATCGACGTGTGGACGAAGAGCCCCAGGACGTAGAGCGAGGAGAGCACGAGCAGGACCGCGGTGATGGGAGCGGCGACGTTGTGCCAGAGGGCCGGCGGGGCGTGGCCGATGAAGTGGACGTAGACCAGCACCATCGGGGCCACGAGGACGCCCTGGATCGTCGCGTAGAGCCAGTAGAGGATCCAAAACGTCAGCACGATCGGCAAGGCGAGGATCAGGCCGCCGAGGATCCGCGACCGAATCGAGGTGATCCCCCCTTGCAAGGTGCCGAACGGACCACCGTCGGGAGGCGGGCTCTGGGGTCTTGGCGAGGGGGTGCGAGGCTCCATAAGCTCGGCTCCGAGAGGCGACGGTCGGCGCGGCGACGTTGTGGCCACAACGTTAGTCATCCGGAGCCGTCTTGGCAATCACGCCGCCGCGTACCTTCGGCGGAGAAATCCGGGAGGGGCCCGAGGTAGGGGCGCTCCCGGATAGGCATCGAACCGTTAGACTGGTGTTGATGAGGTCCCCTAACGCCGTAGGGCCCGCACCAGACCGGCCCCGCTCGAGGACCCGGCCCACGGACCGAGACGCGATGCCAAGCCAGCCGAAGACGGTCGAGTTGGGGGGCGTGACGCTCCACCTGAGCGCCCCCGACACGACCACCGAACAGGGGTGGATCGGTCAGGACGAGATCCTGCGCCAGCTCTTGGCCTGTTGGCTCGTGGTCGACCCGCGCGACCGGCCCCTCTCGCCCCGGCTCCTCGGGGCCCCCGGGATCGGCAAGACGACGCTCGCGATGGCCGCCGCCGGCCTCCGGAAGCAGCCGCTCTACATCGGCCAGTGCACGGCCGACACCCGCCCCGAAGACCTGCTCGTCACCCCCGTCCTCGCCGAGAGCGGCAAGATCGCCTACCACGCCTCGCCCCTGGTCTCGGCGATGATTACGGGGGGTGTCTGCGTCCTCGACGAAGGGAACCGGATGAACGAGAAGTCGTGGGCGAGCCTCGCCCCGCTCCTCGACCACAGGCGCTACGTCGAGAGCGTCGTCGCGGGCGTGACGATCCCCGCGCACCCCGACTTCCGCGTCTGCGTGACGATGAACGAGGACGACTCGACGTACGAGATCCCCGACTACATCCTCTCGAGGCTCCAGCCGACCCTGACGCTCGGCTTCCCCAACCGCAACGATGAGATGGAGATCCTCAAGTACCATCTCCCCTTCGCCAAGCCCGAGCTGCTCGCCCTCACCGTCGACTTCCTCCAGCAGGCCCACGCCCTGAAGCTCGACTTCTCGCCGAGGGACGGGATCAACGTCCTCCGCTACGCGATCAAGCGGATGAGCCAGGACCGCGAACACCCGCTCGGACGCGACGAGGCCTGGCGGGAATCCCTGCTCTGCGTCCTCGGCGAAGAGGCAGGCGACCTCGAGGATCTCGCCCGCCGCAAGCGCCGAGCGATGGGCGGTCAGCACGCCCCGATGGGCCTCGGCGACCTCTTCTTCAACCCGGGAGACCCGCTCCATCCCGACGCGGAAGACGACGACGATGAGGACGAGGATTACGACGACGAACACGGCATCTGACCCGGGCGATAACACTATATTCGCCCGAGGGCGGACCATCAGGCGGCGTGACACTCAGGTTCTGGAACCCCAGGACGTCCCATGACTCCTCCCCGTCCCACCGCCGACGACTTCCTGACGATCGGCCCGAGAATCCGAGTGCTCCCCATCATCCACGGGTCGGGCGACTTCGCGATCCGGGTGCGCGAGGAGCTCCTGGCCCGGCCGTATGACTGCCTCGCGGTCCCCCTGCCCCCTTCGTTCCAGGAGGATGTCGAGGCGGCCATCGAGCGCCTGCCCGAAATCTCGGTCGTGGCCCAACTCGACGCCGACCCGGAGGACGCCGAGCACGGCTTCAGCTACGTGCCGATCGACCCTTGCCAGGGAGTGATCTCGGCCTTGCGCGTCGCCATGGGCGAGCGCATCAGGCGCGAATTCATCGACATGGAGACCCCACGCTTCGAGGCCAGGTCGGGTCACTTCCCCGACCCCTACGCCCTGAAGCGGGTCAGCCCCGAGGGGTTCGCCGCGGCCGTCCTGCCGACGATCCCCCCGCCGACCCCCGGCCAGCATGCCGACCGCATCGCCTGGATGGCCGGCCGGCTTCGGGAGCTCGAGACTCGGCACCGATCGATCCTGCTCGTCTGCTCGCTCCTCGATTGGCCCTGGATCCGGGACGCGTACCAGAAGAAGGTCGAGGCGCCCGAGCCCGACTCGTTCTTCTCGCCGCTCCAGACCTTCGCCGTCGACCCCAAGACCTTGATCTTCTTCCTCGGCGAGCTCCCGTTCCTGACCGGGCTCTACGAGCGCGGACGACGCGAGCTGGAGCCCGACGACAACCTGTCGGTCGACGGCGTGAAGGAAATGGTGCTCCAGGCCAGGGACCGCCTCAAGCGGACGCTGCCCAAGGTCGCCAAGCGGGTGACCCCCCAGCTCCTCTCGGTCTACTTCCGATACGTCCGCAATCTCTCGCTGGTCGAGCGCAGGCTCACTCCCGACCTGTACTCGCTGATCGTCGCCGCGAAGCAGACGGCGGGCGACGACTTCGCCCTGGCCGTGGCCGAGACCGCCCGAGAATACCCCTATGCCGCCGAGGACGGGGCGGGCACGTCGAACACCGACGCCGAGTTCGGCAGCCCAGGCTCCCCCTTGCGGATGGGGATCGACAGGGCCGAGGTCCCCGGCTGGGGCACGGCGAGGATGATCAGCCGGCTCTCGGGCCAGGCGCTTTCCTGGCGTTCGTGCGAGCTGAGGCCGAAGCCCCCCGAACGCGACCGTCAGCTCTGGAAGCAGCGCTGGAACCCGTTGGGGATGTGTTCCTGGCCGCCGGAAGACGACCGGATCGAGAGCTTCCATCGCCACGTCCGCGACCAGGCGAAGGCGATCCTCGGGTCCGACCTCGCCCGTACCGAGAAGTTCACGACGAGCGTGATGGACGGGATCGACATCCGCGAGACCTTGCGGAACTGGCACACCGGCGACCTCTACGTGAAGGTCATCCCGCCGAGCCGAGGGTCGATCGAGGTCGTGGTCTTCCTCTTCGACGTCCCGGCCGACCCTCGGATCTACACCAACCGGGCGACCTGGTACGCCGAGCACTCCGAAGAGTCGACGCTGGCGTTCTTCGCGACCGACCCGATGAAGAACCTCGTGGGCCCCGGGATCGCCCAGGCCGACTACGGCGGGGCCTTCTTCCTCTTCCCCCCTCGGCCGATCCCGGACATCTGGGAAGACCCTCGTCTCGACTTCGCCGACACGCTCGAGGAACGCTTGCTCTGCGCGGCGTTCATGCACAGCAAGGAGCGGCACGTCGCCGTGGTCAGCCCGAAGCCTCCCTCGGGCTCGTGGCGACGGCTGGCACGGCGTTACGGCCGCAAGATCGTCCCCCTGCCCTTGCACCGGTTCGGTGGGCAGCTCATCGAACGGATCCGGCGGTTCCACGTGCTGAACGGCCGGACCGTCCGCTCGTATGCGGCCGACTTCATTCGAGACAACTGAACGGGTCGCACCCGACCGGGGAGGATGAGACGTCGGGTCGCTCGGAGTGTCCGCTTCGATTGGCCCCGAGGCCCCTCCCCTCTTTTGCGAAGGACGGAACAAGAGCCATGCCCTACCTCGCCTTGCTCCTGCCGTTGTTGTCGCTCGCCCCGGACGACGCCCCGGCCCCGACCCCAGCCGCACCTGTTGCGTTCGAGGCCCCGAAGTACGGCGTCAAGGCGACGGTCCCGGCGGACTGGCCGATTGCGCTTCGCGAGGAAGAGGATCGTGTCTTCGTCGCGATGATCCGCCAGAAGGACCCCGACCGTCCCGGCGTGGTCGCCTGCGAGCTCGGCCTCGCCCCGGAAAACCTCGACGAATACCGGACCCGGATCGACGGGAATGCCAAGCGTGGCGGCCGTCCCGGCGGGACACTCACGCGCAACGAGGTCGTGAAAGGGCCGAAGGGGGAGCGGCTCGAGACCGTCTGGGAGTTCCGGCCGGTTTCGGGGGGCCTCTGGCGCGAGGTCAGCGTCCGAAGGCTTGCCAATCGGCAAATGTATACGTTTACGCTCAACGTCGACGACGAGACCTATCCGGCGGCCAGGCTGGCCTTCGATACGTTGGTGGATTCGGTCATCCTCTCCGTCCCCAACACGGGCGCCGACCTCCTCGCCCGGGCGTCCAACCGCTGGGTCCAGCGCGAGTTCAAGTTCGCGATCGACCTGCCACAGGGCTGGGCGCCGGTCCTCGCCCCGAGCGAGGTCGCCCTCTTCTTCGCGAACGGCCCGGCGGCGGGGATCTGGTCCGACAACGTCCTGGTCCTCGCCCAGCCCCATCGCACGCTCAACCTCAAGGACCTGTCGCGCGAGCTCCCCGACCAGCTCCGCCAGGCCGAGCCGAACTGCGAAGTCCTCTCGTGCGAGGTCATCAAGCAAGGTGACCGCGAGGCGCTCGAGACGGTCGTCCGCACCCGACGGGGGCCGTTCTCGATGACCGTGCTCGAGCGCCGGTTCCGCGGCGACCGGTTCGACTACGAGGTCAAGTACACCGTCGAGTCGAAGCGATTCGACGCCCTCGCCCCCACCCTGCGAAAGAGCCTCGACAGCTTCGGCGAACTGCCGGGGGATGTACCGGCGGCGGCTGGGAAGGCCGCGTGATGGGTCGTGCGGGGGATTGTTTCACGACAAGGGCACAAAGACACAAAGAAATTCAAAATCAATAATATTTAGAAATTGATTGATTTTGATTCTTTTGTGTCTTTGTGCCTTCGCGGTGAACACCTCCCCATCCTGCCGACACCCCCGAACGCGGGATTGACCTCACCGAACCCTGGGGGCGATAATGCTCCCCGGGTCTGCATCCGAAGTGCCGAATGGCGGGAGACTTGGGTCGGTGATCACGCTCGAGAACTTCGTCGGGATCGATGCGCGGGTCCGGGGCGCGTACCTCGCGGTCGGCAATTTCGACGGCGTCCACCGCGGCCATTCTCACCTGCTCGGCCGGCTCCGCGCCAAGGCCGAGGCGGCCGGGGCGATGGCCTTGGCCCTGACCTTCGACCCCCATCCGGTCGCGCTCCTGCGGCCCGAGAGCGCTCCGGCTCCCCTTGTTTGGACCGCCCGCAAGGTCGCGCTGCTGAAAGAGGCGGGCGCCGACGAGGTCGGGGTCTTCCGGACCGGCCCCTGGCTCCTCGGCCTGACGGCCCGCGAGTTCTTCGAACGGGTCATCGTCCAGCAGTTCGGCGCGAGGGGGATGATCGAGGGGCCGAATTTCGCCTTCGGCCGCGACCGGGGCGGTGATGCGAACCTCCTGGCCGGCTGGTGCGCCTCGGCCGGGCTCGACTTCGAAGTCGCCAGGCCCACCGCCGTCGACGACGAGCTCGTCTCCTCATCCAGAATCCGGCGCTGCCTGACCGTAGGGCATGCCGACGAGGCGGCCCGGCTCCTGGGCCGCCCGCACCGGATCCGGGGAATCGTGACCCATGGTGCGGGCCGGGGCGCCGGGCTTGGGTTTCCAACGGCCAACCTCGACGATATCGATACCCTGATCCCCGCCGACGGCGTCTACGCCGCCCGCGCGTTCGTCGAGGGCCGAGCCCCACTCTCCTGCGCCTGCCACGTCGGCCCCAACGTCACCTTCGGCGAGCAGGTCCGCAAGGTCGAGGCCCACATCCTCGACTTCGACGGCGACCTCTACGGCCAGACCGTGGAGCTCGACTTCCTCGAGCAGATCCGGACCTCTCGGCCGTTCGCCAACCTCGACGCCCTCCTGGACCAGATCCGGGACGACATTGCGCAGACTCGCGTCATCTGCGACGCTCCCGGTTGATGGGCGACGTCGCCAATGAGGGGAGGCGGACTCATGATCGGCGCCATGTTACTCGGGATTGGCCTGATCGTGGGCCTCGAGCCGGGAGCACAAGCCGGAGCGGCGAAGGAAGCCAAACCTGACGTCGCTGGGGCCGTCCCGCCTCGGCCTCCGGAAAAGGCCAGGGTTCCCGACTTCAAAGTCGTCTTCTGGTTCGACCGGGTCGGGATACGGCACCAGGTCTATGACCTGAGGAAGGGCCAATACACCCAGGCCGTCGACGATTGGGTGAACCGGGTCGAATATGACGCGTCGGGCTTCGTCCTCCCCGGACACCTGGCTACGGTCCGTACCGTCTTCCTGGATCCCGCGTCGCCGAAGCCGGAGTCCGAGCAGCTCGCCGAGGCGATCGCTCGACAGGAACAACGGATCCTGGGCCGAGGAGGCTCGGGGTCGTCGAGCTTCGGCTCCGCTTACCGTCCGGTTCCGCGTGTGATGCGCGATCGACCGGCAAGATCCTTGCTCGACTCACGCCTTCGCCTCGGCGGCGACGCGTCGTTGCGTCCTTTCTTCGGTAACCTGCCGGCCAACTCCCCGGGCCCGCTCTATCCCCAACCTGTGCCGTATTCGAGGCCCCATCCCTGACGACAAGTCGAGTTCGGGGGCCGATCAATTGTTCTCGGGCGACGACCAGTTCGGCGGGATGCGCGGGAGGTCGATCGGCGGGGTGTCCTCCCCCTTCAGCTCCCCGAGGATCTCGATCGTCTTGCCCAGGATCGTGTGGTGTCCCTGGATGATCCCGAAGAGTTGCGCCTGATTCTCACGATCCTCGAAGACGATCTTCGCCAGGCTCCTCGAGGTGAGGATCTCGGCCCGCAACAGGGCGCTCAGGCCCCGCGCCACCTCCCAGAGCGACCGGACGGTTTGCTCGGTAACGGGGACGTCGTCGGGGAGCTCTGGTATCTCGGGGATCTCGGGAAGCTCCGGGAATTCCAGGGACATGGACCCCCCTCATGTTGGTGGACGGAGTTCGAACCACGGATGAAAGAAATCGGATTTGAGCCACGGATGAAACACGGATGAGGAAAACGAGGATTGAAAATTCTGATGGTTGAAAAGTGACAAGTGTCGTTCGATTTCGCTGTGTCTTGTGGCTTATCCGTGTTTCGTCTCGTGCAAGGGGGTGCAATCAGAGTGGCGTGGCGCTGTCTTGGGCCTGCCATTTCGAGGTGGGAAGCATCAAGGGAGGGGTGGCGGACTTGACATGGTCCTGGGCCAAAGGCTGGATTTGGGCCTGTGGATTGGGACGCGGTTCGGAGAGAGTGTCGAGGATGGTGGGGTGGCCGTTGCTATTGGAGAAGGTGCCGTAGCACTCCACGACCTGGGCGGCGTAGTCGGCGTGCTGGTCTTTCAGGAGCTGGTGGAGGCTCGGGAGCCGGTAGTGGGGGACGGCCGGGAAGAGGTGATGCGGGATGTGCATGTCCTGGCCGTAGACGAAGACCGCCCAGCGCGTGAAGGGGTCGGCGAAGAAGACCCGGGTGTTCGTCAGGCGGCCGTCGTCGGCGTTCGTGTGCTGGTAGACGTCGCGAAGGAGCATGAAATAGGAGAACGTCGAGCAGATGGGGAGGACCCAGAGCAGCCAGACGTAGACGATCGACCAACCCCCGGTCGCCTCGCGCAACAGCCCCAACCCGACGATGCACCAGGTGTAATAGACGAGCCGAAGCAACCCTGAGACCCGCGACGAATAGGGCTGGCGGAACGGCGAAGGGTAGTAGGCCCGGGCTGGCAAAAGCGTCCCGACGCCCAGCACCAACAGCGAGCCGACGAGGCCCGCGAGGAGGAGCATGGCGGTGTGTCCACCCCCGACGCTCACGAGCCGCTGCGCGACCATGAAGGCGGCGAGGTAGACCAGCCCGAGGATCACTCCCGAGCGTGGCCAGGCGCGGCCCGAGTTCGCCGAGCCCTCCGAACGAGCGAGGTAGACGTTCTCCGACCGGCCGATCACGTTGATGTCCATGTAGTCGCGCTGATATTTCAGGAGCTCGAGCGGCTCGGTGAACGCTCGCAGATAGATCGACTTGATGAACTCGAGTCGTCCCATCGGGAAACGGTCGACCATCTTGCTCCCGCCCAGGCTGACGAGGTCGGGATCGCGTTTCGGGTCGTTGGTGTACTGGTGGTGCGCCATGTGGAAGACGCGGTAGAAGTGCACCGTCGCCATCAGCGGGAACATGCAGAGGAAGTCGCCGACGAGGTCGTTCGCCAGCTTGTTCTTGAGCAAGGTATAGTGTGACGCCTCGTGCCCGAGCCCGGCCAGTCGGTGTTGCAGCGCACCGATCAGGATGACCGCGATCGCCACGACCGGGACCTTCCAGCCCCAGGCCAGGCCCCAGCCGCGTCGCGATTCGCAGAAGACGATAGTGCTACCTGCGACGATGGCGATGCAGAGGTATTCGAACGCGAGGTAGAGCAGGTTGGTCGTGTTGTCAACGGCCCGGAACCGCATGATCTGGTCGCGCAGCTCGGGAGAGTTGAAGGCCGGCCTGGGACTGGTCGGCGGCGAAGTCACGGACATGGGCTTCCAGCCTCGGATAGCGGCCCGCGGACTCGGAGCGTTCGTCACTGAGCGCCCCGCTGATTTCCTCATCGGTTCGCATACCACGTGGTCGCGAGCCGATGTACGGATTACGCGCCGGGAGCCTAGATTAAATCTTCCCTATTTTACCGAGTCGAGCAAGCTTTCCGGGCAAGTACGCCGCGATTCCATGGCGGGATGTACTGATTTTGCGGAATGTTACGAAAAACGCGAGTCCCTACGCGTTTGCAAAAAAGGGTATCTATCTCCCTTCAAATGACGCCGATCATGGACACGGGTGTGTCGCTGAGTGGTCGACTCCGTGGTCGGGCCGCCTCGATCGCGCGGGACTTCGGCTGCCCGTCTTAGGCGGGAGGTCGGAGCTCGTAGTAGGTGCTGAGGGCCCAGATCCGCTTGACCTGCCGGGCCACGACGAAGCCGGTGACGGCGAGGGCGGCCATGAAGATGTTGGGGTACTGGGCCAGGTTCTGGGCGTGTTGCGTCTGTCGCAGGTGGTCGAGGTAGAGGAGCCCATAGCCGAGCTCGGCCAGGGCGGTGGTGAACCAGACGAGGCGGACGCGGAACCAGAGGCCCGAGGCGGCGATCAGCAGGGGGTAACCGACGAGGAGGCTGCTCTGGAACCCGTCGAGGATCCGCAGGATCTGCGTGACCAGGGCGACGTCGGTGGCCGCCCAGAGGAGCCGGACCACGTCGGCCTTCCAGCCTCGGCGTAGGCACACCTGGAAGCCGACGGATGCCGTCGCCCAGAGGCCCAGGCTGAGCATGACCTTGACGTGGATCTCGACGCTCGGGTTGACGGTGTTCATGTGGTTGAACTGCGTGAGCAAGGCCATGACGGCCAGCCCACCGAGCCTGGAGACGAGCTCGGGCTCGCGGCGCGTCCAGCGTCGGAGGCGTCTCCGGAGGCCCGTCCCCTCGACGTCCTCGCCCCGCAGGTAGCGCTCGAGGTTGTCGGCCAGGGCCGCGGCCGAGGGGTAGCGGTCCTTGGGGGACTTCTCCAGGCATTTCAGGCAGATCTCCTCGAGCTCGCCGGGGACCCCGGGCCGGACCTGGCTCGGCGGCTGCGGCTCGAGCTCGAGGACCTGGACGACGGTCTCCATCAACGTCGGGGCCCGGAACGGGGGGCGTGCCGTGAGGAGCTCGTAGAGGATCGCGCCGAGGCCGTACACGTCGGCCGCCGGGGTGAGCTCCTGACGACGCCCCGACGCCTGCTCGGGGGCCATGTAGCTCGGCGTCCCCAGCACGGCGCCTGAAACCGTCAGGGCACTATCGTCTCGGAACCGTCGGGCGAGGCCGAAGTCGGTGACGTGCGGGGCCCCTTGGGAATCCAGGAGGATGTTCCCAGGCTTCAGGTCGCAGTGCAGGAACCCTTGCTGGTGGGCGTGCTCGACGGCCCGGGCGACCGTGACCAGGAGCCTGGCCGCGGCTTGCGGGTCGGCCGAATCGCGCCGGACCCGACGCGCCAGGCTGCCGCCGTCCATCAGCTTCATGCTGAAGTAATGGTTCCCTTCGTGTTCGCCGACTTCGTAAATCGGGACGATGTGCGGGTGGTCGAGGTTGGCCGCGAGCTCGGCCTCCTGGTGGAAACGCTCCCGATCGCTCGCCGAGGCGAACTGCCCCGAGAGGATCATCTTGAGGGCGACGATTCGCTTCAGACGCTTCTGCCTGGCCTTGTAGACCACGCCCATCCCACCACGCGCGAGCTCCTCGAGCAGCTCGTAGTCGCCGAAGCTCGGCAGCGATTCGGGAGGGGGTGGGCACCCTCGCGGCCCTTGGGGATAGACCACGGTCGGCTCGAGCCCCGGGTCGGGGTCGGTGTCGGGCGGCGCGAGGCAAAGGCCTTCGATGAGTCCGGCGTGGCCCGGAAACCTCGCGAGGTAGTCGCGAGCGTCGGGCACCTCGCCTCGCCCGACGAGCAGTTCATGCTCCAGGACGATCAGCTCGGCGAGGAGCCCCGCTCGTGTGTCCTCCGGGACGGTCGCGACGACGTCCTCGATGATGGGACGTCGTCCGGCCCGCCAGTCGGCCTCGAACGTCTCGCAGGCCGTGTTGATGCGCCTGGCCCGCGCCAGCTCGGACGGCCCTTCGCTACCGGGACGGTCGGCGTCGACGATCAAGGCGTATCCTCCGCCGCCCAGATCCTCCGGATCAGGTCGAGCCGACGGGCCACGGTCCTTCGGGCGCAGCCGAGCCGGTCGGCGATCTCGTCGTTGGTATACCCTTCCATCCGATCCACGGCGACCTGGCGGAGGGCGTCGTCGTCGAGGAGGTCGAGGAGCCGTCGGTATTCCTCGGCGACCATCGCCGAGAACTCCGGGGTCGGCTCGGCGCCGATGAGGACGTCGAGCCCGACGGGCCGTACGTCGCTCGAGGCCCCCGGCAGGGCGGCCTCGTCCAGGAGGAGCTGGCCTCCGCCTCGCTTCTGGCGGGTCCGGCGCTGGACCTGGGCGCAGGCCTTGCGGGCCGTGATCACGACCAGGAGTCGCCAGAGGTCGTCGCGGTCGCTGAGCAGGGGGAACCGCCCCAGCGCCGCCCCGGCGCAGAAGCTGTTGAAGGCGCTCAGGGCCGCGTCCTCCTCGTCCTCGACCACGCCCGGCCGCCGGGTCGCCCGCAGTTTTGCCCGGGCGAGCCGGACGAGCTGGGCAAAGTACCGTTCCCAGAGCGGCTGGACGGCCGCGACGTCCCCCGCCTTGAGCTCGCCGATCCAGCGCGAGACCGACCCCTCGCCGTCTGACGACATCGATCCAGCCTCCCCGGGCCTCGTCGGGCGCACTCCGCGATTCTAACCGACCCCGCCTCGGGAGTGTGTCAGGATTTTCCGACCCCCCAAATCGGGCCGAAGTGCCGCCGTCTCCCCTTGGCGGTCGATCTCACGACATTGCTCGTGTCATATTGTGCTCACAATGCATCGGGGGCACGATTAAGGTTGGCGCAAGGTTTCTTGCTGTTGTGGTATTCGTACGCTATGATGTTTACGAAACGGGACTCCGCGTTAAAGATTGTTAGTTCTTGCCCGAAAGCGGCGTCCTCGACGAGAAGTGAGGTTGCTGGCGGTCCGGGAGTTGGTGTCAACTCAGAATCGGCAGCAAAACAGGCCCAAAGTCGTGTCACAATCGTCACGATCTAGAGCTTTCAAGAAATCGTCGTGAAATAACGACCACGTCAACATGGCACGAAGAGTGTGCTTTAAGACGGACGTGAATCGCGAGAGGGAATGGTTGGTTCGGCACCTTATGTCAGCTTGCGGAAGACCCAAGGTGTATTGCACGAAAGGTTTAGGACTGAGCGGCGTTTCTCGAAGGACGCCACAAGGTCATCTCGATAAAGTCAGTTGAAAAGGTACTCGGCGACTCACGATTTCGGTTCAGATGACGATCGACTGTGATCATTTGCTCCCCCTGCTCCGAATCCTCCCGCGTGCGGTCGAATAGACGTTTTTCAGGCGACCCTGCCCCGTTGATTCCCAAACCGTGGTACGCCCTCGGCGGCCAGCCGCAACGACAACGATTTCGACGGACACCCCCCGCCGACACCGCATCCCTGGATCATTACGTGTCCTGACGAATCGCTCTCCGAGAAAGCCCGTCGGCCCACCAGGCCGGATTGCTCGTCGTGAATCCCCGGGACTGAGTTTCCATGAAGAAGCCGCGTACTTTGCTGGGCGTTGCGTCAAGTTTTTCGCTCGTTGTTGCGTTCTCGCTGATGGGGTTGCCCGGGTGTTCGTCCGAGGTGAACTCCATGCCCGAGGTGAAGAAGTCCAAGGACGAGATCCAGAAGGAGATGTTCGGCGCCCCCCCCAAAGGAAAGGCCAAGTCTCGGGCGAAGCGGTAAGGCCGGATTGTCCGAGGCTCTCGGTGTGGTCGGTCCTCCATCTTCCCTCGGAATCATCCATCCCCCTACGCTTCACGATCTCAGGGTGCCGTCGGTCCGGATCGGATTCGAATCGAAGGCTCGTGAGGTGTCACGAATCTCTCGCGCGGTTCTTGACCAAACTTTCTCGTTTCCGGAGTCCTTCACGTGGTTAGCAAGACAGAGCGTCAGGGATTGTCACGAGGTTTCACGCTCATCGAACTCCTCGTCGTCATCGCCATCATCGCGGTCCTCATCGCGTTGCTCCTCCCCGCCGTCCAGGCCGCCCGCGAAGCCGCTCGCCGCGTCCAGTGCGTCAACAACTTGAAGCAACTCGGCCTGGGCCTCGCCAACTACGAGAGCGGCAACGGCTGCTTCCCGATGGGCTCGTTCCTGATGCCCCCCCCGGGCAACCCCGGCGGGACCGTGTGCAGCGGTGGCCACGAGCACAGCATCTTCGTGGCGCTGCTGCCGTTCTGCGAGCAGGCGAACGTCTACAACTCGATGAACTTCTCGATCCACTTCCAGAACATCCAGAATTCGACGGGCCAGATCGCCGGCATGCCGGCCCTTTGGTGCCCCAGCGACGGCCTCGTCTCCCAGCTCAACTTCTCCTGCTTCACCTGGGGCGAGCGGATGTCGAGCTATCACGGCAACTCCGGCACCTGGTTCTCGCCGGGCCGCTATGCCGACCCGAACTGCACGTCGTACAACTTCGGCACGCAGAAGTCGCAGGCGAACGGGATGTTCTTCTTCTACAGCAACGTCAAGATCGCCGACGTCACCGACGGTACCAGCAACACGATGGCGCTGGGCGAGTACGCCTGGGGCAAGACGAATAACGGTGGCTGGGGCTGGTGGAACTCGGGCAACTACTGCGACTCGATGTTCACCTCGTCCTACCCGATGAACCCGTTCAACAAGTCGCCGAATGAAGGCACCGGCTCGGCCATCAACACCGGCAGCGACTACTTCTGCGCGGCCTCGAGCTACCACCCCGGTGGTGCCAACTTCTCGTTCGTCGACGGCTCGGTCCGGTTCATCAAGGACACCATCCAGCAACCGCAGCAGGGCACGGCCGCGGGCTCGGTGCAGCCCTTCGCGATCAACATCTCCGTCGGGGCCGCGAACACCTACACGCTGGTCGCCCCGATGACCATCTACCAGGCCATCTCGACCCGCAACGGCGGCGAAGTCGTCAGCTCCGACGCGTATTGAGCCCTGGCCAAAACGTCATCCCCGAAGGCCGTCCGATCGACTCGATCGGGCGGTCGATCCGAAAGAGAGACGCATGACCGTGAACGTCGGGAGCTGCCTACAGCGGCGCCCGGCGTTCATCTCGTTTCACTGCCGAATGGATCCGGACCGGAGACGCAGCCCCCTTCTCCTCGGGCCGGTCGTCACGCGACAATGGGACGCCTGGGCGGGGCTCGGCCTTCCTTGATAACCCTTCGAGACCTTCGCGGCGGGTGGTCGCCGGAGGCAATTCCCTCGTCCGACGGCTGGTGACGCTGATGTCTGCCCCAGGAACACGCGGAAACCGTCGGCGATGGTGGATCCTCGGCTCCGTCGCCCTGGTCGGGATCGCCGGCATGGCTTTGCTGTGGCTTGGCGGCTCGCCACTCGGGATCCTCGACCGGGTCCCCTGGCTGTCGACCGACCGGGAGAGGGCCGCCCTCGCATATCGCCGAGGCGACTGGCAAGGGGCCGCCGACCTCGCCCGAGCCCAGCTCCGTTCGAACGACGGCAGCCCGGAGATCCTCAAGACCTACGCCCGGTCGCTCTCCCGGCTCGGTCGCGACGACTCCGCCTGGATGATCTACAACAACCGGCTCAAGGTCGACCAAATGGAGGGCGAAGACTACCTCCTCCTCGGCGGCCTCCTTTTCCGCCGCAACCAGTTAGAGCCGGCCTTCGAGGTCTGGACCAAGGGGGTCAAGCTCGCACCCGAGCACCCCGAATTGCTCGACCAGTTCGCTCGACTTGCCATCCGTTTGCAACGGCTCGACCGGGCCGCGGACGCTTCGAAACGACTCGCGAAGCTCCCGGGCTGGGAAGCCCGAGGCTCCTTCCTGTCGGCGGAAGTCGCCTCCCTCCTCGACGACCCGAAGGGGGTCGTGGACGAGGTCCGGAGAGGCTTCACCGCCGATCCGTCGGCCAAAGGGGCCTCGCTCCCAGTCTTGGAGTACCGGCTTCTCCTTGCCCGCAACCTGCTCCGACTCCACCGTCCCGACGAGGCCGCCAAGGCCCTCGCCCCGCTCTCGGGGGCTTCTGATCATACGGAGTCGACGACGTCGCTCGAGGTCCACTGGCTCTTGAGCCGGGCCTATCTTCAGCAAGGTCGTCCGGCCGAGGCCTTGGCGGAAGGCAAACAGTCCGGAACCTACCGGGCCGACAACCCGATCACCTTCGAGCCCGCCCCCTACCTGGGCGAGGCGTCGTGCGCGTCCTGCCACCCCAAGGAGAGTCGAGAGCACGCCGGGACCCGACACGCGAGGACGTTCCACCACGGTGCAGGGCTGCGCGACTTGCCGATCCCGGACCGGTCGCTCGCCGACCCGGACGTCCCCGGTGTCACCCACACGTTCCGGCGGGACGGCGCGCAGATCCGCGTGCAGACGAAGACCGCCGATCACACGTACGACGCCCTCATGGAGTTCGCCTTCGGCACCCGAGACCGCTACGTGACGATGGTGGGGAAGGATGAGGACAAGACGGCCCGCTCGCCGCGCCTCTCCTTCTACCACGGCAAGGACGGCCTCGGTTGGGACCGGACCTCGGGCGACCTCCCCGACCCCAACCCGCTCGAAGACCTTCGCGGCGAGCGGGTGAGCGTCCGCGATGGGGTCGTCCGGTGCTTGTATTGCCACGTAACCCGGTCTCGCGACTTCCGGTCACCCCCACCCGAAGAGGGAATCGGCCCCGAGGCCGCCGATACCGCGATCGGCTGCGAACGTTGCCACGGTCCCGGCGGGAACCACGTCGCCGCGCTCAAGGCCGGTTTCCCCGACAAGGGGATCGTCAACGCGGGGACGTCGTCCGCGTCCTCGGTCGTCACGCAGTGCGCCGATTGTCACATCGTCGGCGTCCCCGAGCAGATCCTCGACACGCCGGACGACCCGCAATACGTTCGAGCCCCTGGGGTGACGTTCACCGCGAGCCGGTGCTATACCGAGAGCGCGGGGACCATGAGCTGCCTCACCTGCCACGACCCCCATCGCGACGACGAAGGCTCCGCCAGCGTCTTCGAAGCCAAGTGCCTCGGGTGCCACTCCCCGACGACCACGTCTCAGAAAAGCTGCCGGGTCAACCCCACCAAAGATTGCCTCAACTGCCACATGCCAAAGGTCGAGCTGCCTCACCTCCATACAACCTTGACGGATCACTATATTCGGATTCGAAAAGGTCCGAGAGGATAAGGCGACGGTGGCGCGCGAGATGTCCTCGATCCTCTGGTGACCGGGTCCGATCGCGGAGACCTGGTAGGCGCGGCTAAAGGTGTTGAGGACGGGTCGGCTGGTCGGGCGATTCCTGGCAACAAGCCGGTCTCGTCTCGAGGAGCTGGCAGCCCGCCTGACCAGCGTCGAGTGGCGAACCTCAACGGGGGTGCTTCCGTGTGACGGCCGGTCTGGTTCAAACGCGGCCCGTCACATCGTCGGCTCGGTCGAGTCATGTGTGCCCGGGGCTTGGGAACGTTGGCCTTCTGACTCCGGAAGCTCGTAAATCGCCTCGGCTGGCTCCGGGTACGTCGTTGGCATGGCCTCTTGCTTTGCATCTCCTTTTGCGGCGGTCTCCGCACCTCGCGAGGTGGCGAGAAGTAACGAGGAGGCGGGCCTGGTTGGCGCCAGGCACGCCTCCTCGTGATTAACCTCCGTCAGCTCTTGCCCGCTATCCTGCCGGCTCCCGAGGGTCTCACACGAACGACGACGGGTGCATGGCGAACCGCTTCGCCAGGGCCTCCCGGACCCGCTTAGAGAAATCCGTCTTGCCGGATGCGACCGCGTTCAGGGTCGAGACGGGCAGGCCGGTCGACACGGATGCATGAAGAGCGGCCGGATCGGAACACAGCGACGCCCTGACCTTCTTGACGATCCGCGGCGTGGCTACGCTCCGACCCGGCCACCTCGGTCACGCTCCCTCACGCACCATCAGCCGAAGCTCTACCGATTTCCGCGAAACCACGTCGTCACGTGGCACGCTCCGGGGCCGTTTGGACAGTAATCGTTTGGCGGACGGAGTCTTTGGTTCGCCGACCTTTTGCGCGACGGAGCCTCGCCCTTGAGCGACACAACGAAAATCCCCCCGCAGTCGACACCTCAAGAGCGTGAGGAGTTGGCGTCGATCGCCTACTTCCTCGGGCGAATCGATGCGATGCGCACCAGGGGGCTGATCTCGGGCGAGGCGCACGCGACCGTTGTCGCCGAGTCGAACGCCCGTCGGGACGAGATCGAACGCGCCGGTCGCTATCGTGCGGCGATGGCGAACGCTCGGCAACTCATGAACTGGAAGCCCGTCGAGGCGTTGGCCTGGGCGGGACATGCCCGGGCCCTCGACCCTGCGAACTCCGAGGGCTGGATCCTCTCATTCGACCTCTTGAAGCGTCTGAAGCGGCTCGACGAGGCGAGGACGCTCGGAGCCGAGGCAGGCGACCGCTTTCCCGAACTCCTGGCCAGGGTCGAGGAGATCGCCGTTCGCCAGGCGGGGCCTGGTGCGGCGGCCAGCGAGTTGGCCGAGGCGAATGCCGCCCTCCAGCGCGGGGACGACGACCGGGTCATCCGCCTCTGCGAAGCCCTCCTCGATCGTCAACCCAACCACATCGACGCCCTGGTCCTGAGCGCCTTCGCGCTCCAGCGCCTCGGCCACGTCGAAGAGAGCCTCGTGATTTACGGTCGGCTCTGCCGGATGCAGCCCGAGAGCGAGGTCTGGCCGAAGTGGGTGCGCGACCTCGAGGCGAGGCGCAAGGCCCCCGAGGCCTCGCGCCCTGCCGTCGTCGATCCGCCCGTCCCGACGCCCGAACCTTTGGAGCCACGGTTGTCGTGGTCGAGCGTCGCGGGCGAGTTCCTCCAGGACCACTGGCAGAAGTTGATCCTGTGCATGGCGGTGCTCCTGATCGTCGTCAGCTCGACGGTCGGTGCCCACCTGTTGCTCGGCCCCAAACTCTGGTCGCCGATCGGCAAGTGCACCCTCGCGCTGGTCTACACGGCGATGTTCGCCGCCTTCGGCGCCGGGCTGACGCGTTGGGGGGCCGAACGCGCGGGGCGGATGATGCTCCTCACGACCCTGATCGTCGTCCCGGTCAATTTCATGCTCGTGGGCGAGACGCGACTGCTGACCGATCCCACGGTGTCGAGGCTGGGGTTATTGTTACTCGACGCGGCGGCCCTCGGCCTGTTGACCCGGATGGTGGTCGGGGCACTCGGCCTTGGGTCGGGGGCCAACTTCCTCGCGATTGCGCTCGTCGGAATCAGCGGCTTCGACGCGGCGACGACCTGGGGTGTCCCCTTCGAGCGAGGCTTTGCGGCGTTCCTCCTGGCCCCCTGGGCGTTCCTCGGGTCGGTCTGGTGGCTCAATACTCGCTATCGAGGCGAGTCGGACGAAGAGCACCGCGAGTTCGCCCCGCTCGCCCTCGGCCTCCTCGCGTTCGCCCTGCTCTCCGGCTCGATCCGCGCCGGGGTCGTGCTCCAATTGGCCCCCGCGCTCTTCTCGGTGCCGGTGATGATCGCGGCGATCGCCTGCGTCCACACCGCCCACCATCTTTTCCGGTTCGAGAAGGACCCGGGCCGGACCCTCTCGATCCGGTTCGGCGGCGTCGTCCTCTCGGCCCTGGCCTTCGCCCTGGCCCTGGCCAGGCCGCCGGGGCCGTCTCCCTTGTTCAGCGGCAACGCCCTGGCGACCGCCCTGCTCGGCCTCGGGCTCTACGCGGCGATGCTCCGCGCCTATCGCCAACCCGCTTACCTCTACTTCACCTTCGGCGCCCTGTTCTTCGGCTACTTCGGCGCGTTCTACTTCGTCGTCGACCTCCTGCGGGCCGTCGAGGAAGTGGCTCGGCAGGCGCTCGGGTACGAGCAGAAGCTCCCGGTGGCGTTCAAGTCGCTGAACGGCCTCGTGTTCAACGCGGTCCTTGCCCTCCTGTCCCTCCTTTTCTCCAAACGCTGGCGCGACGATCGGCTGGCGAGGCACTGCCATTACATCGGAGTCCCCTTCTCCATCGCCGCGTGCGTCCTGAGCGGATTCGAGCCGAAGGCGGCGGTCCTGTGCATGGGGAGCTACGCGGTCCTGTACTCGGTCGCGGCCTGGCTCTTCGTGCAGCCGGTCGTGATCTACCTCGCGTGTGCGGCCCTCTCGGGTGCCCTCGTCTTCGGCTCGATCATGATCCCGGGCCTGACGCTCCCGGCGAGGGCCCTGGGGATCGCCGACCTCGGCGCCCTCTTCTGGGTCGTGAGGACGATCCTCTGGCAACGCGCAACGGACCGGTCGTTCTACCTGCCGCTGGCCCGCTCGGCGCTCGTGGCGGCCGTCGCGGCGATCGTCGCGGCCACGGTCGCCACGATCCCTCCCGATCCCGTCTCGTTGATGTCGATGTCGGCGTTCCTCCTCGCCGGGATTCTCTGCGGCCTGATCGCCGTCGAACTGCCGAGGGGGGCGGTGGTTCACCTCGCGGTCACGGGGGTCGTCGGGGCCTTCCTGTGTGCGCTGGAGCTTGCGAACGGCCCGGATACGCTCGCGAACTCGAGTATCGGCGTCGCCGTCGGGGGCTGCGCTCTCGGCCTCCTGACGTTGACGGAATGGACGCGAGGACGGACCTCGACCCGATCGACGCTGTTCACGACCGCGATGCCGGACTCCGTTGGCGTCCTGGTCGTGGTCGCCGTCGCCCTGGCGACCTCCGGCCTCGGTTCGAGCCTGCCGCCGGTCGCCCTGGCCTACGCCCTTGGCGCATCGGTCTTGCTGTGGTTGTCGAGGTTCCGTCGAGAAGGCCGACTCGTCGGGCTCGGGATCGGCCTGGCGGTCGCCTCGGCCTACGTGCTGAGCTCCTGGCGGGTCGGTTGGGACGACGTCGCCCTCGGCATGGGGTGGATCTCCCTGGTCTCCGCCGTCGCGGCGGCCCTCCTCTGGGGCGTCGGGACGGCCTGTCGGCGACGTTGGAATGACGAGTTTTACGCCGTCCCCTGCTTTCTCGGGTCGTTCTCGCTCGCGTCGCTCGTCTTCGTGACCGCGATCGAGGGGAGGCTCCACGCCCGCACCGCCTTCCCGACGGCGTCCCTCGCGCTCCTGCTCAACGGAGTGGTCCTCCTGCTCCACACGACGACCTGGCGACGCTCGGCCTTGACCTTCGCGGCGGTCGCCTCCCTCGTCTCGGCGACCTATCTGGCCCTCTTCAGCGTCGGGACTCCCTCGCCCGACAAGGCCTACGTCCTCGGCCTGGTCGCGGTCGTGGAGGCCCTGAGCTTCTGGGCGGTCGCGCAGTTCGTCCCCTGGCGTCCCCGCGAGGACTGGGAGCGGCTCTACGCCTTCCCCCTGTTCGTCTGGTCGTTCTTCCTGACCGTCTTCGCCGTCCTCCCGGCGCACGCGTCGCCGGTCTCGATGACGCTGGTGGGCGTCTCGTTCCTCCTGATGGTCAAGAACCTCCCCGCCCCCGGCTGGCTCTATGCTTCGCTCGGCTCGTTCGCGACGGCCCTCTGGTTCGGCGTCCTCAAGCCCCTCCCGGCCGATTGGTTGATGGGCTCGGCGCTCCTGGGCGCGTACGTCCTCTGGGGGATTGGTCTCCTCACACGTCGCCACATCGTCGGACTTCGCAAACGGCTCGCCTTGCCCGAATCGGCGTGGGACATCCCCTTCTTCAACACGGCGACTCTCGCGGCGATTCTCGCGGCGTTCCGCTGGTACGACGCGAGCTCATGGCACGCCGGGGCCTGGGTGGTCCGCGCGGGGGTCCCATTTGCCCTGGCGTTCTTCTGCCTGTTGATGCTCAAGCCCTATCCCACGCTCCCCTGGGTCCACGCCTCGGTCGCCTTGACGTCCACCGGGCTCGCGTTGACGGCCTCGGCATGGCTCAACACCCCGTCGGCCTGGATCCTGGCGAGCATGGTCACGGCAAATGCCTGGCTCGCCATTTCTCGAGGGCTCGCGAAGGGAGAGCCGGCCCTCTGCCGGACGTTCGGGATCGCTCGAGGCGGATACGACCAGTCGGTCGAGCTCTGGTCGAAGCTCTTCTTCGGACTCGCCGCCGTTTCGGCCGGGGTGGTCGTGCTGTCGACGACCGTCACCACCGTCTTCGATTCGTCTCCGCTCGTCGCGATCGGCTCGATCGCGGACTGGACCTGCATCCTGCTGGCCTTGCTGCTCGCGGGCGTCTTCGTCACGGCCGAGGCCGAGTCGAATGATGAGATCCCGAACGGGCTGCGGTTCCTCTACGTCCTCCTCGTGCTCGGCCTCTGGTGGCTCGGGGTGTCGCCGTCGCCGGCGTTGGGCTTGCTCCATGTCGCCTCGGCGGACTATTTCCCGATCACCACGGTCGCCCTTGCGTTCGCAAGTGTTGTTTTAAGCATGCGCCCAGCACAGGCGGAAGGGGCCGAGGTCGGGGTCAACCGGTCGGCCGAATTCGCCAGGTTCCTGTCGAGGGGCGGGTTCGTCCTGGCGGTGGTCGCGGTGCTGTTCACCGCGGGTTCGTTCGGGCCGACGACGCTCGTTACCTTGGTCGCGGCCTCCCTCGCATTTGCGTTCCTGTCGGTCGTGCGGCACCGGGTCGAGTCGGGCTACGCGACCGGCCTGGCCTGGCTATCGGCGTGTGTCCTTTCGGTGCATGTCGCGAGCCCCCTGCCCAATGCCCTCGTGCTCGCGCTGGGGGGGATCGTCGGGGTCTTCTCCCTCTGGGCCCTGACGACCTGGCTGCGAGGGACGACCATCGGCCTGAAGTCGCGAGGCGTCGAACGGCGAGGCCGGGTCGTGCTCGCCCTCGAGCGGATTTGCCTGGCGGGATCCGTCGTCGCGGCCCAAGCCGCATTCCTCCTGTCCTTCACCGGGGGAGACGTCGCGGGGTCGTCCGGGCTCATGGCGGTCGGCATCCTCCTCGCCGTCGCCGTCTTCGACATCTCGCTCGCCCGGCGTTGGCAGGCGGAGTGGCTGGTCTACTTCGCCCAGGCGACGCTGCTCGGCGCCTACATCGTCGAACGCCAGTTCCAGCACGCGAGTCCCGAGACCGACGCCTTGGTCCTGCTCACCTTCGGGTATCTCGACCTGGGCCTCGCCGAGGTCCTCCAACGCCTCCGGCTGGGGCTCTACGCGCGGCCGACCCTTTATATGTCGCTGATCCTCCCCCTGCTCCCCCACGCGCTCTCCGTCATCAACGGCCGCTTCGACGAGGTCAACCTCTTCGCCTTCTTCGCGACGGCCACCTTCTACGGCGTGGCCGGCTATACGCAGCGGTGGCGGTCGCTCGGTTTTGCGTCGGCCGTCCTCTTCAATGCGCTCCTCTGGCTATTCTGGTCGCGCGTCGGCTGGCGGTTCGCCGACCACCCGCAGTTCTTCCTCATCCCGGTCGGCTTCTCGGCGATCCTCTTCGCCGAGGTCAATCGCCGCGAGCTCGACCGCTCGACCGTGAACACGATCCGAGGGCTCGGCCTCACCCTGGCGTACGTCTCGCTCGCCATGCCGATCTGGCAATTCCAGAGCTTCGGCGCCTGGCTGACCCTCCTCTCGTTCTCCCTGGTCGGGATCTTCGTCGGCATCGGGCTCCGGATCCAGTCGTTCCTCTGGCTCGGCCTCGTCGGGTTCGTCCTCGATGTCGTCTACCAACTCGGGCGCATGGGCGCCGAGCATGTGATCGCCAAGTGGGCCATCATGCTCGGCCTCGGGATCCTGTTGATCCTCTTCGTCGCCCTCAACGAGAAGAAGCGGATCGTCCTGACCATGCGCGAGTTCTACAAAGAAGCCAGGCAGTGGGAGTGACGGGCGAGTCTCGCTTCTGTTCCCAAGCTTTGACGATTGGTCTGGGATGGGCAGCCTCAACGGATGTGGGTTCCAGGGGACAGCGAGGAGAACATCTCCTCCACAATCCTGGGGCTCACGTCCTCTCGAGGATTCAGGGTTTGTTCGGTGCCTTTCGGAACGCGGCCGAGACCAGGAGCGAGAGGCAACTGCCCCACGCGATGAGCAATAACGGCCCGATGAGCACGATGTCGGCTCGAATATCCACGCGCCTCGGCATATACCCATTGGAGACGTATTCCAGGGCGGTTGCCACCGTTGAGAGTGCGACAGCAACCCCCGCTCCCCATCTGGAGTTGAACCGAGCCACGATCAATGGGACGACGACGGCCGTGACGCCAAAACCCATGGCCCAGCCCCAGAGTTGCATCGCAAGCTCTTCCGACTCCATCAGGAAGCCTCCAGTGTGGGATGACGAGTGGCTCGATTTTCACAGGAGGTCGTCGAACTTATCGTGTTTAAAGTATTCTGAGATAATGACGCCATATGGGAAAAATGCCTATCGTGCAGGCTACGGAAGCCGATCCGTAGAGCCAGCGGACTGCGGGGAATCCGGGAGGCTCGAAGCTGGCGAGGAATCCGAAGCCGCAGAAGGCGATGATCGTGACGAGGATCAGCGTCAGCGCCATCTTCCAAGCGATTCGCATGATGGCTTCCTCCGAACGGGCTCGAGATCCCGAAACAACTCGCCTATCCTCATGTTTCTGATCCTATATGTTGTGTCCTGGCGAACTTCGTCGCTGACTTCGGCATCCCTTCACTGTCGGAAACCAAGCCCCCAGGCGAGGAATAGCAGGGCCGTGACGGGCAGGGTGAGAGCAGTCCCAAAGAGCCGCCGACGACCGCCTCGCGATACCCGAGACGCCCCGGAAGCGGATTCGCCACGCGTCGTCCGTAAAAGCCTAGGAGCAGGGCGAGAAGGCCTGTGGCTGGGCCGAGTCGAAGAGAAAGGAAGCCGAGCCCGGACACGAGCGTCAGAACGAGCCGTAGCGGGTCGGGGAGTCGGTCCACGAGCCCGGCAACCGCGGGCAAGAACCTTGCCAGGATAGTGAGCAGGAGCGCGACTGTTGGCAAGGACGCGAGCCGTCCGATCGCCAGGGAGGCTCGAGCGGTTCGGATTCGAGGCGAGGCCTCGGTCGATGGTCCGGATGCTCTCATGGTCCATCCTAGCCATCAATGCGTTTCAACGTCTTGTCCTCGAGCTGTCCCAGGATGATAAAGCCGAACACCGACAAGAGCCCCAGCAGGCACCTCGATGGCCTGCGGCCCTTCGCGATGGCGTAATACCCCAGGCCGATGAACAACAGGATCGTGCCGACGAGGATACTCCCTCGTTGCAAGCTTGTCTGTTCCGGGGAGATCACGGATAAGGTGAACGAGACGACAAATTGAAGGATCAGGCCGGGGATGCCAAACTGTAGGCTCTTTCGATTGTATCGGGCGATCATGAAATGGATGCACCTCCCATGCTTAAACTCGACTCGACCACGTGTCACGAAATCGGATCGAGTCCCAGCTCGGATTATGCTACGTGACAATCCTGATAGCGTACGAACAGATTCACGCCGCAGTGCTGTTGGTCGTGATGTTATCCGAGCCCATAATCTAACTCAACGGCTTCGATAGACGGCCACTTGGAATGAAATGCAAGGCACCGATCATCCGAGAGAATGCGTGCCAGTCGTGGGTAAAACGAATCGCCAAGCTTCGTGCAAAATCGGGCGACGGCTGAAGCACAGGATGAAGTGAGATCGCCACGTTAAGTCGAATCGCTGGCTCCAGGCGGTCCTCGGGGTGAGGGCATGTTTGGCGCCGCCCTCGGCGACTTGATCGAGGGCTCCACCACCGGTCAAGACGAGGCGTCCGACCGCGAAGCCAACATCCGAAGAGCATCGACGGGAGAGCCGGTATCGAAACCCGAGCCCAACCTGCTCTTCGCGTTTGATGCGTCGACGTCCGACAACGTCTCGGGGTGGCTGCGTGAGATCGAGAGGGAACCGGACGAATTGCTCGAAGCCCCGGGCAGGTGGAGCTGACGAGCCATGGAGAGTGGCCCAATGAGGATCAACCGGGGTGACATCTTCTGGGTAGGACCGGGAGATGCAGGAGGTCTTACCCTGAATCACCCTCATCCCCACGTGGTCGTCCAGGAGGATCTCTTCAACGATTCGCGGCTCACGACCGTGATCGTGTGCGGGATTACGTCGAATCTTCGCCGGTCGAGCGAGCCGGGGAATGTCCTGCTCGACGCCGGCGAAGCCAACCTCACCAGGCCGAGCGTTGTGGTCGTCGGTCAGCTCTTAACGATTCAGAAGTCCGGCCTGGGCGAACGAATCGGATCGCTATCCAATGCTCGGGTACAGCAGATTCTGGATGGACTGCGATTTCAACAGTCATTCTTCGAGAGATGAGCATCCCCGACCCTTCGAGCGAAGGCGATGGTTCTGCGAGGGGATTCCTACCCACGTTCGAGGGCCGGCCGATCGTGAAACCGTCGCAATCGGCGAAGGGGGTGCCGGGGATGCCTCTCAGGCCGATCGTCGGTGGGTGGGGCACTCTTTGCCCGCGGCTCCCGCAGGAAGAGTGAGGCAGGAGTCCCCCACCTCTCGGGGGGACGTCCGTGCGGTCCTGTGCGTCTGTTGACAACGAATGCGGCCACGGCACATCCCGAATCAAGGCTTGACGGGCATCAGGCCCTGATTCGCTCAGCGACCACCTCCGAGAGGGGCGTCGTCGGCCGCCCGATGAGGTGGCTCATCTGCCGGGTCTCGTCGAATAGGCCGCCCCGAGAGGCGACCGCGTCGCTGTCGGCCAGCAGTTCCGCGAAGTTTTCGGGGATTCCCGCCCCGACGAGCAAGGCCCGATAGTCCGCCTCGGACATGTCCCGGTACGCAAGCGGTTGGCCCGTCTGACGGGCGACTTCGGCGGCGAAATCGGACAGGGTGTGTCCCTCGTCTCCCGCAAGCTCGTAGATGCGACCGGCATGCCCTTCGGTGGTCATCACGACGGCCGCCGCGTCGGCATAGTCGGCCCGAGCGGCCCAGGAGAATTGCCCCCCGCCGGCGCAACCGGGGAGTTGGCCATGCTCCAAGGCCAAGGGAAGAAACGCGGCCCTGTTCTCGGTGTACCAGCCGTTCCGCAAGAACACGAACGGGACGCCGGACGCCTGCAAGATCACTTCGGTGTCGCGGTGCTCGACGCCCAGGAGCAATTCTGTCGTGTTGGCGCGTAACACGCTCGTGTAGGCCAGGAGTTCCACACCGGCACGTTTGGCGGCCTCGATCACATTGCGGTGCTGGGGGACGCGGCGGCCAACCTCGCTGCTCGAGATCAGAAGGACCCGGTCGATACCCGCCAGGGCCGGTTCAAGGGTCTCGGGCCGGTCATAGTCTGCCTCGCGGACCTCGACCCCGAGTGCCGAGAGTTCATTGGCGTTCTCGAGGTTACGGACGGCGGCGACGACCTGGGCGGCAGGCGTCGACTCGATCAACTTGGCGACGACGAGCCTGCCAAGTTGGCCTTTGGCGGCGGTCACGAGAATGCGGGGCATGAGCGGTCTCCCTAACCAGGTCTCTTTTGGTAACCTGGTGAAGGATAGGGACCACCCCCGAAGCCCTCAAGGAGGCAGGAATTCGTGACAAGGTTACCCGAAGGAGACCGCCCCGAGTGCGTCCGGAAGGCCCTGTCGACTCGTTTCGACACCTGGACCCAGGATGAGCTCGACCCGGAACAGTGCCCGGCGCGCGACGCTTTCGACCGGATCGGCGACCGCTGGACCGCCCTGATCATCGTGGCGCTCGCGCAGGAGCCACGCCGATTCGCCGCATTGCTCCGGCTCATCCCCGACATTTCCCGGAAGATGCTGACGCAGTCGCTGCGCGGGCTGGAGCGGGACGGCCTCGTGACCCGGCACGTGTTCCCTACCAAGCCGCCGTCGGTCGAGTACCGGCTGTCGCCGCTCGGCGAATCGATGCTGGAACCGCTCGTCGGGCTGGTGAGCTGGGCGGAGCGGACTCGTGCCGAAGTGCTGAGTGCTCGCGAGCGATTCGACCGGGCCGAGACCGCGCAGCCCCTCGAAATTGGCAAGAGTTGATTTTAACCGATTTGGTTTTCGGAGATATTTGGAATCGCAATAGCAAATTGTGGCAAATCCGGTGGTCCATGCCTCGGGATGCAGGTCACGACCTCGAGCAGAGACGCGAGGCATAATTTTTGCGCAATCATCTGACGATCTCATCGCACCCGACCTGTCTTTCGCTCCCCATTCGGATGTTGTCCGTCGCTCGCCTCACCCAACGCGTAAAAAGTGCGGCCAAGCAGGCTACCTAGGAGGCCGAAGAGGATTGCCGCGAGGATGTGGCCAATTCGACGATAGTGGTGCAGATTGACCACCCGCCCGGTGTAGGGCGCCGTCGTTACGACGTTCCTGGTGCCGGGTACGGTCGTCGGCACCATCGGCGGCGGTTCGGTGCTCATCTCTCCGGCCGGGCCGCGATCGATCGTCATGACCGTAGGAGTGTTCGAGGAGGGCTGTACGGCGTCCAGCAACGCCTTGGTCAAGAAGGGCGGGGCCGTCACGCCGTTAGGCACGGGCCAGAGCCAGAACGTCGTCAAGAGATAGGCCCATCCGAAGATGCTGAAACCAAGAAAGGTCATCCGGGAACGGCCCCGGCTCGTGGCCACCCCGAGTAGAGCGGCGGTGAACAAGGTTAAGGTGAACGTGAAAAGAGCACTCGCCCAGAGGGCCGAGGCGGTACGGAGGCCTGCAAACCCGATGGCGAGCAAGAGCACCACGACCATCAGAGTCGCAATCGATGTACGAGTTTGCAACGGTGCCCCTTCGCGTCATTGGTGCCGTGACCGATTGCCTGTCAGGCTGTGATGACCTCAAGCTCACGCTGGGAGGATGGACCGTAACACATGACTGTTCGCCGGGACAGCCAAGCGACGGGGCCATTCGAGTCGAGAGTGGTGTTGCGCCTGACCCGGACCAGTACGTCGGTTCGGGAATGGTCGTCGCCACTTGTAAGGCACGGTTAAAGCGAGAGATCGGAGGATTTTTCAACAGATGACGCAGATAGGCACGGATTGCAAATTCAATAAAATATGATCAATCGTCAATTTTTTTTGAGTTCGAAAATCTGCGTTATCTGTTGATGGGTCTCCTTCTTCGTGTTATCCGAGTTCCATCCGTGGCAGAAGTGCGACCTCGATCCTGGATTCCCGGGACAGGTTGCTGGGGGTAGGGATGCGACGGCCTGCGTTATCGGGGTCCCGGGGGCGGTGGGTTCGCGTCGATCGCGGCCTTGTCGGCGTTGACCGGCCTGCCGAGCCGCAGGTCGCCCAGGTCGCGGACCTCGCCAGGGGTGAATTTCAAGCCCTCGAAGGCAGGTCCGCTGGGGAGGCCGACCCCCAGGTACAGCGTGGCGCCGTAAGATAGGCCGGGGACGAGCCCCTCGGCGCGGAAGCGACCGTGTTGGTCGGTGGTGACTCCCGGGAAGACACCGACCTCGGGATTGTCGCGGGCCGCGGAGTCTCGCTCCGTGTCCGACGTAATCGAGGCATTCGGTTGCGGCCGGCCTTGTGCGTCCACGACCCGACCGGTGACGCTGGCCCACGGGACCATCCGGACGGTGTAAGGGGCCTCGCCGTCGCCTCGGGCGATCAGGAGGCCGATGAGCGTGCGGTCGTCCTTGGTGAACGTGATCCGGCGGGCTCGGTCGGGGTGGAGGCCCGTGATCGGGATGGTCGCCGCGCGGAGCAAGGGCTGTCGTCCCCGGGCTGGCTCGTCCAGCCCGGTCGCCTTCGCGCCGACGACGGGCCGGCCTTCTGGATCGAGCAGGGTGACCGATCGGGGTTTGTCGATGACGACCGTGGTCGTGAGCTCCAACGGACCAGAATTCTCAGGCGGGTTGACGAGGAGGATCGAGGCATACCCGTGTTGGTCGACCCATGCGCCTCCATAGAACGTGCTGACGAAAAGCCAGTCGTGGTTGCCGTAGTGGGACGCCCGCTCCTCAGGAGTCCAGTCCATCTTTCCCGGCGCGAAGAAGGACTTAGGGTCGACGTGCGCCGGGCGATAGCCCGCCCTTCGGGGCGTCTCCACCAGGATGACACCCGGTCCCGGAAGCGCCACGCCTCGGTAGGAGCCGTCGGCCTGTCGAGCGGCCCTCGAGAGGGGCGACCCGGCCTGGGCCTGGACGTATTCGACCACCCTGCTGAAGGACGGATTCGGTGCGACCGCCGAATACGTGACCTCGGCCTCGACCGGACGGCCCGTCTCGTCATCGATCGTCAGGTGGAACGGGATCCCCCGGGGGCATTCCACGACGGCTTCGCCCGCGTCATTCACTCGGCCCTTGGCCAGGAAATAGGGTTGGCCCGGCTTCGGGACGGCCAGCACGATGTTTTCCGATTGAAATCGACCCAACTCCAGGAGCCTGCCGTAATGGAACTCCTTGAGATCCGCCGAGTTCCCCTCGAGGGCGAAGCGGCCTCGCGCATCGGTGACGTTCAGGGCGTCGCCCGTCTCGAGGGCCGAGATCGTCCTCAATCCGGGGCCGACCCAGACGTCAGGGAGTGGCTCGCCCGACGTCTTGTCTCGCACGACGCCCGTCACCGTCCGGCTACGCTCCATCGAGAGCGTAAAGCTGGCCCCATGGACGGCGTCCTCGTCGCGAGTCCCCGGGACCCCGGTATGGAAGTCCGTCGTCTCGCGGGTCATCACGACGATCGACCGTTCGACGACGCCCGGCCCCTGGATGCTCAAGTGGGCGAGCCGCTCACGACCCAGTCCCCCGAGGCGGAATCGGCCGTCGGCGTCGGTCTTCGCCTTGGTCGCCACACCGGGCAGTACGCTGGGCGTGCTGAGGCTCCGGTCGTAGTTGATCGAGCCGAACAATCCCAGGGGCCTCTTCAGCCTCTCCAGGTGGGCGTTCAGGTCTTTCTTCCAGGGGACGTCGAGGCCGGTCAGCTCGACGGTGGCGCCGGCAAGGGGTCGACCGTCGGGGCCGAGGATCCGGCCTCGGATCGGCACGTCGTCGCGCGGGAGCGTCATGGTCATGTCGGCCCCCCGGGTCGGGTCGAAGTGGGAGATGAACGTCGAGCCCCCCTGCCCCCAGGTCTTCATCCAGTCCGGCCCGTAGCCTTCGGCGGCGACCATCAAGAGGCCGGGCCGACGCGCGGGCAGGCCGTCGATCGCGGTGAACGTCAGGTCGTTGGCCGAGAACCGGAACTGGCCGCCCATTTCGGTTACGGCCCGTACGGCCCCCGGATCGGAGGGGACTGGGCTCCGGCGTGATTCGGTCCAGGGGAGGATGTAGACCTTCACGCCGTCGAGCGGCTTGCCCTCGCCGTCGACGACCTTGCCGGCGAAGAGTCCGGCCGTGGCGGGGTCGTCGGGGTCGATCGCCGACTGCCGCTCAATCCGGGCCCGAGGGGCATCGGGCTTGGCCGTCGGCGCTTTCGGTGGATTGTTTTTTGGAGGGCCCTCGGCCCGGAATCCGAGGACGGTGGTCCCCGTGGCGG
This sequence comes from Singulisphaera rosea, assembly GCF_054877945.1. Classification (NCBI taxonomy): domain Bacteria; kingdom Pseudomonadati; phylum Planctomycetota; class Planctomycetia; order Isosphaerales; family Isosphaeraceae; genus Singulisphaera; species Singulisphaera rosea. The sequence continues at coordinate 400,750 of NZ_JBTYIP020000003.1, read as the reverse complement.
CCCCGAGCGTGATCAGGGCCGCCAACGCCACCGGGAGCCTTGCCCCGAGCAGGCCGCGCGAGGCCTTCTCTGCCAGTCGCGCGGCGGCCGTGTGGGCGCCAGCCGCTCCATGGGCGGCCGAGCTTGCGACGTCGATCGCGCGCCGGAAGAGTCGTGACAGATCCTCGGACGGCGTCGAGAGGGTAGCGGGCCACGCCGGCATGAGCTGGACCCCGCGTCGGGAGAGCCGGTCGCGGAGTTGCTCCCTGGCGCGGGCGAGCCTCCCCGCGACCGTGCCCGGAGGACAGCCGATCGCCTCGGCCGCCTGGTCGCGGGTCAGGCCGTGGAGGTCGCATAGCAGGATCGGCATCCGATATCGTTCGGGCAGGAGGGCCAGCTCTTGCTGGACCAGGCGGCGGAACTCGTCGAGGGCGGGGTCGTGTGAACATGCGTCCGCCCCCGCGCCCGCCGCGACCCGCTCTCGCCTCCGCCGTCGCGACGCCTCGATCCGGGCCTGACGCGCGACGCGCCTCGCCACTCGGTAGAGCCACCCCGACAACGAACCCTGCAAGGGGAACGAGCCGGCCCGGCGCACCAGCACGAGGAACGTGGCCTGGAACGCGTCCTCGGCGTCGGAGGCGTCGTTGGGTCCGAGGGCCGACCGGCAGACGGACAGGACCATGGCCCCGTGTCGCGCCACGATCGCCGCGAACGCTTCGCCATCGCCTCGGTCGGCGAACCGTTCCAGGAGCTGCACGTCCGAGAGGCCCGCGAGCGGTCCCGCGGAGAACACGCGACTGATCTCGTCGAGAGCCTTCTTCATGGCCGTGACACCCCTCAGGTCTTCGGCCCCAAGGTGCTCGGGGCCCCTTCCATTCACCATCATGGGCGCCGGCGCGGTTCCTGATACGCTTTTCTTTGTCGGAAATGTCGACACCCCTCGCCGAACCCCACCGAGCCTTCGCCGGGAGAGCTCTGCACCACAAGGGCCCCAAGGTACCAAGGTACCAAGGGCGTATTCCGCAAGAAGGAATCCCTCTCGAGCTTCCTCTGGGCTCGCTTTGTCTCTTTGTGCCTTTGTGGTGAATCACCAACGAGGGCCAACGGGCCGGACCTGGATGGCCCCGCGATGCGGCTTTCGGTGTCGCACGATAGAATGGCCCGGCGATCACCATCCCGGACGGATCGGTGCGTCGGCCGGTTCAATCGCGAGATGATCGTATGCTCAAAGACGTGCGGATTGCCGCGGTGGCCGTCGATACCCAGCCCGGACGCCAGGCGGAGAACCTCGAGAAGATCTCCGTGTGGGCCGGGAAGGCGGCCTCCTCGGGCGCCCGGCTGGTCCTGTTCCAGGAGCTGTCCCTCTCGGGCTTCATCCCGAACCACCCCACCGGGGACCATGACTCCTGGCTCCGCGAGGCTTTGCAGCTCGGCCGTCGGATGGCCGAGCCGCTCGACGGCCCGGGTGTACGGCAGCTCGCGCGGATTGCAGGCGAGCACGACGTGATGATCTCCGCGGGCCTGCTCGAAGACGCCGGGAACGTCCTCCACAACACGCAGGTCCTGGTCGATCGGACCGGCCTCGTCGGGCATTGGCGGAAGATGCACATCCCGATGTATGAGATGCCATTTTACAACGGCGGCGGCGTGCCCGACGTCGTCGAGACGCCGATCGGCCGCATCGGCGCGAACATCTGTTTCGACACCTTGATGCCGGAGTCGACCCGTCTGCTCGCCATCGAGAACGCCGAGATCGTCCTCTTCCCGTTTGCCTCCGACCCGCCGCCGGTGACGCCCCAAGGGTGGGCCGATTGGGCGGGGACCGCGCTCCGGTCCCGTTGCATCGAGAACGGCGTTTATGGCGTCGCGTGCAATTATGTCGGCACGGTGACTTGTGCGTCGGTCCGTCAGTTCTTCCCGGGCGGAGGGATGGTCGTCGACCCCCGCGGCCGGATCCTCGAAGGCTGGACGGCCCCTACCGGCGAGGCGGGGATGTTGGTCACCGACCTCTCGGCCGACCTCCTCCGCGAGGCGAGGGCCGAGCCGGAGTACCTCTACCGCTTCCGCCGCCCCGAGCTTTATGGGCCGCTCGCGACCGTACGTTGACCTTCGCGATGCACGGATCGATGCCGAGGCTCGAAGAGTCGATGGCGAAGTGGGGTCCGAGATCGCAATCGCCCCGCGGGAGCGCGGGGCGTTCGCACCGCCCGCCCCGACTCGCGTTACAAAGTCACCTTGGCGTGGACCTTGGGGTCTTCGCCGACCTCGGGTCGGGAGCCGGTCAGGAGCGCCTTGCCCGCCTCGATCAGATACGTGACCCCGCTCGTCCCGCTGTTGTCCCAGTATTCGCCGGTCTGGCCGTCGACTCGCAGCAAGACGATGTTCGGGTCGTCTTCGCCTTCCGGGAACCAGACCTTCCATTCCAGCTTCCAGAGCCGAGCCACTCGCTCGCGATCCTCGACCGGCCTGGCCGTCCCGCTCAGGGAGACGAATTTGGACGCGGACTGCATCGTCACCAGGGCGTGCCCGTCCTTGGCAAGTTCGTCGATCTTCCCGGAATGCCGGTCCGAGAGGAACCACAAGGTCCCGTCCGCCTCCACCTCGGCGAGCGCCATCGGCCTCGCCCGAAGCTCTCCCTCAGCGGTCCGCGTGACCAGCATCGCGACGCCGAAGTCTTCAAGGAGTTCCCGCAGCTTCTTGTACGGAGAAGTCGTCATGTCTCTTCTCGGGAGCCGTGGATGTTGTCTCGATGACTTGAATTTTGGTGCAAATCTCGGGCCGACCCTCAGACTCACTTCGCGAAGCGTTCAGGGGAGGAACCCAATCCTCATTTTATTGTGGTCGAGAGGTTTTGATTTTAAAGATTTATTGATTGTTGTGGTTTGCGGAGAGTTTTTTTGGCTGCTTTCTGGCCGATTGGGGGGGGTTATGGGGATGACGGGGGTCTTGGTTGCTTTGGTTCCGGATGGAATCCTGAGACGTGATAAGTTACAGTGGATTCCGATGCGTCGTTTGGTGAAGAGCCTCGTCGGTATCGACCGATTTTTTAGCCGCTCGAGGTCATCTCTCGGTCATGGCTAGCGAAGATCCCATCCTGGAGCTTTCGAAGAAGCTGGGTAAGGAACGGCCGGCGATTCTGGCCGCGATCGCGTCGTCGTCGAAACGGCGCAGATCGCTCGAAGCGGCTCTGGAGAGGTTCACCTCCGAAGACACCAGTATCGTGGTCTTCGGGTCACTCGCCCGCCAGGATCGGCCATGAATTCCTGCGGTCGCTCGACTCCATGCGTTTCGACCCGGACGTCAGCCCTCAGATCTATGAGTTGACGCGAACGTATGGAGTTTTATGATGCGGCCATTCGGCTTCTCCACCGGGGCGTTGTCGCCAGGTGATTTCGATCGGGCCCTCGAGATGCTCGATGGTGTCGTCGTCGAGGCCATCGAACTCTCGGCCCTCCGCAATCGCGAGTTGCCGATCCTCCTTTTGCCACCTTGATCCGGTAATTCGACGGCATGCTGAGACGAGCGCAAATCGACTTTGATGGGCAAGCCTCGGTTTTCGGGTGCTGGTTGTAACACCTTAAAATGAAATGGTTTGTGAGTTGAGGGATTGGGGCGGATCGACTCTCTAGTGTCACCGAGGGTTGACTTCGAGTTAATCGCAACTAGCATAGTTGCAATTCGAGGGGCGAGACGAGAGAGGCGAGATAATCGCCTCGTGACTCTCGCCCTGATTGATTTCGGCCCCGATGGGGCGGCTGGGGTGTCAACGTCTTGGTGCCGGCTCAGATGCGAATGTGAGCGGATGGAGATTTGGAGACGTCTGTCGGGCCGAAGACGTTGACGAACCGGCGAAGTCGATTGTTCGGACGATTCGCGTCCCGTCGCGATGGCGGATGGGTGCGCATCGTCTGAAGGGAAGAACGGTGTGGCCAAGGGGTTCGGCCCTTCGAAGGGCCGGGCGAGACGCGTCGGCGGGGTTCCGCCGACGGCCGCGGATCGAGTGCGCACCTCGCGTGTTGTGGGGATGCGCCCGGGATCCCCGGCCGAGTTGCGATCCATCAGGAATCGATGCCATGACTCACGATCACCGACACCCCCCCGAACGGGTGAGTCGCATTCGCCTCGGCTCGTTGGCGGCGACGGCCTTCGTCGCCCTGGCCCTGGCGGGTTGCCAGAAACCGGCGGCCCCGATGGTGCCGCCGCCGCCCACGGTGGGCGTCGTCGAGGCCAGGCGGATGAGCGTGCCCGTGACCGTGATGCCGAACGGTACGACCCGCGCCCTCGAAGATGTAACGATCCGCGCCCGCGTCCGGGGCTTCCTGAGCGAGCGGCACTTCACCGAAGGGGCGCTCGTCAAGAAGGGGCAGCTCCTCCTGGTCATCGACGAGGAGCCTTACAAGATCGCCCTCCAGTCGGCGCAGGCGAGGCAATCCGAGGCCGAGGCCGCGCTCAAGAAGGCCGAAGAGTCGAGGGGCCGCGAGGTCACCGCCGCGGCGGTGGCGCTCGACCGGGCCCAGCTGTTCCTCGCCCAGGTCCAGGAACGTCGCAGCCGGATGCTCCTCTCCCGCAACGCCGGCACGGCCGAGGACATGGATAAGACCGAGGCTGACCGCCGCAAGTGGGAAGCCCAGATCGAGGCCGACCGCGCCAACCAGGATCAGGCCAAGGCCGACTACGAGGTCGGGCTCGCCTCGGCCCGAGCCCAGGTCGAGGCGGGGAAGGCGATGGTCCGCGACGCCCAGTTGAACCTGGGGTACTGCCGGATGCACGCCCCGCTCGAGGGGCGGATCGGCGAGGCGAAGGTCAAGGTCGGCAACCTCGTCGGCCCCGAGTCGGGCGGCGGCGGGGCGTTCACCGAGCTCGCGACGATCCAGCAACTCGACCCGATGGGCGTCGACATCCGGCTCAGCTCGCGAGACCTCGAGCGGACCACCAACCTCGTCCGCAAGGGCCTGACCGTCCGACTGACGCGCCCCGGGATCTCGGGCAATACCCAGCATCCCCAGGACGGGGTCTGCTACTTCATCGACAATACCGTCGACGAGACGACCTCCACGTTCCTGGCCAAGGTCCGGATGCCGAACCCCGGCGGTACCCTCCTGCCCGGCGAGTACGTCAAGTTGAAGATGGTCGTCGAGCATCTGGATAACGCCGTGGTCGTCCCGGCCCCCGCCGTCATGGAGACCGACACCGGCCCGGTCGTTCACATCGTCGACCCCAAGGGGAAGGTCGCCGTCCAACGCGTCGAGGCGGGCCTGACGTTCGACGGCCTGCGGGTCATCTCGAAGGGGCTCGAGTCGGGCGTCCCGGTCATCGTCGACGGCTTGCAATTGATCCGACCGGGGATCGCCGTGAAGACCGAGCCGGCCGTCCTCCCCCAGAGGATCACCGACCGCTTCAAGGCCTCCGAAGGCCAGGTCACCGACCGAGCGATCCCGGGTCAGGCGACCTCGCCGAAGTCCTGAGGCCGGGTCGCCCCGTCCCCCTCAGAAACATTTCCCCCGATCCCCCGGAGAGACCTGACGCGCCATGGTCGACTTCTTCATTCGACGGCCGATCTTCGCCACCGTCTCGGCCCTGTTGATGATGCTCATCGGCGGGATCTGTGCCTTCCTGCTGCCGATCGCACAGTATCCCCAGATCGCTCCTCCTCAGGTGCAGGTGACCACGACCTACACCGGGGCCGACGCCCTCAGCGTCGCGAGGACGGTCACCACGCCGATCGAGCAGCAGATCAACGGCACCAAGGGGCTGATCTACTACAACTCCGACAGTACCAGCAACGGTGTGTCGAACATCGTCGCGACCTTCGACGTCGGCTACTCGCAGGACATGGCCGCCGTCGACATCCAGAACCGCGTGCAGACCGCCCAGGCCCAGCTCCCCCCGGAGGTCAAGCAGTACGGCGTCTCGATCAAGAAGACGTCGACCGACATGGTGTGCGTCGTCAACCTGATCTCGCCCGACGGGCGTTACGACGCCAACTACCTGGACAACTACGGGCAGATCTACATCGCCGACGTGCTCAAGCGGATCAACGGCGTCAGCGACGCGAACGTGCTCGGGCGCAAGTACGCGATGCGGATCTGGATCGACCCCGACCGCCTCTCGAACATGAAGATCACGCCGAGCGAGCTGATCCAGGCGGTCCAGCAGGAGAACGTGCAGGCCGCGGCCGGCAAGATCGGCGGCCGGCCCGTCCCCACCGGGCAGGACTTCGAGCTCCCGATCACGGTCAAGGGGCGGCTCGAGAAGGCGTCCGAGTTCGAGGAGATCATCGTCAGGCGGCGCGACGACGGCTCCATCGTCCGCGTCAAGGACGTCGCCCGCGTCGAGCTCTCGTCCGAGAACTTCGAATCGGCCAGCTACATCGACGGCAAACCCTGCGGCGGCATCCTGATCTACCAGTACGCCGACGCCAACGCCCTGAACATCATCCACACCGTCCGCCAGGAAATGGACCGGATCAAGAAGAGCTTCCCCGAAGGGCTCGACTACACGATCGTCTACAACACGACCGATTATGTCGAAGAGAACATCAAAGAGGTCCAGCATACCCTTGTCGAGTCGTTCATCCTGGTCATGATCGTGGTCTTCGTGTTCCTCCAGGGGTTCCGGGCCACGATCATCCCGATGCTGGCGATCCCGGTCTCGCTGATCGCGACGTTCGCCGTCATGGCGGCCTTCGGGTTCTCGATCAACTCGCTCACGCTCTGCGGCCTGGTCCTGGCGATCGGGTTGGTGGTCGACGACGCGATCATCGTGGTCGAGAACGTCGAGAAGTTCCTGCATCGCGGCCTCTCCCCCCTGGCGGCGACCCGGGCGGCGATGGCCGAGATCACCACGCCGATCGTCACGATCACCCTGGTACTGGCGGCCGTGTTCGTCCCCGTGGCGTTCATGCCGGGGATGACCGGGATGCTCTACAACCAGTTCGCGATGACGATCGTCTTCTCCTTCGTCTTCTCGGCGTTCAACTCGCTCTCGTTCAGCCCGGCGATGTCGCGACTGTTCCTCCGCCAGAAGCATGGCGAGGTCCGGTTCTTCCTCTTCCGCTGGTTCAACGCGGTCCTGAGCTGGATCGAGAATTCGTACGACGCGGTACTCGAGTTCACCGCCCGGCACTGGTGGACGATCGTCGTGCCGTCGTTGGCCTTGCTCGTCATCACCGGCTGGATGGTCACTAACCGGCCCAAGTCGTTCATCCCGACCGAGGACCAGGGCTATGTGATTTGCGTCGTGCAAACCCCCGACGGCACCAGCGGCGAGAAGACTGCCGAGGTCATCAAGCGCGTCGAGGGACTCGCCCGAGGCGAGAAGGGGGTCTGGCACACGGTCGCGATCGAGGGCTTGAACGTCATCACCTCGACCAACCAGACGAACTGCGGCGTCGTCTTCGCGAGGTTGACCGACTGGCACGAGCGCGGGACGCCCGACCTGCGTGCGGCGGGCCTGGTGCCGAAGCTCCAGGCGAAGATGGCTTCGGTCCGGGACGCGATGGTGATTGTGCTCCAACCGCCGCCGATCCGAGGCTTGAGTCAGACGGGCGGGTTCGAGCTGATGATCGAGGACCGCTCCGGCAAGGGGGTCGACGCCCTCCAGCGGGTCGTCGACCGATTCCAGGACGAGGCCCGCAAGCGGCCCGAGCTAGCCGGCGTGTTCTCGACCTACTCGGCCCGGGTGCCTCAGCTCAAGTTCGACGTCGACCGCACGAAGGCCAGACGCCTCGACGTGCCGATCGCCGACCTCTTCGCGACGCTCCAGGCCAACCTCGGCGGCTACTACATTAATGACTTCGACCTCTACGGCAAGGTCTGGAAGGTCATGGTCCAGGCCGAAGGGGAGGTGAGGTCCAAGCCCGAGGACATCGCGAACCTCTACGTCATGAACCGCAAGGGCGAGCGGGTGCCCCTGAGCTCCCTCGGCGAGGTCCGCTACGCCCTCGGCCCGATCGACGTCCCCCACTACAACCTCTATGCCTCGGCCAAGATGAACGGCGGACCCGCCCCGGGATTCAGCTCGGGCCAGGCCCTCGTCGCGATGCAGGAGGTTGCCAACCAGGTCTTGCCCGAAGGGTTCGGCTACGAGTGGACCGGCACGACGTTCCAGGAGCAGAAGACCGGCAACACGGCGACGTACATCTTCGCCCTCTCGGTCGTCTGCGTCTTCCTGTTCATGGCCGCGTTGTACGAGAGCTGGATCCGGCCGATGGTGATCATCCTGACGGTCCCGCTCGCCACCTTCGGCGCGGTCGTCGGGCTCTGGCTCTACGACATGCCGCTCGACGTCTTCGGCCAGATCGGCCTCGTGATGCTGATCGGCCTCGAGACGAAGAACGCGATCCTCATCGTCGAGTTCGGCGTCGAGATGCGCAGGACTCGAGGGATGAGCATCCTGGAGTCGGCGAAGGCGGCGTCTCGCGAACGGTTGCGGCCGATCCTGATGACCTCGTTCGCCTTCGTCATGGGCGTGCTGCCGATGGCCAGGGCCACCGGGGCCGGGGCGTATAGCCGGAACTCGCTCGGCATCGTCATCGCGTTCGGGATCGCCGTGAGCACGATTTTGGGGCGGTTCGTCATCCCGATCTACTACGTCCTCGGCGAGCGGCTCATCGACTACTTCGGCCGAGGGAAGGTCGAGGAGGACGAGGGGCCGAGTGGGCACCATGGCCACCAGGTGGCCCATCACGGGGCCAACGGCCACGCATCACTCGTCGGTGCTGTGCCGGTGACGGCCGGGAGCGAAGTCGCGTCGGGGGTTTGAGCCCGAAACCCGGTTTTTCCTTGAAAACCGGGTTTCTGACGACTCGACGCGGGCAAACCCTCCCGGGATGTCGCCGTCTCCTCGCAGAGAAACCCGGCTTTGAAGAAAGAGCCGGGTTTCGGGATCGGCATCATGTGAGGATGCGATCGCAGGGTTGATCGCGGGGTCGTCCCGCCCTACTCTGGGGGCGGGTGGGTCGTGGGTGTATCTTGTCAAGGGTGGTTCCGGCGATCGCCGGCGAGGGGGCTCGTTGAGCACGAAGCTGAGCGTCGGTACTCACATCCTGACCGTGCTCGCCCTCTATGAAGGCCAGTCGCTGACCTCCGAGGAGATCGGCTGCAGCGTGAAAACCAACGCCGTGGTGATCCGGCGGTTCCTCGGGCTTTTCCGCAAGGCCGGCTACGTCGAGTCCAAGAAGGGGGTCGGCGGTGGCTGGATCCTGACCAGCGACCCGGACCAGATCACCCTCCTCGACGTCCTCCGCACGGTCGAGCCCGAGAACGAGCTCTTCGGCCTCCATCGCTGCAAGCCGAACCAGGAATGCCCGGTCGGCCGGAACATCCAGGGCGTCCTGATCGAGATCTACGCCGAGAGCCAGCAAGCGATGGCCTGCCAGCTCGCCCGATCGACCATCGGCGGCATCACCCAACGCCTCAAAGATCGAGGCCTCGCGGACGTCCCCAAGCTCCCCTGGGGCGCGCACTGAACCCGATTGCGTCAGTGCCGGAAGAGGGCCAGGACGATCTCCATGGCGATGAGCACGACCACGATGATCTCGAGGGTCTCCATGCGGGTCCCGCCGGCCTGCTGGACGAGGAGGTCGTAGACGTCGCCGACGGTGTCGAGCTTGCGGCGGATCGACTGCTGCCAGTCTCGGAGGTGGAACCGGGTCGAGGCGAGGTCGAAGATGCGCGAGAGGTACTGGTCGCCGATCAGCTTGAGGGCGTTGTCGGCGCGTTCGAACAGGCTGGTGGCCTCGATCTCGAGCTCGCGGACGTTCCGGAGTGCGTCGTTGTGCGACCGGCCGAAGATCGGCGGGCGGCGATCCTTGCGCTCGGGGCCGATAAGTCGGTAGGCGGCCTCGAGGCGGTCGTCGAGGCGGTCGTCGATGTGGCGGAACTCCAGGAGCTGGACGTTCGCGAACTCGATGACCTGGAGCGTGTCGGCGCATTCGCGGTCGGCGACGAACCCGGCCGCCCAGTCGAGCGTGACGAGGTCATTCGGCGCGTACGAAAGGCTCAGTCGGGTCGCCTCGCGGATCTCGGCGGGGCTCAGCGGCCCCGACTCGAGCCGGACGAGGCCGGCGATCCAGGCGGCCTGGCCCGCGAGCCATTCGGTATAGGCGTCCCCCACCTGGAAGACGATGTACTCCTCGCTGATCTCGCTGAATTCGTACTCGACGACCGCGGGTCGTAGTCGCTCGATCCAGGGGGTCAGGAGCTTCCTCGCGTCCGCATTCACCGAGGCGGGCTCCGCCAGCTCCCCGGCCAACTCGAGCAACTCCCCCGGGGTCATCCGGACCGGAAACTGCACCGCCAGCGAGATGGCGCCGAAGTCGAAGATCGAGAGCTCGGCCCGGGGCGGCTGGACTTTCGCCGATGCGGGCATGCCCGGCAAGCTCATCTCGCCCGCGTCGAGCGCAAGCCGCAACGGCGCGGGGCGATAGCGGATCGACTCGGGCGTCCGGCGTCGACGGGGTAGTCGGCCCGATTCGCCCGGCAACAACGTCCCCGCTCGTTCGAGGTCGATCTCGTAGCCGATGTCGAAGGCAAATGCCAGGTGGATCGTCGCGTCGATCGCGTCCATGAACTTGTAAGGTGGGCATCGCCCACCGATTCCTTGATTGAAAGAGGGAATGTGCGTTATGGGTATGATGGTCGTCTTGGTCGTGTTGGGCCATGCCCACCCCACAAAATGAACTGATGCGGCATGTGCATTGCGTGGCCTTCAGGCGGAGTATTCGGCCGTCGGCAGGAGGGGGTGGAGGGATCCCGGCGGGGCGGCCTTGAGGGTGCTCCACCAGTGGGCGGCCTGCCTTCGCGACCACTTGCCGGCGGACTCGCACGAGCTGAGGGCCTGTTCGAGCGAGGCGGCGTCGGGGTAGCGTTCGGCGGGCTCCTTGGCCAGACAGCGGAGGATGACGCGCTCGAGATCCTCGGGTGCGTCTTGACGGAAGACGGAAGGGGGGATCACCGCGTCTCGCGTGTGGGCGATCATCACGCCCAGAGCATTCGCGCCGTCGAAGGGGGGGCGTCCGGTCAGTAGGTAGTACGCCACGGCGCCGAGCGAGTAAATATCGCTGCGGCGATCGGGCCGATGGTTCCCCGTGGCCTGCTCGGGCGACATGTAGAGCGGCGAGCCGGTGACCGTCCGCTCTTGGGAAAGCTCGATCGGCGAGGTCTCCGAGGCCGACAGCACGAGGCCGAAGTCGAGGAGCTTGGTCACGTCGTCGTGCCCCCCGCGCTGGGCGGCGAAGATGTTGGCCGGCTTGATGTCGCGGTGGATCAACCCGGCCCCGTGCGCCTCCTCGAGCGCCTGGCACGCCTGGGTCAGCAGGTGGATGATGCGCTCGGGGGGCATCGAGCCGTACCGCTCGACGATGTCGGCCAGGCTCAGGCCGGGCAGGTACTCCATGACGTAGAAGAAGGTCCCGTCTTCGGTCCGACCGTAGTCGAAGATCTCGACCGTGTTCCAGTGCGACAGCAGCGCGGTGGCCCGGACTTCGCGTTCGAAACGGACCAGCGCCTGGGGGTCGGCGGCCCGTCCGGGGCGGATCAGCTTGATGGCGCAGGGGCGTTTCATGAGCTGGTGCTCGGCGAGGTAGACCTCGCCCATCCCCCCTGCCCCGAGCATCTCGCCGAGCCGGTACTGGCCGAGCTGGCGGGCCTCGAAGACCTCGGTCCGCAGGGTGTTGATCAGGTGCGTGCCGAAGATCGAGGTCCCCGCGCCGAGGAGCAGCATCAGGAAGTCGTCGCTGACCTGCTCGAAGCTGGAGAGTTGGAACAGCGACGGCCGCTTCACCTCCGGATGGGTGACGCCGAGGACCGCGACCACGAGCGGGGGCGTCAGCGCCATCGGCACGACGACCGTCGCGGCCCGCCGCCAGGAATTTGGAATGAAAATTCCATAAAGAGCCATGAGTGCAAAAATGTCGATGACGCTGTTCTTGATCCCGGCCACCGCGCCGGCCATGTTGTTGTCCCAGTCGCGGGTCAGCAGCATCCGATATTGGGCGGCCGCGAAGAAGATCGTCGTCAGCCCGAAGACGAGGAGCTCGATCGCCCGCAGCCGTCGGAGCGACAGGGAGTGGCGGCCCGACAAGGGGACGAGGCTCGACGCGAGCAGCAGGAGGAGCACGGCATGGTAGGCCAGCATCGCGAGGCTGCGGTCGGGCAGGAACAGGTCGCGGAAGAAGAACAGGGAGAGCCCGATGAGGAGCATCAGCGTCGCCCCCCACAGCCGCTTTTTCAGCAACGCCTGGGTCTCGGTCGAGAGCCTGGGGGTGCTGCCGTCGAGGACCGCCGGCTTCGGCGTGAAGCTGTCCTCCGCCGGTGGGGAGTTCGGCGAGGTGTAGTCGGCGGTGACCTCGAGTCCGGACATGAGAACGCGGGTCCTTTCGGGATAGGGGCACGCGGAAAACCGAAGTATCCTCGGAGGCTTGGCTTCACGCAAGACGCGCCGCTTTTGGGCGGAGGATCAGGTTATTGGACTTTTAGCCACGGATGAAACACGGATAATGAATTTAACAGTTAATTAACCTTGTAAATCATTAAAGTTATTCGTGTTTCATTCGTGTTCAATCTGTGGCTAAAATTGGGTCGAATTTGATCATGGTCCCGATCGCTCCAGGATGTGGCAGCTCCGGGCCTTGATGATGAGATAGACCAGATCATCCGGGGCCAACGCGAGCTCGGCCAGGGCTGGGGTCACGACGCTGACGATCCAGGTGACGGAGCCGGTTCGGACCAGGACCTCGGCCTCGGCGCCGTGCGACACGACCCGGTCGACCGTCGCGGGGATCAGGTTCCGCGCGCTCAGCCCAGCGATCGGCCCGCGTGCCAGGAGGATGTCATCGGCATTAACCTCGACCGCGAGCCGTGTGCCGATGGGCCGATCGAGACGAGGGATGATGAGGGGCGGCCCGTCGACGAGGCGAAGCCGAGTCTCTCCTTCGTCGTGGCCCTCGACCGTCGCGGAGACGATGTTGCGGACCCCATCGAGTCGCGTGACTCGGCCGGCTTTGGGGGATGCGAGGACGTCGAGAGGAGGCCCGCGGTCGACGACCTTCCCTTGCGAGAGGAGGAACAGGCATGTCCCGAGCGCGATCGCCTCGGCGGGGCTGTGGGTGACGTAGAGGACGGGGATCGACTCGGCCCGGCGGACGTCCCGCAGGCGTTCGATCAACGTGTGCCGACTCGCCAGGTCGAGCGCCGAGACCGGCTCGTCGCAGAGCAGGAGCCGAGGGCGAGGGGCCAGGGCCCTCGCCAGGCCGACGCGTTGCCGCTCGCCCCCGGAGAGGGTCGAGGGTCGACGCCCCAGGAGGGCCTGGACTCCGCAGAGCGTCGCGACCTCCTCCACGCGAGAAGCCACCTCGGCCCGAGGCCACCCCTTCAGGCCGAACCGGATATTGGCCGCGACGTCGAGGTGCGGGAAGAGGAGGTCGTCCTGAAAGATCATCCCGACCTGCCGACGGCGGAGCGGCCGGTCGACCCTGGTCGCGGAGTCGAAGAGGAGTTCGCCGTCGAGTCGGACGTGCCCCGAGTCGGGACGCTCGAGGCCGGCGATCAGCCGGAGCAACGTGGTCTTGCCCGCCCCCGACGGCCCGAAGACCACGCCGCATTCGCGGCCCAAGGTCAGGGCGAGGTCGAGCGAGAGGCCGGGGTGGATCCGGTGGGAGAGCCGGAGGTCGAGGGCGTCGGGCTCGTTCAACGTCGGTGCCCTCGCGTGGGGAGGGTCCGCTGGACGATCCACAGGGCCGCGATCGAGATCAACGAAACGCAGAGGGTCAGGCGGGCGGATCGGGCCGAGTCGTTGACCTGGACGGCGTCGTAGATCGCCAACGAGGCCGTCTGCGTCAGGCCGGGGATGTCGCCGGCCACCATGAGCGTCGCGCCGAAGTCGCCGAGGGCTCGGGCGAAGGCGAGGACGGCCCCGGCCGCGAGCCCTCGCCAGGCCAGCGGGATCGTCACCGCGAGGAAGACCGAGAGCTCGCCCCGGCCCAGCAGCCGGGCAGCGTCTTCGAGGGCGGGGTCCACCTCCTCGAAGGCCCCCCTCGCCGGCATGAGGAAGAGCGGGAACGCCGCGACCGCCGACGCCAACACCGCCCCCGACCAGTGGAAGACGATCGTGACCCCCCACGTCCGCTCGAGCCACTCCCCGAGCCAGGCCCGCCGGCTCAGGAGCTGCAGCAGGTAATAGCCCAGGACGGTCGGGGGCAGGACCAGGGGGAGGACCAGGATCCCCGAGAGCAGGCCCTTGCCGGGGAACCGGGCCCGGGCCAGGAAGAGCGCGAGCGGGACCCCGAGCCCGACGATGGCGAGCGTCGCCAGCGTCGCGACCCGGAGCGAGAGCCAGAGCGGAGCGAAGTCGGGCATGGACCCTTGGGTCTCGGGGCGTCAGCCGTTCGGGTCAGCGGCTCGGGGCTGGGGTGGGAGCCGGGGCGTCGCCGGCCGCCGTCGGGTCGACTCGCGAAAACCCCGCCTTGACCAGCATCGTCTGCCCGGTCTCGCCGAGGATGAACCGGGTGAAAGCTTCGGCCGCCTCGGGCTTCCCGGTCTTCTCGACGATGCCCAGGGCCTGGATAATCGGCTGATAGAGACCGGCGTCGACCTCGACGATCCCCACCGCGGCCACCCTCGCGCTAGCGAGCCCGACGAAGCCGGCCTCGGCGTTCCCCGACTCGACGAACTGGAGCGCCTGGCGGACCGACTCGGCCTGCACGATCTTCGGCTCGACGCCGGCCCAGAGCCCGGCCTTCTCCAAGGCCTGCTTACCGGCCGTCCCATAAGGGGCCGTCGCCGGGTTTGCGAGCGCGATCTTCTTCAACTCGGGGAGCGCGAGATCGGCGAGGGTCTTGACCTTCCCGCCAAGATCTTTCTGGATCGCCAGCACGAGCGAGCCTTGCGCATAGTCGGCGACCGACGACCCCCGGACGAACTGACCCGCCGCCAGATCCTGGACGAACGCACGGTTGGCCGCGAGGAAGACGTCGAACGGGGCCCCGGCCTTGATCTGCTGGGTCAACTGGCCCGAGGCGCCGAAGGTCAGGGTGACCTCGACCTTGCTCTCGGCCGTGAACTTCTTGGCGATTTCGGGGAGTACGTTCCGGAGGTCGCTCGCGGCGGCGACCCGCAGCGGGGTCGAGTCCGCCGGTGTCGCCTTGGTCGGTGTTGGCTCGGGGGGCGTGGCGGCCGTCGGCGCCGGGGTTTCGCTCGGCTTCGGTTCCGCCCCCGAGCCGCAGCCGAGGGCCAGCAGGGCGCCGGAGCCGGCCAGGGACAAGAATCGACCGAGCCAGGCCCGGCGAGTTCCGGTCCGGCCCGGGGCTTGCGGAGTGTACGACACGAGGGTGTCGGGGGGGACGGGCTGGCTCATTCTAGAATACGCGGCGGGATGCAGGACGCCGCACCTCCTCCGGTTTGTAGGCGTGGTTTGCCCCGCCGGCCCAAAGCCCGTGGGTTCGTACGTCGTGGGCATTCTCCGGCTCGGGTGTCGTGCCATGGTAGGGCCGGGGGCCGTCTTGCGTCAATCGACCGTGATTGCGGTGAAGGCGACGGATCGGGTAAGACGATGAATGGCGAGAGGGTTGTCCGACGTCGCGTGGCCACGGAGGGGAATCGAAGGAACGATGAAGATCGAACAGTTCTTGAACCACCATGGGATCGTCGGCAATCCGTTCAGCGAAGAAGACGCCCAGACTGATCACGTCTTCAAACGCCAATGCATGGCCACGATCCACCACCCGGCCTGGGACAAGTTCTTCGGGAGTCCCGCCGACCCGTCGACGGCCCTGGTCTTCGGGGAGAAGGGGAGCGGCAAGACCGCGCTCCGGCTCCAGGCGACCTCGGAGCTCGAGAAGTACAACCGCGAGCATCCCCACGAGCGGGTCTTCGTCATCTCCTATGACGACTTCAACCCGTACCTCGACCACTTCCGGGATGCCATCCGCGCCAAGGACACCGCCCAGGCGTTGACGCGTTGGCGACTCCAGGACCACATGGACGCCATCCTGGCCCAGGGGGTGACCCAACTCGTCGACTCGCTGTCGACGGAGCGGGTCGACCTCTCGTCCCTGACGGTCGACCAGCGTCGCGACCTGCTCCTGCTGGCCGCGCTCTACGACCAGTCGACCGGCGAGCCGATCGAGCGGCGCTGGAGCCGCTTGCGGAGGCGGTCGGGCTTCCGCCCACTCTGGAGCCGCCGCGACCTCCAGATCGGCTTCGGCACGACGATCGTCGTCATCGCCCTGCTCGCGGCCTTCCCCAGCCTCCTGAAGAACTGGAGCGTGCTGCCCTACCTCATCCTGCCGATCCTCCTCGGTTGGCTCTACTGGGGCTGGCGGCTCGCCCGCGCCGAGTGGTTCGCGAAGGATATTCGCAAAGGTTTGCGCGTCCTCAGCCGCGACCCCGCCGCCTTGCGTTGGGAGCTACTCTGGTTCAAGCCGAGCGAGCTGGGGGGGCAGCCCTTGCCGACCCTGGGCAAGACCGGGGGTGAGGAACGCTACGAGCTGCTCCGCAAGTTCCAGGGGGTCCTCAAGCCGTTGGGCTATGCGGGGATCATCGTCCTGATCGATCGGGTGGACGAGCCCCAACAGGTCGAGGGCGACCCGCGTAAGATGCGGGCGCTCATCTGGCCGCTCCTGGAGCACAAGTTCCTCCGACATCCCGGCATCGGAGTGAAGCTCCTCCTCCCGATCGAGCTGGCCTACTACCTCGAGAAGGAAGACAAGGAGTTCTACGACCGCGCCCGCCCCGACAAGCTGAACATGATCAAGCCGCTGCGCTGGACGGGGCCGTCCCTCTACGACCTGGCCGGCGACCGCCTCCGCGCCTGCTCGACCGCCGCGGCGACCCAGGGCGAAGGGCCCAGGCTCCGCGCCCTCATCGACGAGGCGATCGGCGACGACAGCCTGAAGGACTCGCTGGGCAACCTCCGCACCCCTCGCCAGCTCTTCAAGTTCCTCCACCGCCTGATCGAGGAGCACTGCCACCGACACACCGAGGACGCCCCTCGCTGGTCCGTCGACGCGGACACCTTCCGCACGACCTACACCGCCTACGTCCGCGACCTCGACGCCTTCGACCGGGGCTACGGCCACGGCTGATCGCTCGGCCGGAAATCTCCCCACCGACCATCGACACAACGCCCCGATGCGCGCACCGCGAGCGCCGGGGCGTTTCGCCTTCGTAAAGACGAACACGTCGATGTCGAGGCCCGAGAGCGGGACCTCGCAACAACCCCCGATCGCGGGATCATCGGGAGTTGATCAAATCAGGCTGTTACTTCGGCATCGCTCGGCCGGCCTTCTCGGAGGCGTCGCGCATCACGGTGCCGAACGGACCCATCCAATCGAGCACCTTCCTGGTGACGTCGGGCCCAGCCTCGGCGGGGGTGCCGGCACGGAAGGGAGGTTCGGGGTCGTACTCCAGCGCGAGCTGGGTCATCTTGGCGAGGTCTTCGCCGAGCAAGGTGGTGAGGAGGACCAGGCCGAAGTCGATCCCCGCCGTCACCCCGCCGCCGCTGATCCGGTTGCGGTCGACCACGACGCGGGCCTCGACCGGCGTCGCGCCGAAGAGGGGTAGGAGGTTGCGGCAAGCCCAGTGGCTCGTCGCCTTGTAGCCCCGGAGAAGCCCCGCGGCGCCGAGCATGAGCGAGCCCGAGCAGACCGACGTGACGTACTTCGCCCGAGCTCCTCGGTCGGCCAGGAACCGGACGGTCTCGGGGTCGTTCATGATCGCGAACTGCCCGGGCCCGCCGCCGACGAAGAGGGCGTCGAGGTCCTTGGGGCAGTCGGCGAACGTCGCGGTCGGGCGCAGGACGATCCCCGTGTCGGACTCGATCAGGTCCCGGGTCTTCCAGACGAGGTGGACGTTGGCCGAGGTGGCGAGTGCGGTCTGCGGGCCGAGCAGGTCCATCAACGTGAGACCGGGATAGAGCAGCATTCCGATCTCCGGCTTTCTCCCGTCGTGCATCGGCCGGAAGCGTGCCGGCGGGCCCTCGGCCGCGTTCGCCGCGACCGCCGGGACGGCCAATGCCGAAGCGATCAGTCCACTGAATTCTCTTCGATTCATGTCAACATCCTCAGGTCTGAGAGGAAACCTCCCGGGCGGCCCCCGCGCGCAGCGGGGCACGCCGCCCCATCGGGCGTCTCGCCGAACGCTCGGCGTCTCGACGCGATGTTCCTCGCTCCCTCGTCCCTACGACCTCGGCGCGTGGCCGGCCCGGGCCCGCTCGACCAGGGCCTGGAAGGCCGTCCGGGCGCGGGCGTCGGAGTCGTCGTGTCGGAGGAAGCGTTGCGATACGTGGTGGCTCAGGTAGATCCCGCAGAGCTCCCAGATGAATTGTTCGACGTCGAGGTCGGCGCGGAGCTCCCCGAGCTCGATGGCCTTCTCGACGAGCTGCCGCAAGAGGCCACGCCACTCGGCCTCCATCGCGACGACGTGGTCTCGCACCGGGCTGTCCACGTCGTCCAGCTCGAACATCGCCGCCGCCACCGGACACCCCCCCGGCAGCCCCGCCCGAGGCGCCCACCCGAACCAGTGCCGGACCAGGGCCTCCAGCCTCGGCAGCCCCTCCGGGAATGCCATCGCGGGCGCGACCACCAGCGCCGAGGCGAACTGCCCCATGTGGTCGAGCAAGCCGATCTGGACCTCGTCCTTCGACCGGAAGTGGGCGAACACACCGCTCTTCGACATCCCCACCCGCTCGGCCAACTGCCCGATCGTCACCCCCGCCAGCCCCTCCTGGCTCAACAGGGCCAGCCCTTGCCGCAACAACCGCTCACGCGTCTCATGCAGTTTCTTCCCCATGGATGAAAAATAGCACGACCGGTCGTTGGATGTCAAGTTGTTTTAGCACGACCGGTCGGTTTTGGTGGCCGCTCTTCTCTCACGGAGGAATGAGGGCGATGCGGTCACACCGTACGCGGCCGAGGGCTGATGACTTGTCTTGTGTGAACGGTAAATTTTGAGTCCTGTTCACAGTCTCATTCGTATGAGAAGGATCCTCCGGTGGCGGGGCACTCCCTTCCCCGCGGCTTTCGTCCTGTCTCGCGCGGCATGCTCCCCCCGGTAGGCGGGGCAAGAGTGCCCCGCCTACCGGCGGGGATCCGTGCGGTCTTGTGCGACTGATGATGACGAAAGCAGCTATGACACACACGGAATCAAGGCTTGAGGGCACTAGCCGCGAAGCCAGTCGGTGAGCACGCGAGGGTCGGCGCTGAATTTCTTGTCGACGACCGTTGCCGAGGGGGCGAGGGAGGCCGGTTTGCCGACACCTGTGGCGATGAGGACGCGACGGGGGGCGATCCGGGCCAGGACGTCGGGGATGTCGCCGAAGTCGCGGAGCATTCCGGGGAGGATGCTGGCGGCGTTGGTCGCGAGCCCTTCGGGGGAGAAGAGCGGGAGATAGCTCAGGAGCATCTCCTCGGTGGCGACTCCGACGATGCTCGGCTCGACGGCTGCGGCGAAGCAGGCGACGAGGGCGGCGTCGCGACGGCCGCAGAGGATGACCTGGCGCGGGGGACGGCGGTCCCGTGCCGCGACGTCACGCACGGCCGCGAGGACGTCCGAGACGCGGAGGCCCAGGAGCGATTGGCCGACGAGGAAGGCGTTGTAAGCGAGGTTCTCCTCGACGCCCGAGAGTGGGTCGGCGTAGTCGTTGCCTCGCTTGAACTTGAGGTCGAGGTGGCGGGAGCCTGCGCCTCTCGGGTCGACCACGGCGACCGCATGGCCCGACTGCTCAAGTGTGCGGAGGACGGCCCGCTGCTCTCGCCAGTCGGACGTCTCATTCCCGTTGATGCACAGGACCAAGGGGGCCCCGTCGCCTGACCCCGCCGAGAGTTCCTCAACCTTGGGATTCGCCTCGCCCGGGTTGACGCCGAGGACCTCGCGGAGCTCCCTTCGCGTCGACGCGGATTGGCCGCGGAACTCCTCGAGGGCGAGGGGAAGGAGTGGCCGGGAGTGGAACGTGACCGCGGCCTGGCCCTCGGCGCAGACGAGGAGGTCCTTGGCCGCCCTAGGTGTTACGGGGATCTCCTTCTCGGGACCAGGGTTGTCGCGGCCGGCCAGCCAGTGGCCGAACCAGCCGTAGACCGACTCGCGGAGCGGGAGCGTCATCCCGTGTGGCTCGGCTGCCTCCGCCATGGCCACGCGCTCGCCTACGCCTGCGGCCTCGTACAACCGCTTCGCCTCGGCGAATGTCTCACGAGCCCCCTCGATCGGGAAGAAGTCGAGCTGGGCGGAACCGATGAGTGTCGGTCTCGGGGCGCACAGCGCGAGCAGGCCGGCGTGGTCGATCCCTTCGCCGACGAAGCCGAAGATGTCTTGCTCGGGGTCTGCCGACGGATCCTCCTGCGTCCGGTTGGCCATCCGACGCGGGAGGGTTGTGATATAGCAGCCGATGGCCGCCGCCGCCACGCGAGAGTCGAGCGCGGTGATGTAGGCGGTGAGGGTCCCACCCCCCGAGTTACCCACGCATCCGATCTTCGAGGCGTCGACCTCCGGCAGCGAGGCCAGGTAGTCAATCGCTCGCATCCCGTCCCGGATCCGGTATCGCGCGAGGTTGCTGCCGAGGAGATACAGGGCGTTGCCGATTACCGCGTGCTCGCCGCAACCGAGGTTGAAGCGCGTACGTTGGGCCTCGGCGTCCCAGAACTGGCTCCGCTCCCCCTGCCCCACGGGGTCGTAAGTCAGGACGACGAACCCCCGTTTCGCCAGGTTGATGTGCAGGATCTGATACGGGTCGGCCGCCTTCCCGACCCCGGAATGTCCGCAAGGACTGATTACCGCCGGCGCCTTTCCTTTCAGTCCTTCGGGGCGATAGAGCAACGCCGGGACGAAGTATCCGGGGACGCTCTCGAACGCGAACTTCTCGATGGAGTATCCGTCACCGCGGATCTGTCCCGTCTTCGAAGTCGGCGGGATATCCCTCTCCGCCTCGGGCAAGCCGCCGAGGAGTCGCAGGAAGCTCTCCCGGAGCGAACGCTGGAGGGCCTCCAACTCGGCCTTCGTCCGAACGGCGGCGAACTTCGCCCGCCGCGCCCTCTCCTGTCGCGCGGCGAGGTCAAGGATCTGACGATGGACGTCGACCGTGCCCCCCTCCTTTCCGAAGGCCAGGCCTGCCGACGCCGCCAGCCCGCACGCGAGAAAACCCCGACGAGACAGACCTGCCATCATCACACCTCCGGCCTCGTTCCCAAGGGGAGCCAAGAGTTGTCCGCGCGTCGATTCTACCTTCGCGATTTCGAGTCGCCAGACCGCGGTTCGAGAGTCGACCCTTTCGAATGCGGGGCAAGAGTGTCCCGCCTACCGGCTGTTTGCGGGGCGCGTGTGAGCAGGCGGGGCACTCTTGCCCCGCGAGAGAGACCGAGGAGCGACGCGTCATGAAGTCCTAAAACAACAACGGCAAATCGCCTCTCTATTGTTCGCTCCAGGGTCGGCCCGGGGGGGGCGGCGGGGGATCTTGCCAGCGCCAGGTGGGTTGATAACGGACGTCGAGATAGGGGGTCTCGATCCGGACGCCGTCGCGGACGTGGGACTGGAGCAAGGCGTCGAGCACGCCGCTGGTCAGGAGGGTCCGCTCGACGGGCCAGGTGGGCTTGCCGGAGAGCATCATGGACTCGATGCCCTTCAGGAGCAGGCTGAAGTGGGCGCCTGGGCGGGCTTCCTGGGTCCAGAACTGGGTGGACTCGACCGGGCGGCCGTCCTCGTAGCTCCAGGCGGCCGTCCAGACGCCGATGGCCGGGTTCAGCTCGACGAGGGACGCCTTGAGGCCGTCGCGGTATTCGATGGTCATCAGTTTCGGATCGGCGACCGCCTTGCGGTCGAGCGGCTCTCCCTTCTCGTATCCGGGCACGCGCTTGAGGGCGGCCGCAAACAGGGCGGGGTCGAGCGCCCCCGAGTCGATCGCCTTCCATGCGGCGTCGCCGTGGAGACAACGCACCGCGACGACACCGGTCTCGCCCCCCCGGCGCTGCTCGGCGAGGGCCTGCACGGCCTCGAGGCCGTGGAAGCCGTAGGCGTCGGTCGAGCCGTAGGTGAACCCGACGATCTCCTTGAGCGTCGCGCCCCTCGCCACGTCGGCGGCCGGGTGTCGCCAGGTGCCCGACACGGAGGAGCCCGCCATGAGGGGGATCTTCAACTCTCGGGCCGAGTCGTAGATGAACTTGGCGTCGGCCCAGTTGTCGGCCAGGTGCTTGTCGATGAAGACCGGGACGACGCGGCCGCTCTTGCGGAACACATCGACGGTGGCCTCCCAGAATCGTCGCTTGGGGTACTGGTGGTTGCCCGAAGGCGAGAACGGGTAGTCGCCGTGTTCGGCAATCAGGAGGACCCCTTCGACGGCGAGCTTGCCCGTGCCCAGGGTGAGGGTGTCGGCGATGTTGTCCTCGACCGGGAAGCGCTGCGAAGCGGCCAGGAGCCGGCTGATGTCGTTCGGAGGCTTCTGGTCGGTGTAGAGCGAGGCGAGCTTCAGCAAAGACTCGGGCCCCTTGCCGTCGAGCGTGTCGGTCAGGAGGAGCCGGCTCGTGATGATGTCGGCATGCGAGTTGTGACGGTACTCGGTCACGACCGAGGCGACGCGCCGGGTCGGCATCTCGGCGCCTATACCGGTCGTCCCCGCCGCGAGGGCGAGGAGGACCGGGAACGACCGCGGGATCGGGCACGCGGATGGGGACATCGCTTTCATCGGGCCTCCGGTTTCTTGGGCTGGGGATCGCTGAGGAGATAGGCCAGGAGGTCGAGCACCTGGTCCTTCTCGAGGACGTTGACGATCCCGAGCGGCATATTCGACAGGTTCGACTTCTTGCGTCCGGCGACATCCGACTTCGCGAGTGTCACGACCTCGGCCGCCGAAGGGGGACGGATCACGACGACCCGGTCGTCCTCACGCTCGACCCGGCCCGAGACGACGGTGCCGTCCTGGATTTCGATCAAGGTATCGGCATATTCGTCGGCGATGACCTTCGACGGCAGGAGGATCGACTCCAGGAGCGCGTTCGGCTTGAGCCGGCGTGCGACCCCCGCGAGGTCGGGGCCGACGCTCCCCCCCTCCCCTTCGACGCGGTGGCACTGGATGCAGCCGACGCTCCGGAAGACCTTCCGGCCCGAGTCGATGGATCGTCCCGCCTTGAGCCCGTCGAGCGACGGGGTCAGGTCGTCCATCGTCCACGCGCGGACGAAGGCGTGCTCCGGCTTGAGCGTGGCGATCCACGCGCGGAAGAGGGCCACGGTCCCTTCGTCGACCCGGTTCGAGACGAGCGGGGGCATTTGCCCTCGTCCTCGGTGTGACAGGCGATACAGCATCACTGAGCGGTCGGGTTCGCCTGGGGCGATGAGCATGGCGTCGGTGATGCCGAAAGTGTCGTGCAGCGGCCGGGCACCGAAGAGGTTCATCTTGTCTTTCGCGGTCGCCAGCGCCAGTTGCATCTGGGCGTTCCCGCCCCCCGCCTCGATGTGGCAGACCGCACAGTTGACCTGGAGGTAAGTCCGGGCGCGTTGCTCGAGGTCTTTCGATGCGTCCGACGGGCTGACGAACGCCTCGAGGTCCTTCGGGGGTTTCGACAGGGCGGCCGAGAACAGGCCGATATGATCGATCGCCCGAAGCTGGTTGTCGCGCAGGCCCGCGCGGTACTCGTGCTCGCGGTTCAACTGCGCACCCGTCGCCCCGAGCACGAAGCCACCGGCCCGGGAGTGGCAGGCCATGCACTCGGCTCGGCTGGGGAGGCGATATTTCTGGCGAATCGGGGCTCCGGATGCGTCGCGACCGTTGGTCGCGAGCTCGATGTCCTCGCCTCCTTTCGCCACGAGGGTCGCGTCGGTTTGGTTGGCGTTCCAGCGGTAGGTGTAGCCGATCCATTCCGCCTGCTGGAGGAGGAGGACGCGGGTTTCGACGCGTGACCGCGAGGCCGCGTTACCCGGTGTCCGTTCGACCGAGAGCGTCTGCACGAGCGCCGTGCCTTCGGGGAACGTGAAGGCGCTCGAGGCGTTGAACCCGACCTTCGCGTCGCCGGGGATCGCCATGAACCGCTCGGCGACCAACCCATCGACCCACCCCGGCGCGTTGACCGAGTAAGGGATCAGGGGCCGCTCGACGCGATGGTCCTTGGTGGAGGAGAAGAGGCCCGTCCGGCTCAGCAGGGTCGGGAATGGGGGAGCGGGCTTGTCCTTCGGCCTCGGGATCATCTGGTAGATCGCGCCGGCGTTGTCGACGATGAGGATCTCGCCACGCTGGTCGACCCGAAAGGCCGCGATCAAGATCGACGTATCGGCGACCTCGCGATGCCAGAGGACCTTCCGGCCGTCGTGTTTCATGCCCCAGATCCGGCCGCTCGAGTAGTCGCCGTAGAGGTAGGCGCCGTCGAGGTCGGGATACTTGCTCCCTCGGTAGACCACGCCCCCGGTCAGTGAGCGGAAGTCGGCGTGAGAGTGCTCGATCGTCGGTGGGGTGTGGGGCGTCGGCCCTCGCTTGCGCTCGAGGTAGAACGGGTGGCTCCCCTCGAAGACGCTCCAGCCGTAGTTGTCACCGCGACGGATCAGGTAGGCGGTCTCCCAGAGGTCCTGGCCGTTGTTCCCGACCCAGATGTTCCCGTTCTTGGGGTCGGTACACATCCGCCAGGGGTTGCGCAGGCCGTAGGCCCAGATTTCAGGGAACGCCCCCGGCGTCTTGAGGAACGGGTTGTCGGGCGGGATGGAATAGGGCTTCGACCCTTCGCGACGGTCCACGTTGATACGGAGTACCGATCCGAGCAGGTCGTCGAGCGTCTGGCCCGAGACCCAGGTGTCGGAGTCGCTCGTGCCGTCGCCGGCGGTGATGTAGAGCATCCCGTCGAGACCGAAGGTCAGGCCGCCGCCGTCGTGCCCGGCCGACTTCCACTCGAGCACAACGAGCTCGGACTTCGGGTCGATCTTCCACGGCTTCTGCCGTCCCACGGTATAACGGCTGACGCGGTTCTTGCGGTCCTCCTTGTCCTTGGGACCGTTGCTGAACATGTAAACGTAGCCGTTCTCGGCGTACTTCGGGTGGAAGCAGACGGTGTAGACCAGCCGGTTCGGGACGTCGAGCAGCACCTCCGAGTCGCCCGAGCTCGGGTCGTCCTTGATCCGGACGATCTGGTAGCCCTTGTCGGCATCCGCCCCCACCTGGATCACCCAGAGCCGATCCGTCCCCGGCTCGTCCACCACGTCGATGGGTGCTTTCCATGTCTGCTTCGTGAACGTCTTCTCCACCGTATACGGCAACGGCGGCTCCGGCGAACCGGCCAGCCGGCTCCCATCCCACGGGACCCTCGCTTCGAGCCCGAACGGCGGCTCCGCCCCCCTCGCGACCTCCCCAGACAACCCCGCGAACAGCGTCGACGCGATCAAAGCCCGGATCGCGAGGGTGGAGATCGGCCTGGGTCTCATGATTCGGCCTCATCATTCCTTGGGAGGGGGATGGTCACTTCCCAAACGCTCGGTTCGTGCGCGCCGACACCGGATCCTGGCCTACCCTTCGTTTACCCGAGGGACCAGCCGAATCGTTTCGTCAGTGATCGGATCACCACGTTCAAGAAAGTCTCATCGCTCGTTTCGGCCCGGGCGGTGGTCGAGCAAGGCGGGTTTGGGATCTTCACCTCGGGGTCGAGGCAGGCCGAGAGCGAACGAATCAGTATGGACCGGATTTCTCGACGATTCAACAACCGGATCCCGGAGAATTGACGCAGCCCCGATCCCGGATGAGGCCGGATTCCTTAAGAGAGGGCCTGGCCTGATTTCGATTTGTGTTTTTATGTGAAGCTGCTATTGTTTTCGTAGGATCTGGCTTGGCAACGCCATCAGGTCGACGGCGATGTCGGCGAAGATGGCACGGCCCTTGGTGAGCCATGCGGCCGCGAAGGCCCAGACGGCGACCCACTCGCCCCAGAACAAGAAGTGGTAGTCATTGAGACGACGCTGCCATTCCGCGGGGAGTAGGAAGAGGTAGGTCCCCATCCCGACGAGGCTGAGCAGGATCACGACGCCGCTGGTGCGATAGACGAAATTGCGCTCCCCCTCGTGCGGGGCCGGCTCGCACGTCTCCGCCTTGGAACTGGGGAAGTGATACAAGGAATAAAAGGCCAGCGTCAGGAAGAACACCCCCCCGCTGACCGTGTGGAGATATCCGACAACGGACCTCTGATGCAACGGGTCGCTCCCGGCATCGAGCGGGAAGAACGCGACGCCCAGCGCCGAGAGACAGCCGAAGTTCGCGGTCCAGCTTTCGATCCAGTCGTATCCTCGGTAGCAGAACAAGAAGACCCCGATGGTACACATCGCACCCACGAACACGTCACGCAATGCGGTGTGATAATAGCTGCTCATGTTCTCCTGGATGTCGATCCCGAAGACGAGCCAGCCCACGGGGCCGAGCAGGATGGGCAAGATCAGCCCGACGGTGCCGATGGCACGTCGGACGCCCAGGTAGGAAATGACCAGAGTGCGCGTACTCTTCGAGATATCGTGGATCATGGGTTCGACCAAAGACGGGCCGGGAGCGGTTGACAAACCTTGCCGTGACTCTGGTCCTTGCAAAGCTCGGGCCCTGGGCCATCTCAGGCAACCTTTCGTCCCTCGCGGATCGGCCGGGGTCGAGGCGTCGAGGCCGGTAGGTCGCGAGACGTCGGTTATTCGTCGGTGGCAGGCGCCGGCCGAGGGATGGATACCGTGATCCGTGTGGTCTGGTCCTTGATCAGGGTGAAGCTCAACCCGAGTCTCCGGTAGGTGAGATCCGTCGCGTGCCCCGAGGGTATTGCGGCGGCACCGGCGTCGGCCGCTTGCGGGGGCGGCTCCGCCTCATGGTCGGGGGGGCCGTAGGCCTTGAGGATCTCGGCCCGGGTGGCCCCCAGGCCGAGGCCCTGGTCGGTCTTTCCCTGGAAGGGGCGGAGCTCGTGGGAAAGGTCATCCGTCGTGCGGACGCAGGAGACGCGATCGAGGCCGGGAGCCGGGCGACCCGACGGGGCGATGGAGAGCTCGAATCCGCGTGAGTCGTAAGATTGGTAGGTGCTCTTCCCCTGGACGAATTCGCGATCCGGCTTGCCGAGGACTTTGATGACCTCATCTTTCGTCATGCCGAACCGTGCCGGGCCGATCCCAACGAGGGGGATGACCTCTGGAGACGCGAGGGCCCGGTCGGTGGGCAGAGGCGCGAGTGGCGTCACGTCGAGCGTAACCTTGAACGGCCAAGGACCCTCCTTGAAGCCTTCAGGCGGGGTCATCTGGGACAGAGACTCATCGAGGGGTCGGTCGAAGACGATCTCTTTCGTGACGACCTCGAACGCGACCTTGTCGGCTTTTCGGGTCTCCTCGAAACGGACCGGCCGTCTGGACTGGGGATCGGCCCGGACCGTGACCTCATAGCCGTGCCAGTTGCCCACGAATCCGACCGCCGGTTTGCCATCCACCTCACGTCTGGGGAGGACTTCGGTCGGGTCCTTGGCGATGTCCGTTAGCTTCTGATAGAAATCGAAGGGACCGGCTTTGGACTCCGGGAGCGACTGGAATTCGACGGACTTCTCGAAGTTGCGGACGGTCATCAACCGCAGCGCCTTGAGGTCGGTGACCGTGTATCCCCCGTCGTACTCGATACGGATCAGGTGCGGGCCCGACCTCAGGATTTTCATCGACCGTTGCGGGTCGTCGTTGATGCGAGTCGTCGTGGTATAAGTCACGGTCCGGGCCGTCGTGACCTGGCGTTCGACGTCGGCGAGGCCGAAGGCCGCCGAGGTCTCGCGGGGGACGAGCACGAACAGGACGGCGGCAAATCCTGCCGCGGCCAAGGTGGGAGCGCCCCCCTGCCGTCACGGGGCCAGATGGACCGGTTCCACGACCGTCTGGGTCGCCTCGTCGATCAAGTGCGTGAACTCTTGATAAGGAGTTTGTGCCTCGAAGGACACGGGCTCGTTCCCTTTGAGCCGTTTCAGGCAGTAGAAGGCGTTCATCATTGCGCACATCAAGAAGGCGCCGAGGCGGAGCCGGCCGAAGGACCTGACGATTCTGAGGAAGGAATACTTGAGCGAAAAGGCCTCGCGCCAGAGGGCACGGTGCGCCCAGAGCAACTGCTCCGGCGACATCTGGTTCGGCCGGAATGACACGTTGTATCCGTTGTAGAACTCCCAGCCACGGCCGGACAGGATCCTCCCCTCGGCCGCCATCTTGGCGTAGGCGGGGGTGCCTCGATAGGGGGTCAGGATGCTCAGGAACGGGACGTCGACGCCCGAGTCGTAGAGTTGCTTGGCCATCGCGACGATCGTCTCGGGCGTGTCCCCGTCGAACCCGGCGATGAATCCCGCCATGACGCAAATGCCCTTGTCGTGCAGCTTGCGGATCCGAGCACGGTACGAGTGGACCTTGTTCTGAGGCTTGTGGGCGTCCTTCAACGACTCGACCCCGAAGGACTCGATCCCGAAGAAAATCCCGATGCAGCCCGACCGCTCCATCAGGTCGAGGAGGGCTGGGTCTTCGGCGATGTCCATGCTCGCCTGGGTCAACCACCACTTGCGCAGGGGGATCATGGCTTCGAGCAGGCGCTTGATGTAGGGTCGCTTGATCGTCAGGTTGTCGTCCCAGAACCAGACGATCTTGCGCTGCCACCAGTGGCGGAATCGGTCGTACTTGATGTCGTCAATCACCCGGGCGATCGGGCGGGTGCGGAAACCTGGGTTGAGGGTCGGGACCGTGCAGAAAGAACATGTGAACGGACACCCTCGCGTGGCCTGGACGACTCGCTGGACGAAGAACGTCGACGGGAGCAGGTCGTAGCGGGGCGTCGGGACGTCGTCCAGGGGAAGGGCGCGGCCTTGATACCGTTCGAGGAGCCGGCCCTCCTCGGCGTCGGCCAGGAGCTCGGCCCAGCATGATTCCGCCTCGCCGATCACGACGCTGTCGAAGTAGGTCAGCACCTCCTCCGGCGCGAAGGTGGAATGTGGCCCGCCCGCCACGACTCGCTTGCCGCGCTTCCTGAACTCGCGAGCGAGGCGGTAGGCCTCGGGGGCGAACCCGCTGAAGAACGAGATCGCGACGAGATCCGCCCGGCTATCGAAGTCGATCGGATCGACCTGCTGGTGACACACGCGGACCTCATAACCTGGCGGCGTCAAGGCCGCCAGGTGGATGCCCGTGATCGGCGGCACGAAGTGGGCCTCGTGGCCATGACGATAGCGTTGCACATAGACGACGATGATATCGATCCGGAAAGGGCGAGACCCTTCGCGGTCGACGGCCGACGATCCACGGAACGTCGGGCTCCCGACGGTCAAATCGGACATCGTATCGCCCTCCACTTTGCACGGCCAAGAATAGGTGAGCCCCGATTCCCGGACGCGATTGACACGTCGACTTCGGGGTAAAAGGCGTGCCATCCCTGGGCCAATTGCCCCTCGATGCTACCCGAGAACGAGGGGGAAGGTTGATCTTCGGTTTGCGATGCAAAGTGATCTTAGCTTTGTATTGCAAAGCTGAGTTGTCAAGGTTTTTCGCGAACGGATTTCTGACGGCTTCGCCTCCCATGCCGGCTGGCTCGAGGCGAAGCTTCGCCTTTGGAACGGGGGATCGGGGGTAAGGAGGGGGCGATTTGGTGAAAAGCGGGATGCGAGATTAGGACGTAAGTGGACGACTTGGGTCCAGTCGTGTGGGACCTTTAGAGAGGTCCTGAATATCGTGCAAAGTATCTATTTTGTAATTAATATATGATATAATAAACTGTTTTGTTATATATATTGGTTTGTTTTGATAGGCGTGCAAGGCCGCATGGATTCCCGCCCCCCCCGGCAGGCGGGGCACTCTTGCCCCGCTCTTCCTGCGGGAGCCGAGGCTATAGGCGGGGGCACTCTTGCCCCGCCTACCGGGGGGATCTTCTTGTTTGATGAAAAAGGAGATGTTGAAAAGTTGATTTCTGGTTGGCGAGGCCCATGGATCGAGGCTCAGTCCGCCGGCTGGTATTCGATGCGGGCGACGCCGTAAACGAGAAACTCGGGGATTTCGAGGCGGACACGGCCCTCGACCGTCTTCGCATCGATGAGACGTCCTTCGGTGTGTTCGGGCGTGAGGAACCGGACCGACCGCAGGGTGGCTCCGGCCGGGAGGGGGACGTCGGCCGTGACCCCGGACACGGCCAGGGGCTTTTCGTCGGCGATCCCGGCGCCGGCGTTGGGCTGGCCGTCGGCGCGGGGGGCGGGTTCGTCGCGGTTGTAGTTCACGAAGTGGAGGTCGATCTCGCCGGCGGTGTGGGAAGGCCGGCTCGCGGAGACGCGGACGGAGTACGGGGCCTGGAACCGGCTGCGAGTGTCGGGGAGGGTCGCTAGGACGCCGTCGAGGGGCGTCTCGACCGTGACCACCCGGGTGTATTTGACGCGCCGATCCGCGTCGAAGAGGTCGTCGGGCCAGACGTCGAAGAGGATGTGGGCGTCGAGGAGGGCCTGGCCGAGTTTGCGGAACGCCTCGACCCCGGCGACCTTGCCCCGGTGGACGTCGCGGCGGGGGAACAGCAAGGCGACTTCGCCGTGGGGGCGGTTGGCCCGGTAGATCCGGTCGTGGAGGCGGAGGAAACCGTAGTAGCGCGTGATCTCGGCGCGGGCGAGCGGGTCGGTAAAGGACGTGTAGAAACCCATCGGGGCGCCGCCGTTGGCCGCGAGCTCGGCGATGGCGGTGCGGATCCGCGTCGATTCGTATTTGCCAAGCGTGAAGGGTCGGTCGTCGAAGGCGCCTCGGATGTAGCGGGCCTGCAAGGTGGCGTCGCCGAGGAAATGGGATTTCAGGTCGGTGTAATAGGCCGACGATCCGGTGCTGTACCACAGGTAGGATTCGTCACGTCCCCAGAGGTCCGCGGGGAGGAGGCAACGCTCGTCGCCGTCGATCTGGGAGAGATTCCCCAGGTGATTCCACTGCGCGACCATCAGGTCGGGCTTGAGAGATCGCCCATGACGGACGAACACGTCATCAAAGACTGCTTTGTTCGAGACCTGGGAGAATCGGAGCATCTCCAGCCGGAGCGGAGACGTTTTTGAGGCGTCGTGCCAGGAGACGATCTCCGAGAACTTGTGCGCGTCGAGGTCATCGATCCCGAACGACTCGCGGAGTCGCTTCGGGTCGAACCGCTCGCGCAAGTATCGCTTGAACCCGGCCTGGCAGTGCTCGCAGAGACAGTTGTGGCGATAGAAGTAGTTGATGATGAAGCCGTCCACACCTCGACGAATTCCATGCGCGACCCAGGCTTTGAGGACGGTTTGCCAGGCAGGGTTGCGGAGGCAGGCCCAGTGTTCGTTCATGCCCCCAATAGAATAGTTGCGATCTTTGATCGGCGTCCCGTCCGCGTTCTTCTCGAGCAGGCTCAAGGGATCGGCGACCGGCTTGGGGCCGAGCACCTTCTCGTCCCAGAGGTCTCGGTAGAACTTGAAGAAACCGGTCGGTCCGCCGGGGCCGTCGGGGTCGCCGACGAGGAACTCGACGTTGAAGTGGCCGACGACCTTCGTGCCACTCGCGTGGAGCTTGCGATTGAGGTCCTCGAACCAGTCGCCGAGTTCGTTCAGCCCGCGGACCGGGAAATGGGCGGGGTAGCCGTTGTACTGGGGCGTGTGGCCGAGGCTCCAGAAATGCGCCCCGTAGAACCCGACCTGCGCGACCTCCGGCCGGGCTTCCTGGATGAACTTGAGATAGGCCGGGTCTCCGTACTCGGCCCAGTGGGCGACCATCGTCGTGAACTCGACGCGGGGCGGTTCGGCCGCCCCGGCTCCGGCGACGACCCCGAGGAGCCATAAGAACACGCCGACGAGAGAGAGCGATCGGGCCATCCTCGGGGCCTCCGGGTGCGGCACCTCCCCCCTCTGAACAGGAAGGGAAGGCCTTAGGACGATCCGCAGATTGACGCAGATAATTTGAAAAATATTCAAAAATTTCAACTGCGTCAATCTGCGTCATCTGCGGATGAATTCGCCTTCTCTCGGGACAGCTCCTGTGTTGGCTGAGACCACGATGCCGAACGTTCACGCCCCGACCGTCAGAAATCCATCTCGGGCCGGGGTTTCCTGTGTCGCAAGGCGGGCCACTTGGCGAAGGCGAAGCCGAGCCAGATGCCGAAGGCGAGCAGCGGGACGACGACCAGGATTCCCACGGCCCAAGGGCTTTCGGCGAAGGCGCGGTCGCGTTGGTAAGTTGGTGTGTCGGCGATCCGCGGGTCGAGCCTGGTCGGCTCGTCGAAGGAGGCGATCGATTCGTCGAATTCCCCCGACTTGATCGAGGCGGCTCGCCTGCCGCGATGGGCCATGCTGTTGCTCGGATCGAGGCGGATAGCTTCGTCGTATTCGTACAACGCCCGATCGAACTCGTACTTGTTCAAGGAGGCGTCGCCCCTCCACCTGTGGGCCTCCGAGTGATTCGGGGCGATTCGGATCAACTCATCAAAGGCGATGATGGCCTGATCGTATTCCCCCCGCTTGAACGCGAGCAGGCCACGCCCCGCCGCTTCGTCGAACTTCGGATTCCGGGGCCTCGGTCGGAGCAAATCGGCGACGAGCCTGGAGCGTTTGTAGTAAGGAGTGTTGGCAATCGTCGGATCGGTCCGGATCGCTTCATCGAAGGATGCGATCGCCTTGTCGTATTCGCCCCTCCGGATCGAGACGGCGCCCCGGCCGTAATAGGCCATGCCGTTTCTCGGATCGAGGCGGATGGCCTCGTCATAGTCGTCTCGCGCCTGGTCGAGTTCCTGTGTGTTCAAGTAAGCGTCGCCCCGCCACCTGTGGGCCTCGGGGTGATCCGGAGCGATCCGGATCAACTCGTCGAAGGCGACGATGGCCCGCGCGTACTCCGTCCTCTGGAATGCATCCAACCCGCGCCTGGCGATTTCGGCGAATTTCGGATTGCGAGGTCCTCGGGGCATCGACGCCGACTCGGCGATCATCCTGTGGCGTTTGTACACGGGCAGGTTCGCGATCCGGGGGTTGAGTCGGACCGCCTCGTCGAACGTGGCGATCGCGACGGCAAACTCCCCCAGTGCGACCGAGACGATCGCGCGACCGCTGTAGGCCATGCCGTTCTTCGGATTGAGACGAATTGCGGCATTATATTCGTGGATGGCTTTATCGAACTCGTATTTGTTCAGGGAGGCATCGCCCCGCCATCTGTGGGCCTCCGAGTGATTCGGGTCGATCCGAATCAGCTCGTCGAAGGCCACGATGGCTTGATCGTAATCCGCCCTCCTGAAGGCTTCGGCGCCTCGGCTGGCGATTTCGGCGAACTTCAATTTTCGCGCCTCGGGGGATTCGCCCGAGAAACGGACCCGGAACGGATCCAGGAGTCCCATCGAGGCGGCCAGGAGCCATGCAGCCGGAATGATCGCGATCGGCAACACCACACGCAAGAAAGAAGTACGTCGGACGTTCGAGGTCTCGAATCGATGGACTCTCGCGGCCGGCGGCGGCGTTTCCCTCGCGATCTTCGTCAACGTCTCCACCGCCGTCTTCATGTGTTCGGCGTTTTGGAACCGGAGCTCCGGTTCGCGGTTGAGCGCACGCAGGACGATCTCGTCGAGCCGTACGTCGATCTGGACCTTGCGCGACGGGGGCTCGAACGGCCTCGCGGGCAGCTCGCCGGTCAGCATCTCGAAGAGGACCACGCCGAGGGAGTAGATGTCGGCGCGATGGTCGGCCGCCCGGGGGGTCGCGTGCTGTTCCGGCGCCATGTATCGCGGGGTGCCGACCCCTTGCTCTTCGTCATGCGTCCTGTCGCCGCCCAGCAGCTTGGCGATGCCGAAGTCGGCGATCTTGACCCGGCCGGCCTTGTCGATGAGCAGGTTCTCCGGCTTGATGTCGCGGTGGACGACGGCATGATCGTGCGCGTACTGCAGGGCTTCGCAGATCGGCGGCACGATGGCCAAAGCCTCCTTCGACTCGAGCCGGCGCGAACGGAGGAGCTGGCGCAAGTTCACGCCGTCGACATACTCCATCAGCAGGTAAAACAGCCCGTTGGCCCGACCGAAGTCGTAGACCGTGACGATATGCGGGTGGCTCAATCTCGCGAGCGCCTGGGCCTCTCGGGCGAAGCGCTCGGCGAATTGCGGATCCTTCTCCCGCTCGGGGGCGAGGATTTTGAGGGCGACGAGCCGGTCGAGCGATTTCTGCCGGGCCTTGTAGACCACCCCCATGCCGCCGCGCCCCAGGCAGGCCAGGACCTCGAGCTGCGGGAAATGCGGCGCGATCTCTTCCCTCGAGAGGGGTTCCGATCGCGGCACGTCCGCCCCGGTCAGGATGCTGTCCGCCGTGAAGTTCAGATTGGCCAGACAGCGGACGCAGAGGCCCTCGGGCGCATCCGCAGCCACTTTGGTGCCGCAGCGAGGGCAGTCCGGATGGGGCGAGGTGGTTGCGGTCATGGTTCACCGATCATTTCTAGAAAATTATCTAGGAATGTTGACGAGTCTGTTCGGATCTCTAGCCGCCGCGGAGCGCGGCCACCACATAACGCAGCTCGTCCTCCAGGTCGTCCGGGCTGGAGATCGTCTGGGCGATCTGCTCGCGGAAGAGCTCGCGATATCGTTTGCGGAGTCGGTGGACGGCGGCCCTCGCCGCGACGGCGCTGACGCCGAGCGTCGAGGCGACTTCGCCATAGGGGATCGTGCCCCGCTCCGCGGTCAGGAATTCCTTGAGACGCTCGAATTCGGGTAGCCTCTGCAGCCGTTCGTACTCGGCGCGGAGCCGCACCAGCGTTTGCTCCAACACCGTGACGGCCCAACGCCGCTCGAAGATCCGCTCCGGGGTCATGGCGTCCGAGGGCTCCGTCTGATAGCGACTCTCGGCCTCCGAGGCATCCAACGGGACGTGGATGCGGTTGCCTCCCCGCTTGAGTGTCCGGGCTCGGTCCCACTCATTGGCGAGGAATCGCTGGAGCGCGACGAGCAGGAAGGTGCGGAAGCGGCCTTTTTCCGCCGCCGCCGCATGGAGATATCCCTTTTCCAGCAGCCTCGAGAAGAACTCCTGCGTGAGATCCTGCGCATCGTGCGAGTTCCGCCCCCCTCGCCTCACGTACGCATACAGCGGATACCAATAGGTGCGGCAGAGCTGCTCCATCGCCTCTGCCGAAGCCGGCGAGGACGCGTCCCGCGCCGTCAGGACGTTCGACCAATGCGTCGTGTCGAACCGCGACGAGCGCGAATGGAAGCCATCGGTGACCTCGCGCGGTTGAGGCATGCGGACCAGGACTCGCATTTTGGTGATGGGCGATTTCCCAAACGATTCCGAGTTCCCGAGCATTGTAACCCGCCCAAGGAGATTAAGGATTCGTCGACGTTTGTTGTCGCCCTTGTCGAAAATCGCGAGCACTCCGGGCCCGGAGCACCCCCCGCTCGAAATATCGGAGATTAGAACGGTTGACAGATGTATGGCCCGAAAATGCGGGGCACTCCCGCCCCGCGGGATCAGGCAGGGAGAGGGCACACCGACGTGACAAAGCCCGTGTGCAAGTCGACCGCCAACCGCTCTAGGGCCACACTTGCTGCGGGAGTTGACGCGTGGCTCACGCGGTTGAGCCGTTGGCAATCAATTGTTGAACAAAAGGGGTGCGTCCGTTAGACTGGCTCGCACGACTGGGTCGGAGACCTGTGAATCCCACCTCTCCTCCTTAAGGGGTTCGAGCGATGATCACGATGCTTGGCAGTCCCAAACGGTGCTGCGACGGGGTGACCCGGCGGGAGGCGTTGCGTGCCGGGGCCCTGGCGTTTGGGGCGGGGCTGGGGATCGGGATGCCGGATTTGTTCCGGGCGGAGGCGGCGGGGACGGCTCGGCCGGGGAAGGCGAAGAGCGTCATCGTGCTCTACCTGCTCGGCGGGGCCGCGACGCAGGACATGGTCGACATGAAGCCGGACGCGCCCGCGGAGGTGCGCGGGGAGTTCCGGCCGGTCGCGACGAAGGTCCCGGGGCTGGATATCTGCGAGCACTTGCCGAGGATGTCGCGCTGGGCGGAGAAGCTGGCGGTCGTGCGGTCGATGACGCATCGGGGAGGTTGCCACAACCCGCTCCCGAGTTACACGGGGTGGGAGACGATCCCCCCCGACATCGTCTCCACGAGCGAGACGTACCCGCCGAGCATGGGCTCGGTCTGCGAGTACTTGAGGGAAGGCAATCGTCCCTTGCCCGACTACATGTTCCTGCCGTGCTACCTCGGGTGGGGGCAGTCGATTCGGAGGCCCGGGCCGTATGCGGGGTTCCTCGGGAAGCGGTACGACCCGCTCTTCACCGAGTGTAACCCCTACCTCGAGCCCGGTACTCCCGAAGAAAAGCCGTGGTACCCCCAGGTGCTCCGGGGTGTGCCGCAGATCCCGAGCTCGAACGAGGGGGCGGGGATCACGATCGACCGGCTCGACCGTCGCCGGGGGTTGCTCGGGCAGATCGAGGATCGGCTTATTCGGCCCGGGACGCAGGCGGCCTACGACCAGTACGACCGCAGCCAGCGCCGGGCGTTCGACCTACTGACGTCGACGCAGTCCCGCGAGGCCTTCGACCTGTCGAAGCTCGACCCCAAGCTGATCGACCGCTATGGGCGCACGCTCTTCGGCAACAGCGCCCTGATCGCCCGTCGGCTGGTGGAGGCCGGGGTCCGGTTCGTGAACGTGACCTGGGACGTCTACTGGGAGCGGCTCAAGCTCCAGCACGACGGCTGGGACACGCACGGGCGGAACTTCGCGATCATGAAGGAATACAACCTGCCGTACTTCGACATGGCGTATTCGGCCTTACTCGAAGACCTCGAGGTGCGCGGGCTGCTCGACGAGACGCTCGTCGTGGTGATGAGCGAGATGGGTCGAACGCCGAAGATCAACGGTGCCGCCGGCCGAGACCACTGGACGTACTGCTACAGCGTGACACTGGCCGGCGCCGGGATCCGAGGAGGCACGGTCTACGGGGCCTCCGACGGGCAGGCGGCCTACGTCAAAGATCTCCCCGTCCGTCCCGCCGACCTCTGCGCCACGATCTACCACTGCCTGGGGATCGACCCCGAAATGTCGGTCGTCGACCGGACCGGGCGTCCTCTCTCGATTTCTCAAGGGGGACGACCGATCATGGAGATCCTGGCCTGATCGGCGGGAAGCCTGGGATCGCCTCGGCCCCCTCGGTCTCGACCGCTCCGACGGAGTTTCATCGATGGTCATGCGTCCGGTCGAGACTCACGAGGCGATCAGGGACACCCCCGGCGAGATCGGCGAGCCCGCGAGTGTTTGTCTCGAAACCCGGTTTCTTCTTAAAAACCGGGTTTCTGGCCCGCTCGACGTCGACATTCCCTCGCGGGAAATCCTCGCCTCATGGCGCAGAAACCCGGTTTTGAAGAAAAAACCGGGTTTCGAGACGCGGCTTTCGGGGCAGCCTCGGAGATGGCCGGACCCCTTGCGAGCGTGCTGGGCCTTGATCCTGGGGCTCCTGCTCTTGGCCCCATCCCTGGCGTTAGCCCGGGCCGAGGGTCCGCTCGACGTCGACCCCGAGGACCTGAGGCCGGGCCTGGTCGCGACCTATCGCTCCCTCGATCCCGGTGTTCCGGAAGTCGTCCGACGGGTCGACCCGAAGCCGGCGTTCACGCTCGGGACGTCGAGCCCGCACCCTCGGCTCCCGCCCGGGCCGTTCGAGGTCGTCTGGGGGGGCGTCCTCCAGGTCCAGGATCCGGGGCCGATCCGGTTCTCTGCGTTCGTCGGGGGCGAGTTGGAGATCCAACTCGACGGGCAGGTTGTCCTCAAAGGTACCGGGACGTCGGACACGAGCCGCTTCGATGGGGAGGCGCCAAACCTCAAGCCCGGGCTCTCTCGGCTGGCGATCCGCTATCGATCCCTCGAAGGAGTTCCCGCGAGGGTCCAGCTTTTTTGGGAGGGACCGACGTTCGCGAGGGAGCCCTTGCCGGCATGGAGGCTCACGCACCTTGCCGACGCGGAGTCCCCGGAGTTGGCCCACGACCTGAAGGCCACGGCCGGTCGTGAAGCCGTCGGACGCCTGGGATGCGTGCGTTGCCACCGGGGGGCCTTCCCCGGCGTCGATGACCCGCCGCCGGGGCCTTCGCTGGCCGATGCGTCGCGACGTCTCGACCGGGATTGGATCCTCCGCTGGCTCGAAGCTCCCTCGAAAGTTCGGCATGGGTCCCGGATGCCGGAACTCTTCGGGGAAGGGCGGACGGGCTATGTCGAGCGCTGGATCGTGGCCGATGCCCTCGGCCACGCGCCCGGTGGTCGGAAGGCTGAGGTGGCAAAGGGTGATCACCGGGCGGGGCGGATCTCCTTCCTTTCGCTCGGGTGCGTGGCTTGCCATTTCGTCTCCGAGCAGGACCGCGTCGGCCAGGCG
Source organism: Singulisphaera rosea (assembly GCF_054877945.1). Taxonomy (NCBI): domain Bacteria; kingdom Pseudomonadati; phylum Planctomycetota; class Planctomycetia; order Isosphaerales; family Isosphaeraceae; genus Singulisphaera; species Singulisphaera rosea. Next base: position 362,475 of record NZ_JBTYIP020000003.1, on the reverse strand, counting down.
GACATGGGACGCGTCGCGTTCGACGGTCTCGGCGATCGGATGGGCGAGGACGACATCGCGACCTTCCTGGGCAACCCCCTGGGCCGTTTCCCCGACGGGCGGATGCCTCGCCTTCCCGTGGCGCCCGACGTGGCTCGGGACATTGCGGCGTATCTCCTCCTCTGGTCGCCCACGTCGTCGTCAAAGGCGTCCCAGGAGAAAGCCCCGACGTCCGACGAGATTCGCGATGTGGGTCGACGCCTGGGCGTCTCCGGAGGGGGCAAGGCTTCGGCCGTTGCCAATGCGCTGATGGCCGAGGTCGGCTGTACCTCCTGCCACACCGGGCTCGGGCCGACGATCCCGAAGGACCTCCCGCTCCACGCCGACGCAAAGGCCGGTTGCCTCGCCGGGAAGGGTAAATCGCCGAAATTCCAAGTCGACGATGCGACCCGCGAGGCTCTTACCGCCTACCTCGGGGTAGCCTCGCGAGATATCCACTCCTCGCCGTTCGCGGCTCGGCAGGGGGCACTTGCGCGGGCAGGGTGCGTCAAATGCCATCAACGCGATAGCGACCGGCCAGCTCCGCTCGAGATCGCGGGTCGATCGCTCGGCGCGGGGTATCTCGAAACGATCCCGTATCAGCGCGTCCCCCGGCTGACGAACCCGCACCGGAAGCTCGAGGACGATTACCTTGCCGACACCGTCCGCGAAGGAGTCGCCGGGCTTCGTCCGGCCAACTACACGTACCGGATGCCGGCCTTCGGCCCGGCGGCCGACGAGCTCGTCCGGGCCGTTGCTGAGGCCGACGGCGAGCTCCCCAACGAAGCCGTCCCGCCGCTCCGCCCGGCCGACGACCCGACGCTCGCCACGCTCGCGGGCCCCGAGCTGGTCGGGCCGCAGGGGTACGGCTGCATCTCTTGCCACGTCTGGGACGGCAAGCAACTGTCCCAGCCCGACCCGGGCGCGATCGGCCCGGACCTGACCCGCGTGGTCGGCCGAGTCCGCCGCGACTGGTTCGACCGCTTCGTCGAGGATCCCGGCCGGGCGTTCCCCGGCACCCCGATGCCGACGATCTTCCCCCGAGGGCAGAAGGCGACATTGGCCAACGTTTTGGACGGCGACGCCGCCCGGCAGAAGGAGGCCCTCTGGCGTTACTTCTCCCTCGGGAAAAAGGCCCCCGCGCCCAAGGCCCCGCCTCCCCTGCCAATCGCGGGCCCATCGGCCGGCGAAGGGCCGCTGGTCGCCCAGGTCCCGGTCCGCTTGCCGGATGGGACGACCGTCGAGTCGCTCTGCGTGCTCACCGCCTCGCACGACCTCGTGGTCTACGACCTGGCCTCGAGCAGCCCGGTCGCCGCGTTTGTCGGCGGCCGGATCCTCCGCCATTCGCAAGGTCGGACGCGCCAGTATCTCGCCGACGGGACCTCGGCCGGCCTCGCCTTCCCGGGTGGGCCCGCGTTGCAGCTCGCCGTCGCCCCCGCCGAGACCCAGGCGACGGAATCAAAGGTCCTCCACGGGTACGACCGCCTCGCCGACGGGGCCCTGCTCCGGTACAAGGCCCGGTTCAAGGCCGGCGACGTCGAGGTCCGCGAGACGCTTCGGGTCCTCCGTGGCGATGCGGGAAGCCATCTGGCTCGCGAGCTCCGGCTCGACGGGATCCCGAAGGGGGCGTCGCTCGTCGTCCGCTCGAAACCAGGCTCGCCGCAAGGGCTGACGGTCGAGGCCTCGACCGGCGCGGCCGAGTCGCGGACCGAAGGCGACATTGTCTCCGTTCGCCTGACCCCCGACCCCGCGGGGAAGGCGGTCGCGACCTTGCGTTACGAGCTCCCGGCGGCCCGCGTCGCCGCCCTCTGGGAGGGCAAGCCGCGCGAGATCTCCGACCCCGAGGTCGGTTCCCTGGAACGGCCCGGTTACCGGGCGGTGGCATTCCCGAGGCCCAAGCTGGAGTCGGGCGAGGACCGGATCATGCCCGCCGCGATGGCGGTCGACCCCCGCGTCGGGACGCTCTTCGTCTCCTCGCTCAAGACCGGCGAGTTGTTCGCGGTCGAGGGGCCCCGGGGCGAGGCGGGCTCTCTCCGCTTCAAGAACTACGCACGGGGGCTCTTCCAGGACAACTTCGCGATGCTCGCCGAGGCCGACGGCCTGAACGTCCTGCATCGCCGCAACCTGACCCGCGTCACGGACTCGGACGGCGACGGCCTGGCCGACCGGTTCGACCGGGTCGAGCCGCTGCCGCATGGCGTCGCGGATACCTATGATTATGCCTATGGACTGGTCCGCGACCGCGAAGGCCGATTCATCCTCAGCTATGCCCCCTATGCGAACACGACGATGCCGGGGTCTGGTGGCGTCCTGCGGCTCGTCCCCGGCCGAGGCCCCGAGGAGGTCGCGTTCGGGCTCCGCAATCCCCTGGGCTGGACGACCGGGCCGGGCGGGGAGGTCTTTTACACCGACAACCAGGGAGAGTGGGTCGCCGCGAACAAGCTCACGCACGTCGTCGAGGGCCGGTTCTTCGGCTTCCCCAACCCTGCCCAGACGCAGCACGCCAGTCGGCCGCTCGCGAAGCCGGCGGTCTGGATTCCCTACAGTTGGGCCCACTCCGTCAACGGAGTCGCCTTCGACCGGACCGGCGGCCGGTTCGGGCCGTTCGACGGTCAGTTCTTCCTGGCCGAGCTGATGTTCGGCGGGGCGATCGTGCGGGCGAATGTCGAGATGATCAAGGGCCAATACCAAGGGGCGTGCTTCCCGTTCTGGGGCAAGGGCCTCCTCGGTCCGGTGAGCCTCGCGTTCGACCCGAAAGGGCCTCTTTACGTCGGCGGGATCACCGAGCCCGGCTGGATGGCCCAGCCCGATCGCGGGGCCGTCTTCCGGATCGATTTCAACGGGACGACCCCCTTCGAAATCCGGTCGATCCACGCCCTCCCCGGCGGCTTCCGCCTCGTCTTTACCAAGCCGGTCGAGGCCCAAGTGGCGGATGACCCGAAGTCGTATCGGCTGGAACGCTATCGCTACGAATATACCGGCTCTTATGGATCTCCCGAGCTGGATCGCACGGCGGTTTCGGTCGATGGGGTCGTCCTCGCGCCCGATCGGCTGAGCGTCGAACTGGCCACCGGGTCGCTCGTCAAGGACCGCGTCTATCGGATCGCCGCCCCAGGGGCCCGGTCGGCCGACGGCGAGCCTCTCGTCCACGACACCGGCGTCTATACCCTCAACGAGATCCCGGATTCTCCAACGTCGAAGTCGGGCACCAACCCCAGGGTGTCTCAGTCAACACGGGGGTGCCATGAGCCTTTGTAGGGTGGGTGTTGCCCGCCGTCATCGGGAAAGGCTGGTGGGCGGTGCCCACCCTACAAATGCTGATGAATGCAATTCGAGCGTGTTCTGCATCCTCTCGAGGGCCGACGAACGACGATCTGCCCCTGCCGAGGTCACGACGATGGGACTTGTTGAGATGAGATCATCGGACCGGCTCTGCTTCGGGCACGCGGCACATCAGTCGTTGCCCATACTGGCCCTGGTCCTGGCCCTGGGGACATTCGCCTCGGCCGCCGAGCCGGCCCCAAAAGTCGACTTCGCCCGGGACGTCCGGCCGATCCTCGCCGAGCACTGCTGGAGTTGCCACGGGCCCGACGAGGCGGCCCGAAAGGCGAAGCTGCGACTCGACCGCCGCGAGGATGCCATCGCCCGGCATGCGATCGTCCCCGGCGTCGTCGACGCCAGCACCTTGGTCGAGCGGATCGACTCGGACGACGACGAGGAGCGGATGCCTCCGCCTCAGGCGAAGAAGGTCCTCGATGATCGGCAGAGGCGTCTCCTCCGCGACTGGATCGCGCAAGGGGCCGAGTATCGCCAACACTGGGCCTTCTCCGCCCCGAGCCGGCCGGAGGCCCCTGCCCTCCGCGACCAAACCGGGGTGAGGAACCCCATCGACCGCTTCGTCCGCGATCGGCTCGAGAAGGCCGGCCTGGCCCCGTCGCCCGAGGCCGACCGGCTCACCCTGCTCCGACGCGTCTCGCTCGACCTGACGGGGTTGCCGCCGACCCTGGAGGATCAAGACGCGTACCTCGCAGACACCTCGAGCGAAGCCTATGAGCGCGCGGTCGATCGCCTCCTCGCCTCGCCGCGATACGCCGAGCGGATGGCGATGGCCTGGCTCGACGCCGCCCGATATGCCGACACCAACGGCTACAACAACGACGAAGACCGGATGATGTGGCCCTGGCGCGACTGGGTGATCGCGTCCTTCGAGCGCAACCAGCCGTATGACCAATTCCTCATCGAACAGCTCGCCGGCGACCTCCTCCCCGCCCCCACTCTCGAGCAGAAGGTGGCCTCGGGGTTCCACCGGAACCAGGGGCACAACACCGAAGGGGGGATCATCCCCGAGGAGTACCGCGTCGAGTACGTGGCCGACCGAGTCCACGCCACCGCCACCGTCTTCCTCGGCCTCTCGATGCAATGCGCCCGGTGCCACGACCACAAGTATGACCCGATCTCCCAGCGCGAGTATTACGAGTTCTACGGCTTCTTCAACAGCCTCGACGAGGTCCAGGGGGGCTACGGCGGCAACGTCGCGATCGAGCCGTTCGTGAAGGTCCCATCGAACCCTCAAACGAAGGCCCTGGCCGCGCTCGAGGCCGAACGGAAGGAACTCGATGGTCGCCTCGGGACGCTCGAGGCGCGGGCCCCGGCCGCGTTCGAAGGCTGGGAGAAGGGGGCGACTCCGGCCGACCTGGACCGCCTCAAACAACGGGGACTTCGCGTCCATGCCTCGCTCGATGAGACCTCCGGCGCGTCGATCAAGGACGAGGCGAACCCCGATCGGCCGGGCAAGGTCGTCGGGACTCCTCGTTTCGCGGCCGGGGAGATTGCGGGGGCAATCGAATTCGCCGGCGGGTCGTACGTCGACCTCGGCGACAAGGGGGCGACCGACGGCACCGCCCCGTTCTCGATGTCCGCCTGGGTCCGCCCCGATGCGACGGGGACGATGGCGATCGCCTCGAGGATGGACGAGGGGGCCGGGGCCCGCGGATATGACCTGCTGCTGGACGGCGGCCATGTCGTCTGCCACCTGGTCCACCACTGGCCCGAGAACGGGCTCAAGGTCACGTCGAAAGAGGCACTGACGCCCAAGGTCTGGCGACACGTGCTCATTACCTACGACGGGTCGAGGAAGTCGACGGGCTTGAAGCTCTACCTCGACGGCAAGGCCGCCCCGTTCGACGTCAACAGCGACACCCTCAACGGTTCGATCGCGACCGCCCAGCCCTTGCGCCTGGGGCTTCGCCAGACGAGCCTGCCGTTCTCGGGGGCGATCGACGACTTCCGTTGGTTCGGCGAGGCACTCGGCGAGGAAAACGCCGTTGCGCTCGCTACCGGGAAGGCACCGGTCCTCACCGGCGATGCCCTGGCGGTCCCGGCCGACCGGCGGACTCCGGAGCAACGCACTCGTCTCGGCCGCCTCTACCTCGAGCTCCTCGACACCGACTATGCGCAGGTCCGGGGCCTGCGTGCGGAGAGCCTCAAACGCAAGGAAGAGCTCGACAAGGCCCTGCCGATCACGATGGTCATGCGCGACCTCGCGAAGCCCCGCGACACGTTCATCCTCAAGCGAGGGGCGTATGACCAGCCGGGCGAGAAGGTCGAGCCGGATGTCCCCTCCTCGCTCCCCCCCCTGCCCCGTGGCACGCCTCGCAACCGGCTTGGCTTGGCCCGTTGGCTCGTCGAACCGGCGAACCCGCTGACCGCACGGGTGGCCGTCAACCGTTGGTGGCAGATGTATTTCGGCTTGGGGCTCGTGAGGACCGCCGAGGACTTCGGCGCGATGGGCGAGCTGCCCAGTCACCCGGAACTCCTCGACTACCTCGCCACCGAGCTCATCCGCACCGGCTGGGACGTCAAGGCATTCCAGCGCCTGGTCGTGACCTCGGCGACGTACCGCCAAACGTCGCGGGCGACCGCAGAGCAGCTCGAGCGCGACCCCGAAAACCGGCTCCTCGCCCGAGGCCCCCGGTTCCGCCTGCCGGCCGAGACCGTGCGTGACAACGCCCTGGCCGTCAGCGGACTTTTGACGGGCCAGGTCGGCGGCCCGAGCGTCAAGCCGTATCAACCCGAAGGGCTCTGGGAGGACGTCTCCGTCGAGCGCAAGGCGAAGTATGTCCCCGAGCGTGGGCCCAACCTCTACCGGCGCAGCATGTACACGTTCTGGAAGCGAACGTGTCCTCCGCCGGCCCTGACGAACTTCGACGCGACCAACCGTGAGGTTTGCGTCGTGCGCCGGGGGCGGACGAACACGCCGCTCCAGGCCCTGATCCTGATGAACGACCCGACCTACTTCGAGGCCGCCCGCAAGGTGGCCGAGCGAGTGCTCGGAGCCGAGGCTGATGCCGAAGGACGTCTCACGCTCGCGTTCCGCCTCGCGGCGTGCCGGCCGCCTCGCCTCGAGGAGCGGGCGATCCTCAACGACGTCTATCGCGAGGTCCTCGGCCGCTATCGCGACGACAAGGCGGCCGCCGAGGCGCTGCTGTCGGTCGGCGACTCCCCGCGCGACCCGAAGGCCGATCCGGCCGAGCTCGCCGCCTGGGCGGTGGTGTGCAGCACGATCCTGAACCTGGATGAAGTGATCAGCAAGAGGTGAATCGATGGGACCGAATTCCGGACATCTGCCGGGTGCCTCGCGCCGCGATTTCTTCCGGGGAGCCTCCGGCGCCATCGGTTCGTTCGCGCTCGCCTCATTGCTCCGGGGCGAGGCACGAGCGGCGACGGATGCTCTACCCCACTTCGCGCCGAAGGCGAAGCGGGTAATCTACCTGTTCCAGTCGGGGGGGCCTTCGCAGCTCGAGCTCTTGGATTACAAGCCGGAGCTTGCGAGGTTGCACGGCAGCGAGCTGCCGGACTCGATCCGCAAAGGCCAGCGCCTGACGGGGATGACCTCGGGGCAGAAGAGCTTCCCCGTGATCGCCCCGAAGTTCAAGTTCGCCCGGCATGGGGCCTCGGGAGCCTGGATCAGCGAACTCTTGCCCAATACGGCGCGGGTTGTCGACGACCTCTGCATCGTTCGCTCGGTCCATACCGAGGCGATCAACCACGACCCGGCGATCACCTTCCTCCAGACCGGTTCGCAGCAGCCCGGCCGCCCCTCGATCGGCTCATGGCTGAGCTACGGCCTCGGGAGCGAGACGCAGGACCTTCCTGCCTTCGTCGTGATGATCTCGCACGGCAGCGGCCAGGACGCGAACCAGGGGCTCCTCGACCGGCTCTGGGGCAGCGGCTTCCTGCCGACGAGCCATCAGGGCGTCAAGCTCCGGGGCGGCCGCGACGCGGTCCTCTACCTCTCCGACCCGCCCGGGATCGACCGCAAGCTCCGCCGGTCCATGCTCGACGGCCTCGCCCGGCTCAATCACCAGGCTTTTGAACAGGACGGCGACCCCGAGATCGAGACCCGCACCTCGCAATACGAGATGGCCTTCCGGATGCAGGCGTCCGTCCCCGAGCTGACCGACCTGTCCCGCGAGTCGGCCTCGACGTTCGAGCTCTACGGCCCCGAGTCGCGCACGCCGGGGAGTTTTGCCGCGAACTGCCTGCTCGCCAGACGTTTGGTGGAGCGCGGGGTCCGGTTCGTCCAACTCTACCACCGAGGGTGGGACAACCACGGCGGCCTGCCCACGAACATCCCCAAGCAATGCCGCGACATCGACCAGCCCCAGGCCGCTTTGATTTCCGACCTCAAACGGCGCGGACTCCTCGACGAGACCCTCGTCATCTGGGGCGGCGAGTTCGGCCGCACCGTGTACGGCCAGGGGGGCCAGTTGGCCGACTACGGCCGCGACCACCACGGGCGGTGCTTCTCCATGTGGATGGCCGGCGGCGGAGTCAAGCCCGGTATCGTCCACGGGTCGACGGATGACTACGGCTACAACGTCGTCTCCGACCCCGTCCACATCCATGACCTCCACGCCACGATGCTCCACTGCCTGGGCATCGACCACGAACGCCTGACTTATCGCTACCAGGGTCGCGATTTTCGGCTGACGGACGTACATGGAAAAATCATTAAAGGTCTTTTGGTTTAAATGCCATGGATTTGGATTGAGTGGCACTGGTTGGAACAACCCGTGCCACCCATCGGAGTCATCGGTGTGGTGCGTAAGGAATTCGTAGGGTGGGCATTGCCCGACGATATTACGGAAGGCCCGGTGGGCCGTGCCCACCCTGCCCGGTGCTCGATCAGCCGGGTCTGCTCGGGATGACCCGTTTCGACGTCCACGGTTTCCGAAATCCGATCTTGAAGATACTGCCGGGTTTCGGAGACCGTCGTCACAGTGTGTCGAGCACTCTTTCGAGGAAATGAGGAGTTGATGGAACGGGCGTCGGCGGTCGTCTTGTTGTTGGCGTATGGGGCCGCGGCCCGAGGCCAGGATCCGGCGGGCGGGGCGCGCCCGCGGATTAACGTGCCGGTCCCCTATCAGGTCGTCCAGCGGCAAGGTTTCGTCCCGGAGCACGCCCACGAGCACGAGCCGGGAGGCCCTCAACTCGGATTTGGTCTCGTGCCGATCACGATCGACGTGCCAGGGCCGATCCCATCGAGATGCGAGTACCGTGTCGTGCGGCTCGAGGGTGCTTTCGGGCGAGGGACCGACTGGGCGGAGTTGGCCGTGCGGCAAGACCCGCCAAAGACGCTTCAGGCGCAGGCACGCGTCCCTGCCGGGGGATGGTATCGCCTCGAACTCCGCTGGCTCAAAGAGGGGCAAGTGACGGAGACCGCAGCCGTCGAGCCGATCGGGGTCGGCGAGGTTTTCGTGATCGCGGGGCAGTCGTACGCCGAGGGGGCCAATGATGCTCATCTGCGCGTCGAAGATCCCCGGGGACGTGTCGTGGCGCTCGATGTGGCGAAGGGGACGTGGGGGGTCGCGAACGACCCTCAGCCCGCGATGAACAACGGGGGGACGATCTGGCCGCCTTTCGGGAATGCCCTCCTCCCGATGGTTCGCGTGCCGATCGGGTTCGTCAACGTCGCGGTCGGTGGGACCTCGTCACGCCAGTGGCTCCCGGGGACGCCCTTGTACAAGCGGCTCGAGGAGGCGGGGAAGGCCGCCGGCCGATTCCGCGCGGTCCTCTGGCAGCAGGGGGAGTCGGACGTCATCGAGAGGGTCTCGGCCGAGACCTACGTCGCGAACATCAAGAAGATCCGCGAGGCTTTGGCGCAGGACTGGGGTTTCGAGCCCCCCTGGCTCCTGGCCAAGTCGACCTTGCACCCGACGGTCTACAATGACCCGGCCCAGGAGGGGGTGATCCGCTCCGCGATCGGCCAGCTTTGGGGCCTTCCCGGCTTTCGCCGAGGGCCGGATACCGACATCCTCGACGGGGAGAACCGCGGGCCTATCGGCAGTCGCCAGCATTTCTCGGAGATCGGCCAGCGGCGAGCGGGGTTAATGTGGTTCGCCTCGGTCTGGGGAGAGCTGCATCGAGAGGCTCCGCACCTCAAGACGCCGTGACTACCCGGCGCGGTTGACGTTCGCGTCGCATTTCTCTTACCAGCCCGAAGCGCAACCGAGTGAATCTTTCTTGATTTTAGGAAGATTCACTCGGTTGCGCTTCGGGCTGGTAAGAAGTCTTCTTGAGTTAGCACCAGGCGTCCCTCCGGTAGGTGGCGTACGACGAGTGCCACCTCAACCCTTGATTTGGGGTGCCGTGGTGGGTTTCATCGTCCTTGAGTTCATGAATTTCTGCTTGCGACCCCAACCTCTCGCGTCGAACCAGCAATAGGCCGCGTCGCGTCCTCAACGTGCATCGGCCGCGGGGAACTGCCAGCGTTCGTCGAAGTAACCCGTCCGGACGACCTCCTCTTTGGGAGGCCCTGAGGAGGCCGCGCCGACCTTCACCAGGGCCCAGTCGCCGATTTTCGGGAAGAGCAGGTAATTGAGCGTCGAGAGCTCGGCCTCGCGGAACGTGTGGCCGCTGTTGAGGACGACGTAGTGCTCGGGGGCGACCGGGTTGGGCTGGATGAGCTGCCAGGCGTGGTCGGTCGCCGAGTATTCCTTGCCGCCGACCTCGCAACGCTCGCGGGTCCATCGGATCGGGAGATCGGGCAAGACCCGTCGGATCCAGGAATTGCTCCCCGGGTCGCCGAAGAGGATCAGGTTGTAGCGGTGGGTATCGTCGTCCGTAACCTCGGTGTCGTTCCTCACGAGAAGCTTGCCTCGGAAGTAGCGATCCCACTCGCGGGCGAATCGGTCGAGGTTCGCGTCGGCCCACGCCTGCACGGCCGGGTTCCAGGGCGTGCCGGTCCCTCGGACGCACAGGAATGGCGCCGTGAAGGCGTCGTCGATCGGCCCCTGGATCCCCGGACGCTTGCCTGCGGCAGCCGTCTCATTGGCCTCGACCCAGGCCCCGTCCCGCGTCTCGAGGACGATCCGGGGGGAAGGTTGCTCCTCATGGACGGGCCCAATCGAGACGGCCTTGCCCCCCACCGTGACGGACCGCTTCGCCCCGATCGCCGCCGGGGGACGGAGCGCGAACCTTGTGATGTTCTTCGGCTCCGCCACGACGATCGTCCCATCGTCGGCGACCTTCGCGTCGATCTCGGCGCGGTCGTAGTGGGCGTTCAAACCCAGGACCTGGAGCCAGTGGCATTGGCTGTACTTCAAGGTCCAGGTGACGAACCGAACGTGCCTTGGCGCGTGGTCGAGCCCCTTCTCCGCGATCTGCCCGATCCGGCGCATCTGCTCGCGGTGGGTGGCCGGGTCGATCACGTGTCCCGTCCCGTGCGAGATCAGGTTGACCATCGTCAAGCCCTCGGCGGCCATGGCTCTGCCCATGATCTCGTGGGCCTGGAAGAAGATGTCCTGGTCGCCGATGCAGGCGATGGCCGGGACGACCCCGGCGTTGGCCGCGTAGTCGACGGAGTCGAGCATATGGAGGCCCTTCTCCTGGTCGCTCGGCAGCGGGCCCACCTTCACGAAGTTCGGCAGGGGTGTCTCCGAGAACTGGTGAGTGTCGACATACCCGCAATACGGCCCGAGCGCGACGAAGCGGTCGGGGTGCTTGAGCCCCAGGTGCCAGGTCCCGGAGGCACCCATCGACATCCCTCGGAGGACGATCCGGTCGCGGTCGATGTTGTAGCTCCGGCACACGGCTTCGATCGCCTCGAAGACGTCGGTCTCCCCGGCCCAGCGATAGCCGTTCTCGACGCGGCCCAGCGGGTGGAGCTCGATGTAGTCGGCCTCGGGGGCTTCCTTCGCCTCGTCGAATCGACTCATGAAGCGGAGCTCGCTCATCCCCGAAGGCTTGGAGCTGCCGTGGAGGACGACGTCGAGGCGGATCGGTCGCTTCGGGTCATATCCTTTCGGGACGATTACTCCATAAGGCTGCACTGAGCCGTCGACCTTCGAGACGAAACCCCGAACGAGCTGGCCCGTCTTCTCGGTCCAGGGCCTTCGACCTTGCTCGATTGCCGTCAGTCGTCCCCGGGCGAGTCCGGCTGCCTTTTCGATCTGCCCGATGTCGGCGGGCGTGAGCGTCGATTCGAACCGCAGCGCCCAATCGATCCCCTTCACGAAGACCGCGGCGTTGGCCAGAGTGTCGGGCTTGATCCCAATGGCGTTGTGTCGTGCGTCAACCCATTCCTGGAGCTTCTGGAGAGTCTGGCCGAGCGTCTTGCGAACCTCGTCGGGGTCGGCCTTCGGGCGGCCCGGGGCGATGATCCGCGAGGGGTGGGCCTTCTCGTGGTGGACCGTGTTCGTGGCAACAACCGTCCTCGCGGGAGGGTCGATCGTCAGGGGTTCCCCCGTGTTCGGGTTGGGCTCGTAGAACGGGGCGCCGGTGCTCGCGAGCGTGATCCGGATCCGATGGCCTCGGTTGAAGACCTGGCTCGTCCAGCCGACGTCGAACGCGACCTTGGCGACCTGGCCGGGCTCCAGGAAGACCTCTCGGTCATAACCTTCCCGGTAGCGCACCCGGCGGATGTAGTCCATCAGCAGGATGGAGCGGCCATCGGGATAGACGTCCGAGATCCGGACGATGACGTCGGTGTCCTTTGCCGTCGACGAGAGGTAGACCTCGGCCTTCACGTTGCCCGTCCACTCGACGGGCTCGGTGAGGACCTCGGTGGTGAATGTCCTCACCTCCGGCTGCTTCTCGACCTCGCGGGCGTCCTTCGCCCCCGGGAACGCTCGGCCGGGGATCTCGTTGGGGTGGACCGGGTCGGCGAGGAAGGTCGTGGTGGAGCTCGGCTCGTTCGGGGACCGGCCGTCGAGCTTGCCCTCGGCGTGGAGGTAGAGCGCCTCGGGCTCGACGGCGATCGGCCAGTCGTCGGTCGTCCGCCACTCGTTGCCCGGGGCGCCGGGCTCGCCGACTGCGCCCATCGTGTAGTACCGGACTTTCGGCTCGCGCTCGACACCGTTGTCGATCCCTTTCAGGTAGTGATCGAACCAGCGGATCATATGGGCGTCGTTCGCGAACCGGGCGTTCTCGGGGAAGGTCAGGTCGCCGGTTGAGTTGGTATCCTTGAACCGGCTATGCAGCCAGGGGCCGAGCAGGAGCTGCTGCGCCCCCTTCGAATGCGGACCTCCCCGGTGTTCGCGGCCGACGTAGCTCTCGACCGAGCCGACGCACATGTAGTCGAACCAACTCCCGATCGTGAAGCAGGGGACGTCCATCTTGTCGATGTGTCGGGTGCAGTCCTCCTGGGCCCAATAGGCGTCGTAGGTCGGGTGCGCGAACCAGTCCTCCATGAGCCGGCGGTTGTCGGCCGGGTTGCGGCAGACGGGGTCCATCGTCTTGAACCGCTCCGGTTTCGTCACGCCACCGATCCGATAGCCCTCGTGGAAGAGGCTGAGGCCCGTATCGATCATGTACTGGCAGGTCAGATGTGGCGGGGCCGCCACCGCGAGGAAGTTCTGCGCGAAGCCGGCCTGCGAGCTGCCGAACGTGCCGACCTTGCCCGTCGCCCACGACTGCCTGGCGAGCCACTCGACCGTGTCATATCCGTCCTGAGTCTCGCCCCAGCCGAGGGCCCGGTACCCGACCCAGACGCCCTCCGAGAGCCCGGCACCCCGGAAGTTCTGCGCGGCGACGACGTACCCGGACGAAGCCAGGCGGGCCATCCCCTTGCGCGTCTCTGCCCCCTTCAGGTCGGCGTAACGCTGTTCGTAAAGAACCGGCCAAGGGCCTTTCCCCGAGGGCGTGTAGAGGTAGGTCGAGAGCCGGACCCCGTCCCGCATCGGGACCATTACGTGGGTCTCGGTAATCCCGCCGAGGTCAACCGTCGGCTCGGCACCTCGGCCATTCGCGGTCGTCGCCGCGATCAGGCCGACCAACATCAGAACGGATCGCTCGGTCTTCACGGGCCCATCCCTCGCGGCAACTCGGGGCAGTTACGACTCGCCGATTGTGGAAGAGCCGTCGTCGCCAAGCAAGCAGGAGCTCTTTCGTCTCAACCTCGAGGCAGCATTTGCCTATTCGGCAAATCCGCTCCGGTTTTCCAGCCCTCCGAAAAGTTCCCACTTGCATGGGGGGTCGGGGTGTTTAACAATAGTTCTACGTAAGGCCGGCAGGTCCGGTGCCCGATGCGCCGCGCCGCTCGGGATCGGTCAGGTCTGGCGGGATTGAGCGTCGGAGGTCCGGTGATGACGCACGCGAAGAACCGCGGGACGAGCCTCGGGCGGGTTGGGCAACGCTCGGCGATTGTGATCGTCTCGATCCTTGCGACGGCCTTGTCCGCGGGTATCGGGCTCGCGGACGAACCGAAGCAACCCGCCTCGGCGCCTTGGAAGGCCGGGATCGCGAAGGTCGTCGTTACGCCGACGACCTCGGTCTGGCTCGCCGGGTATGGCGGCAGGCGGGCGCCTGACGGGAAGCTGCACGACCTCTGGGCGAAGGCCCTGGCCGTCGAGGACGAGGCCGGTCGTCGGGCGGTGCTGATCACCAGCGACTTTCAGGGCGTCCCCAAGGGGATGAGCGATCGGCTCTTCGAACGGCTCGAGGCGGCTTACGGGCTCAAGCGTCCGCAAGTGATGTTCGCCTTCTCGCATAATCACTGCGGGCCGCGACTCGGGGAGGACCTGGTCGATTACTACCCCGTCGACGACGAGCAGGTGAAGCTCGTCGACGAGTACACCACGGCCATGGTCGGGACGGTCGCCGACCTCGTCGGCAAGGCCATCGCCGACTTGAAGCCGGCGTCCCTGGCCGTCGGCGAGGGCCGGGCGACGTTCGCCGTAAACCGGCGCAACAACCGCGAGGCCGACGTCCCCGCGATGCTGGCGAAAGGGACTCCCCTGGCCGGCCCGGTCGACCACACCGTCCCGGTCCTGACCGTGACCCGTCCCGACGGAGGGCTCGCGGCCGTGCTCTTCGGCTACGCCTGCCACCCCACCACGCTCAGCTTCACCACCTGGTGCGGCGACTACCCGGGCTTCGCGCAAGTCGAGTTGGAACGAGCCCATCCCGGTGCGACGGCCATGTTCGTCAACACCTGCGGAGGAGACCAGAACCCCTTGCCCCGCCGAACCGTCGAGCTCTGCCAGTCGTATGGACATCGGCTGGCCGTCGGCGTGGAAGAGGCCCTGAAGGGGCCGACGAAGCCGGTTGCGTCGTCGATCCGCACCGCGTTCTCGTACGTCGACCTCCCTTACCTCAAGGTCGCGTCACGAGAGGAGCTTGTCGCCTTCACCCGCGATCCTCATGAGATCCGGGCGCGTTGGGCTGCCCGGATGCTGCGGAAGCTCGACGCGGGCGAGACCTTCCCCGCGTCCTATCCTTATCCCGTCCATGCCTGGCGGCTCGGGCAGGACACGCTGTTCGTCGGGCTCGGGGCGGAGACCGTCGTCGACTACGCCCTCCGATTCAAGAAAGAGTTCGGGCCCGGCACCTGGGTCTGCGGCTATACGGACGACATGATTTCCTACATCCCCTCCCGGCGGGTCTGGGAAGAAGGGGGTTACGAAGGAGGGTCCAACCTCTTCGAATACGGCCGACCGGCCCTTCGCTGGGGCGGCGAGGTCGAGGACCGGATCGTCGCGACCGTGCGATCCCTCGTGAAGCAGGTACGCGAATGACGAATCGACGGAGAAGGGTGAGCGGGACCAACGTCCTGTTGCCAAAGCGACACCGGGGCGATTCGGGCTGGTGCGCCACGGAAAGATCGCCTATCGTACGAGAAGACGACCCTCGACCTCGAATCGCTCGTCGACGAAGACGGGCCCTCTGCACTGAAGTCCGACCCCACCGGCCTCCCGGCCTTCTCGCCTTGGTTTTTTGAGGATTAGAGACCCTCGACCTCGACCGAAGCCTGCCGAACCGACGCGACGTCGGCGAATTTCAGCGAGATTGCGATGGCAGGGCGACGCCGACGGCGGCTCGCCCGCGAATGTCCCACTGGCGACAGGATTTCCTGATGTTCACGATCCTCGGCGAACGACCTGCGGACCATTGCGACGGCCACTCGCGTCGGCATTTCTTGAAGGTCGGGGGCCTCGCGCTCGGGGGCCTCGCCCTGCCCCAGGTGCTGAGGGCCGAGGCGGCCTCGAAGACCCCGACGGGCAAGCCCCGCGGGCTGTCGCACAAGGCCGTCATCATGATCTACCTGTCCGGCGGCCCGTCGCACCAGGATATGTTCGACCTGAAGATGGATGCGCCCGTCGAGATCCGCGGGACCTTCAAGCCGATCGCCACCAACGTCCCCGGGATCGACATCTGCGAGCATATGCCGAGGCTCGCGACGATGATGGATAAATTCACCATCATCCGCTCGCTCTACGGCTGCCCCGACCAGCACGCATCGGACCTCTGCCTGAGCGGTTACCCGATCGGGTCGAAGGGCCAGCAGGACGGCCACCCGTCGCTCGGGTCGGTCGTCTCGAAGCTGCAAGGGCCGGTCGCGAGCGCGATCCCTCCGTTCGTCGGCCTGACGACCAAGACGGGGCACGCCCCGTACTCGAACCCGGGCGTGCCGGGCTTCCTCGGGCTGTCCCACGCACCGTTCCAGCCGGATGAGACCGGCATGCGGAACATGCGGCTCAACGGCATCACGCTCGACCGGCTTCGCGACCGGAAGTCGCTCCTCGCAGGGTTCGACGGCTTCCGACGAACCGTGGGCGAAGACCCGACCGCCCAGGGGGTCGACACCTTCACGCAGACGGCGTTCGAGGTCCTGACGTCGAGCAAGCTCGTCCAGGCGCTCGACCTCGAGAACGAGGATCCGAAGCTGCGCGACCGCTACGGCCGAGGGAGCAACGCCCCGGCCTTCGGCGAGGACGCCGGCCCGCACTGGATGGACCAGTTTCTCATGGCCCGGCGACTGGTCGAGGCGGGGGTCCGTTGCGTGACCCTGTCCTTCGGGAGCTGGGACCGCCACGGCGGCAACTTCGAGCGGCTCCCCGAGCAGTTGGCCCGGCTCGACCAGGGGATCACGGCCCTCGTCGAAGACCTCCACGCCCGAGGTCTCGACCAGGACGTGAGCGTCATCGCCTGGGGCGAATTCGGCCGCACTCCCCGGATCAACGCCGGCGGCGGCCGCGACCACTGGCCGCAGGTCTCGTGCGCCCTCCTCGCGGGAGGCGGCATGCGGATGGGCCAGGTCATCGGCTCGACCAACCGTCTCGGCGAAGTTCCCCACGATCGACCCGTCCACTACCAGGACGTCTTCGCGACCCTCTACCACCAGCTCGGCATCGACGTCGCCTCGGTCACCATCCCCGACCCGACCGGCCGCCCCCAGTTCCTCCTCGATCGCCGCGAGCCGATCCGCGAGCTGATCTGAACCTCGAATCGTCCGGCGATGGGCCAAGAAAAGGGAAGACAACGATCCGCAGATGACGCAGATTGACACGGATGAATTAAAAGATCGTGTAACTTTACCTGTGTCAATCTGCGTCATCTGCGGGTGTTCCCTTTTGGTGCCGTGTCGTTGATAAGATGGCCCTCCGAGCTCCAACGGGGCCTGGATAGCGGTTGACCTTGCTCGAGTTCGGCGAGCGCCAACATAAGAACGGCCTTAGATTCGAGCGATCGAAGCTGACTCTCGATCGGCCCCGCGATAAGATCATGGCATGTCACGACTCGCGGCACTGCTCTGCCTGATCGCCGCCATCAGCGGCACACCCCTCCGCCAGGCGGAGGCTGCGTCGGACTTTGCACGCAACGCGGCCGAATCCGTCCAAGACGACGGGTTGGAATCGCCCGATGGTGGCGTGGGCGATGATTCCGGCGACTCCCTCCAGGGCGGGTCGCAGGCGAGCCTTGCGTTCGACCAAATCCCCGTCGTCGATGGCCTCCTCCCCCCGCCCGGCTGCGCAGGCCTGCCGCTGTCACCCCAGGAATTCAGCGGCTTGAAGGTACACGTCTGGTGGCCACCGAAACCACCGACCCTTCGCCATGCCTGGCTGCAAACGTTCCTGTTTTGAATCTGTTGCGATTCGGTGTTTGACCCGAGCGAGCCGGAAGGCCAAGCCGAGTCAATAATCCACATTTCAACAAATTCAATACAGGGGAAGACCTTTGCGTAAAATGAACCATCGTCGATGGCGTGCCTTCACGCTGATCGAACTACTGGTCGTGATCTCGATCATCGGCGTCCTGATCGCCCTCCTGCTGCCCGCCGTCCAGGCCGCTCGCGAGGCGGCCCGGCGCGCCCAGTGCGTCAACAACCTCAAGCAGATCGGGCTCGCCCTGCACAACTACGAGGCTATGCATCAAAGTTTGCCGCCGGGATACGTCTCGAGATTCGACGCGACGGGCACCGATCTGGGACCGGGATGGGGCTGGGCGGCGATGATCCTACCCCAGATGGAGCAGTCGGCCACGTTCTCGGCGATCAATTACGCCTTGAACGTCGAGTTGGCCTCGAATTCGACGGCCCGACTGGTCGTGGTAAATGGTTTCCTCTGCCCGTCAGATCGCTTTGCCGCCTCGTGGTCGGCCGTCGATCGTGACATCCTCACTGGCGCCGCCAAGCGGGAGATCTGCCGGGTTGCCCCGTCGAACTATGTCGGGATGAACGGCACGAGCGAGCCAGGGCCGGATGGCGAAGGCGTCCTGTTTCGCAACAGTCGGATCGCCTTCCGCGACATCACGGATGGACTGTCGCAGACGATCGCGGCCGGCGAACGGTCGCACCTGCTGGGCGTGGCGACCTGGACGGGTTCCGTGACCGGTGCCCTCCTCTATGACGATGATGGCGACGACATCGGCTCGGCCGACCTGGAAACCGGGCCGGGCATGGTTTTGGGACACTCCGGCGAGGGCATCGGCCCCGGTGCCAAGCGTTCCGAACCGAACCAGTTCTACAGCCTGCATGCCGGCCGGGGCGTGAACTTCCTTTTCGCCGACGGGCACGTCTCGTACTTGAAGGCCACGATGAACTACAAGGACTACTTGGCCCTTTCGACCCGCAACGGCGGAGAGGTGGTTTCGAATGACTATTGATCGATGGACTGTCGACGTACGGCGCTTGGCTGTGGTTGCGTTGTTGGCCCTGGTCCCCTTCGGCTGCGGCGACGACGATGATGACGACGAGGGCGCTCCGAGCAAGACGCCGATTCCAATGGATCAGGTCCCCGCAGCCGTCCTGAAAGCGGCAAAGACCGCCAAACCCGAACTGACCTTCTACGCCGCCTACAACGATACGTTCAAGGGACAGCCGAGCATTGAACTGAAAGGCAAATCAAAAACCGGCAAGATCACGGAAGTTGAGGTCTCGCCCGACGGCAAGGTGCTCGGCACCGAGTAGGTGCCATTGCGCCCGAGAGAACGCCCGCACGGGTCGATAGGTTCGTGCGGGCTCGGCGAAGGAAGGAGTAGGCCGATCGGGGCACGCTGCTGGGATCGGCCCGGATGGAACATCAAGCCTTGTTGATTGATGGCGATCGTCTCGAGGAGGAATTGTAGCCATTCCTTCTTTTCCTCGTGCCTCGGGTGAGCGCGTCCAACACCTGCAATGTCAGGGCAAGCGAGACGTGAGTGAATGTTCTCGGCTTGAACCTTATGAATGTCTCGGGAACCATACCAGGCAATCTCAAGCAGATGCTGAACCCAGTCCGCTCAGCCGTGGGACTTACGCCATCGCCGGAGAGCCCATCCGCCAAGTCCTACGCCGAGGATAGCCAGAGTCGTCGGTTCAGGGACGGTGGACACCGGGTCGATCACTATCGTGACATAAACCCAACTGTAGTGGTCATTTCTGTTTTGTTCCGCATTCACGTGAATGCGGCTCGGATCCGAAACCAGGTCCAGCATCCAAGAGGGAGCCGGCCCGCCGGAATCGCCCGGCCTTAGTTCAACCGAGGTCGCCGTATCGAAGAAAGATAAGACCCCGAAGTGGAAAGGGTCGTTCGAATACCCGATGTGTTCCGTACCGCTTCCCTCGATTTGTAGGTAAGGGCCGGAGAAGAAATAGGGTGACCCGGTTGCGGCGGGGACTCCGAACTGAAGATCGAATTCGTTGTCCTTTGTGATCAGACCGAGACCGGACGGACCGTATCTAGGCCTAAACCAAGCGTATCGAAAACCCTCTCACGCCCCTCCAACTTGGATTTAAGGGGTTTTGGCAACGGCACTTGCGCGAGCGTGTGCGTTTTCGAGTGAGCGCCTCTTCGATTTCCATAGTTTCGTGGCATGCCTTGTTTTATAGGGCGCAGACCGCTGTCATCCCTATGTCATCGTGCCGGGTACGCTTGTTTTAGGTCTAGGTGCGGGTCCTCCTCCTGCGTAGAAAATCCCTCCCTTCGACGGATCCGGCAAGTCGTAGGGTCCCCAGTCGATGGATGATGGGGCATCTGTCGCCGTACCATAGACTTTGACTTGGATTGGATCAGACAAAGCGGCCTGACTTAAGAACAGAAGAGCAACGATCCCTAACGGAACAATCCTTTCCCGATGCATCCTCTTGCCTCCTAGCATTTAAGGACCTCGCTCCTGTGGGACGGATGGAATCATGACGACATTGCTTTGCGAGATCAAGTGATCTTGGAATGAGGTCGAACGCGGGATGCCGGAGTCAGCACCCGGACTGGGTAGGGTCTGGAACTTCGCGGTGAGGATCGCGGGCATGGTGGCGGAGGGCTCGGGAGCGAAAGACAGGGGCTTTCGGGTGGTCCGGACCTCGGCTATTCTACGGCACGAATGGCCCTATGAATTGAGGGTCGTGTTCGGAGCTCAAAGCGACTCGAGGCCCCCTCCATGAACACGCGTCGCGACTTCGTGCAAGGGTTGGCTCTGGCCCTGGGTGGGCTCCCCTCCGCAGCGGGTGCGAACCTGGGGCGTCCGCTCGTGGACGAGGCACCTTCGCCGGATCCCGGACGAAGGAAGGTACCCGAGACCGGTTCGGATGTCGGATCCTTGTTCCCATTCATTCAAGGCCAGGCCGTTCGAGGGGAATTCCCTCTCTCGTATCTGCGTGACGAGTTCAAAGACCCGGCCGAGTGGAAGGGCCGGGCGAGGGGGAAGCTCAGGGAGTTGCTCCACTATGACCCGCCGCACTGCGACCCGAATCCCGAGGTCGTCGCGAAGGTCGACTGCGATGGTTACATCAGGGAGTCGGTGTTCTTCAACACCACGCCCGATATTCGGGTCCCGGCTTATGTGCTCATCCCCAAGGGGCTGAAGAAGCCCGCGCCGGGGATCGTCGCGCTTCATGATCACGGCGGGATGTACTTCTGGGGCCGGGAGAAGCTCGTCGAGAACGAGGTGGAGCACCCGGTCCTGGCCGACTTCAAGCGGGGGGCGTACGGCGGCAAGAGCATCGCCTCGGAGTTGGCGCGTCGCGGCTATGTCGTGGTCGTGATCGACATGTTCTATTGGGGCGAGCGCCGGATGCTCCTGGACGGCGACCCGGCCGATTGGCGGGATCGCCCGGCGACGATCACCCCGGCTCGCGTCGGGGAGTTCAACCGACGTGCGGGGCAGTCGGAACAACTCGTCGGCCGGACGATCTACTCGGCGGGCTTCACCTGGTCGGGGGTCATGTTCACGGACGACGTGCGGACCGTCGACTACCTCGTGACGCGGCCCGAGGTCGACCCGAATCGGATCGGCTGCGTCGGGCTGTCGGTGGGAGGGCTCCGCTCCTGTCACCTCGCGGCGCTGGATGACCGGATCAAGGCGGCGGTCGTCGTCGGTTGGATGGCGTCGTTCCCGGCGCAGCTCAAGGACCACATCCGGAACACGATCGGGTTCACCAAGCTCGTGCCGGGGCTGATGAGCTACCTCGACTATCCCGACGTCGCGTCGCTGGCGATCCCCTCGGCCCTCCTTGTCATCAATGGATCCAAGGACGGCCTCTTCGACCTCGAGGGGGTCCGCAAGTGCTTCGCCAAGCTCACCGCCTGCTACGGCAAGGCGGGGCTTCCGGAGAAGTTCCGCGGGCGGCTCTACGACACGCCGCACGAGTTCAACGTCGAGATGCAGCAGGAAGCCTGGGCGTGGCTCGCGCGGTGGCTCTGATCGTCGATCGAAGTGCGAGGAACAGGAATCCCCCGAGCGAACAGCGGTCGAGCGGCATCTCTTCGATACAAGCCCGAAGCGCACGCGAGTGAATCTCTCTCGATTTATTCAGTAAAATTCACTCGCGTGCGCTTCGGGCTTGTAAGAGGCCGTTCGGCGGGAGTCTCTGGATCGGTGCGAACCACTCCTGGCCGTCCGGGAGTGGATGCTGGTCCGCGGGGCGTCGGCGTTGTAGTTTCGAGGTCGACGCTGTGGCGGACATTCGTCCCGCGAGGATCGCGTCCTTGGCTTCGACCCAACAAGCTCTCCGGGATACCCCATGAGAACACCTCGTACGTTTCCCGGCATCCTCCTGGCGCTAGCCGTTGCGTTGGGCGTTTACGGCGGCCAGGCGCTTGCCCAGGGAGCGAATTCGGGCGGTCAACGTGCCGTCGCGGAGACCCCGGCATCGAAGTCGGCTTTGGAGTTCATCGACACGGGTTTTGAGAACGCCTCGCCCCTCTGGTACGAGACTGCGGCGGATGGGACGACCCTCGTCTACCTGCTCTACGACCACGAGCGGTCGTCGCCGAATCGGGCGGCGGGGCATTTCCACTTCCGCTTGCATGCGAAGGCGGGGTCGGTGCTCACGCTCGAGTTCAAGAACCTCGAGAACGTCTGGAATGGCCGGAAGGCTTCGGTCGCGGGCGAGTTGAAGGCGGTGGTCGTCTCGGAGGATGGCAAGACCTGGCGGCCCGTGCCGCTCGAGGCCCTGCCCGGGGATCGGGTGCGTTTGACCGTCACCATGCCCGGACCCGAATTGTACGTCGCGCGGGTCGAGCCGTATCGGCTCTCCGACCTGGAGCATTGGCTCACGTCGATCGCGAAAAACCCGCTCGTCGAGGTCGTCCCGATCGGCAAGACGGCCGAGGGTCGCCCGCTGGAGGTCGTCCGGATCGGCAGGGCCGACGCCCCCTATCGGGTCTTCCTGCGGGCCCGTGCGCACCCCTGGGAGTCGGGGGGGAACTGGGTCCTCCAGGGCCTCGTCGACCGCCTCCTTGATGGGGATGCGGAGGCGAAGGCGGACCTCGCGTCGTACTGCGTGTATGCGCTGCCGATGGCCAACAAGGACGGGGTGGCCCGCGGCCGGACGCGTTTCAACCTGCGGGGCAAGGACCTCAACCGCAACTGGGACAAGCCCGCCGACCCGGCCCTTTCGCCCGAGAACCACGCCCTGGAGACCTGGCTCGAGGGTATGATCAAGCGCGGCCAGGCTCCTCATCTGGCAATCGAGCTGCACAACGACGGGAACGGTCGGCTCCACATCAGCCGGCCCCCCGTCGCCGGATTGGCCCGGCACCTCGTGCGGATGAAGGTCTTCGAATCGCTGCTGCGGAAGCACACCTGGTTCACGGTCGGGAGCACGGACGGGGAGTTCCGGAACGCCGGCACCCTCGGCGACGGCTGGTTCGAGCGGTATGGCATCGACGCGGCCGTCCATGAGTTCAACGTCAACTGGATCGCGGGGCTGAACGACTATCCTTCGGCCCGACATTGGAAAGACTACGGCGCCGGTCTGTCCCGGGTGTTTTTCGACTACTTCAACACCGTCCGGCCTTGAGACGATAACTCTGGAGGGGGCGTCGACGTCGAGGGCGTCAGAAACCCGTTTTTCAAGAAAAAACAGGTTTCGGGACAGGAGAATCCATGACTGGACGTCGCTTTCGACCAGAGGGACCACGTCGCGATCGACAATCCGGGGGAGGTGCCTCCTCACGGCCGGGTAGTCGGGCTCGGAATTCTCCACGCCCGGGCGGACTGGGCCGAAGGGAGTTGGGGACGACCCCTGGTCCTCCGTTCCGATACGGGAAGCTCTTCAAGCCGTACGACGTGCTGACCCAGTTCACCGACGAGTCGGGCCGGGCGACGCTGAAGGACTATGTCGACATGCCGGGCGTGTACCCGGTCGGGCGGCTCGACCGGGATAGCGAAGGGCTCCTGCTGCTGACCGACGACGGGCCATTGGCGCATCGGCTGACCGATCCTCGCTTCGAGCACCCGAAGACCTACCTCGTGCAGGTGGAGCGGATCCCCGAAACCTCGGCGCTCGACGCCCTCCGACGCGGGGTTGAGCTCAACGACGGCCGGACGCTCCCCGCCGAGGTCGACCTGCTGTCGGAAGACCCCGCCCTGCCCGACCGACCGGTGCCGATCCGCTTTCGGAAGAACGTCCCGACCGCCTGGATCCG
Source organism: Singulisphaera rosea (assembly GCF_054877945.1). Lineage (NCBI taxonomy): Bacteria > Pseudomonadati > Planctomycetota > Planctomycetia > Isosphaerales > Isosphaeraceae > Singulisphaera > Singulisphaera rosea. Next base: position 338,830 of record NZ_JBTYIP020000003.1, on the reverse strand, counting down.
CCTCGTGATCCGCGAAGGGCGCAACCGACAGGTTCGCCGGATGACGGCCGCCGTCGGCCACCCCACGCTTCGGCTCGTCCGCGTCGCGATCGGGCCGATTGGCCTGGGAGACCTCGCGCCCGGCGAGTGGCGGCTCTTGACCGAGGAGGAGCGTGCCGCACTCGGCCGATGACCTCGGGGCAAACCTGGAACGCTCGATTGGAGGAGCGAGGCCATTGCCGTCGTTCCGCGATGGAGTCCCATCGCGAGATCGGCTAAACTGGAGTACACCGAGAGGAGACCGAGCCCTCGAAATCGGTCGAATTCCGGGAGGATCGAGGGGATCGAGTCGATGGCCAGCCCGTCCCGAGTGCAAGAGTCGATGACGCTGGAAGCGTTCCTCGCGCTCCCCGAGGAGAAGCCGTACCTCGAGTACATCGATGGCCGGATCGAGCCCAAGGTGTCACCCCAGAAACAGCACAGTCTCCTCGAGTACAAGCTCGCGGAATCTCTCAATCGCTTTGCCGAGCCAAGGGGCCTCGGCTTCACGTTTCCGGAGCTTCGCTGCACGTTCAGTGGGCGTTCGATCGTCCCGGATCTTGCATTTATGTTCGATGCCCACATTTTCGCAGACGAAGCGGGTGAGGTCAGCAATGCGACCTGGCAGCCTCCCGATATTCACATCGAGATCCTTTCCCCTGATCAGTCGGCCCGGATCTCCCGGGACAAACTGATTCACTCGACGTCGAACGGCTGCCAACTCGGCTGGCTGATCGACCCCGGGAAGAAGACGGTAGATGTCTTCCGTCCAGGCCAACTCCCCGAGCGGCTTTCAGCGGACGGCTTCCTCGACGGTGGCACGGTCCTGCCGGGCTATCGACTGTCGGTGTCCGAGCTCTTCGGCTGGCTCCTGCGTCGGTCGATCATCGTGCCTTCGCCCAGCGACCCGGGGGTGGGGCCCGCATGAGTTTCATAGGGTGGGCACCGCCCACCGGTATTGGGGAAGGTCAGCTGGACGATGCCCACCCGACCCGGGTCGTGGACCGTGCCTGATTTTCCTGATCCTCAATAGGCATCAAGCCAACAGGAGGGATGAAGACATTGCGGACGTTCCGCGATGGAGTCCCATCGCGAGATCGGCTAAACTGGAGTACACCGAGACGAGACCGAGCCCTCGAAGGCGGTCGAATCTCGGGAGGATCGAGGGGAGCGAGTCGATGGCCAGCCCGTCCCGAGTGCAGGAGACGATGACGTTGGAGGCGTTCCTCGCGCTCCCCGAGGAGAAGCCATACCTCGAATACATCGATGGCCAGATCGAGCCCAAGGTGTCACCCCAGTTCAAGCATGGCTGGATCGAGTTCAAGCTCACCGAAAGTCTGAATCGGTACGCGGAACCGTTGGGACTAGGGTTTGCGGTCCCGGAATTACGCTGCACGTTTGTAGGTCGCTCTATCATCCCCGACGTTGCGTTCCTGATGGATTCTCATGTCGAGACCGATAATAGAGGTGAGTTCTCCGATGAGATCTGGAGGCCCTCGGATCTCCATGTCGAGATCCTTTCGCCCGAACAATCGATCCGAAAAACCAGGGAGAAGCTCGAGCATTCGACGTCGAACGGCTGCCAACTCGGCTGGCTGATCGACCCCGGGAAGAAGACGGTAGATGTCTTCCGTCCAGGCCAACTCCCCGAGCGGCTTTCGGCGGACGGCTTCCTCGACGGTGGTGCGGTGTTGCCGGGCTACCGGGTGTCGGCGACCGAGATCTTCGGCTGGCTCAGGCGCCAGGGGAATGTCGTACCCCCATCTGGCGAACCAGAGGTGGGGCCCGCATGAGTCAGGTTGAGGGTGCAAACCCGACCGAGTCTCGGGCGCTTCGACTGACCTTCGAGGAGGGGACTCTCATCGTCGAGGGTCTGCCCGAGGGGGATTCGTGGGGGATCCCGGCCATCGATTTCGACCGCCGCGTCAAGGTCTTCCGGGCGCCGGCGATGGCGTACAGGACGATCGTCCAGCACCTGCGCGACCACAAGATCCCTTATGTCGACGACGCTCGGGTGTATGAGATCGCCAACTGGACGATCCGCGTGGTCAAGGAGGCGTTCCCGCACCAAATCGAGGGGTTGAACGCCTGGTCGAAGGCCCAGAAGCAAGGGGTGGTGGTCCTCCCCACCGGCACGGGGAAGACGCACCTGGCGACCCTCGCGATCGAGGCGACGAAGCGCCCGACGTTGATCATCACCCCGACGATCGACCTGATGAACCAGTGGTACGACGAGCTCACGATGGCCTTCGAGACCGAGGTCGGGCTCCTCGGCGGGGGCTACTACGAGGTCAAGCCGCTGACGGTGACGACGTACGACTCGGCCTACATCAACATGGCCAGGCTCGGGAACCAATTCGGCTTGCTCGTCTTCGACGAGTGCCACCACCTGCCGGGGCCAACCTACGGGATGGCGGCGGTCTCGTCCCTGGCCCCGTTCCGACTCGGGCTGACCGCGACCCCCGAGCGGGCCGACAACGCCCACACCCAACTCGACCACCTGATCGGGCCGATCGTCTATCGTCGGGAGATCACCGAGCTCCGAGGCCAGTACCTCGCCGATTACCGCATCGAGACGCTCTATGTGAACCTGACCGAGGACGAGCGGCACGAGTACGAGGCGGCCCGGGAACTCTACCGAATGTTCCTGAGCAACAACGGCATCGACATGCGTCGGCCGAACGCCTGGCGACAGTTCCTGATCATGGCCCACCGCTCGCCGGAGGGGCGTCAGGCATTCCTCGCCCATCGCCGACAGCGCGAGCTGGCCCTGGCCGCTCCCGCCAAGCTCAGCCTGCTCGGGAAGCTGCTCGAACGACATAACGGCGATCGGGTCTTGATCTTCACTCACGACAATGCAACAGTCTATAGGATCGCTCGGCAGTTCCTGGTCCCGGTGATCACCCACCAGACGAGCACCAAGGAGCGCCGCGACGTCTTGCTCCGGTTCAATTCCGGGAGCTACCCGATCGTCGCGACCTCTCGGGTCTTGAATGAGGGGGTCAACGTCCCTGAGGCGAACGTGGCGATCATCCTCTCGGGGTCGGGCTCGGTCCGAGAGCATGTTCAACGCCTCGGCCGAATCCTCCGGAAGTCGGGCGACAAGGAAGCCCAGCTCTACGAGGTGATCAGCCGAGGGACCGTCGAGGAGTTCACCTCCAATCGCCGACGCCAGCACAACGCCTATGGCGGCGATTGAGTCGCGTCAGCATGCCGGCCGAGGGGAGGGTCCCCCGGCCCGACGACAGGACGTTGTTTGGGGTCGAGATTCGATGCTCCAACAGGAACGTTCCGACGAGGCCTCCGGCGAAGAACCCACGAGAACTGCTCCGGCGAAGCCTCCGGAGCGGCCTTCGCACCGATACGTCGCGACCCTCGCCCTCATCCGCCGTCGGAGCGAGGACGAGGTCCGACAGCCCTCGAAGCCGAGGCGCTGGTTCCGTTAGAATGGGGTCTGGCCGCCGGTCTCCCCGGAACTCGACCGAAGCCGGGCGGGCCGTTCGCCCAGAGATCCCTCGACCATGCTGACCGGCAACCTCGTGCGGGTGAAGACGACCTCCAAAGGGCGGATCATGCCGCTCTTCCTCCCGCGCGACAACCCGCAGTGGCTCGAGGTCGCCGAGAGCCTCCTCCTGATCTTCCGCGAGGGGATCGGGATGACCCGGGGCGAGATCGAAGGCGAGATCGACGAACTGTTGGGCGAGGGCATGGCGACCCTGGCACACCGAGGCCTCGCGAAGGTCCTCGAGGATCGCGCCGAGTTCGCGGTCGTCTCGGATGTTTCTCCCGAGGCGCTCCGCGAGAAGGTCTTCTCCGCGGCCGCCGAGCATCGTCGCGGCCTCCAGGCCGTCGCCGGCCATCGCGCCCCGTTCCAACGCGACGTCGTCCTCGGGGCGGTTGCCGAAGGGCTCGGTATGGAGCCGGAGAAGCTTGCCGCCGCACTCTTCGCCGACCTCAAGGACGAGAATCGGATGCTCACCTTCGAAGACCTCACCGCCCAGCGCCTGGTCGACCGCTACAACGTTGCGCTCGCCCAGGCCGTGCTCCTGCGCTCGGTCCTGGTCACGGCCGACATCCGCAAGGAGAAGCCGGCGCGGTTCCGCCAGCTCTTCCGCCAGCTCAAGTTCCACCGGCTCCTCTACCGCGTCGAAGGGGACATGGCCGACGGCTACACCCTCCACCTCGACGGTCCCCTCAGCCTTTTCAGCGCGACCAACAAGTATGGCCTCCAGATGGCGCTTTTCCTCCCGACCTTGCTCCTCTGCACCGACTTCCGGCTCGACGCCGAGCTGCGCTGGGGCCCGAAGCGCGACCCGAGGACCTTCCACCTCGAGTCCTCCGACGGGCTCGTCTCGCACCAGGCGGACACCGGGGTCTACGTCCCGGCCGAGATGGGGGCGTTCCTCGATCGGTTCCGCCAGGTGGCCCCGGCCTGGGAGGTGACCGAGACGACCGATGTTCTGGAACTCGGTCGCGAAGGGGTCTGGGTTCCCGACTATCGTTTCGTCCATCGCAAGTCCGGCGTGGACGTGTACGTCGAGGTGGTCGGGTTCTGGAAACGCTCGAGCCTGGAGCGCCTGCTCCGTCTCCTGCCCAAACACGGCCCGAAGCGGTATGTCCTGGCGATCTCGGAGCGGCTGAAGGTCGACGAGGAGGCGCTCGAGGGGATCCCTGGACCGGTCCTTCGGTTCAAGGAGATCCCCAACGCCCCCGAGCTCGCCTCGCTCCTCGACGGCTTCGTCTCGGGTCAAGGAGGGTTGGCGCTTTGAGAATCGCGGGAATGGGTGCGGGGATCGACGACGATATCCGGTTCTGGAGGGACGCGTTCGCCATCCACGGCTCGGTCACTCAGAGGGTATCGCGCCGGGTCTTCGTCTTCGGCCTGATCGCCGCCGTCGTCTTCGAGCTTAACGAGCTGCTCGTCCACATCGACCTCGGGATCGAGGTCGCCCCCTACGAAGTCGCCGGTGCGGCCCTCGGCCTCCTGCTCGTCCTCCGGACCAACGCGGGCTACGACCGCTGGTGGGAGGGCAAGAAGCTTTGGGGGGGGATCAACAACCAGTCGCGCAATCTCATCATCGCGGCCCTGGCGTACGGTCCCGATCAAACGGCCTGGCGTCGAAAGCTGCTGCGCTGGACGGCGAGCTTCCCCTATGTCGTGATGCACAGCCTGCGCGCGGAGCGGGAGATCCCGGAGGTCGTGAAACTGCTCGGCGAGGATTCCGCCGCGGAGATCGCGAAAGCGGAGCACATGCCGACTTACGTTTCGCTCCGGATCGCCGAGATCCTCCGCGAAGGCTACGACGGCCTGACGATCGACCGCTTCGCCCTCCTCGAGGCCGAAAAGTCTCGGGCGCTCCTCATCGACCATCTGGGCGGGTGTGAGCGGATCCTGAACTCGCCGTTGCCGATGGCGTATGCGATCGATATCCGGCGGTTCATCGTCCTGTTCCTCTCGACCTTGCCGTTCGCGTTGCTCCCCAAGCTCGGCTCGCTCACGCCGCTTGCGACGATCATGATTGCCTATCCGATCATGGCGCTCGATGATATCGGGTCGGAGCTCCAGAACCCGTTCGACAGTCACAAGGTGGGGCACTTCCCGCTCGACCGCGTCTGTTCGACCATCGAGACCCAACTGTTCGCCCTGCTCGGAGAGCCGGCAGGGGCATCGGAGGACGGCCGCCCGGCCCGAGAGGAAGCGACGCCGGTCTCCGGGGCCCCATGACATGTGAACAGAGCGGAGGTCCGCCGGCGGTGTGCCTGAAAGATCAAGAGTTCGATGGATTGCGTGGAGGAGTCTGGTCATGAGTCGTGATGCGACGCTCAAGCGGATCTTGGACGGTGGGATCGTCGCGGTGGTCCGCGCCGAGTCGGGCGACTCGCTGGTGAAGGTGGTTCAGGCCCTGGCCGAGGGGGGCGTGACGGCGGCCGAGATCACGTTCACGGTGCCCGATGCCGTCGAGGTGATCCGCCAGGTCCGCCGCGAGCTGGGCGATGCTATCGTGCTCGGCGCCGGCACCGTCCTCGACTCCGAAACGGCCCGGGCCGCGCTCCTGGCCGGGGCCGAGTATATCGTCTCGCCGGCGGTCAACCTCGATGTGATCCGACTCTGCCGGCGCTATGACAAGGTCATCATGCCCGGCGCGCTCACCCCCACCGAGGTCATCACCGCCTGGGAAGCCGGTGCCGACGTCGTGAAGATCTTCCCGGCCGACCTGGGCGGCCCTCCGTACCTGAAGGCGCTCCGCGGCCCGCTCCCCCAGGTCCGGTTGATGCCGACGGGCGGCGTCGACCTCTCGACGGCCGAGTCGTTCCTGAAGGCCGGGGCCTGCTGCCTCGGGGTCGGTGGCACGCTCGTCGAGGCCAAGGCGGTCGCCCAGGGCGACTTCGCCCGAATCAAGGACCTCGCCGGCCAGTTCTCGGCGATCGTCCGCAAGTTCCGGAACCCCTCGTGACGCGGACGTCGTGACCCAGGACGTCTCAAGCAACCCGGGACGTCCACCTCGCCTCGCCCGCGCCTGGCGTGCGACGAAGCTCGCGCTGGCGTTCCTGACCGTCATTCCCATAAGGTTCGGCGAGGGCGAGACGACCGCCGAAGACCTGGCGGCCTCGAGGTTCGCCTACCCCCTCGTCGGTGCGGCGATCGGCCTCGGCCTCGCCACCCTTGCCGAGGCGCTCCGGCGCCTCGGCGCCGACCCCTCCCTCGCCTCGTTCCTCCTCCTCGTCGCCTGGGTCGCCGCCTCCGGCGGCCTCCACCTCGACGGCCTCGCCGACACGTTCGACGGGATCTTCCTCTGGGGCGACCCCGAGCGACGTCTCTCCGTCATGCGCGACCCCCACGTCGGCAGCTTCGGCGTCACCGCACTCGTCCTCGTGGTCCTCGGCAAATACGTCGGCCTCACCCACCTATCCGCCTCATCGGCTCCTCTCGTGCTCCTGGGAGCTTCCACGATCTCCCGGACCCTGATCCTGGTCTCCGCCGGCTCCGCAAACTACGCTCGAAAGGACGGCACCGGCCGAGTTCTCGTCGATGCGACAACATCTCGAGATGCTTTAGTGGCCGCATGTCTCGTCGTGGGCTTCGGCCTTGCATTCGCTGGCTTGCCGGGGCTCGTGGCCTCGGCCGCGACCCTGATCCTCGCCTTCGCCCTGACCCGACTCGCGCGAGCCAAGCTCGGCGGCGTGACCGGCGACACCCTCGGCGCCCTCGTCGAGTTGAGCGAGGCGACTTTCCTCATCCTGATCGGGCTGACCCACTCCTGAGTTGCACTGATCATGGCCGAGTGCCATCGACCTTGATGCGAGCTCTCGCTCACTTCCCGGGCAAGTCAATGAAGCGGAGGCCCGGCCTCTTCCGAAGGCCGGGCCTCACGATGGTGGCGAGCTTCAGACCTCGGGATGCTGCCCCGTCATGGTGTCTTCGACGACTCATCGGCCGAGGCCGGCGAGACGGTGAATGAACCCTTGACCTCGATCGGCTTCTCGCCGACGTTGACGGAGAACTGGAACGAATATGTCTTTCCGTTGCTGTTGCCCTCGCGGCTCCGGCCAGCGTCCGACGTCCTTTGGACGGCCGTCGGGAGGGCCGGCGGCGCCGGGGAAACGGCCATCGCCGCGTCGGACCTCGCGAGGACGGGAGGCGGTGAGGAAACGGTGATCGACGGCGGTTCCAGGGAAGTGGTCCGGACCGTGCTGTCCGCCTTCGGGCGGCCTGCGGAGGCGGGGATCTGACTCAATTTGATGTTGTCGAATTCCAGGAGCGTCCCCTTCGCTTCCTCCAACGCGGCGATCGAAATATTATAGTTTGTCTTGTACTGGGCCTCCGTCCCGAGGGCTGAAGCATACTGCGAGGTGGCGTCGAGGAGGCGGTCGATCGTGATCCGCCCCTCTTCGTAGAAGGACTTTTGCGCCTCGAGGCGCTGCTTCGCGGCCTCTCGGAGTCGCGAGGCCGTTTGGTATTGCTTGTAACCGGCGTCGATTTCGAGGAAGAACCGGGCCAGGATGTGAGTGTATTGGTGGATGGCATCGGCGTATACGTACTTCCTCGCCTTGGCCTGGACCGATGGGACATCATCTTTACCGTCATCCTTGGACTTCGGACCGGTGTTCCCGGTCGAGTTGAATTGCGACGTATACTGCTGGATCACCTTCGCCGCATAATCCGCATCGAAGTCCTTCAACTCGTCACTCGCCCTGACGATGTCGGGCTGATTCGCGAGCATCGTCCGGACGGATTCGTTCCAGTCGGGAGTGATCGGAGCAATGACCGGTGGAGTCGTCGGGATGATCCTGTGTCGAGAAGGCTGGATACCAAGAATATTGCAGAGCTGCCGTTCCGTTGTGATGACATCAGAGGTCTTGGTCACCAGGTCGAGCTGGAACTGTTCGAGCCGCTGCGTGCACTCGGCGACGTCGGCCACGGTCCCCCGTCCGGTTTGCAACTCGGCTTGCTCTCGCTTTAGGATGTCCTTTGCATAGGTGACGGCCTGCTCGGTCGCTCGGAGTTGGGCCTTCTGCTGGACCACAGACCAGTAAATTTGCTCGACCGAGCGGACATGCGCCATGATCTCGGCGCGGAAGTGAGTGACGTCGAGCGTCGGCTTTGCCTGGGCGATCTCGAAGGGGCTTTCTCCCCTCCTGTCTCCCGAGTTGGACTTCTCGAAGCTACCGACCGATTGTTTTCGGGTTCCCGTCGAGACGACTCGTACGGCTTCGCTGTTTTCCAAGCCGATGATGATGGCCTCGCGCAGAGACAGCGGCCACTCCTCTCTGGCCGCCTCTTCACTCTTTCCGCTCGCCGCCAGAGGCGAGGCCTTCGGCGCCTCCCGACGTCCATCGTCCTTCGGCCCCTTGGCATCCTCGGCGGCGACTTGGGCGATTGTCCCGAAGCCCGTCGCGAGGAGGGCCAGGGCAAGGAACGTGGTGGCCGTCGTCCTTAACTTGCTTAGGATCATGGTCTTCATCACTCCTTTGATCAGAAGTCGGACGGACGCCGGGACATCCCCGGCCATCGTCCAGTCGGAAAGGGTGCGGACTATGTTCTGGAGGGCGGCTTCACCCGCCCATACGCGGGAGCTCGGGCCGGCGGCGTCCGCGGCGAACGCCGCTTCGAGGCTTGCCAACGGTGACGCGGCGCCGAGCCGGACCAGGCGGGAACGCAGGCGAGCCCGCCCCCTGGCCCGCCAGCTCTTGACCGTGCCGATCGGCCGGCCCAAGGTTCGTGCGGCCTCTTCGCAGCTCTGGCCTTCGAGATCGCAGAGCACGATCGGGACCCGGTAACGCTCCGGCAGACGGTTGATCTCCTCGTGGAGCCAACTCGCCCATTCGGGTTGGCCCACTTCGACGTGTCCGTCAGGGCCGGTCGCGAGCTCCGCCGCCCTGCGTTCATGTCGCTTGCGCCTCGCGGCGTTCGACCGGGCGCAGGACGCGGTGCGGAAGGCGACCTGATGAAGCCAGGGACCCAAGGAGTCTTGGACCCAGAGGCCCCTGGCCTTCTCGATCAGGACCAGGAACGTCGCCTGGAAGGCGTCCTGGGCGTCGTGGCTGTCGCCGAGTTGAGCGTGACAGACCCGGTGGACCATCGCCCCGTGTCGGTCGACCAGCGTCGCGAAGGCCAGTTCGGCCCCCCGGCCCCGCCCCGTCGCGAATCGCTCGAGCAGTTGACCGTCCGTGAGCTCTCGGGTCGCCCCGACGCTGAAGAGGGTCCTGAGTTGCCGCTGGACGGTGCTTTCCTTGCGGGTTGCCACGTTCCTGATCCTCGTCACGCCTTCGGTTCGCGTTGACCCTAGTAATGTGACGAAGCCCCGGTCCGGTTGCGAGTTCTCTGAAAGAATCTTAAAGGTCCGGGCTCGAGCAACCGGCACTCCCGGGCTTTCCGGGGGCGTGCGTCGCTCCAAGGCCCAGCCCAACCCGATGGGCCGCCACTCGGCATTGATTGGGCGTCGAGGAGGGGTGAGAGGCCGGCCGCACAACCCGAATCTTCGGCGGGTTCATTTCAAGCCGAACGGCGATGAGGGCCGATAAGACCCGCATAAGTCTCTTGGTGCGCCGCGGGTTGAGAGTCGAAGTCGGAGCAGGACCTGCGGTCGGAAGGGCCATTCGATGGGCGAAACCGTCTTGGTGTTGGGTGGGGCACGGTCGGGGAAGAGCCGGATGGCGGAGCGGCTTGCCGGGGAGTCCGCGGCGGTCACCTACGTCGCGACGGCCACCCTCGACCCCGACGACTCCGAGATGGTCAGCCGGATCGGCCGGCATCGTGCCGATCGGCCGCAAAGTTGGACAACGCTAGAGGTTCCGCGCGATCTTGAGGGAGCCTTGGCGGCGTTGTCGGCACAGGAGGGCGCGGTCGTGATCGACTGCCTGACGCTCTGGATCAGCAATCTGTTACTTGGCGTGGGGGGCGTGTCCCTGTCGGATCCCGAGATCCTCGACGCGCTCGTGCGCTCGGTCAGAGCCGGTCGGGGGACGGCCCGGATGATCTGGGTTTCCAACGAGGTGGGGTCGGGAATCGTCCCGATGAATGCCCTCGCCCGGCGCTTCGCTGACCTCCAGGGCCTGGCCAATCAACGCCTCGCCGCGGAATGCGATGCGGTCCATCTCTGCGTGGCGGGTCTTTCGATCCGTCTCAAATAACCCGAGTCGGGATCCGGGAGCCGCTTTCGCTCCCGAACGAGGCCCAAGACAAGGCCCGGGATCCTCGAGGAGAGTTCACGTGACGTTGACGGCGGTTCGGGTGCGACTGGCGATCATCGGACTAGGCCTGTGCCTAATCCTGGGGATCGCCGCGCCCTGCGCCTCCGGGGCTCCTCAACCGGTCGCGAGCCGGACGATCTATCACAAGAGCCGATCCTTCCGCGTCCCGTTCAACATCGACCCGGCCGACCTCGCCCGGTATAAAGAAGTTCAGCTCTGGGTGTCCGACGATATGGGCGAGACGTGGAAGCCCAAGACCAAGACGACCCCCGACCGTCCATCGTTCACCTTCCGCGCCCCTCGGGACGCGGAATACTGGTTCACGGTCCGGACCATCGACACCCAGGGGCGTGCCTATCCCGGCCTGGACGAAGAGGTCGAGCCGAAGCTGAAGGTGATCGTGGACACGGTCCCCCCCACACTCGATCTCTACCCCGGCGGACGTCGCGATAGCCATGCGTCGGTTCGTTGGGAAGTCGCCGACAAGAACCTGGACCTGAAATCGCTCGTGGTGGAGTACCAGGTCGGGGGGCTTCGCGAATGGCGACAGGTCCCGATCCGCCGCCCGGCGTTGATCGGCAGCGAGAGCTGGGACGCCGGCACATCCGAGCCCCTCAAGGTCCGCGCGACGATCTCCGACCGGGCCGGGAACGTGATGGAGACGGTGGTGAACCTGCCCGAAGGCTCGTCCGCCAGGCCGAACCTGGCCGCGAACGAGTATTCGGAGTCCGCCCCGCCGCCGATCGCCCAGATCTCTTCGGGGCCAAACTATCGGCCCCCGACCGACGAGATCCCGGCGGATACGTCTTCGACGGATCCATTCCTCGCGAACGAGCCGGCTCCCCGGAGTCAGGCCCCTCCGCGGAACGACCCCGACCCGTTCACTTCGGAAGCTCGGCCTGCGCAGGCCGACCACTTCTCGGCGCCCTCCGGCGGTGGCCCGAACCGGACCATCCTCGTCTCGAGTCCGAAGTTCCCGCTCGACTACAAGGTGGACGACGCCGGCCCGAACGGGCCGAACACCGTCGAGCTCTGGGTCACCCAGGATGGCGGGCGGACGTGGAATCGGCGCGGGGAGGATCCGGACAAGACGAGCCCGTTCCCGGTGGATGTCGGCGGCGAGGGGACCTACGGCCTCTGCCTGGTGGCGCTCTCGGCGTCGGGACTGGGCGACCAGCCCCCTGCCCCCGGCGATCCGCCGCAGTTCTGGGTCGAGGTCGACAGCACGCCGCCCGACATCCAACTGCTGACCCCCAAGATCGGCACGGGGCCGAATGTCGGGAAGGTTGCAATCGACTGGCGAGCGACCGACACCCACCTCGCCCCCCGGCCGGTGTTCTTGTCCTGGCGGCCGGACCAGGCGGGATCGAACTGGGTCGCGATCACCCCCCAGCCGATCGACAACACCGGACGATACATCTGGACCGTACCGCCGAGCGTCCCCCCCCGGTTCCACCTCCGGATTGAGGTGGTCGACCAGGCCGGGAATCGGGGCGTCGCCGAGACGAGCGAGACCGGCGCGGTGATCGTCGACCGGGCCAGGCCCCGGAGCCGGATCCTCGGGATCAGCCAGGACCCCAACCAACGCACCGGGGCCGCCCAGCAGCCGAACTCGTTCCGTTGAGGCCGAAGACCAACGGCCCCGTCCGCTTGCTTGGAAACGGGGCCATCGGGTCGGATCTTCGTTCGGTTCAGATGGCGGGACCGAGGAGGTCCTTGACGGCGTCGCGCTCGGCCTCGAGCTCCTTCGCGGACGCGTCGATCCGGGCACGGGCGTCGTCGTCGATCGGCAGGCCCTGCACGATCGACCACTTCACGCCGTCCGTGGTGGTGAGGGGGAAGCTGTAGATCAGGCCGGCGGGGACACCGTAGCTGCCGTCGGAGACGACCCCGGCGCTGAACCAGTCGCCCGCCTTGGTGGGGAACGAGGCGGAGTGGACGCTGTCGAGGGCCGCATTCGCCGCGGAGGCCGCCGACGACGCCCCGCGCGCCTTGATCACCGCCGAGCCTCGCTTGGCGACCGTCGGGACGAAGGTGTCGGTGAGCCAGGCCCCGTCGGTGATGACCGAGGTCGCGGGCTTTCCGCCGATCTCGGCGTTCTTGAAGTCGGGGTACTGGGTATCGCTGTGGTTACCCCAGATCGTCATCTTGCTAATCTGGCCGACCGGGACGCCGGCCTTCGTCGCGAGCTGCGCGGCGGCGCGGTTCTGGTCGAGGCGGGTCATCGCGAACCAGCGCTCGGCCGGGATCTTCGGGGCGTGCGACTTCGCGATCAGGCAGTTCGTGTTGCACGGGTTGGCGACGGTCAAGACCCGGACGTCGGGCCCGGCGGCCTCGTTGATCGCCTTCCCTTGGCCGGTGAAGATCGGCCCGTTGGCGCGGATCAGGTCGGCGCGGCTCATCCCTTCCTTGCGGGGCAGGCCCCCGACGAGGACGACCCAGTCGGCCCCTTCGAAGGCCGTCGTCGCCTGGTCGGTCGCTACGACGTCCGCGAGCAGCGGGAACGCGCAGTCGTCCAACTCCATCAGCGTCCCGTTGAGGCTGGGCAGCGCCGGGGTGATCTCGAGGAGCCGGAGCGAGACCGGCTGATTCGGACCGAACAGCCCTCCCGAGGCGATCCGGAAGATGAGGGCGTAACCGATCTGGCCCCCGGCCCCCGTGACGGCGATGCGAATGGGTTTGCTCATGGATCAGGTCTTTCTAGAGAAACGGTCCGCCAATTGGTCGGTGGGCCAGGCCCACCCCTTCCAAAACGTTGCCATACCGCGAGTCGGTGGGCGGACCCCAGACTACAACAGACCCGGCTCTCTGTCACCACGCTGGTCGGTCGTGGTGCGAAGCGAAGACCGAGCCATGCGGCGTGACGTTTCGAAATTAAAATATATCCGTATTTGGAATTGATCCGTGGTTTCCCGGGCTTGGGTGCCGCGATGAGTGGCAGCCCCCTCCTCGCGTTCCCTCTCGGCCGACGGCGTCCGCCTTCGCGCACTTTCTTCAGCACGCCCTCCCCCTCCTCTCGTTCGGTCCGCCCTCCGACCCGGCGCCGGATGAATTGAAGAGAGCTCACTGCGGCTCGCTCCCAACGGCCGAGGCGGGCCCCCCTTCGAGATCCCTCGCGTCGGGCCGAGTCCGAGTCCGAGTCCCAGTCCGAGTCCGAGTCCGAGTCCGAGTCCGAGTCCGAGTCCGAGTCCCAGTCCGAGTCCGGACTCGGCGCCGGGTCCCGCCTGAGGACGAGCACCCCGAATCCCCTGATGCGCTTCGACAGGGGCACGCCCATGAGCGTCGGGCGATTGCTCCGGTTGTCGACGACCGGCGAGAAGTTGGCGCGGATCCGCGCGTCGAGTTCCGTCTCGAGCGGCTCGTCGCCGACCACGGCATATTGGACCTTCGACCAATGGTCGGGGGGACCCGCGCGTCGAACACGGTGCAGCGCCACCCGACCAGCCACCGGGAATTCCGACCCCAGAGGTAGGACCCCGATGGAATTATTGGATAAAGTATTTGTTTATGTTAAGGCGGGGTCTGCTCGGGCGGCAGAGTTGCGAGGATGATGACATGCTTGGCGAGGTCGGTCGAGCCGTACAGGGACAGCCGCGCGACGAGGCCGACTTCGAGCCGACGGTGCAGCACGGCGGGGGATGTGGCCGGGTGGGCCAAGCACACCGCCGTGCAGGCGATCGTGTAGGGCCCGAGGAACCACCTCGATGTGATCGGTCTTCACCCGGCGGAGCAGGGAGACGTCATTCCAAACCACCTCGGCCACGCCGTCCGTGACCCGCAGGACTTCGCCCTCTCGATTGGGGCCGTCCAAGTGGAGGCCGTAGCGGAAAGTCGGTCCTTCGGGCTCGACGAGTTGTTTGAAGGAGTCGGTGAAACGAATCGTGTCGCCGGGCACGATTCCCTGCTGCTCGAGCACAGCGGCCGAGCGGATCGCCTGCTGGACGATGCCCAGGGCGCGAAGGGCTGCCTGGTGGTGCGCCTCGGTCTCCGGGCCGTTTGAGACCTGTGCGTATCCGGCCAGTGCGTTCTGGGCGACGATCAGGGCGTTGCCGACCTCGCCTTGGGTTTCAGGGGGCCAGGGACAGGTCATGCGGACCTCCCCGGCCGTGCCGTCATCCGGACCCGCTCAACCTCGAGCTGCATCCGACGGCTCACGGAAGACACGCCATTGACGACCCGCCAGACCTGCGAGAAACTGAAACGAAGCTCGTCGAAGAAGGGGCCGATCCAGGAAGTCTTGCGATGGCGGACCTGGCCGAGGGCGATGATGTCGCGACGGGTCATACGAGACGTGAGAGGTTGCGGTTGCTATTTGTATAGCGCAAATGCCTGAGTTGGTCAGGCGGAAGCTACTCGAAGCGGAAGCGATCGCTTGTGGAATCCGTTCCTATTCTGGAGGTTGTTTCACTCGCCGGGAATAGTCTATCAATCATCCGCTCTGTGGTCACTAATTCCTGGCCGTGCGAGCCTTATTTTTGAAGACACTGTGCTCTCAGAGGGATGGAGTTCCGGACATCAGCAACGGGTGCGCATGTCGGGACGGCAGCATACAAATCGCTTATCCAATATGTCGAGTCGAATGGGATCCATCCCAAAAGCCGTGAATCGAAGGCGTCCGACTGGAACGGAGAGTCGATAGGAACCCGAACTATCATCTATCAGTCGGGGAGTCTGGTGCCACTTTCGCGTAGGCTATCAGGGCTTCAAAAGTCATGCACTTCGATATCCAACCTTACAGCGGAGCCCATCCTGTCAAATTCGGGATGTCGCGCGATGCGGTCTACAAAATCCTCGGGACACCTGAATCCAGCATGTCGACTTGGGAAGACAGAGGAATCGCCGAACATTATAACGAAGCCCGCATCATCATGTGTTATATGAACGATTTGTTTGTGAATCATGTCGGTTTTGCTCCTGGAGGAGCAGAGATTTCCATTCACAACCGACCGATCTGGACGATCAATTCCCACCCAGACCCAAATCTAATCCTACTGGCTCTTGATCCCAATCCCGTCGAGTTCGTTGGACTTTGGTTCTTTCTAGCACTCGGAGTTACATCCACAGGATATCATGAAGACGATCCAAGCCAGTGCGCCGTGACCGTATTTCCGAGAGATGAGCACGACGAATTGCTCGAGGATGCCAAGCCAGCCGACACCAGAAAATATCGACAGAATCGCCAGATCTAATCTCGATCCACTCATTATTAGACAACACTCATTCGAGGCCAGCGGCAACTCGACTCTTTGTCTGGATGACGGAATCCCAGAGGTGTCTCCGATGACGGTCGGTGCAGACGGCTCGAACGGCTACGAGGAGCGGGCCGAGGAGTTCATTGCCGGACGGTCCTGCTCATTGGTCGGGGTTTCCTACGTCCGTGAGTGGGCTCGACTGCTTCCGCCTGGTGGTGACATCCTTGACCTCGGATGCGGGTGCGGGATCCCAATCTCCCAAGCCCTCATCGACTCCGGGTACTTCGTATCCGGAGTCGATGCGTCCGCTTCCATGACGGCCGCCTTCCGGAACCACTTCCCACGGGCCCCGGTCGCGTGCGAGCCTGTCGAGCAGTCCCGGTTCTTCGACCGGCCGTTCGACGGGGTGGTATCGTGGGGCCTGATGTTCCTTCTCCCGGCCGAGACCCAAGTTGCGGTCATCCGCCGCGTGGGGGCGGTATTGAAGCCTGACGGCCGATTTCTGTTCACGTCGCCGGAACAGGAGTGCGCCTGGTCCGACATGCTCACCGGCCGACGGTCGATATCGATCGGATCGGTGGCCTACGAGGTGGCCCTTCGATCGGCCGGGCTGTCATTGGTCGACACGCATCGGGACATTGATGAGAATTTCTATTACAGTGCTGCCAAGCTAGGCGTGTGAGAGAGGTCGGACTGGAACTCGCGAATCCGCGGCCCCAGCGTCGTCCGGCATGTGTCCTCAATTCCTCGAAGGGTACACACGATTGAATCGCCGGTTCCCGCTTGTGGCGTAAATGCTCAGGTGTATCATTCCCGCGGCGGTACCGTTGCGGGTAGCCGGACTGGCATGCGGGGCCGTCTCGGAGCCTTCGGACGCGATGCACTGAGCTTATGTATCGAAGCCCCGGATGTATGGGGTGTTCGGGGGACGCTCGCCCTTTTCAAACATCGGTCCCCGTGTTGTGTGGTATTTCATATTCATGAACGGCGTCTCGATGCGGTGCCCAACGGCAGAGTAACGGCCGTTCTCCCAGTTTGAGTCCATGTAGTGGTTCACAATCCCGGTAGACAGCAGTAACCGCTCCGCATTGAATGGTTCCCTTTTGGTCACCATCATCTCGGTGATCCAGTGCGATTGAGCGTTCGCGGCGTGGTATTGCGAGTAAGGGCCGGGCCAGCCAAGCATCGAGACGATTGTCGGTTCCGTTTGTCCTTCGATTTCGCCGGCGTAGGTCCAGCCCACGCCGCGGCCCGAAATGACGGCCGCCTTTGTTCCGTCGTTATACTCCACGCTACAGATGTTCGCCCGGGCGCTCTTCTGGAAGGATCCCGGCTTCAGGTCGAACTTGTCCGCCACGGAATCAAGCAGCTTGCCGGCCCAGGGATTGTCTACGACCCACTTCCATGCTTCAGGTCCCCGGATGGACTGTACCGATTTGACGCCGGTCTCGCCGCCCTTGCGTCGTTCGACAAAGGCTTGGAGCACGTCAACACAATGGAAAACGGCTCCCTCATCCCCAGCGCCTCCAACCACGATCGAGTTCTTTATAGGCGTATCGATAGCGAGGTCGATCTCGGGCTTACGGAAGTAGGTCGGGATGGAGGAACCGCCGGTCAGTGGAAAGTTCAGTTCACGGGATTTGTCGAACATCCACTTGGCATCGTCCCAGTTGTAGGAGAGGTGCTTGTCGTTATAGACCGGGACCGAGCGCTTGCTCTGCTCGAAAACCCGGATCACCTGCTGGTACATCCACCAGCGCGGCAAGAGCCAGTGCCCCTTGAGATCGGTGGGATAGTTCCCGTGTTCTCCGACGATGACCACTCCGTCCGCCGCAAGTTCCGACCCCCCGAACTTGACGGCCTCGCCTACCGTCTTATAGATCGGTATCTTTTTTGCATTGCATACTTTCTGGGCCAGTAAACTAGTCTCAAACTGGTGGATGTAAACAGAGGCAACGTCCACCCGTGAAGGAGTGTGGCTGCCCTGCCACCAGTAGCCATCGATCAGCTTGTTGACGGTCCAGTCCGCGTGGGATCCCGGAGCCCCCCAATAGCTGACGATACAGGCGATACGGGGCCGTCTTTCCGCACCTTGCGAAACAGTACCGGCAGCCGCATGCGAAACAGCAAGGGCTGCCATGCCGGCCAGAGTCGCCTTGCCCGACTTCCCCAGCATTTCACGTCGGGTGAAGAGTGGGTTCAACCCCAGGTGGTGATTTTCCGCCATGCAGGCACCCCTTGTGTCGCAATCTGACCGATCGGCAGCGGTCAGATTCTACCGAGTGGTTCACGAGTAAGGAATAGGCCGGGAATGACTTCCTGATCTCGCATCGCGTATGATAGTAGGCCTTCGGTCTGGGCCTGCGCATCTGAAAGTTGCTGTAATTTCAGGTCTTGCGCTAAGTTGTCCGTATTCATTCTACAGGACATCATGTTTCCCCTGAGGCTATCCTTGTCGTGATGCGGCTTCAGGAGCGTCACGGCGAACCGCCGTGGTCCGCTCAGATTGTTGCCCAACCTCCTCCCCCGAGTCCGGTGCTCGTCCTCGCGGAAGTTCACGTCCAATACCCAGTGCATCGACTCGATGCTCCAATGATTTCGCACCGCCTCGCCGGATCGCTTCCCGCTGAGGTCGCGGGAGCTGAGGTCATCTCGCACCTCGTCCGTCTCCCTACCGTCGGGGTGCTGCGTGATCCGCGCCGTATAGCCGATCGCCTTGATCCAGGGCCTTTCCTTCAACGTCGCGAAATCCCGCGGGACCTTGGCCAGGAAATAGGAGCGTTCGTCGATCCGGCGATGGCCCTCATCACGGGTCTCGTGGCAGCGATATCGCAGGTCCTCCATGTCGCGTTCCAGGTGGTCGGAGAAGAAGCCCTGGATCGCGGCGGAGAGCTTCGGCTGCTTGCCCTCCACGGCGATGACACAGTCGCCACCGCCTTTGACGATCTTCTCGACGATGTCCTTCTGACGGCCTATCGCGTCGATCGTGTTGATGGTATCGGCCAGGTCGATCTGATCCAGGAGTTGCGGTTCGGAGAGCGATTCCAAGTCGGAGGCGATGGAACCGACGTCGACGAGTCGGGGCGTTCGGCCGATTGACAGGGAGAGGCTATAAATTCATACTGATGTCGCTTGAATTCATTCACGCCGGGGACCTTACACCCTGTCGCGGTGCTACTCGAAGTACCCCGGCGTCCTGGCGGGCGGGCTCGTCGATGGCTGTTCGCGTCATCTGTTCCAATCCCAGTTGTGCCGCGACGTCCTCCTTCGCTTCCACCGATTCCGCGCGGGGCCTGTTTTGTCCGAAGTGCGGCCAGCCGTTTTCTCGCCCCGACTTGGCCTCGACGCCGGGACGAGGCGAGTCGGTCTCGGGATCGTCCAGGCGCCAGAGTGAGCCTCAGGAACTCTCGCCGGGATCGATGTTCGGCCGCTACAAGGTCATCCGGACCTTGGGACGAGGCGGGATGGGGTCGGTGTTCCTGGCCCACGACACGCAACTGGGACGCGACGTCGCGCTGAAGGTCCCCCACTTGGGGGAAAAGGGCAGGTCCGAGGCCCTCGAACGGTTCTCGCGCGAGGCAAAGGCCGCGGCGGCATTAGACCACCCGAACCTCTGCCCGGTCTATGACGTCGGCGAGGTGGACGGCTCGCCCTATTTCACGATGGCCTATGTCGAAGGACGCCCACTCTCGGATTTGCTGGGTCGGGAAGAACCCATCCCGGTTCGGCAGGCGTCGGCGTTGGTGCGGAAGCTGGCGGTGGCTCTCCAGGCGGCGCACGACAACGGCGTGGTGCACCGCGACCTGAAACCGGCGAATGTGCTGCTGAGCAAGCGACGCGAGCTCATGGTGGTCGACTTCGGGCTGGCGAGGCGCGAGGGAACCGAGGACATCCGACTGACGAACACAGGCATCGTGCTGGGCACTCCCGGGTACATGGCCCCCGAGCAGGTCTCGGGCGATTCGTCGGCGGTCGGCCCGCGGACCGACGTTTATGCGTTGGGCGTGATTCTCTACGAGTTGCTGACGGGCCGCCTGCCGTTCGAAGGGCCGGTGGCGTTGGTGCTGGCGCAGATCATGGTGGCGACCCCCGACGCACCATCGTCCCTCCGAGCCGACGTGGGCGCGAGCCTGGACGGCATCTGCCAGAAGGCGATGGCGAAGCGTCCGGGAGATCGTTATGCGTCGATGCTCGAGCTCGCCGACGCGCTGGCCGGGTCCATGCGCGAAACAACAAGCAACTCATCGCCGCCGCCGTCGTCGGACGGGATCCTCCTCGTTCCCGGCAGGGAAGACGGTCCCGCCCGAACGCCGTCGGGTGGGACCGAGAGTTTGGTCCGCCAATTCCTGGACAAGCTGAGCGCCGGCCAGACCGCTGATGGGGTATCAACCGTCCCGCCTCCGCCGTCCTCGCCTCCCGCGACGACTTCCGGGCCGAAGGTCTCAAGGCCGGATCCGACCGTGACCGCACCTCCCGTGACGACTTCCGGGCCGAAGGCTTTGGGACGCATTGTGGCCTTGGCCGCGACCCTGATCGTCGCCGCCTTCGGGCTCGGCTATCTCGCGACCGACTTGGGCACCGTCAGGATCAAGAGGGACGGCCCCGGGCCGGACCCGGCCATCAAGGTCGACGGTGCGACGGTCGGAGGAAAGGCCCTCGACGTGCCATTGAGGCTCCGGGCGGGGACGCACCGAATCGAGGTCGGCCTTGGTAACGATGAGTTCCGCCGGTATTCGGTCGACATCCGTCGCGGCGAAGAACGGCTGCTCAATGTCGGTGCTGCGTCGGAACCGGCAGGCCCCTCCTCCGTCTCGGCGCGCGGGGAGGCGTCGTCGGCTCCGATCGTGAGATCCACGCCAACCCCTGGCAAGAGCTTGGCCGAGCCATCGACCTCCTCGATGAGCTATCGCGATCGGATTGCTCGAGCCTCGGAGGCCGTCAAGGTCGGGGACCGGGGGCTCGCCGGAGGGATCCTTGATGAATGCCCGGTCGACCGGCGTGGCTGGGAGTGGGGCTACCTCAAGCGGCTCAGCCGACCGAGAGTGTGGGGCGGCTCGTCGAGGCCGTTGGGGACATCACCGGAAACAGACACGCCGAGCCCCCTGGAGATCGTCACGCACCCAGGGCGAGTCTCCGTCGTGGCGTTCAGCCACCGAGGGACTCGGATCCTGTCGGCACATTCCGAGGGTCTCGTTCGTGTCTCGGACGCGGCGGACGGTACGCGGCTCTTCGACCTGTCGCGGCACGATGCCCACGTCTGGGGCGTTGCCTTCAGCCCCGACGACGACCGGATCGCAACGGGCTCGCATGATCGCGCGGTCAAGCTTTGGGATGCCCGGGATGGGCGGCTGATACGGACGCTCGCCGGCCATACCGACGGGGTCGAGCCGGTCGCTTTCAGCCCCGACGGCAAACGCCTCGCCTCGGCGGGAGACGACCAGACCGTCAGGGTCTGGGACGTGGATACGGGCCAGTCGAGGCAATCGTCGCCCTTGGGCGGAGCGATCCACGGCATGGAGTTTCGCCTGACAGACGGCCTTCTCGTGACCGCGGTCATGAACGAACGTGGGTCGATCTCGCTCTTGGATCCGGCGACCTTGCGCCCCAGCTTCGAGTTCACGAGCCGTCCGATCCCCTATCGGATCGCCGTTTTCCCCGATGGCCGTCGAGTCGTCGCCTCGCTCGTGAGCGGAGATGTCGGGGTCTGGGACCTCTCGACCGGGAAAGAGGTCTTCCTCCTGGATCGCCCGAAATCGGCGGTCCACTGCGTCACGGTGAGCCCTGATGGGCTTTGGATCTTCGGCGGTTGTGTGGGCGGGTCGGTCTGCGCCTGGGATGCCTCGAGTGGCCGCCAGATCTTCTCTTTCCCCGGCCATTCGGCCACGGTCTGGGGGATCACTTGTCGCCCCGATAGCAGACGATTCGCTACCGGCAGCGACGATAGGACGATGAAAATCTGGGAATTGAATGCCGGACCGAGCCCGGTCCGCACCGCTCGAGGGCCGACAGCCTATTTTGGGACCTTGGCCTTCGCTCACGACGGGAATAGCCTCGTCTCGGGGAGGCACGGCAAGTCCTCGAGCTTCTGGGAGATCGGCACCGATGTCGTCAGGACGCTCGCGGACGAAGTCTCGTGGGTCCGAGGCGTGAGCTGTAGCCCGGTCGCCTCACAGGTCGCGATGGCCCTGTCTGACGGGATCAAGGTCCGGGACATCAAATCCGGAACGCTGGTGGCCGAATCCCGGCACCATGCCGCCGGAGGCGCCAACACGGTGGCCTTCAGCGCGGACGGCAAACGCGTCGCCTCCGGCGGCGACGATCGGACGGCGGGGATCTACGACATTCAAAATCGTCGCATGCTCCAGGTGCTTTCCCACCCGTCGGTCGTCACCGATGTCGCTTTCGACCCCGAAGGACGCCGCCTGGCGACGACGGCGGAAGATGGAATCGTCCGGGTCTGGGATGTCGCGCGGGGGGAGTTGTTGCAATCGTTCTCCGGCCACCAGAAGGCTGCCGGTGGCGTGGCCTTTTGCCCCGACGGGAAACGATTGGCGTCCTCGAGCGGGGAGGAGCGGACCATCATCGTCTGGGATACGAGCGAGGG
The DNA here is from genome assembly GCF_054877945.1 of Singulisphaera rosea. Taxonomy (NCBI): domain Bacteria; kingdom Pseudomonadati; phylum Planctomycetota; class Planctomycetia; order Isosphaerales; family Isosphaeraceae; genus Singulisphaera; species Singulisphaera rosea. Next base: position 316,324 of record NZ_JBTYIP020000003.1, on the reverse strand, counting down.
GAAGAAACTCCTGACGATCGCCGGACATCCGGGGTCGAACGACGAACTCGCGTTCAGCCCGGACGGGAAGCGGATCGCGTCGGCGGTCAAGGACGGGTCGATCCGACTCTGGGATTCCTCGACCGGTGAGGAGGTCTTTTCGATCCGGGATTCCGTGAACTATCTGAACGTCGCGTTCAGCCCGGACGGCACCCGACTCGGTGCCAGCGGCAGGGACGAGGGTGTCCTGACCGTCTGGGACGGGGCCTGGCCCGCGCCCAATTGAGCGGCTCGCATTTCGGCACCAACGGTTCCTGTCCACGTGATGTCAGCTTCGCGATCCTTTGACGGATGCCAACCCGCCGGGGTTGGTCCGTGGTGAGCTCGGACTGCGCCCTATGCGAATTCCGACAGCGCACCTTTCATCGACTTCGCGTCGGGGAAGCGGGCCTCGATGTCCCTGGCCAACGACCGGTGGATGATCGCGGCCAGCTTCGCGGGGAGGTCCGGCCGTCGCGATCGGATCGGGATCGGGTCGTCTTGCAGGATCATCAAGACTTGTTGGCTGATGGGTTTGCCAAAATCGTAGATGTATTGGCCTGTCAGCATCATGTAGAGGGTTGCCCCCACGGAGTACAGGTCCGACGCCGGCTTCGCCGTCCGGAAGTCGGTGATCTGCTCCGGGGCCGCGAACGCGAGGGTCCCGCCGATCTCGCCTTGGAAGGTCAATCCGCTGATCTTGGAACTCTGGTAGAGCTTCGCCAGCCCGAAGTCGGCGAGTTTGATGCGGTCGGTGCTGGCATCGCCCGACAGGAGCACGTTGCCCGGCTTGACGTCCCGGTGGACGAAGCCGCGACCGTGGGCGTATTCGAGCGCATCGAGGAGTCGGCAAGCGATCCTCGTCGCGCGGCCGACGTCGAACGGGCCGGATCGGCCGAGGGCCTGGGCGAGGTTGATCCCCTCGACGAATTCCATCGCGAGGAAGATCCGCCCTTCCGACTCGCCCGACTCGATGAACGAGACGATGCCGGGGTGTTCGAGGGATTCGAGGACGCCGGCCTCGCGCACGAACCGATCGATCTCCCTCGCCCCGGCGTCGGCCCGGGGTTCGATCGTCTTCAGCGCGACTTGACGCCGGTCACCCTCCCTGACGGCGAGGTGGACGACTCCCATCCCCCCTCGCCCGATCTGCCGGACGAGCCAATAGCGGCCGATCCGCTCGACCGGATCAAGCCCTGGAGGCGACGCGAGGGGCGGAGAGGTCTGGAGCCTTTCCCGCTCGGGCGGCCTCGGCCTCGGCCTGGGCCTGGGCTCGACGGCGAGGAAGGACTTCGTCTCGTCGGGTGCCCCGGTCCTGTCGATGCCGACCTCGAGGACCGTGATTCCTCCACGGATCTTGTCGCCGTCCCCCAGGTCGACCTCGCCGACCTTCTTGCCATTGACGAATGTCCCGTTCGTGCTCCCCAGGTCCATGAGTCGGCAGAGGGGCGGATTGACCTCGACCAGGAAGTGGGCCCTCGAGAAATACTTGTCCCGCTGTTCCAGTCGGAAATGCGCATAGACCGCCCGGCCCACGATGAACGTATCGTGCTGTTGAAACTCGAACGACCTTCCTGCGTGCGGTCCCTGAGTCACCCTCAGCGTAACCCGCATCGCCTTCCCTCCTCCAGGACGAATTCGCGTGCCGGGTTCGGTGGAGCGTGAGATCGATGGCCGACGCTCGCTCGGGCCTGATTACGACAGGTCGAGGCGCAGGCCGGAGGTGTTTTCTCCGGCCTGCCCATTGGGAAGGGAGACGTGTCTGCAAAAGGTAGGGGATGCGACGTCGTAACGACCAGATTCGCCATGACTGGTCGAGGAGGCCCGCAATCACGAAGTCGGCAACTCCTTGCCGGGCTGGTGTCGAACGGGCGCGGCCTTGAGCTTGGCCTGCATCAAGGCCATCTCTCTCGGCAGGTGTCGTGCTCCCGCGAGGAAGACGATCCCCGAGAGCAAGATGGCGGGGACTGTGAGCAGCAGGCCGGCGACGATGTTTTCGGGTGGCTGGCCGGAGATCTGGGTGGGCACGACGCCGATGGCCTTGAGCAACTGGCCGTACGAACTCGCCATGGTCAAGGGGTCGCCGAGCTTGTCGGCCGTGAGGCCGATCAGCCAGGGGGACCAGATGTCGCCGAGGAAATGAATGGCGAACGTCGAGATCGCATAAGCCGCGGCGCGGAGGTTCGGCTGGACGACGTTGGCGATGATCGCGTTGCAGGGGCCCGTATTGATGAACATCAATGCCTCGGCCGCGAAGATCGAGGAATAAATCACCGGCTCCGTCTTCGCGAACAGGGCGATCAGCACGAACGGGATCGAGGCGAGCATCGAGACGCCCGGGACCAGGAATTGGGCCTGGGGCCAGCGTTTGCCGAGCCGGTCGGTGATCCAGCCTCCCAGGCTGACCCCGAGGATCGCCGCCAGGCACGTCACCGCCCCGAGCATCATCCCGCTGCGGCCCTGGGGAAAGCCTCGGGTCCGGAAGAGGTAGTTCGGCACCCAGAAGATCATCCCGCCGATGGCGAACGTATACGCGGCCATGCCGAAGACCGAGTACGTGTAGGACGAGTTGACCATCAGGTCGACGTAGTCCTCGCGCGTCGCCCCGGCGCGTTCGTGCTCGCGGAGTCGTTCGACGGAGACCCCTTCGCTGGCCCCCCGCACGGGTTCGGGCAGGAAGAAGGCGAAGAGGGCCGCCACCATCGCCGGGACGCCCGCGACGTAGAAGGCCGCTTGCCAGTGGTAGTGCTCCGCGATGTACGAGCCGAGCCCGATCCCCAGGGCACTCCCGATCGGCATCGCGAGGTAGAAGGCCGAGAGGAGCCGAGAGCGTGACTCTCGGGCGAAGAGGTCGAGGAGGATCGTCGGCGCGATGACCCCATAGGTGGCCTCGCCGATCCCGAGGACGCTCCGCGCGAGGACGAGATGGCCGTAGCTGTCGGCCAGGCCGCTGCCGACCGTCGCCAGGCTCCAGACCCCGACGCCGATGCCGAGCAGCCAGGTCCGGCGGTAGCGGTCGCCCAGCCAGCCCATCACCGGGCTGATGACGGAGTAGCTCACCAGGAAGACACTGGCCAAGAATCCCCACTGGGCGTGCGAGATCTTGAGTTGCTCTTTGATCTGCGGCCCGACCGCCGCCAGGACGTTGCGATCGAGGTAGTCGAGGAGGTTCATCCCGAAGAGGATGACGAAGGTCGTCATCGCCAATCGCGGCATCGTCCCGGGCGTGGTCTCCCTCGCCGATCCGTCCGCGTCGCTCGCATGCAACATGGGGTGCGCCTCGCCTGGCCTCGTCTCGTCTTCGGTCCCGGGGGCCGAGAATTGGCCGATGCTACGCCAAGCCGTCGGGGTCGTCCAGGCCTACGCCCGTCGAATTCGCCGACGTTGGCGTCTCGATGCGGACCATGAGTCGGAAGGCCTGGAGCAGCCTCTCGAAGCTCTCGGGGGTGATGGACCGGGGGGCCCGGACGCGGATGAGCTTGCCTTCGTCCTGGTCCCAGAGTTGGAGGTCGATCCGGACTTCCGCCTGTGTCGCCGGGGCTCGGCTCGTCGAGGGCACTGCCGGAGCCGGCTCGACGGGAGCGAGGATCGGGGCCGACGCGGGCAACGGGGCGGCGGAGGCCGGGCCGCCCGGCCGGAAGACGAGGTCGTCGCCCAGGGCCCCGGCGAATCGGGACGACTCGAGGAAGGCGTCGGCCGCCGCCCGCTTGGCCGACGCGATGATCTGGTGGTTGTGGTAGAGCACGTTGCCCAGGATCTCGGCCTCGGGCACGCGCTTGTCCCCGAGCCGTTCGGCGAGCTCCGCGTACAGCGGCGGCTTGAGGAGCGCCTGGCGATGCAGGCGAGGGATCTCGACCGGGTCGACCGGGTGGAGGATCTCCTTGGCCAGGGGGGTGAGCCCGTAGCCTTCGTCGGTCAAGGTCAACAGGCCGAACTGCCTCGCCGCGCTCAGGCGGGCGGAGAACGTGTTCGTCTTGATGTTCTTGTATCCGAGCGCCAGCGCGATGTCGGGGGCCGAGAGGCCGTCCAGGCCCATGCCGTCGATCGACTCGCAGAGCTTGAGGCTCTCGGCCAGGCTGACGCCGGGATAGCGAGTGCTCCGCTCCCGCTTGTGACGACCCTGGGAGGCGGACGCTGAAGACTCGTTGTCAGGATTCGGCATGGGTTCGCGAGCGTCTGGGTTCAGTCCACGGGATCCGGATGCCGGCCCACGATCCCGCGAATCGAGTGCCAGGTTCTGGGGAACCCTCCCGAGACGGCGGCCGGCCTTCGAGCCGCGACCATGCCGAGGGGTTCGAGGCGCGCCGACCGGAGGGCTCGAGGAGGCTTAGCCGTCTGGCCGATCACCCCCCCGAGCTCCACACTCGGCGATCCGCGACACATACGAGACTAACGACCTTCTCCGCCTGCGCCCACCTTGGCCGAGGTTTCCGGCTTCGTGCCCGGGTCTTTCAGGGTCTGGAGGTAGGCGATCAGGTCGGAGAAGTCCTGCGGGGTGAGCCCCTCGGCGAGGCCGCTGGGCATGAGGGAGAGGTCGCTTCGCTTGCGGTCGTCGATCGAGTCCTTGGGGATCCGGATCCGCTTCGCCTCGGCGTCCTCGATCTCAACCGCGTCGTCGCCGTCGCTCTTGACGATCCCCGTGAGCACCCGACCATCGCTCGTCGCGAGGATCACCGGCTCGTAGCCCGACGAGATCTTCGCCGAGGGGAAGAGGACGGAGGCGATCAGCTCGTCGCGCGAGTATTTCGCGCCGACGCTCGAGAGCTCAGGTCCGACCATCCCCCCCTGCTTGCCGACCGAGTGGCACTTGATGCAGGCCAGGCCCTTCAGGTCTTCGAAGAGGACGCGGCCGTGCTCCGCTTTGCCCTGGGCTTTGAGCGCCGCCTGGCGGAACGACTCGGGGTCGAACTCGCCGGCCGACGGGCCCTTCAAGAAGGCGTAGTCGGACGCCGTCGACATCGCGACGGAGAAGGCCCAGGGGCCACCGTGATTACCGCAGCGGATCAAAACGCGGTTGACCCCCTTCACCAGTTTGACGTCGAACTTCGTCCTGGCCGCGGCGAAGCTCTGGGAGGTCTGGCTGTCGTAAACCTGAGTCCCGTTGATCCAGACCGTCAGCGTGTCATCCGAGCCGATCGCGCACACGGCCGTCCTGTCCTCGTGGCTCGAGACCTCGACGTAGCCATAGGTGACCGTCTGGGAGAGTCCGGAGTAGATCTTGTCCAGGTCGACGCGTCCCTGGTCGTCGCTGGCCTTGGCGGCCGTCCAGGTGGCTGGCTCGCCCTTCGAGCTCGTGTAGGACGCGTTGAGGTCGATCGGCCCTTCCGGGGCGAAGGGTGCCTTGGCGTCGTCGATCTTGAACGGGCCGAGCAGCCTCCATTCGAGCAGGGGCTGCAAGGACGAGTAGACCTTGCGGAGCTCGGGGACGGCCGTCGGAGAGAGCTCATGCCGGGTGGCGAGCTGGTCGAAGATCGGTGCCGCCTGGTCACGGATCTTGGCGATCGCGCCTGCGGAGACGGTCCGGAGCTCGGGGCTCTTGTCCGTCAGGCCGCCGAGGTAGGCCTGCAAGGCGAGGATGTCGGGGTTCATCGCGAGGGCGCGGATCGCCTCGAAATGCGTGTCGGGGACCTCGCTGGCGGCCGTCAACGCGGGGATGGCCTCGCGGTCGGAGAGACTCCCGAGCGCGAGGATCGCGGCCCGTTTGACCTCGAGTGAGGGGTCGGCGAGCACGGCGCGGAGCGGAGCCCCTGCCCCTTCGAGCTGGCCGATCTTGCCGAGCGACTCGGCCGCCGTCGCTCGCACCGAGGCTTCGGGGTCCTTCAGGCTCGCGACCAGCGCCCCGACGGCGGCCTTCGCCTTGAACCTTCCGAGTGAGGCGATCACGCTCGCCTTCCTCGTCCCCGCGAGTTCCGAGTCGCCGAGCAGGCCGACGAGGGATTGGATCGCCAGGTCGGAGCCGATCTTCTCGACGGCCGCGATCGAGGCGTCGTGGAGCGGGCCCGGCGTCGACTTGTCGCGGAGCGTCGCCGCGAGGAGCGGCAGGGCGTCCTTGTCGTCGAGCTCTCCCCAGGCCTGGGCGATCGCCAGGCGGATTTCGGGCACGGGCTCGGTCCGGTAGCGGGTCCGGAGCGTCGGGAGCGCGCCGCGGTCACCCGTCTCCTTCACGGCGTTGATCGCCGCGAGAAGCACCGGCGCGGAGGGGTCGATCAGGAGCGTCTGGATCGTCGCCATCACGATGGGCGTGCCGTCCCACGCGTCGACCTTCGCCGGGGGCTTCCCGGCGGCCGGCTGGGTCTTCCACCAAACGCCGTCCCAGGGCTTCGCCTTGTGGTGGACCTGCGAGAGGTACAAGACCGCGCGGGCCCGTTCCGTGGCGTCGCGCTCCCGATCGTTTGCGAATCGGGCGAGCGTCATGGTGGCGCGAAGCTCGTAGACCTCTTCCATCGCCGCCAAGATGGCCTGCCGCAGCTTCGGATTATCCGATGACAGCCCCAGGGCGACGGCCTTCCAGTCACCGATCCGTCGCAGGGCCTGTCGGGTGCTGAAGGCGATGAAGTCATCCGACTCGATCAGGTGGGGCATCAGGGCCGGGATCGCCTTCGAGGCCTTGATCCGGCCGAGGGCGATGACCGCCTGGAGCCGGACCGTGGGGTCGTGGTCGGCCAGGAGTGCCACCAACGGGTCCGTCGCGTCCGAAACCGCTCGCTCCCCGAGGGCCCGGGCGGCCTGGGCCCTGACGTCCGAGACGCCGGATTTCAAGGCCTCGACCAGGGGGGTGTTCCCTTCCGGCGTCCCCCCCGCGATCCCGTCGATGACCCAGACGAGGTGCCTTCGGGCGACCGGGCTCGTCTCGGAGGCCGTCCACGCCGCACCGACCGCGGCGAGGGCCTCACGCCCCTTCTTGATCAACGCCGTCTGGGCCCGCATCCGCTCGTTGAAGGAGGGATGATCAAGCTGAGCGAACTGTGCCTCGATCGGGTCGGTGTCCTTCCCGCGAGGGCGGGTCTTGATATTCTCCTTGGACGTGACGGCCCAGACGCGGCCGACCTTCTCGGTCTTGCTGCCCCAACTCCCCATCCCCCAGTCGGCGATGTAGAGGGTCTTTCCGTCGTACGAGACCGCGACGTCGATCGGGCGGAAGTTGTCGAACCCGTCGGGGACCGCGAAGTCGATCGGCTCGGCAACCTTGAAAGTCGACCCGTCCGGCGCGAACCGGAAGGCGTGGACCTTCCCCTTGCCCCACTCGGCCCAGAAGCCGACACCGCGGTACTTCTCGGGCCAGGCGTCTTCCTTGTACAGGACGGCCCCGCAGGGGGAGCCGCCGCCGAACTCGGCCATCCTCGGCAGGTGCCGGTCTGGCCGCTTGTGGTAGTCGTAGGGATAGCCGTAATAACCGCCGTCGACGTGGTGCGTGACCCGGGTCCACCAGCCGAGGCCGTCGTCGGTGTTGTCGTAGGAGAAGATGTTGTCGCGGTCGTCGAGGTTGGCCTCGAGGTGGTTACGCGTGCCGGTCGAGACGACCTCCAGGCCAGTGCCGTCAGGCCGGCAACGGCAGGTTCCGCCTCCCTTGATTTGGATCGTCCGGCCGTCGGGGCCGGTCGCCTTGGGGATCCCCTTGTCGCCCACCGAGACGTAGAGATACCCGTCCATCCCGAACTGGATGCCCGAGACGATGTGGTCGTTCAGCCCCTGGTTGTCGGTGGGGCCGAGGTCCTTGAAGATGTCCTTCCGTTCGTCGGCCTTGCCGTCGCGGTCGACGTCGCGGAGCACGGTCAGGAACGGCATGTGCGACACGTAGAGGACGTCGCCGTACCACGCCATGCCCTGGACGGCGCGGAAGCCGTCGGCGAAGACGACCGGATCCTTGCCGTCCCGGAAGATGAGGATCCGGCCGTGGTTCGCCTCGTAAGGCCCGACCTGGTCCATCGGGTCTTCGGCGACGAAGAGCTCCCCGCCCGGGGCTGTCGCCACCTGGCAGGGGTAGAGCACGGCCGGGACGGTCGCCACCAACCGGATTTCGAACCCCTCGGGCACCTTGGGCAGAGCGCCCTTCGCCGAGAGCGACAGGCCGAGCACAAGTAGGAATGTTGCGGGCAGGACCCGCCTGAGGCGAGCGATCGTCATGCGTTCTTTTCCCGTCGTCAGGAGTTCGAGGCGGGTGGCCCGGCCGTCGAATCCGCGCGTCTTGAGGCGGATTCGACGGGGGAGGCGCGAGGTCAATGCCCGACTATACCCCCCGCGCCGGGAGGGTTTCAATGAGGCGCTCCCACGCATTCACGCCGTGATTGCGGGGACGCAATAACGTGTCGTGGTGTCTTCGTATTTCGCAAAATTGAAATTGCGAACGTCTGGATCGGAAGTTGTTTTAAACCTTGCTGCCCGCCATCCGATTCGAAGCGGATTCTGTTTTATACATAAACGTTAAGATGTGTTGTTTTGGACGTCAGGTGTCGGGCGGGCTGATTTGCCCGGACGACGCCGGATGCGAGCGACGCGTTGCGAGGGCCACCGGCCATCCGCAACGCGTCGCTCGTGGAATCGCGAGAGTCTCCTCCTCCCTGGCCTGGGGCCGGGGAGGCGGCGAAGGGGAATCACTTGGCGGCCGGCCCGCCCAATCGCTTCCGCTGCCGGGAGCCGACCTCGGCGAAGAATCGCAGGATCGGCAGGTCGGCGTCGAGGACGAGCCGGAGGTTGTCGGCCCCGCCGACGAGGTGGAATTGGATCTGGTCCTTGTCGCCGTTCGGCCCGGCGAACGCGATGTCGGCCGCCTCCTTGAAAACCCTCTGGTCCTGGAGGCTGAGTTGGGCGAGCCGCCCCGCGGTCACGTCGAGCCCGATCTGGGGCGTGGACTTGGCGGCGCCCGAGTCGGGCTTTTTCAAGGTCGCAAGGGCCTTCTTGATCACCGACAGGCCGTTCCCGCCGACGGCGGTCAGGATCGCTCCATCGGGGAAGGCGGCGAACATGAGCGGCTCGCCGAATTCTTCTCGCTTGAAGCTACCGTCGTCGATCGTGATCCGATGAATCGACGTACCGTCGTCCCCCTTGGCGTGGTCGAAGGTGATCTTCTTCTGGTCGGCCGGCTTGGCCTTCTTCTGGATGGCCTCGCGCAGCGTCGTCTCGACCTTCTTCGAGTTCTTGAGCCCGAAGCCGAAGAGGACGACATTGTTGCCATCCCCGGCCTTCGCGGCGGGACCGACCGCCTCCAACGTGACGCAGCCGTCGAGGTCCTTCTCCGAGAGGGTCTCTTCGAACGAGTCGAGCAGGAGGTTGATGAGTCGACGGTCGTCGGGGTCCTTCTCCTTCTCCGCCTTCGCCCGTCCCGCCTTGAGCCCTTCGCGGATCGGGACTTTCAGGGCATCGGCGACCGGGAGGATCCCCACCAGGCTCGCCGCATTGCCCTGGGCCAGGGATCGGAACCGACTCTTGCGCTTGGCGAAGGCCGCCAGCGCGTCGGACATTGCGCTCCCGGGCTTGGCGTCGACCTCCAAGCCTAGGCTGAGGTCGCCGTCCGGGTTGACGTTCAGGTCGATCGAAATCTCTCGGCCGTCGCGGAGGAGGCTCGTGATCCCCTCTTCCGAAAGGGCGATCCCGGCGAGACGCCCTCGGTAGGTGGCGTCGTCCTCGCCGTCGAGCCGCTTGCGCGACACATCGCTGCGCTGATTCATGGTGGCCAGGACCCCGTCCTTGAGCACGTCCGGGATCTGGTCGAGGCGCAGCCTCGCGAGCAGGACGCCCGGCCGGGAAGGGTTCAGGCTCTCGGGCTTCACCTCGGCGAGCTTCGCCGCGGCGCCCGGGACGTTCGTGAGGACCGCGTAACCCGACGGGGGCGACTTGAGGACGAAGAGGGGCGGGCTGCTCCCTCCCATCGGGCTCAGCTTGTGCGTGACGCCTTCCATGCCTTCGGCGGCGTCCAGCCGAAGTCCCAGCCTCTTGACCGTCTCGAGGAGATCCTTCTGATCCGTGACGGGGACGTAGGCGGCTGCGACGGGCATGCCCCCCCCCACGCCATCTCCGGGAGCCCCGGCGAGGTCGAGGGTGACGACGATCGGATGGGCGCGGTCGAGCCCCTTGAGGGCACCGGGGCCCGTGAGCTGGTCGAGACTGTCGTTGAGCGACTTCGCCACCTTCGGGTCGAAGACGTCGGCGATCGACCGAATTTGCTTCAGGACGTCGTCCGCCGACTTGATCGTGACGGAAAGGACCTGGGCCCGGGCCATCCTTTCGGCCGGGCTGGTGCCGAGGCTGACGAGCAGGACGCTCGAGTAGCAAAGCCATCGACCAATGCGCATACGGAACTCCTGGGGTCGGGTGTCACACCACGTACGCTGGCCCGCCCTCGGCTTCGCGTCCGAAATCACGGGACGCGTTTCGTCCGAGATCACGCCGGGGCAGCGGCCAGTCCGACCGATGGTATCCGCGATCGCCACGGAGGCAAGTATGAAAGGAAAAGCCATGAACCCCGAAGGCCGACGATGCAGCCCGCCCCTCCGACGAGGGCCCTGCCGATCTCAGGAGAACAGAGCCTGGATCGGCTTCCCGTCAGGCATCATGTCGAACGGGCGGCCGAGCCGGTCGGTGAAGGTGAGGTCGTCGATCCCCATCGCGTGATAGATCGTCCGGGCCACGTCCTCGGGGCCGACCGGGTGCTCGGCCGGATGGGCGGCGATCCGATCCGACGAGCCGTAAACCTGCCCGCCGCGGACGCCTCCGCCCGCGAGGAGCACCGACATGCACCGCGTCCAGTGGTCGCGACCGGCCCCGGACTTGCCCCCCGAACGGACGTCGCCGACCCGAGGGTTCCGGCCCATCTCGCTGTTGACCACCACCAGCGTGTCGTCGAGCAGCCCGCGACCGCTCAGGTCCTCGAGCAAGGCCGAATACCCCCGGTCGAACTCGGGGAGCAGGTGATCGCGCAGGCAGTTGAAGTTGTTGCCGTGGGTGTCCCACCCCCCGCCGCTTTTGCAGAGATTGTTGAGCTTCTCGTCTTCCATCCAGAAGACCGAGATGAACGGGACGCCGGCCTCGACGAGCCGTCGAGCGAGGAGGAAGCTCATCCCGTTGACCGTCCGGCCGTACCGCTCGAGGAGCGCCTCGGGCTCCTTGCTCAGGTCGAAGGCCGAGCGGGCCTCCGAAGAACCGAGGAGGGCGAAGGCGCGTTCCTGCTGGAGCGAATACTCGGCCGAAGACGCGGCCAGGTCCGAGCCTCGGACGGCGCCGTCGACCTGTTCCAGGAGCCCCCGGCGTGATGTCAATCTCTCGACGCTGACGTTCCCTTCGAGCGCAAGGGCGGGGGCGGCGAACTGCGTCGGCTTGTCGCGGCTCCCGAGCACATAGACCGGGTCGTGTTGCACGCCGAGCCTCGCCGCGAACTGGCCGGGCCTCGTGTAGAGCGGTGCGCCCGGCTTTTGCGGCAGGGTGATCGGCTGCGGGAGATAAGGGTGGAGGGGTCGCTTGGCCGAGACCACCGAGCCGATGAACGGCCAGTCGTCGGCCAGGGGCCTGCGATCGTTGAGCAGGGCGCGGAAGCTCGGGTCGGGCGCCTGGCCGGTGAGGTTGTAGTAGTAACCCGCGTGGTGGTCGCCGGTCCCCCTGTCCCCGTGCCCGAGTGAGTTGACGACCGCCAGGTGGTGGGCCTGCTTCGCCAACATCGGCAGGTGCTCGCAGACCCGGATCCCCGGGCTCGAGCTCTCGATCGGCCGGAACTCACCTCGGAAGTCGCTCGGCGCGTCGGGCTTGAGGTCCCAGGTGTCGATGTGCGAGACCCCTCCGCTCAGCCAGATCAATATCGTCGATTTCGCCGCCTTGCGCGGGGCCTTGGCCGCGGGCCCGCCGGCCACCGCGTCCGTGCCAAGCGCGTGGCCGCAGAACCCCACCCCGCTCGCGACGAGGAACGCTCGACGTTGGATCGGGCTACCGAGCAGGACGTGGTCGTTGGCCATCGTGCGCCACCTTTCTTTGAAGGTCCGTTCCGAAGCCCCGTTTTTCTTCTTCCGCGCAAACGCGTTTCCATGCGGGGGGAGGCCTCGGCATTTCCAGGAGAGAGTGTCGGCGTGGACCGCGTTCCGAAACCTGGATTTGGAGGAAAACCCAGACCTCGGAACCAACCCTGGTGAGACTTCATCGACTCCGGAGTTTATCGCGCCCCGGAGGACGGCTCAAGAACGCCGATGTTGGTAGCCCGACGGCCATCGCCCTGATCGAGGCCATTCAGTGACAGCCGCCTGTCTTTACGCTCCCCTGGGCGGGTTTTGCATTGCCTTTGGTCCTGTCGTCACTCCTAGATAATATCATGAACGTTACGTCGTGGAGGTCCAAAAGCATCGATGAGGTTTGCATGGTACCGCCCGCGGACGAATTGCCGAGATACCTTGGCCAATGCCTCGCCCGTCACGGCACCGATCTTCATCAGGTCACCATGGGAAGCGGCTTGAAGGTGCTTGGCCTCATGGGCGCGACGTGGGAAGCCGCCATACCTGTGAAAGGTTCGGTATGCCTCTCCTGTGGCTTTATCACGAACTATGTCGAGGATTTGACTCTACGCACGGTCCGGCTTTGGGCGAAGAACGCCGACACTCGGGCCGCAAGGCAAGCCAAGAAGGAGAAGGACGCAGAGACTTGAGGACGGAGATCGCGGATCAGCCCGACCTCCCCGGCGGTCACGGCCCGGCCTCCTCGCGATTTCGCCAGAGTCCGACAGGCGGAGCGATCTCGTGAACCGATAAGGCCGAGTCGGACGCTCTATGCCACGGTGGATTCCCTCGAGATTGTGCCTCGATCTTAGGGGGAAATTCCGAAATGAACATCATGATTTTCTATCGTGATCTAGCCTCCATGCCACCTCGTTCGCTGCCAACTGGGACAGGTGGCGGCGGGCGTGGAGGGCGAGAGACATGAGCCACTTGGTAGATGTCGAGTCGACCGGAGTCGTTGACCAACATCCGCACCCGATGGAGCGAACCCTCGCCACCCCCGAGCCGATCCAGGATCTCATGGCATTCCAAGACCTGTCCCCGCATGAGCGACCGGATCTCGCCGGGCGGGGTTTTCTCGGTCGGGACCATGTAAACCACCCATCGACTTCGGCAAAGACCGCGAGGAGGGTCTCGCGGACCTTGGCGATCGTTTGCTGGTAGGGGACCTCCACCGTCTCGGTCGGCGTCATGGACTGGGTGTTCGGCACGTCCCCGAAATTCCAGACACGAGGCAGCTCGCCGCCGCAGACCTGGCAGACGAACCAGACATCCTTGACCACGTTCCACTCCGCACACGTCGGGCCTCGTCGGAACACGATCGCGGTCGTGAATCGACCCGGGTGGGGAATACCGAGCTCATCGAGCGCTTCACCGACCACGGGCCACGACTCGGGCTCGGGACAGTACCTCGTCGATAGGTTCGAGACGTCCTCGACGACGATCGTCTTCCCTGACGAAATGAACATCTCCCCCGCCGCAAGAACGAGTCCTTCCGAGGCGCAGGCGACGTGCTCCGACCGGCGATCGGCGATCCTCAGGCTCCTCTCGGGGTCGATCACAAACGTGGCCGCGACCTGGCCGACCGATCCCGATACGCCTTGCCCCTCAAGCCAGACGCGAAGGTCGTCCTGGCTGGAGATGGTGGTTCCGCCGGCGGCCATCACCGACCTCGAGCGGATCGTCTCAGGCCCGACGTAGCGGTCGAACGTCTCAGGCCGTGACGACATGGTCCCCCTCGTCATCCCAGACGGCCAGGCACTTTCTCTTCTGCCAAAACTGCTCCAAGGTCAGCTTCGGCTCGCCCGTGGCCAGGATCGTCAGTGGGCTGAGGCGGATGCTGAGCGGGTGCGAGGCCCGGCCTTCCCACGATCCGATGTCGACCAGGGACTCGCCCCTGAGGGTGAGCCCTTGGCGTTCCAGGTAGGCCAGGATCGCCGGGACCTGGAGATCGACCCCCGTCGTCGCCTCGGCGTGCGGGTTCCGTAGGTTCTTGGCCGTGGCGAGAAGTTCCTCCACGTCCTCGGGGTGAGCGGCGAAGTGTTCCTCATAACTCTTGTAGTACACCGACTCCAACGCCTGGGACTGGGGGACGAATTCGCCTTCGATCAAGTAGCCGACCTCCCAGTTGTCTTCGCCGTACCGAGTGTCCCAATCTCTTTGGCGGGCCGCCCTTTGCCGGACCCCGCCCGCGCGTCCGATCCTCCGCTCGACGACCCGCCAGGGCATCGTGCTTTTCTCCGGGGTCGTGGATTAAGGTTCGTCGCCCTCGAAACCTCCGGGACGGCACATGGCCGACGAGGTCGCCATGTTTTCACAGATAGATGTTCGGGCCGTATGCAGATGCCGTCTTTCCGGATCGAGGATCCGGAGGATCGGGTCGAAACGCCCCTCCCCCCGCCGCATCGAACCTCGGCCTCCGAGATCCCTTTAAAATCGAATTATGTGAAAATGGTGACTCAGTTGTGGTCAGGCGACGTCCCGGGATCCGAAGACTATCTCCGGTCCTTCGGAAGACACTTCGATCGGGGATCAAGTTCACTCCCAAGGAAGGTGGGCCTGACTTCGAGCGTCTCGAGGGCCGTCCGAAGTCCTCCGGCCAGGAGGTGCCGGCGGTCCATTGAGGTAAGCGTTCACGGGAGGATGGACGACCGGCGTGGTTCAATACGCCCCCCGTGTCGGGACGCGGCCTTCATCATCCGGGCATTTCCCATAAGTAAGCTCGTTGTCATCCCGACAGACCAAGGCGTAGCTCCAAACGTGGATGGCGTCCCCGGCGAACGTCTGGGTGTCGAGATATTCCACGAGGGCATCATAATCGTCGATCACCAATCGATCCGGCGCGCAGGAGCCGCGATAGAACCAGTGCTCGACGATGACCGGGCCTTGGTCCTCCAGGCACTGGCGAATCTTCGCCAAGACCTCGGGTGTGATGATCTTGCGGCCCTCCGCCGTCCAACCATCGTCTTCGCTTCGAAACCGAGCTTTCATGCCCACCGTCCTATTTCTGCCGCCTAACGACCAACTCGTCGTCCGGAGCGCCGAGAGCGGACAACGATTATACTGGCCGGATACGTTGCACTCACGACCCTCGACGCGGTCGCCTCGAGGCCGGACGGGGATCAAGCCACCGATGCAACGGACGGATTCTTCGGCGGGAGCGACGGCGACTCCTCCCCGGCGAGGCGGACCTGGAAGCAGGCCGTCGCGTAGTCGAGCCGTCCGACACCCTGGAGGCGGCCTGTCGCCCGCACCGCAAAGTCATCGAGGAATCGGCAATGACGACTCCATCCTGGCTCATCCAGGCTGACGTGTTCGGACGAGGGATCGAGCCCGTCAAGGCTTCGATCCGTCGACAGGGGATGGCGTTCTCGATCGTCCAACCTCGTCCCTTTTTGAACGGCGTGGTGCCTGATGTCGGCGGCCGCCGCTTGTGCGACGGGGACTGCGTTGTCTTCCTGGGCACGATCCCCCTCATGCGGCACATCCAGATCCATCATCGTTGGTCGCCGGGCGGGTGGTGCAACGTCTCCCGCTTCGATTGCACGCGATATTATCCCGCGTTCAGCCACGTCCTTTTAAATGCCGACTGCTTGATGTTGAGCCTTGAGGAAGCGATTTCCGACGTTGAGGGTATCTATCGCCGGTTCGCCGAGGACGGGAGGGTTTTCATCCGCCCGCTCGGGCTGGAGAAGACGTTCACCGGACGTTGCGTGGAACCCGAAGCCTATGACTCCGCCCTTCGATCGGCCGGATACTCACGTTGTGGCGTCCTGGTCGCACGGCCGAAGTCGATCGCCGGCGAGTGGCGGCTCGTCGTGGGGCCGCGGGGAGTGGTCGCAGCCAGTCGGTATCGAAAGGGAGGAGACCTGTCCGTCGAGTCAGGGTGCCCGGACGAAGTTCGGTCGTTCGTCGAGAACGCCCTGAGCACGACCGATTATCGACCGGACGACCTGTTCATGCTCGACGTATGCAACACGGGCGAATCGCTGCATCTGCTCGAGTTGAACAGTTTCAGTTGCTCCGGCCTTTATGCCTGCGATGTCGAGGCCGTGGTGGCGGAGGCCGCTCGACTGGCAATCAAAAGTTGGGAGGGGGCTCGATGAGTGATGATCGGTATTTTCGCCGCGGAGACGAGGGCCGGTTAAAATTTATTGTTATAGGAATTTGTAAATCAATAAGATTGTGCGATTTCGAATTGGCAGCCCGCGTCGACGATCACCCCGACGGTCGTTGCTCACCCGAAGCTGCATGACCTTGAGTCAACCGCTCGTCCGAAATCCCTGTGAGTTGTTGAAGCTTTGGTGATCCTCGTTCGAGTCGTTGCAGAAGCGGAAAAATCGGCCGCCCCTCGATGGACCGACGTTTCGGAAGAGCGTCTGAACCTGCAAATTTGACGTGGGACTATGTAACGTCAACGAGTCGGCGATGCCAGAAGGAACGTCGGCCCGGGCTCTGGCTCACTCCAAATCCGCCTCGGGATCGAACGAGCCGTCCGGTGCGCACAACAGCCGAAACATCCAGTCAAACACCGCATCTTCGTAGAAGATGAAAGGACGCAGACCGCCGCACATCCGGCCGACGAATTCCTCGGCTCGCCCCTGCACGTCTCTTCCCGGCCGAATCTCGACACCCACTACCAACCGGGTTTCCCGAATGCTGCGGATGATCTGCAACCCTCGCTCTGGCGGCTTGTTCTTGTAAATATGCTGGAAAACATAGCCCTCGAACCCACGCAGATGTTCCGACAATTTCGCGCCAGGCATCTCGCTGACCACGATTGTCATATCAGACCAGACGTATGTGTGCGTTGTCCCTCGCTGCGATCGCTCGAGCTTGGGAGCAATCTGGTCGGCCAAGGCCGCCATCTGGGCCTGCGGAAGTTTGTCTAGTGATCGGGAGTAGAGTGCAAGGTTTTCCGGCATCGTCTGCGTCCATTGTGACTGTTTAGCCCGACTCCCGGCCCGACTTTCTCGCGTTTCGTTTCCCTAGCCGCAGGAGACTCCGCTCGCTCACCGACTTTACGCTAAGAATCGCACCCACGAAAAGTAAGCCGTCGAGAACTAAAGCGGCGGGCTCAAACCCGCTGGCAATCAACTGCATGTGACGATAGTTGCTCACGAAGCATGGGCCGATCGGCCATCCGCGCCAATACATCGCCCTGGAGATAGGATCCAATCCCAGGTGTGGTTCGCCCCCGAAATCTTCCCATCCGGCCCGCCTCAGATTCGCCCAGAGTAGAGCCCCGGTGAGCAGAGCGAGGAGGACCGCTGTGATTCGATTGACCGGCCGAGGCCGTCGTGTCGTGTGAATGAGAAACAGGGTCGCGGATCCTATCACAGACAAGTCGACACCGGCGGCGATCACTGCGGCGAGCGACCAACGCCTTATCGTCATCTGTGGAAAAGTCATAGAATTGCCTACAATCCGTTACACCCCTCGTCGATTTCCGCCGGTGCGACCCTTTGTGCCCTTGTCGTGGCTCTGTCACCACGCCAAAGGTAGGTGACTCTTCGATCAAGGACATGTTGGCAGCTATTCCTGGATCGGCCTGGTCGACGATGAACTTTTTTAGAGTTTCTCCCAGCCACGGCGAGTCGTCAATGCCGAGGCCCTCGCGAACAAGCGGGGGTCTCTTATGGGCGAGCAAGTTGAGAAGACTGCGCGGCCGCTCGGAGGAGGTTATAATCCGCTGGACCGTTCTCGACTCAAACCCGATTGGCAGACCAGGCCTGCCAAGATGGTCTTGAGGGGTCGGATGGTGTGGCCGTTGGGACGATGAGTCGTACGAGGTGGGACCTCCGACTCGACGTTTCCACTCTCCTGATCTCCCTCCCGTGGGTCGCGATCGGAGACGTGGCATCGACGGACCTACGGCCATCGCCGTCCCTGGGATTCTGCGGTTGATCGGCTCGACCTTATCGAGCGATTCCGTCCTGGGCGACGGCGGTCACCGTAGAGTTACCGCTCGATAGTGTGGTTCCATTTCTCGGGGCAGGGAGTAACTCGTCGGTCGTCTTCGCCGTCGCCAGACGTGCGGACACGTCCAAGACGAACTGATGCGATCCCGGATGCGATGGATCGAGTCGGACCGCTTGCATCGCAGAGGAAAGGGCCTGTTCGGGCGCATTCACGACCGCCTCACGATCCCGTCGTGCCCACCCGATCTTCGCGACCTGGTGATAGGCCCGGTACGTGGCCAACTGTGCGCTGTCGAAGTAGCACATCCTCGCCATTGACGGTAATGGTTGTCCCGAATCCACATTCTGGAGTCCTCTTGTCGGGGCCAATCCCCGATCTACTCTCCGTTGCCCAAGCCGTCCCTCGTCTGGAAAAGGTGAGTCGGGCGATTGATCTCCTAAACATAGTCAAAACCAAGCGGCTCGACTTCAAATGATTGAGTCGCCGAGATGTGGTTAGGCCTGGGAGCAGTGACGCCCTTCTCGGTCTGGGGCCTTCGGAATGCGGGTTTCTTGTCTTCGGAGCCGATTGCTCCGATACACTCGAACCATCCCGAGGACGCGGTCCCGCCCGGGCTTTCGCCGGAACTGTTTATTTTGTTTGATTGGTATTCAGTAAAAAAATTGCTAAATGGAATTGATGTTAGAGTATGGCCCTAGCTCCGGGTGCCTTCTTGCCTCGAGCTTCGGTAAGGGGCGGGAAACCTTGCGACCTATGAATTTGTTTGACTTAAAAATTGTGAATTATGATAAATCAAAATTTGATAGTTGGTTTGTTGGTCGGCAATTCGGACTCGGGTGCCACGGGCTTTCTCCTCGGACCTCGTGGCACCCTCGACCACTGCCCCGTCTCCGGTTTCAACCGATTTGTCGATGAAGAAGAAATGGAGCGATCGGCCGGACGCGGGATCCTTACGGGGCCTTCGAATCTGGCGTGACGACCAAGTTGCGGAAGTGCGAAATCGTCGTAGGCTCGGTCCAAAGGGCGATCCCGCCCTTCGTGTTCGCGCGTTTCAGGTCATTGACGATCAGGCAAGGTTGGTCGGCTCCGTTGACATACAGCCTCGCTCGTCGGCCGGTCACCACGATCTTCAATCGAGTCCATTCGGACGGGACGAGATCGGCATACGATTCATACATCGACGGAAACTTGTCTCGGAGCAAGGCCCAGGGATAATCGGGATGGGAGATGTACTGGGTCGAGTGGTTGCGCCGCACCTGATCCTCGGCGCGACCGTTGGTCGGGCGAATGTAGAACGCATCGTAGGTCGAGGGGTTGGCCGTGTCGACGTGGAAGGCCAACCCCACGAAGCCTCTCGCCCCGCCGGCGGCGCCGCTGGTCGACGCCGGTTCGCCGGCGAGTTCGATTTCGATCGTGCCGTTGTCGAACTCCAAACCAGTCAGGATCGCCAGGGTTTCGACGTCTCGGCCTGGGCCCCCCGCGATATTTCGAGGCGACGATTTGCGATCACCCTGTCGGCCGCCGTCGGCTTTGCCAACGCCGGCCGCGGGAACGGCCCTGCTCTGCGGTGGAGTGGACTCAGGTCCTGGACTTGTCAATCGCACACATTTCCGGCCGCGATGGTCCACGACCTCGGCCTTCGTGTTGTGGAGGTCCAGGCCGTCGGTCGATTCCAAGGTGACCTTTCGAGGCTCGGCCGCGGCGAGCTGGGATATGGAACCCAGCCAGAATGACAGGAACAACGTGCGAGTGATCATGACGTGCGTCCTCCCGGAACTAACAACCCTGCGACCAGTCACCAGGTGCCTGTTCGCTCTTCATTCGAGCGAATGACGACCGTTACAGATCGGACGGAGGAGTTCCAGCCGAAAATCGGCGCGGCCCGGTCATCGCACGGGAGGACGTGGGTTTATGAGGGGAGGCCAGGAAGAGCGGCCCGACCGGCGAACCGGCCGGGCCTCGTGGGTCTATTGAGGTTCGCCCTCGAGATGTCCACTCTCGTCCGATCGTCGACGGTCCTGGATTTACTTCGCGGCGGGGAATTGGAACCGATCGAGCTCGGCGCGGAGTTCCTTGACCAACTCGGGCCGCTCGGCCGCGCGGTCGTGGGCCTCGGCGATGTCGTCGACGAGGTTGTAGAGGGCGAATTGCTCGCGCTTGGCGTCGGCGAGGAGTTTCCAGGGGCCTCGCCTCAGGGACTGGGTCCAGGGACCCTCCTGGGCGTAGTCGAACTGCCAGTAGAAGGGGATGGGCCGGGTGACGGTCTGGCCTTCGAGGACGGGGAGGACGTTCACGCCGTCCAGCGTCCGGTCGGTCGGAGGCGCGACCCCGGCGACCGCGCAGAGGGTGGGGAGGATGTCGGTAAAGCTGACCGGCTCGTGAGATTCGGTGCCGGGGCGGGAGTGTCCCGGCCAGCGGAGGATCCCCGGGACGCGGTAGCCCCCCTCGTACATCGACAGCTTGTGACCCCGGAACGGGCCCGCCGAGCCGTGCGAGTGGATCGCCTTCGGGTAGCCGAGCAACTTCTGCGGGCCGTTGTCGCTCGTGAACAGGACCAGGGTCCGGTCGCGAAGCCCACGCTCGTCGAGGCTCGAGAGGATGCGGCCGACCTCGGCGTCGATCAGACTCACGCTGCCGTAGTAGTCGCGCTTCGTCGGGTCGTCGATGTCGGAGTACATCGCGGTGTACTTCTCGGGGGCGGCGACTTGCTCGTGCGGGGCGTGGAAGGTCACGAAGAGCGCGAACGGCCGGTTGCCGGCCTCGGCGACGAATCGGAGGGCCTCATCGACGATGAGCGTACTGTCCGCCCCCTTGAGCGGACCGACCCGCTTGCCGTTGCGGACGAAGTTTGATGGGTCGATGTGGGCGGCGTTGTTCTGGGTGGCGAACCAGTGGTCGAAGCCGAAGTCGCCGGGGGTCGGCTCGGAGCCGTTGAACTTGCTATTCAAATGCCACTTGCCCGAGAGGCCCGTCGTGTAGCCGGCTTTCTTCAGCAATTGGGCGATGGTGACCTCCGAGCGCGGGAGGTAGATCCCCGTATCCTGCGCGATCCAGTCGCGGATGCCGACCCGGTACGGGGTTCGCCCCGTGAAGAGGGCGGTGCGCGAGGGAGAACAGATCGGGGCCCCCGCATAAAACGAAGTGAAGCGGACCCCCTCGCTCGCCAAACGGTCGAGCGAGGGGGTCTTGATCCGCGGGTGCCCGAAGCAGCCGAGGTCGCCATAGCCCATGTCGTCGGTCACGATCACGACGATGTTGGGCTTGTCGACATCCGCAGGAGAGAGACATGTGGCGGCTGCGATCAGGAACGTGAGCGACATGCTTCGGAAACCCTCGAGCTCGGGAAAGAGGCGTCATGACGTCCGGTCGGCCCGGCTCAATACGAGTCGGCGGAGATGACCTCGCCCTGGGCACGCGAGCCGAGCGCCCAGATCGTCGGCAATGCGATGCTGTCCTTGATGAACCGGACCGAGCCGTCCCCCATCGCGACGTTGCAGCCGCCGGAGTGGAAGCTGCTGAGCGTGTACATGCCGGCGCTGTTGTAGGAGTTGAGGAAGAAGCAGTTCGGGGTCTTCGGGTTCGGCCCCAGGATGATGTTGCCGAGGGTCAAGATCGGGAGGCCGACCGCCCAGTACTGGCCGAGGGTCGGGGTCCGCGGGACTCGAGTGCCGGTCAGGCACGAGGCCAACCACGGTTGGAACTTGGTGTTCGTCGTCGACATCACCATGTCGGACGTATTCTGCATCAGCGATCCGGGACCGCCGAAGAGCACGTCTTGGGGGACCGAGACCGTGTTGACGTTGCCGGTGCCGGGCTTCCATTCGCCGAAGGCGATCGTGTTCGAGAGGCCGTCCGTGACGCCGGCGAAGCGGACCGGCGCCGCGTTCGAGACCCCGCTGTAGTAGAAGAGGCCGTTCGGCGGGCCCCCGGTGTTCGTGGCGTCGTATTCCAGGCTCGACCCCATCGAGGCGAAGTAGCTGTTGCCCGTCACGGGGCTGGAGGTATACGGCCCGGCGGCGAGTCCCGTTCCGGTATACGAAGGGGCCGTCGCGGAAGGGCAAAGGAACGTGTTGACCCGCGTCAGCATGATGGTCAAGTTGACGTTCACGCCGACGGTATCATTCAGGATGGGGAGGCTGAAATTCGCGGCGTTGAAGAGGTTCTGCTGCTCCATGTAGCCCAGTAGTCGAACGTGGACGCTGAAGTCGCCGTTGGTGATCAATTTCCCGTTCGAGGGCGAGTATTTTCGTTGGTCACCCGGCGGCAAGGTGTCGTTGGAGCTGACGTAGTTGTGCAGGGCGAGGCCCAGCTGCTTAAGGTTATTGACGCATTGCACGCGCCTGGCAGCCTCACGGGCGGCCTGGACGGCGGGCAAGAGCAGGGCAATCAGCACGGCGATGATCGCAATCACGACCAGGAGTTCGATTAGCGTGAAGCCGCGCCTCGTTCGGACTGGCATGACACCCCCTCGGTAGGTCCAGGAAGGACGATTTAGAAATCGATGAAGCCGCGATCGACGGACGCGGGGGAGAGCAACCCGCCGCCCGTGGTTTGGAAGGAGAAGGCCATTCGGTTTCATGGAACGCGTCGAGCGAAACCACAATCCATCGGGCGACGCCGGACGGCAAAACTCCTCCTCACGCCGTCCGGACGTGGCGAGTGACTTCGACGCGCAGGATGCCGCGAAAACCGAAGGGTTTGACCGAGATCACGCGCCACCGGGACCCTGCCTCCGAACCTCTGATTCCGACACGACACCTGGGAATGTTATGCCAATGGTCTTTTGCAGATCAATGAGAGAGAGTACCGTGTTTCTTGAGATCCTTTTCGGGGGCCAGGTCGACCATATTTGCATCACACGTTCCGGTCGATGGAAGTAAGATCGGGCTTACCAACAGGTTGGGATTCGTTTTTTTCAAACCTCCTGATGCGACTCCGGATCGCTCGCGGCGGCTTCCATGGGAATTCTTGCGAATCGTCTCGAGGGAATCTCCGGGAAGCTCCCGAAGGGAAGGGGACATGTCTCAGCGCTCTCAGGTCGCGTTGATGATTGAGACGGCCGGGGCTTACGGGCGGTATCTCCTCGAGGGGATCACCCGGTATTTGCGGATGAACAGCCCCTGGTCGATCTTCCTGGAGCGTCGGGAGCTCGATTCGGTGCATCCCCTCTGGCTCGATACCTGGCGTGGCGACGGGATCCTCACGCGTTGGAGTGGATCGGAGGTGGTGGAACTGCTCCACGAGTCCGGGGCGGCGATCGTCGATTTGAGCGGCAGGCGTAGCCCGTTCGGGCCGCCTCGGATTCACTGCGACGACCAGGCGATCGGCCGGATCGCGGCGGAACACCTCCTGCAACGCGGCCTGCGCTCGTTCGGGTACTGCGGGTTCGCGGGGGAGTACTGGGCGACCCACCGCCGCGACGGCTTCCTCGCCGCCCTGGCCCGGGCGGGCTTCCATTGCGCGGTATACGAGTCCCCCTGGATCGGGCTGGGAGGAAAGCCTTACGAGGAGGACCAGGGGGATATCGAAGCCTGGCTCGGGGGATTGAGCAAACCGGTGGGCGTGATGGCGTGCAACGACATGCGCGGGTTCCAGGTGCTCGACGGGTGCCGTTCGGTCGGCGCGAAAGTCCCCGAAGAGGTGGCGGTGATCGGCGTGGACGACGACACCCTGCTCTGCGAGCTTTGCAGCACCCCACTCTCGAGCGTGATCCCCAACACCCAGCACATCGGTTACGAGGCGGCCGCCTTGCTCGACCTCCTGATGAGCGGGGGTCGACCGACATTCAAGGAGCGATTGATCCCGCCGCTCGGGGTCGCCACGCGGATGTCGACCGATATCCTGGCCGTCGAGGACACTGCGTTCGCCTTTGCTTTGCGGTTCATCCGCGAGCACGCCTGCCACGGGATTACCATCAACGACCTGCTCAACGACATCCCGATGTCGCGGATGACGCTCGAACGGCGCTTCCGCAAGTACCTCGGGCACTCCCCCCACGCCGAGATCCGCGCGGTGCAGGTCGGTCGTGCCAAGCAATTGCTCGCCGAGACCGAGCATTCCGTCCATCGGATCGCCCAACTCGTCGGCTTCGAGCATCCCGAATACTTCAACGTCGTCTTCAAGCGGGAGGTGGGGCTTTCTCCCGGCGAGTTCCGTCGGAAAAGTCGCGCCGAGTTTCCTGCGAAAGAGCCTTGATGGATTGATGGGCCGATCTTCGGCGAATTGAAAAGATCGGGAGGTCGCCCCGATTGGGAAGGCCTTTGGGAAGGTCGAGGAAGTTCGCCGATCGGACCGCCAAGCCTCGATGACGACCCCGTTGCGTCTCGAGGCTTCGTAACGAGGATCTTCGGCGTCCGGTTCTGCTCCGATCGGTCTGGTACGTCGCTTGACAGCCGCGGACGCTGTGGCCGATACTGATGTATCCCCAACGCTCCGCATCGAAATGATCGGGGCCCCCCGCTCCCGGACGCAAGGAAGTCGAGTGAGCATTTCCCCGGGATGCCTTCACGGATCGTGGACCGCCGATGTTTGCGGTTCGCACGGGCAACGTTGTCGTTGCGGAGAGGCCACTACCCATGAGCGATCCCGCCATGCTGGCGGATCATCTCGATCAACAGAGTGACGCGATCCTGGCCGTCTGGCGATCGACCGTCGAACGCGTGGGCGACGTGAGCGAAGCCGAACGGCTCTCGGAGGCGGAATTCAACGATCACATCCCCGACCTGCTCGACCGCCTGGCCGACCGGCTTCGGGGTCGCCTGGCCGACGCCGAGATCATCGGGAAGAAGCACGGCCAGGTCCGCTGGCGTCAAGGTTACGACATCGCCGAGATCGTCAACGAGCTCGGCCATCTGCGCACGACCCTGACCCGGGCGACTGCCGACTTCGGCCGCCGGCAACGCTGGGAGATCGGCCAGCTCGAGTCCGCCTACGAGGCGATCAACGACGTCCTCGACGAGGCGACGGCCGAGTCGGTCCGCCAGTTCCAGGAGGACAGCCGCTCCGAGACCCAGAAGGCCCTGGCCGAGGTCAAGAAGCGGCAGCAATCGATCGAGGACGCCTGGATCACCGCGAAGCTCGAGAAGTCGAAGCTCCGCACCATCCTCGACAGCCTCCCGGTCGCGGTCTGGGTCGTCGACGCCGATGGGGCGGTCATCAGCATCAACGACGAGGCCCTGAGAATCCAGGGGGTCGCCAGCAGAGAGGAATTCGGCGAGGTCAATGTCTTCGACCTCGGCCCCGACTACCTGTACTACCAGCTCGACGGAACGAAATATCCGCGCGAGCAACTCCCGATCCTCCGCTCGCTGCGCGGGGAAATCGTGACCCAGCAGGAGCTGATCCGGATCATCCAGGGTGAGCCCAGGACCCTCGCGATCAATAGTGCCCCCTTGCTCGATTCCGCAGGGGCCGTTATCGGGGCCGTCGCGGTCGTCCAGGACATCACCCAGCGTACTCAGGTCGAGGAACAGCTCCGCCAGGAACGCAACTTCTCCCGCGCCATCACGGACACCCTTGGCGAAGGTCTCTGCACCATCGACACGTCGGGGAAGACGACCTTCGTCAACCCCGCCGCGACGGAGATGCTCGGCTGGACCGAGGCTGAACTGCTCGGCAAGGACCTCCACGAGACGATCCACTTCGAACGCCTCGACGGCACCCCCTATCCCCATGCGGAGTGCCCGAGCCTCGAAGTCCTCCGGACCGGAGAGACCGTGCACGGGGATGAGGTCTTCATCCGCCGGGATGGCTCGAAGTTCATCGTCGCATTCACGGCATCGCCGATCGTCAGCGGCGGTCGGATCGTGGGGATCGCCGAGGCTTTCCGCGACATCACAGGTCGGAAGCTCCTCGAGGCCAAGCTCGCCGCGTCGGAGGCGCAGTTCCGATCGATCGCCGAGAAGTCGCCCGTCATGATCTGGCGGACCGACGCCGAAGGGAACTGCAACTACGTCAACGAGACCTGGGTCGAATTCCGGGGCAGGACGCTCGACCATCATCTGAACGATGGGCCGGACGACTGGATCCATCCCGACGACCGCCCCCAGTGTCTCTCGCTCTTCCGGGAGGCCTTCGCCCGCCAGGAGCCGTTCGAGCTGACCTATCGGCTACTCCGCAATGACGGCCAGTACCGATGGGTGAGCGACCGCGGGACGCCGTATCGCGACGCGGATGGGGCGTTCCTCGGCTATCTCGGCTCCTGCCTCGACATCACCGAGCGGATCGACCTCGAGACGTCGCTCGAACAACAACGGGAGCTCGCCGAAGAGGCGTCTCAGCACAAGACCCGGCTGGTCTCGGCCCTGTCGCACGACGCGAGGACTCCGCTCAACGCCGTGGTCCTCGCCGCGCAGTTGCTCGAGATCCACCTCGACGACGGGGCCGACCCCGAAGTCAAAGCCTGCTTGCGCACCATCCGGCACTCGGTCCGCAACGTCCTCGACCTCCTCGGCGACCTGCTGAACCTCAGCAAGATCGACGCTGGGGCGCTGCCCGCCGAGGTCTCGCGGTTCCCCCTCGAGCCGGTCCTTGCCGAATGCCTGGCCAGCATCGAGCCCCAGGCCCGGCTCAAAGGGATCGACGTCCGATTCGAGCCGGGCGTTCTCGAAGAGTTGAGCCTCGAAACCGACCGGTCGAAGCTCAAGCAGATCCTCAGCAACCTGCTCTCGAACGCCTTGCGGTACACCGAGCACGGCCACATTCGCCTTTATGGCGAGCAGGTCAGCGATCAGGTCTGCATCGCCGTGGAAGACACCGGCATCGGGATCGACCCGAGCGATCAGGGGCGGATCTTCGATGAGTTCGCGATGCTCGACCATGCCCAGCGAGCCGAAGGGGGGACGGGGCTCGGCCTCGCCATCTGCCGACGCCTGGCCAGCCTCCTGAAGGGCGAGATCACCCTCCGGAGCGAACGAGGGCGTGGCAGCACGTTCACCCTGGTCCTCCCGAGCTCGGTCCTCACGTTGAACCTGCCGGCGACGGACTCGACCGACGCGTTCGAGTCGCCCGCGACTGAGGAGGGGTCGATCGTCGTCGCCGAGGACCATGTCGATAGCCGGCAGACCCTCGCCCGAGTGCTCAGGCGCATGGGCTACCGCGTCCTCGAGGCGAGCAACGGCCGGGACGTGCTCAACCTCGCCGGCCAGGAACGCCTGATGGCCGTCCTGATGGACGTGAACATGCCCGTCATGGACGGCATCGAGGCCACCCTCGCGCTCCGGGCGGATCCGAGGTTCGGAACCCTGCCGATCTTCGCACTCACGGGCGACGTCACCCTCGTCAACCAGCACCGGATCGGCGAGGCGGGCGTCAACGGCTACCTCGAAAAACCCGTGACCTGGGATGCTCTCAAGCAGGCCCTCGGCTCGGTCTCGAGCCGTGTTGACAACTGAGATTCGCTCGAGGGGAGGGTTCACCACAAAGGCACAAAGGACACAAAGTTAAAAGTGCAATGAATCAAAAGCGCTTTGATTTAATTCTTTGTATCCTTTGTGATTTTGTGGTGAATCCTCCCCCCACGCGCCGTCAGAGGTTGAATCTCGCCCAGGCAATCAGGGCCGCCGCGAGGGTGACGAGGCCGGCGACGAGCAGGAGTGGGCGCCATGGGCGGAGCCTGAGGCTTTGCATGACGATGGTCGCGAGGATCCGTCGACCATCTCGGAAGGCCTTGAGCTTGCTGGTGGTGCCGACGATCCGAGGGTGATACGGGACGGGGATTTCGACCGTGCGGAGTCGCAGGGCGACGGCTTCGCTGGCGAGCTCGGTCTCGATCTCGAACCCTTCCGACCGGAGTGTGACGGCTTCGCGGAATCTCCGGTTGAATACGCGATAGCCGGAAAGCAAATCGCCCGGGGTATGTCCGATGAGGACGAAGAAGGCGGCCCGGATCAAGATGTTGCCCAGCCCTCGGACGGGCGACATCGCGCCGAGCTCGGCGATCGGCCGTCGGGCCCCGACGGACATGTCGACCGAGCCCTCCAGGATCGGGGTCAGGAGCGGCCCGATTTGATCGGCCGGATAGGTCCCGTCGCCGTCGACGAGGATGACGGCGTCGCAGTTGGCCAGCTCCGCGAAGATCGCCCGGACGGCGTGTCCCTTGCCTTGCGCCGGGACCTCGACGACCCGCACTCCAAGTCGTCGAGCGATGTCGCCGGTGCCGTCGGACGAGTTATTGTCGAAGACCAGGATTTCGGCTTCGGGCAAGGCGGCCCGCCACTGTTCGATCACCGTCGCGATCGCCGCCGCCTCGTTGAAGCAAGGGATCGCGACGGCGACTCTGGGGCTCGGCTCGACGGACGATGCAGGCAAGGTGGTTCATCTCGCGATCGGGGTGGGTCACGTCGCGCCGAAGGGCTCCGGCCCCGTGGCTCGCGAGGGAGATCGAGCCCCTCGGAGTTAGGGGTTCGCCCGTTTCGAGTCCCTCTTTACATCAGGAGTTTAACCCGCCTCTCGCGCTTCCACAAATCGGGCGACGCCGTCCTGTGCACAGAAGGCGGCGACTCGTGATTCCAAGAGAATCGGCCGGCAACCCCATCCTCGGGGAGATGCCGGCCGATCACGGACTCCTCTGTCTTCGTCAGGGGCGTAGCGACATCCCTCATGCCCCGGGCGTTAGAACTCGAGGGGGCGGTTGGCGACGAGGGTCGTCACGAGCGCGGCGTTCGGGCCGCCGACGACGCGAATGAGGAGGTCGGTCGAGCCTTTGGGGACTCGCAAGGTGACGGTCCGAGGCCCGGCCTCGC
The DNA here is from genome assembly GCF_054877945.1 of Singulisphaera rosea. Lineage (NCBI taxonomy): Bacteria > Pseudomonadati > Planctomycetota > Planctomycetia > Isosphaerales > Isosphaeraceae > Singulisphaera > Singulisphaera rosea. The sequence continues at coordinate 287,673 of NZ_JBTYIP020000003.1, read as the reverse complement.
CGGCGTTCGGGAGCGTGAGCTCGCTCCCGTTGAACCAAACCCGGATTTCGGCTTTCGTGTCGAGCACGAGCCTGGCATCCTGCTCGAAGGGGGAGCGGACCGGGATGTGGACATAGGCGACGCGCTTCGGGTCATTGCCGACGATGGTGCTCAGGTCGGCCCGTCCTTCCGCGTCCGCGCCCGTCCGCCGCCAGGCGATCTTCTGCTCCTCGGGCCCGCGCAGGGTGGCCGTAAGGTCGACCTTCTCGCTCGGGTCGAACGCCAACGTCCCGTTCGACTCGGCCAGCGGGCCGATTACCTGGTACTGTCCGACCACGCTGACGGGTTGGCGGAGACTCGTGAGGAACGTGAGCAAGTCGACCAGGTCGTCGTCGCTCAACGACTCAGCCAGCCCCTCGGGCATGAGCGAGACGTCGCTCGAGCCTCGCTCTTCAATGTCACTCGGCCGGATCGTGACCCTCTGCCCTTCGGAAGTCTTGAGGACGAGCCGATCGGGGCCGTCCTCGACCGGGAGGCCGGTGTAGACCTGTCCCGACTTCGTGGCGACCACGGAGGACCGATAGTTGTAGCCGATCGCCGAGCTCGGGCTCAGGATCGAGCGGAGCAGTTCGTCCTTCCCGTACTTGGTGCCGATCGTCGAGAGGTCCGGGCCGACCCACTCCCCCTGCCCTTGCACGCGATGGCAGCGGCCGCACGCGGTTGCTGAGTTCTGTCCATCGAGCGTGGGGGTCGCCTTGAAGAAGACTTCGCGTCCGTGGTCGGCCTTGCCGTCGCGGCGGATCACCGAGGCGAAGCTGGTCAGGGGCCGGCCGGCCTTGGTCTTGGGGAGGGGGAGGACGCTCGCCGCCTCCTCGCGGACCTTGGCGTCGGGGTGGGTGGCGACGACCGTGCTCGCCTCCATCTTGAGGTCGTTGGGTAAGGTCCCTTCCTTCGCGAGACCGATCACCCGATGCCCCCCGTCCTTCAACCGGGCGAGCGTCTGGAGCGCGACGCGACGGAGGCCGAGTGGATAGTCCTTGGCGGTGACGAGCGAGGACATCCGCTCGCTCGGGTCGCCGATCAGGGGGAGGGTCCTTACGGCCGCGTCGGCGAGGCTGTTGGAGGACGTCTGCCCCTTGGCCTCGGCGATCAGGCCGTCGAGGATCGTGCCGAGGTCCGCCGGTTTGATCCGCCCGAGGGCCTCCACGGCGGCGACTCTTGCCTCCTCGGGGGCCTCCTGATCGCGGAGTCGGGCGAGGATCGCCTTGGCGTAGCGCGGGTCGCCGGTTGCGCCGGCGACCTGGAGTCCGGCCACCTGCGTCTCGGGGTCGTCGATCGCGGCCGCGACCACCTGGACGACTCTGGGAAGCACGCGTGCCTCTCGCCAGGCACCCTCGAGCTTCCTCGAGAGCAGGCCGAGGATTTGTCGACGCCGAGCCGGGTCGTTCTCACCCGTCAGGAGGTCGGCCAGGGCGACGGCTCCTGCCGGGTCGTTCACCTGCATCACGACGTCGTCGGCCGCTTGCTGCAACTCGGGGCTCTCGAGCTTGGGGGCCACCTTTCCCACGAAGGCAAGGACCTCGGGTCGATGGATTCGCCAGGCGAGGCCGAGTGTTTTGCTCAGGGCGGATGCGGGGAGGTCCTTCGAGCCCGCGGCGATGTAGGCCTCGTTTCGGTCGACGGGGAAGTACGGCGGAAGGGCGAGCTGGACGGCCTGCCCGGCCGTCTCCAGGTCGATCGCGCCGAAGAGCGTGCCGTCGAAGAGCTCGGTGACGAACGCCGAGTCGCGCGGCTCGATCGCCAGGCCGAGGGCTTCGAGGTACCAACGGTCCTGGCCGTCCCACATCCGGGCGAGGGTCTTCAAGGCCTCGCCGACGCGATTCGTCGGGAGGTTTCGGAACGCCAGGATCAACTCTCGCCGGACTCCCGAGTCGGGGTCCGCGGCCATCGGGAGGAGCGCCTCGAGGTTCTTCAAGGCTCGGGCTGGTCGCTTGGCCTCTTCCGCCTTGTACTCGACCTGGCCGTTTTCTCGATCGTCGCGGCCGAGGATGCGCACGGCCTGCTCGCGGATCTTAGGGTCGTTGTCGTTGAGGGCGTCGAGGGCGGCTTCGTCTCCGACGATCGCGTGGAGGACCCAGAGGGCCCTGGCCCGCTCGATCGGCTTGCCCGTCGAGAACAAGGAGACGAGCGCCGAGACGACCTCCTGTGTCTTCTCGATCCGGTCGGCCCTGGGGGCGGAATCGTCGGGATCGGTCGTCTTCAGGGCCGGATGGCCCTCGCGGGCCCGCTCGATCATGAGCCGACGCGCGGCGTCCTGCGAGGCGACGACCGGCGACTTCAGCAGGGCGATCAAGCCGTGGACGGTCGAGAAGTCGGCCCCAGGGGCCTTCGGCTTCGACCCCTGGGGGGTCACTCGGTAGATCCGGCCCGTCGTCTGGTCGCGGAAGCTGTGGCCGCCGACGGCGGAGTCGTACCAGTCGGCGACGAAGACCGAGCCGTCGGGGGCCGCCGTCATGTCGACGGGGCGGAACCACGGGTCGTCGCTCGCCAGGAAGACCTTGTAGTCCGTCCGGAACGCCGAGCCGTGCCGCGAGATCGGGAAGAGGTTGATCTGCCGGCTCCCTGCGTCGGCCTCGAGCACGGCCCCGCGGTATTCCTCGGGGAACAAATCGCCTTCGTAGACCATGATCCCGCAAGGGCTGCCATTGCCCGTGCCGACGAGCTTGGGGACATTCCCCGGGACATCCTCGCCCCAGTGCCGCGGGCTGCCCGGCGTCCGGTAGCCGTAGTGCCCGCCGTCCATGATCCAGATGACGCGCGAGCCTCGGTTACCGTCGTCGTCGTTGTCGCTGGTGAAGATGTTGCCGAACGCGTTCAGGCTCGTCTCATAGTTGTTCCGCTGGCGGTCGGCGAGGATCTCGAATTGCGTCCCGTCCCGGTTCACACGGAGCGTGTTCGCCAACTGGTTGGACGAGACGTGCCGGCCGCTCTTGTCGACGACGTCGAAGTTCTGGACCCGCTCGGAATGGTCCTGCTGGACCGAGCAGCAGCCGTCTCCGTGTGTGAAGTAGAGCTTGCCGTCGAGCCCGAGGACCATGCCGTGGACCCCGTGGTCCGAGTCGACGCCGCCGAACCCGCTGAGGAGGGGGTAGCGTTTGTCGGCCTTGTCGTCGCCGTCGGTGTCTTCGAACACGAGCAGGTCGGGGCTGTTGCCGATGTAGACCTTGCACCCGAGGTACTTGCCGTCTTTCCCGTATCGCTCCTCGACGGCCAGTCCCATCGGCACCGGGAAAATATGGTCGGCGAAGACGGTGACCTTGTCGGCCTTGCCGTCGTGGTCGGTGTCCTCGAGGATCTTGATCCGGTCGGCCTCGTCTTTCCGCTGGAAGTCCTTGTTACGGCCGCGGGAGAGGCGGTAGTTGAGGCCTTCCGTCACCCACACTCGCCCCTTCGAGTCGACATCCATGTTTGTGGGGTTGTGCACGAGCGGCTCGGCCGCCCAGAGGGTCGCCTCGAGCCCGTCGGCCGGCTTGAGCTTCCGGGCCGATTCCTCGGGGCCGACCTGGGCGAGCCCGACGCCCGGCCTTGCGAGCGCCAGGGCAAGGCAGCCGAGCGCCGTCCAGGCGACGGTCCTCGGTCGCGGCGAGTGATGTTGCGGCATGGGGATCAACTCCTGTTCGAGCGGCGAAGCGTATCCGTCGGGGTGCAACCGCCGTCTTTCGACGCGATCGCCCGATGAGGAGGAACGGTCATGGAGGGACGACGACCCGCCTCGATCGGCCCAAAGCACACATTGTGGCGGGCGCCGAGGGGGCCGTCCAGCCACTTGCCCGGCCTAATCGGCGGGCAACGACGTCGTGACAGGGCGACGATATTGGATTTGTTGAAGTAAAGGTTGAAAGCGTGATGTGTTGTATTGGTAAGTCGACGTGTCGGTGTCCTCGGTCATTTCTGGAGTTGGTCTTTCAACCCGGCCGCTTTGTTCGACGTGACTCCGTCGACGCCCGCCTCGATCAGTCGCCGAGCAATGGCCGGGTCGTCGACCGTCCAGGTGTAGACCTCGAGCCCGGCCGCTTTGATGCGGCGGACCTGGTCGCGATCGAGCGGTCCCTGGTGCGAAAGGTCGAGTCCGTCGGCCCGGATCGATTTGGCCTTGGCGATCAACTCATCAAGACTGGGCTGCCACTGCCCGGTCGTCTTGTCCTTGCGGAAGGAGGACAGGTAGTAGGCCTTGATCTGGGGCAGCTCGCGCTTGGCCTCGGCAACGGCGTCGGCCTGGAAGCTGATGATGGCCAACTGTTCGGGCCGCTTCTTCGAGGCCTGCACGGCTTTCACGAGGGCTGGGACCGCTTCGGGGCCAACCTTGATCTCGATGAAGCAACGGGATCCGTCCGGGATCGTCGGAAGGACGTCTTCGAGCGTGGGCATCTTCTCGCCGGCCCATTTGGGATCCTTCCAACGGCCGGCGTCGAGGCTGCGGAGCTCTTCGAGAGAGCTTTCTTTGATCTCCTTCGAGACGCCCGTCGTGCGTTTGGTGTTGGGGTCGTGGCTCACGACCAATGCGCCATCCTTCGAGAGATGGACGTCGAGTTCGATCGCGGCGACGTTCCGCTCCCAGGCCAACCGGAAGGCCGCCATGGTGTTCTCGGGGGCATCCGCCGACTCGCCCCTGTGGGCGATCCATTCGACGTCGCCCGCGGTCGCCAACGCGACGGCCAATCCGACCATCAATCCTGAGAACATGAAAACACTCCGGAAGTCTGGGTCGGGGGAACGGCCGCCACCCGTCGGGGGATTGATCCGCGACGGGTCTCGACGGGGGGCGGGGCCCGCTTCGAGTCTCCGGCTCGCGAAAGGCTCCCGCGACTACGGCTGGGATCTCGGCGGTTGTTGCAGGATCCGGGTCGCCTCCGAGCCGGCCGAGCCATTCCTGGCGGTGCTCGGGCCGGGCGAAGGTTAGCACATCGCTTCGATAGTACTCAACCTCCCGGAGCCAGCGACGAAGGATCGCGTCCCTCACCTCGGGCACGAGCACCGGGGCCTTGGCGCGGAGGAGATAGACCGGATTCGTATGCGCCTGGCGGTCCGGCTCGCCTTCGGCCTTACGTCCGACGACCCTCGCCGCGACCCAGACGCTCTCGCGTGCCGGGACCTGGGCCGACAGGGACAGGCGTCGTTGCTTGTCGTCACCGGCCTGCGAAGCAACCACTTTCCCATTGACGACCAACTCCAACCGCGCGAGCGGCCTCGAGGAGGAAGTTCCCCACCGAGAGATCCTCGGCCTGTAGCCAACGGAGGAAGACGTCGTCGTCTCCCGGGGATCGCGCCAGGTGGATGTGATCGTCCCCCGACATCCAGTCCCCCTGCCCCACGCCCGCGACCGGCTCGAGGACGAGCTCGACGCGTCGGCGTTCGCCGGCAACGAGCGAGAATGTGGCCGTCGCCGGCGCCGTCGCGAAGCCTCGGTAGGCCTCGAGCCGATACCGGCCCGCCGGCAGGTCATACTCGGCTCGGCCGTCGAGCAGGAGGAAATGGGATTCCCCGCCCAGCGTGACCTCGAGCGTCTTCGGCCTGCCCTCGCCCCGATTCCAGAGCCGTTCGCGATAGAACAGGTCGACGCGTAGTGGCAGCAGCGACTCGACGGGGCTCGGTCGGAAAGGGTGATCGTCCTTGAACAGGTAGAGACGCGCGGGCACGATGGCCTTCGTGTCGGCCCGGGTCGTGACGACTTCCAGCTTTGCGTCGAGGGTCGGATCCTCCTGAGACCCGACCCAAGCCGCTGCGGTCACCACCGCGAACGAGGCCAAGGCCATCGAGGGAAGACTTCGTCGACGCATCCGGGGTTCCTCCGACGCAGAAGGGGAGAGAGACGGCCGCGATTGAGTTCGGCGATGCTATTCGCCGGAATAAAGCGAGGGCCCGCGCGAATGACCTTCCAGGATAACCAGGCCTTTGGCGGAACCCTCGGGATGTCTCCCGGGACCTGGTAGGCTCCGCCCTCCCCGATTCGCATCAAGCGGCCGGGACGAGCCTGCCCAATGCCGCGACGGTGTCGACAAGAACCGTCCTCGATGGGTGAGCCATGCCCGAGACGGTTCCCGAGACGAAACCCGTGACACCGCCGCCGAAGAAACCGGGTGGCCCGATCTCGCCGACGGGGCCTCCGGAACCGCCGGGACGTCCTCCCGGCCCTCCCCCACCTCTCTACCCCCTGGCCCTCCCTCGCCGCCCGGTCCGGCCCACGGCCTGGGCCTTGTCATCCCCCCTAGCCGCCCCCCGGGGCTCTCCTCCCCCGCCCTCGCCCTCGCCCTCGCCCTCGCCCTCGCCCTCGCCCTCGCCCCCGCCCCCGCCCCCGCCCCCGCCCTCGCCCTCGCCGAGGCCCGAGCCGAGGAATCCCCCGAGGCCCCGGCCCGGGCCTTGGCGACCGGGCCCTAGCCCGACGCGCGACGATTCGTGGCCTCCATGAAGACCACCGAGCGTCTCTTGGGCGGGATCCCCGGCGGGCTGCGTGGTCTTCGTGGCTTTGCTCTCGACAGAAGGCGTCGTGCGTAGAATGAATAGGGCGTGCGGGAGAAACCTCGCGGAGGCTTCCGGAGGTCCTGATCGACGAGTAGGGGGCGAGGTCCGATGCCGAAGTCGACGTGGAAGACATTCCTGGCCCATCTCGCGACGGTGGCGACGACGCTTGCGATCGTGGCAGTCTTCGAGGGAGACTGGTCGTCGTTCCGAAGGAGAACGCCCCTAAACCAGATCCCTAGACCTCCCCGACCTCAAGCCCAGGCACCGGCCCGCGCCCCGTCCGCCAAGTACGAACTCCCCAAAGTCGAACCGCCAAGCTTGCCGGCCGAGGTCCTCAAGGGCTCGGACGCCGACGAACAAATCAATATTCGCGTGTACGCCGCGGTGAACCGGAGCGTGGTCAACATCACGACCGCCTCCGACGCCGGCGGCTTCTTCGGGGACGAGACGACCGGCGGGACGGGCTCGGGGTTCGTGATCGACCGCAAGGGGCACATCCTCACCAACTATCACGTCGTCGAGAACGCCGAGTCGGTCCAGGTGACGCTGTTCGACGGGACGACGCACGAAGCGCAGGTCATCGGTTCGGATGCGTCGAACGACGTGGCGGTCGTGCGCGTTCAGGCGCCGGCCGCGAGGCTCTTCCCGGTCCCGCTCGGCGATTCCTCGAACCTGGTGGTCGGCCAGAAGGTCCTCGCCGTGGGTAACCCGTTCGGCCTGGAGCGGACCCTCACCACGGGCATCATCAGCAGTCTCGACCGTTCGCTTCGCGCCAAGAACGGCCGGATGATCAAAGGGATCATCCAGACCGACGCGGCGATCAACCCGGGGAACTCGGGGGGGCCGTTGCTGAATTCGCGGGGCGAAGTGATCGGCATGAACACGGCGATCATCAGTCAGGTCGGGCAGTCCGCCGGGATCAGTTTCGCGGCGCCGATTAGCGCGATCCGGCGGATCCTCGCGCCACTCATCGAGCACGGCCGCGTCATCCGCGCGGACCTGGGAATTGCGAGCGTCTTCACGACTGGCGAAGGGCTCCTCGTACGTGGCCTGGTCGAGGACGGCCCCGCCGAACGTGCGGGGATCCAGCCGATCCGGGTGAAGCTCGTCCGCTTCGGCGGGGCGATCATCCGCAGGCTCGACCCCGAGTCGGCTGATGTGATTGTGGCCATCGACGGTAAACGGGTCGAGAACGTCGATGAACTCTTGACGGAGGTCGAGGCGCACAGCCCCGGGCAAGTCGTGCGCGTGACGGTCCTCCGCGGCGGGCGTTCGATCGAGGTCCCGGTCACGCTCGGCCAGTCGTCGTGATGCCTTCGGATGGGTCGCCGAGCGGGGTGTTTCCCCCGGCGGCGATCCGATTCACTCAAAGCCGGCTCCGCAACGGATGCAGGCTTGGCCATGCGGGCTGTTGGGGCGGCCATACCCTCGGCAAGCCCGGCCCGCAACGTGGTCTTCTCGCTGGTTGAATTAACCGTGCCTCCGCCGGATCTAAGGCGCAACGCTGTGGGCGCAAGGCGGCACCACGACCATCGTACGTCACGGTCCCCGTGCGACCCTCCTACGCACCCTTTCACGCCAACATTCCGACACCATAGGCCGTTCACTCGATGAAGTCGCTAAACCTGCCTGACGGGCGACGATCGATTTGTTTCAAAAGGATTTTTGAATTTCAAAATTGATGCTTTTACGTGTGGCGATCGTGGCGAATTGAGGACAGGGAAGCGATTTCGTTCGAGTGAGCCTAGACTTGTCGGCTACAGCATGGCCTTGCAACCGGATCAATTATACAATCGATGACTTCCCCATCAGATCCAACTTCGCCATTGATTCGAAACCAGGTCGTGAAAGGCGGGTTTCCATGGGCAGAACGAATGCGGACTCGGGCGGGATCGTCGGTTTCGGCAGTCGAGGGGAGTCCGTCAGGACCAAGAACTGGTTCCTGGCGATGGTGGTCGTTACCTCGCTCTCGGTCGGCCTGGCCGTGGCGTCGCTGGTCGGCTCGATGAACAAGTCGCCACAGACCATCTCGCCGCCTCCGGCGATTCCGAGGGCGCTCGAGCCGCTTGCCTGGACTCCGCCCTCGGCTCCTGTGGCCTGGACTCCACCATCCGCTTTGACCCCGGTGCCCGCGATCGACCCGAACGAGCCGATCAGGTCGGCCAATATCGAGTTGATCACCGCGAGGCGGATCAGGATCCTCGGCCGCGACGGCTCGTTCATCGAGATCGGCGAGGACTCGAAAGGGCTGTTAGGTATCACGATTGGCGACGATTCGTCCGCATACTCGCACGCGAAGCTGTTCATGGGAAAGGACGGGATGCCTAGCCTCGTCATGAGCGATGGCGAATCCTCGTCCGGATTCGTCTCGATCGGGATCACGAAAGAGGGCTCGAGCCTGGAACTCGACGAGAAGAGCGGGAACAGGGCCTTGATCGCCTCGACGAACGCCGGCACTCACGTCATTCTCGGCAAACCCAAAGGAAACTCCGCGGTCCTCACGGCGGACGATCCGTCTGTGGTCTTGATGGGTAAGGATGGACAGCGGAAGAAGATCGACCTCGGCCAATGACTTGGAGGTTTCGCCGATGACTCTGGCGAGATCAATGGCAGCTCAAAGTCGGTTCGTGTATCGAAAGCGATGAATTGATACCGGTACCGGCAGGCACGAAGGTTTGGTGGGTGACAGACGACAGGGTGACCGAGCAGATTAAAGCCTCGTGTCAAGACGTGTTGTGGCGAGCCAGGCGGAGGGATCCGCCTTCAAGGGCCCGAGCACAAGTTCTGCCAATTCGGGTTTTACAAAGCGGAGTTTTGGACTGGATCCTTCGCTGTCTGGGGACCCTTGGGTCTCAGGCCCGGTCGTTTTCCTTCATCGTTGTTCAGGTGTTCGCTCGCATCGGATCGATAATACCTCGGGTTGATCTGCGGAGGGGTCGAAGCGGAGACTCCCGGGGTATGCCAGTGACCGTCAACGTGTTTGACCAGGCCTCTCGGTTCGCGGTCCAGGCCGATCCGATCGGGTTCTTCCGGTGGCTGGCCCCGGGCCTTGATCCGACGCTCCGGTTTGAGGGGTGGCTGGACACGAGGACCCTGCCGTTTCCCGGTGACCCGGATCGTATCTGCGACACCGTCGCCCATCTTCGGGGGCATGGAGCGACTTCCCCGAGTTGGGCCGTTGTGACCGAGTTCCAGGCCGAGCCCGAGCCGGAGATGCTCGACCGACTTCTCGAATACCTGGCGCGTTTGCGCCGGGGGCTCCGTCATGGGGCTCAGCGACGTGACCGATTCAAAGTCGTGGCGGCGCTCGTCGGCCTGACCGGGGCCCCGCAGCCCGGAATGCTCGAGATGTCGCTGCCAGGGCTCTCCGTCCCGTCCCTCAGCTTTCGCGCCATCGTGAAGACCCTCCGCGACGAAGATGCCGCGAGCACCCTGCTCGACATTGCCGAGGGCCGTACCTCGCGCGGCGCCTTGTCCTGGGTCTCGCTGATGCATGGGGCGGGCGAGCCGGGTATCATCGAACGTTGGAAGCAGATCGCCGACGGAGAGCCGGATCTCGCGGCCAAGGCCGCCTATGGATCCATCGCACTCACCTTCGCGGAGCTGGTGGGGCGTGAGTCGACCTGGCGCGTGGGATTGGAGGGATGGAATATGCGAGAGTCGACGTTTGTTAACGAGTGGAGGGCCGAGGGAAGGGCCGAGGGAAGGGCCGAGGGGAGAGAGAAGGGGAAAGAGGAGGGGAAGATCGAAGCTGCGCGCGAGACCCTACTTCATCTGGTCGAGCTCAGGTTTCCATTGCCCCTCCCTGAAGAGTTCACTGCGGCGGTCCAGCGTCAGAAAGATTTGAGTCTTCTCGAACGTTGGTTTGATGAGGCTGTATTCGCGAAAACCCTCCAGGACTTCCTTAAAGCGATCCGGCCGTTCTGATGCCCCTCACGAATCCGAGGCGGAGCTGGTGGGCGAAAGTCGACCTGGCGAGTGAGATTGGAGGGTTGGAATATGCGGGAGTCGACGTTTGTCAATCAGTGGAGGGCCGAAGGTCGGATCGAAGGCAGGGCCGAAGGTCGGATCGAAGGCAGGGCCGAAGGTCGGATCGAAGGCAGGATCGAAGGTGAAATCGAGGCTACGCGTAACGCCCTTCTACGACTAGCCAGGCTCAAGTCGCGATCGCCTCTCCCGAACGACTTCAGTACGGCCGTCGATCGGCAACGGGATTTGGAAGTCCTCGCGCGATGGATTGACCAGGCCGCTCTTGCGACGACGTTTGAAGAGTTTCTCGATGGGATCCGGCCGTTCTGAGGCCTCGCATGATCTCGACGATTTGGTCTGTCGTCCAAGGCCTTTGCCAAGGGGCACGCCTCATCAGCCTCTTGGCCTTTGGTCCTTCCGTCGTCCTGGCTGGGCCCCCAGAAACAGAACCGATCAAGTTCGCGGATGTCGCCGAGGCCTCGGGGATTACGTTCCGATTTGAGGCCGGCTCGCGAGGGCGACATGACCTCCCCGAGATCATGGGCGGCGGTGTTGCTCTGATCGATGGAGATGGGGATGGCTGGCTCGACATCTTGTTCTGCAACGGTGGGCCGATCGTACCCGAGCGAGCACAATCCGATCCCCCTGGCCGGTACTATCGAAACAACCGCGACGGGACCTTCACCGACGCCACCCGGAGCGCGAACGTTCCGGGGCCGAGTTATGCGATGGGCGCGGCCGTAGGGGACTTCGACGCCGACGGACGCGACGACCTGTTCGTCACCGGCTGGCGCGACCAGCGGCTCTACCGTAACAAGGGCGGGGGCCATTTCGAGGATGTGACCGAACGGGCGGGGGTCGCATCGGGCTTCTGGAGCACGTCCGCAGCCTTCGCCGACCTCGATCGCGACGGAGACCTCGACCTCTACGTCGCCAACTATCTCGACTACGACCCGGCCAAGGCCCCGTTCTGCTCGGCCCCCGACGGCCGTCGCGACTACTGCGGGCCCGAGGATTTCCCCGCCCAGCCCGACCGGCTCTATCGCAACAACGGCGACGGCACATTCTCGGATGCTTCGGTCGAAGCCGGGATTGGATTGCCCGAAGGACGAGGCCTGGGTGTCCTGATCGCCGACCTGACCGGTGATCGCGGGCTCGACATCTTCGTCGCGAATGACGGGACAGCGTGCCGGCTGTTCGAGAACCGGGGTGGCCTGCGATTTGAAGACGTCGGCCTTGCCGCCGGCGTTGCGTTCGACGGCCAGGGGCGGCCGCTGGCCGGCATGGGGGTCGCGGCCGGCGACCTCGATGGTGACGGGCGCCTCGACCTGGTGGTCAGCAACTTCCTCGATCGCTCGACGGTGGCCTTCCGGTCGCATGGGGACGGAATTTTCGCGGATTCGTCGGCCGCGCTCGGCCTCACCGCCGCAACCCGGAGCGTCCTCGGGTTCGGCAACGCGGTCGAAGATTTCGACGGCGACGGCCGACTCGACCTGTTCCAGGTCAACGGTCACGTCCTCGACCGTGCCCGCCTGGGCATTCCCTTCGCAATGCGACCGACCCTCCTCCGCAACGTCGGAAGACGCTTCGAGGAGGCTTCCGACCACGCGGGCCCCTGGTTCGGTCGCCCGATCCTGGGCCGAGGGCTGGCGGTCGGTGACCTCGACCGTGACGGCCGGCCCGACGTCGTGGTCAATGCGCTCGACGCCCCCGCGGCCATCCTCCGCAACGTGACCCGTGGAGGTCGTCGCTTGATCCTCGAACTGGCCGGGCCCTCGGTCGGTGCCCGCATCCTTGTCACCTCCGAGGGACATACCCAGGTGAAGGATCTCGTCGGAGGGGGGAGCTACCTCTCGGCATCGGATCGCCGAGTGTTTATTGGAGTAGGTGTGGCACGTCGAGTCGAACGTCTCGATGTCGCCTGGCCGTCGGGTCGGATCGAAACCTGGTCGGATCTCGAAACCGACCGACTTCAGAGACTTGTGGAGGGGAGCGGAGTCCCCCGATAATCGACGCGTGAACGATGCGATGGTGTCGCCCATCCCTCACGAGAACGTCCGTCTGGCGGGTGGTCCCTCGGAAAATCCTCCCGATCGCGATTCAACCTGTTCTATCCTAGCAAAGCCGGGGCGAGGTGTTCTCATGAGCATTGCCCTCTCCGCGAGATCGGTCGGCGAGGGGAGACCCTTCGCGCAAGCCCGTGTCATCCTCAAGGAGGCCAGGTGTCTGGAGAGAGGATAGGGATCAAGGTGCCGCCGGTTGTCAAATACACTGCTCCTTTGCTTAGCGGAGGTCGATCGAACGTGTCCACCGAAACCGAGTCGGCTCCCGGTCGCCCGCCCAAGGTTCCTCAGGGACATGGGTGGCTCCCGATTGGCGCGTTCCTCGTGGTCATCGCGGCGGGCGTCGCCTGGTGGTCCCGATCGCCCTCGACCAAGTCTCCTGGCGTCGAAGAGTCGGCTTCGGGGGCTTCGGATGACGGCCAGGAGCGAATCCGGGTCGACGTCGTCCACCCCGAGCCGGGGGGCCTGAAGCGGACGTCGACCCAGATCGGGTCGGTCCATTCGTTCGAGTACGCCACGCTCTATGCGAAGGTCTCGGGCTACTTGAAGTGGCAGCAGGTCGACATCGGCAGCCTCGTGAAGAAGGGGGACGTGCTCGCCGAGATCGACGACCCGGAGGTGGTCAAAGAGGCCGACCGTTCCGCGGCGGCGTTGACGCAGGCGAAGGCCGCGGTCGGGCAGGCCGAGGCCCGCGTCGAGACCGCGCAGGCCGACGTCCACGCGACCGAGGCGCTGATCTCGAAGGCCCGGGCCGACGTCGCCAGCTTCACGTCGAAGCGGCAGTATCGCGAGAAGGAGCTTGCCCGTTACCGCGAGCTGCTCGCCCGCCAGGCCGTGCCGCAACAGATCGTCGACGAGTATCAGGATCACTTCCAGTCGGCCGAGGCCGACGAGCAGGCCGCGCGGGCGGCAGTCGTCGCGGCCCAGGCCCAGATGGAGGCGGCGAAGGCCAGGGTCGATCAGAGCAAGGCCGACCTCGCCGAGTCGAAGGCGAACGTCGATGTCACCGCCGAGACGCTCGCCAAGTCGCGTGTGCTCGTCGACTACACCAAGATCCTCTCCCCCTATACCGGTGTCGTCACCCTCCGAACCTTCCACGTCGGCGACTTCATCCGATCCGCGGCCGACAGCGCCGGCCCCCCCCTCCTGTCGGTGGCCCGGACCGACAAGATGCGAGTCGTCACCTACATCCCGGATCGCGACGTCCCCTACACGGACATCGGGGACGAGGCGATCGTCACCCTCGACGCCCTCCCCGGCACGCCGTTTCCGGGCAAGGTCTCCAGGTTCTCGTACACCGAGGAAGTCCAGAGCCGGACGATGCGCACCGAAATCGACCTCGAGAATCCGAAGGGACTGCTCCGGGAGGGGATGTATGGTGTCGCGACCGTGATCCTCGAGTCCAATACCTCGAGCTTGACCGTCCCCACGCTCTGCCTGACCGGGAGGGTGGAGGCGGGCAAATCCTCGGTCTTCGTGGTGAAGGACGGGACGGCACGCGAAGTGTCGGTCAACCTGGGGACCGACAACGGGATCCGGGTCGAGATCCTCAAGGGACTGTCCCGAGAGGATCAGGTGATCACAACCAAGGGGGCCGTCGCCGACGGTTCCCCGGTGATGGTCGCGCCGGCCGCGTCGCCGGCGCCGGCCGGACGTTGACCACGAGCGTCTCCGACGCGGCCAACACAAGGCTTTCCCGCGGCCGTCCGGCATCACAGGAGTGTGTCGGGGGCGGAGAGTTCGTCATGCCCGAAGCAGACCGCCTCCCTGCCCCAACCTCACGTTCCTCGACCAGGATTCGTGACCATCTCGCCAACGAGCGGACTTTCCTGGCCTGGATCCGCACGGCCCTGGGATTGATCGGCCTCGGGTTCGTCCTCGCCCGGATGGGACTCTTCCTCAAGCAACTCGCGGCCGTCGGTGCCCCCGAGCACTCGCGAGGGATCCGGGCTGGACACGAATTCCTCCTCGCCGGGGTCGTCTTCCTGATCCTCGGCACCGTCTTCGGCGGAGTGTCGGGATGGACCTACCAACAGGTCTGTCGAGCCATCGACGCCGATCGCTTCGAGCCCGCCCGGCGCCCCATCGTCGCATTGACCTTCATCGTGGTGGTCGGCGGCCTTGCGATTGTGGCCTTGGTCGTTCAGGGCACGCTCGCCCGGGGGGAACCCTGACACCGTGTGCCCGGCTCAACTCGCAAGACACTCCCGGACCACAGTATGAGTCGGCCGAGCCGGCGCCTCATCGGTTGGTTCTTGAAAACCTGGATCCCCAGCTTAAATTTTTTGCCGCTAGGGTTTACATTAAACATCTTCTCGTACATTCAGCAGTGATGGCAAAGCTCAACCACTTTCTGTCCTTCATGATACGCGCGGATTCACATTGCCGTTTCTCTTGAACCCTTCCGGGTTCCGGCGATGATCGGAGCGGACAGAGGACAGTCCGGCCATCGACAACAATTGTCGGCTTTCGGTATGTCTCCCTGGTTTCGCATTCATTTGAGGTTAACCCATTTCCATTCCCGGATTTCCGGCGTATCCACGCCGTGTTCTTCGATGTATCGCCTGTGCTCGACGAGCTTGTCCGCGAGTTGCTGCTTGAGGTAGGTCCCCTTGGTCCCCATCTGAGGCAGGCGATCGATCGTATCCATCACCAGGTGGAAGCGATCCATCTCGTTCATGACCGTCATGTCGAAGGCCGTCGTGATTGTACCCTCTTCCTTATAGCCCCGGACGTGCAAGTTGCGGTTGGCCCGGCGGTACGTCAGCCGGTGAATCAGCCAGGGGTAGCCGTGGAAGGCGAAGATGATGTGCTTGTCTTTGGTGAAGAGCGAGTCGAAATCGGTGTCGCTCAACCCGTGCGGGCTCTCGGTGTCGGGCTGCAGCTTCAGCAGGTCGACGACATTGATCACCCGGACTTTGAGATCGGGAAGGTGCTCGCGGAGGATAGAAACGGCGGCCAGCGTCTCCAACGTGGGGACATCGCCGCAACACGCCATCACCACATCCGGATCTCCGCCTTGATCGTTGCTCGCCCATTGCCATATGCCGATCCCTTGCGTGCAATGCACGACGGCGGCGTCCATGGTCAGCCACTGGGGGGCATCGTGCTTGCCGCACACCACGAGATTGATGTAGTTCAGACTGCGCAGGCAATGATCCATAGTCGACAGGAGGCAGTTGGCGTCGGGCGGGAGGTAGACACGCACCGTCTCGGACTTTTTGTTGATGACGTGGTCGATGAATCCGGGGTCCTGGTGAGTGAATCCGTTGTGGTCCTGCCGCCACACGTGTGAGGTCAGGAGGTAATTCAGCGAGGCGATAGGCCGCCGCCAGGGCAGCTCCAGGCTCATCTTCAGCCACTTGGCATGTTGGGTGAACATCGAGTCGACGATGCGGATGAACGCCTCATAGCTGTTGAACAGCCCATGACGTCCGGTCAGCAGGTATCCTTCCAACCAGCCCTCGCACTGGTGCTCGCTGAGCATCTCCATGACGCCTCCGCCGGGCGCGAGGAACTCATCGCTCTCCACCGTCTCGGCTTCCCACTGCCGATTGGTGACCTCGAAGACGGCTTCCAGCCGATTGGAGATCGTCTCGTCGGGGCCGAAGATCCGGAAGTTCCGCGGGTCCTCGTTCAACCTGATCACGTCACGAAGAAATCGAGCAAGCACATGAACATTTCCGGACTCGACGGCGGTGGGCGACGGCACGCTCACCGCGTAGTTGCGGAAGTCCGGCATGCACAGGCCGCGCAGCAGTTTCCCGCCGTTGGCGTGGGGATTGGCGCCCATCCGTCGGTCGCCCTTCGGCGAAAGCTCGGACAGTTCGGGTACGAGCCGGCCACGCTCGTCGAAGAGTTCCTCCGGCTTGTAACTTTTCATCCAGCTCTCGAGCTGCTTGAGATGCTCGGGGGGACTCGAGGATGACACGGAGAGCGGCACTTGGTGTGCCCGGAACGTGCCCTCGACCGGAAGGCCATCGACGAACTTCGGCCCGGTCCAGCCCTTGGGCGATCTGAGGATGATCATCGGCCATCGCGGGCGCGTGGTGTCGCCCCGTACGCGGGCGAGATGCTGGCTCTGCCGGATCTCCTCCACCACCTGATCGAGGGTGGCGGCCATCGCCCGGTGCATCGTCTCCGGCTCGTCGCCCTCGACGAAGTGAGGCGTCCAGCCGTAGCCGAGGAGCAAGTGCTCGAGCTCATCGTGGGTGATGCGTGCGAGGACCGTCGGGTTGGAGATCTTGTAGCCGTTGAGGTCCAGGATCGGCAGCACCACGCCGTCGCTGACCGGGTCGAGGAACTTGTTGGAATGCCACGCGGTGGCCAGCGGACCGGTCTCGGCTTCGCCGTCGCCGACGACGCAGGCAACGACGAGGTCCGGGTTGTCGAACGCGGCCCCGAATGCATGACTGATCGAGTACCCCAGCTCGCCCCCCTCATGGATCGACCCCGGCGTCTGCGGCGAGACGTGGCTGGAGATCCCGCCCGGGAAGGAGAACTGCTTGAACAGCTTCTTCAGCCCACCCTCGTCCCGGCCGATGTTCGGATAGACCTCGCTGTATGTCCCCTCGAGGTAGACGTTGCCCACCACGGCCGGCGCACCATGTCCCGGGCCGGATATGTAGATCATGTTGAGGTCGTGCTGCTTGATGATCCGGTTCAGATGCGCGTAGATGAAGTTCTGTCCCGGAGTCGTGCCCCAGTGTCCCAGCAGCAGTTGTTTGACATGTGACAGCTTCAGCGGCTCTCGAAGCAAGGGGTTGTCACAGAGATAAATCTGGCCCACGGAGACGTAATTCGCGGCCCGCCAGTAGGCGTCAATCTTGCGGAGCTCCTCCGGGGCGAGCCCGACCTTCTCGACTTCGGCGTCCAACATCGGTTGGCTCCTTCATCAGGTTCGATCGGTCTGAATTCGTGGATGACGAGAAGTCATGAAGAGAGGGCCGTGAGACGAGCCGCGGCCCTGGCGATCATCAACTCCTCGTCGGTGCGGATGACCCGGACCTTGACCGCACCGTCGTCGGTCGAGATCAGGAAGGCGCCGGATGCGTTTCGGCGCTCGTCCAGGGCAATGCCAAGGAATTCCAGGTCCGCGCAGATCCGGCTGCGGATCTCGGGTGCGTTCTCACCGATCCCACCGGCGAACACCAGGGTGTCCACGCCGCCGAGCGCGGCGGCGAAGGCGCCGATCCACTTCCTTGCGTGGTAACAAAACAGTTCGATCGCCTCGGCCGCCCGGACATCGGTACCCTGCCTCGCTAGGAGGTCGCGTACGTCGGAGCTCGTCTCCGAGACTCCGAGTAGGCCGGATTTGTGGCTCGTGAGGTTATCGAACCGGTCGGAAGTCATCCCCTCGGCCTGTGACAGGAACCGGACCAGGCCCGGATCGAGGTCACCCGTACGCGTCCCCATGACCAGCCCTGAGGCCGGCGTGAAGCCCATGGTCGTGTCGATCGAGAGGCCGCCGCGGACCGCCGCCAGGCTCGCCCCCGAGCCGAGGTGGGCCAGGATGATGCGGCCCCGGGCCTCCTCCGGGCCGGCGATCCGGGCCAGTTCCTCCATCAGATACGCATACGACAGGCCGTGGAAGCCATAGCGCCGGACCCCAACGGCCTCGTAACGCCGCGGGATCGGCACGATCCGGGCGACACGGGGCATGTCGTGGTGAAACGCGGTGTCGAAGCAAACGACCTGGGGTAGGTCGGGCGCGCGCTTTCGAAACGCCTCGATCAGGTCGATCTCGCCCGGCATGTGATCCGGGTCGAACGAGCGGATTTTGCCCAATCCCTCGATCAACTCCGCCGTGACGCGTTCGGGCTGATGGTAGCAACTCCCGCCGTGGACGACACGATGTCCAATCGTGGCAATCTCCCCGAACCCGACAGAGCGTTCGAGCCAATCGATTAGCAGGTGTCCGGCCGACTTCAGGTCCGGGGCATCGACCCGCAGGTCCTCGTCGCGACCGCTCTCGGACCAAGCCACGACCCAACGCGCATCCGCCTGCCCAATCCGATCGACTCGGCCGGACAGCAGCCGAGAAGACGGATCGGTCCGTTCGAATAGCGCGAACTTGAGGCTCGACGACCCACCGTTGATCGTCAGGATCCGACGACGCCCAACGCCCTCGCCCCCGACACTCTTGGCTGCGGAACCATCGGGGACGTCGTTGACGCGAGGTTGTACTTCGTCCATAAACTTGATCTCGACTCTTTGGCGTATCATACCGGGCCTTCGGATCTCAGCGCGTTTTCTCTTGGGACAAGGACTCATAGCCGGACAGGACGTCGAATAATTCCTCGTCAATGGAAGTCTGGCGCAGGCGGCGGAACGTCTGATTCAGGTTCTCCGTCAGGTCGTCGATATTCTTCTCCGCGCGCTGCATGGCGGCCAGGCGGCTCGCGTTCTCGGCTGCCAACGATTGGGCGCACGCCTTGAAGAGCGAGACGAAGAGATACTCCCGGACGAGCGCCTCAAGCGTCCTGCCACCGTCACCGATCACCTCGGGCAGGTTTCTGGTTGGCCAGGGTAGATGGGCCAGCCTGAGTCCCCAGCCTTCATCCAGGGGCAGGAGATGTTGATTCATGGGTTCATAAGTCGCACCGGGCCGGGGTCGGTTGTGGAAGAGGTAAAGTTCACCGATCTCGCCCCCGCCTTGATGCGCATCGCTTTCGACGAGAATTCGCCCGACGAGCGGGGCGATGGCGCCCACGGAAGTCGGCAGGGTGAAGAGGCCCAACGACGTCAGGCCGGCGTCCGCCAGCCTCGCCTGTACGCGCTCGCCGACGGCCCAGACTTTCTTTTCGCCGGGCAAACGATCGAGCGTTTTCGCGACATAATCCACCAGCACATCATTGAACTGGCCGACGAGTCCTTGATCCGAGCCGAAAACGATGGCACTCACCACCGTCGCTGAGGCGTGCGCCACGCCAACGCGCTCGTCGGAACGCTCTCGATCCCGAAGGCAGACAGCCAGGCCCAATTCCACGGTGCGATCGTAGTCCCCCAGCGCCAGCACGGACTTCTCGTATTGCCCGATACTCGAGGCGGCCAGGGCCTTCATCGAGCGGACCACCGATCTCAGATCGCCCGCTCCGCCGATCTTGCGGCGCAAACTCGCCAGGGTATCGCTCATGGCTTCCCCTTGGCTTTGGGATCGGGGGCCGGCAAGAAGGGCGCGATCGCTTCGCCGACGACTTTCAGAATCGCCCCGCGATCCTCGTCGCTCAGTTTGTCGTTGGAGGAGAAACGCTTACGAACCTCGGCCGGGACGACCGCAACCGCCTTTCTCAAGGCTTGCTCGGCATCGGGCACCTTGGCGATCGGGACACTGTCCAGCAGACCCGCGGTCAATGCCTCGAGGATGACGATCTGTTCGTCGACGGATGCCGGCTCAAGCTCCGGTTGGATCAGGACTGCCCGGATTCGATGGCCATGATCGATGATCTTGCGGGTGTTGTCGTCGAGCCGTGTGCCGAACTTGGCGAAGGATTCCAGCTCGATGAACTGCGCGTACGCGAGCTTGAGGTCGCCGGCCACCGCCCGGTAGACCGCGCGTTGCGCCTTGCCGCCGACGCGAGAAACGGACTTGCCGACATCGACGGCGGGAAGCACGCCGAGTTCAAATAATGTCGGCGACGTATAGATTTGGCCGTCAGTGATTGAAATGAGATTGGTCGGGATATAGGCCGAGATATTCTGCGCCTCCGTCTCGATGACCGGCAAGGCGGTGAGCGAGCCGCCGTGAAGGTCCTCGCGGAGATGGGTCGCACGCTCCAGCAGCCGCGAGTGGATGTAAAAGATGTCGCCGGGATAGGCTTCGCGACCGGGCGGACGGCGTAGAAGCAGCGAAATCTCGCGATAGGCGCGGGCGTGGTGGGTGAGATCGTCGTAGACGATGAGGACGTTTCGGCCCGCTTCCATGAAATGCTCCGCGATGCTGGTCGCGGCGTAGGGCGCGATGAAGGCTAGCCCGGGCGGGTCGTTGCCTTCGGTCACGACGACGACGGTGTAATCCATCGCGCCGTGCTCGCGCAGCTTGGCGACCACTTTGGCGACGGCAGACCCACGCTGTCCAATGGCGCAATAGACGCAGAGTACATCCTGGTCGCGCTGGTTCAGGATGGTGTCGATCGCGATGGCGGACTTGCCGGTTTGCCGGTCGCCAAGGATCAGTTCACGCTGGCCGCGCCCGATCGGAATGAGCGCATCGATGACGATGATACCGGTCTGCAACGGTACGGTGACGGGAGCACGGTCCATGATCGGCCGGGCCGGCCGCTCGATCGGCAAACGCAGGCCGGAGTCAACCGGCCCCTTGCC
This sequence comes from Singulisphaera rosea, assembly GCF_054877945.1. Taxonomy (NCBI): domain Bacteria; kingdom Pseudomonadati; phylum Planctomycetota; class Planctomycetia; order Isosphaerales; family Isosphaeraceae; genus Singulisphaera; species Singulisphaera rosea. The sequence continues at coordinate 266,821 of NZ_JBTYIP020000003.1, read as the reverse complement.
ATCGAGGGGCCCACCCAGGGGGTCGATGACGCGCCCGATCAAGCCATCACCCACCGGCACGTCCATCACACGACCCGTGCGCTCGACCTCGTCGCCCGCGTGCAGATGCTCGCATCCTCCCAGGAGCACGACGCCGATCTCGTCCGAATCGACGTTGAATGCGATGCCATAAAGATCGCCGGGAAACCTCACCAACTCATCGAAGCCGACGCCCGGAAGGCCCGACACCATGGCGATGCCGCTGGAGACCCTGGTGATCGTACCCACCTCGCGCGGCGACAGTTGCGGGGAGAACACCTCTAACGTCCGGCTGAGACCCGCAAACGCCTGGTCGAAGACGGTGTGCAGGCGATCCGTTGCGTTGTTCATGAGGCTACCTTCGGGGCCGACGACGCCGCTTTACGGACGTTTCTGGCGTCGGCCTTCGGCGCTGCCTTGGACTCGCCGTTCGCCACGGGCTCGGCCTTTACGGCCGGCTTTGCGGCCGCGTTCAAGAGCTCCCCGGCGCTCTTTTCCAGCGTCGAAAGATAATCCGCGATGCTCCAGGCGATCTTGAGACCATTGGTGGTGAGTTCGATACCGCTGACCAATTCGGGCGCGGTGGCGAACTGGACTTGCGCGTCCGGGGCGAAGGTTTCCTTGACCGCGCTTTCGATGGCGGTCCGCTGAGCGGGGGACAGATCGAATGCGCTACGCACGCTCACCTTGCGGTTCGACGTCTTGAAAGAGGTCGCCAACGGCTCCTTGGCCTCGCCGCTCAGGGCGCGCACGCGGTCGACGAATACGTCGCCGATGCGTTGCTCGAGGCTTGCGTCGGCGAGGTCCGTCAGAGTTCTCCGCGCGATGGCGAAGACTTCCTTATGGGTCCAGCGGGCGATGTCCCGACTGAGGTTCTTCTGTTCGATTAACAACGCCTCCTGGCGGTTGGCACGCAACGAGTCGGCATCCTTTCGTGCCTGGTCGAGCAGCCGATCACGTTCGGATTTGGCCTCGTCCGTGGCCTTCTTCAGGAGCACGGCACGTTCCTTGTCGAAGACGTCGTTCTTCTGTTGGAAGCCGTCGCGATCCTTTCGCGCTTCCACCTGCGTCGCCTCGGCCGCCGCGAGTTGAGCCGCGATCCCTTTCTCGCGTTCATCGATGGCGTTCAGGATCGGCTTGTAAAGGAATCGCTTGAACAACCACACCAGGATGAGGAAGTTGACGACTTGGGCGGCGATCGTGAACCAACCGTTGAGCATGGCTCACTTCCCCGTGGCTTGGGCGATGACGTGGTTCCAGAACGGGTTGGCGAAGATGAGGATCATCGAGACCACGAAGCAGTAGATCGCCGTCGACTCGATCATCGCAAGGCCGACGAATAAGGTCCTCGTGATGGTCGAGGACGCATCGGGCTGCTGTGCCAACGAGGTCAGAGCCGACGCGACCGCCCGCCCTTCCGAAAGCGCGGGACCCATCGTGCCGAATCCGGTGGTGATTCCGGCGATGATGATGGACGTCATCGCGATCATGGTCATGCTGTCCATGGTGGCTCCGTCTGTCATGTCAGTTCAGTCGACATTAGATCGCAACGGGTAGGGGGTGTGGCCTGCGCCCTCGCGTGGCGGCGGCGATGTAGACGGCCGTCAGGATGCTAAAGATGTAGGCCTGCACCATGCCGGTGAGCAGGCCGAGGACCGTCATGATGATCGGGAAGATCAGGGGGGTAATCGTGAGCAAGATGCCGACGATCATCGTGCCGCTCATGATGTTGCCGAACAGGCGGATGGCCAGGGCCAGCGTGCGCGAGAGCTCACTGATGATGTTGAACGGCAGCATCAGTAAGGTCGGCTCCAGGTAGGACTTGAGATATCTGCCGAACCCTTGCTCCTCGATTCCGAAGAACGGCACGGCGACGAAGACGCAAATCGCCAAGGCCGACGTCGTCGAGAGCGAACCGGTCGGGGGTTCGTACCAGGGGAGAATCGTGCAGAGGTTGGAGACTGCGATGAATAGGAATAAGGTGCCGATGAAGCTGAGATACCTTTCCGGTTGGTGCAGGCCGACCTCCTCGATCTGCTTCTGTATCGAGGCGACCACGATTTCCAGGAAGCCTTGCCAACGAGAGATCGCCCCTTCGGTCACGAGCTTGCGAGTAATCAACTTCGCCCCGACGGTCATCGCAATCATCAAACCCCAAGTGGTGACGATCGTGCTATTGAGCACGAGAAACCCGTGTCGCCAGTAAACCAGCTCATCCGGGCTAAGGCGCAATGCCGGTCTCCTTTTCCAGTTGAGCTTGTTCGTCCGCCTGCGCTCGCGTGAGCCGTTTCACAACAATGAGACGCGCGATCACGAATCCAAACAAACAAATGATAAGGCTTGCAAGATGCGAGCGGGCGACAAGATAGAATCCGGCCAGGACCACGCTGATTCGGAGCAGCACGCTGCCGAGGAACCAGAACGCCGGCCTCTCGGACGACAATCCCTTCTGGACTGTCCACCAGAGGCCTCCGAAATAAAACCCGCCGAGCAAGCCTCCGGCCAGTAGGGCGAGCGCAAGAGTCGGGAGGTCACTCATCTCCTTCCTCCTGCATGGCCTTGGACTCCGAGTTGACCCAATGCCAAGCGTTGAGACAGCCGAGGATCAATCCCACGAGGAGCAGCATCAACGTCCATGAGTAGGAGCTCGGAAAATGCGTGTCCACCCAGATCCCTAACGCCGCACCGCCCAGGGTAGGAACGACCACCGACCAACCGATCAAACCGGACATCCCCAGGCCGAACCAAACGCTCCTGTCGGCTCCCCGCCGCGACTTCACCTTGCGCGCCGCCTGTGCCCCGATCTGTCGGCCGAAGTTCGATTCCCGGCTCGCCTGGTTCGAATTCGGTTCATCGTCCATGTTGAAATTCCATGAATCGGTGGATGAACCCGCTCTCCATCTTCGCCAGCACCGAGCGGGCGTTCCGCTCCTGATCGTCCAGGTTGAGGAACTCCCGATTCACCGCTTCGTGGAGCGTCTCGAGGCCGGTCCCGCCGATCGCATCTCGCACCGAGACCAGGACATCCATGCCGGCCTTGACCAACACCCCTTGATCGACGGCCAGAAAGACCTCGCCGTCCGCTTCCGTTTCGTAGGTCAGGATCCCCGGCACTAGGGCTGCCGCGCAATCGAGTCGGTGCGGCAGGAGTCCCAGGGAACCGGCGAGCGTCTGGGCCACGATCCGTTCCACCCCCTTCGCCTCGACGAAGACCCGGAATGGTAGGAGGATCTTGAGATTAATGGGAGTTGACTCCTTGCCCGACCTTGGGTTTTGGTTTCCCGACCGCCTCGGGGCTCGATGGACCCTTGGGTTGGGGACCCGGACCGGAATCGGCGAGCGTTTTGGCTCTCGCGTTTTCCCGGGCCTCGTCGATCGACCCGATCATGTAAAAGGCGCCCTCGGGCAAATCCTTGAATTCATCGTTCAGGATGCGCTCGCAGCCGTCGATCGCATCCTTCAGGCTGACCACCTTTCCCTCAATGCCACTGAACGCCTCGGTCGCGAAGAACGGTTGGGTGAGGAACCGCTCCAGTCTGCGGGCGCGCCCGACGACGCTGCGGTCTTCGGGCGAGAGTTGCTCCATCCCGAGCATGGCGATGATGTCCTTGAGATCCTCATATTGCGCCAGCGTCCTGCGGATCTCCTGCGCCAGGAGGTAATGCCTCTGGCCGATTATGGACGGTGTCGCCATCTTGGAGTTGGATTGCATCAGGTCGATGGCCGGAAAGAGTCCCTCGCTCGCCCGCTTGCGGGAAAGAACAATCGACGCGGAAAGGTGCGAAAACGTGTGCACGGCCGCCGGATCCGTCATATCGTCCGCCGGCACATAGACCGCCTGGATCGACGTGATGGCGCCCGTGTCGGTATTGGCGATGCGCTCCTCGAGTCCCGACAGTTCGGTACCCATCGTCGGTTGATAGCCCAGGCGCGAAGGCATCTGACCCATCAGGCCGGATACCTCCATGCCCGCCTGAATGAAGCGAAAGATGTTGTCGATCAAGAGCAGCACGTCGCGGTGTTCATCATCCCGGAAATACTCGGCCATCGTCAGGGCCGCCAGGCCTACGCGGAACCGGGCGCCCGGGGGCTCGTTCATCTGGCCGAACAACATGACCATGTGCGGGAGCACGCCGGCTTCTTTCATGTCATGGTAGAGTTCTTCCCCTTCGCGGCAGCGCTCGCCGATACCGCAAAACATGCTCACGCCGTTTTGTTGGCCGACCATATTGTGAATCATCTCGGTGAGCAACACCGTCTTGCCCACGCCCGCGCCTCCGAACAGTCCGGCCTTGCCGCCACGCTCCAGCGGCACCAGCACGTCGATGACCTTGATGCCCGTCTCGAAGACTTCGGACTTGCTCGAGCGAATGGCCAGGGATGGCGGGTCTCGGTGGATGGAACGCCACTCCACATCGGCCGGCGCCGGTTGCCGGTCGATGGGGTTGCCGAAGACGTCGAACATCCGCGAAAGAATCCCCCTTCCGACCGGCACCTTCAACGGCCCGCCGGTGTTCTCCACGGCCATGCCCCGAGCGAGGCCTTGGGTGGGATTTAGCGCGATTCCGCGAACATGGTGGTCATCGAGTTGCATCAGCACCTCGATTGCGACCTTCGTCGCCTCTCCTGCGTGCAGCAACGAATAGATGGGCGGCAAGCTGTCCTCAAACCGTACATCGACCACACTTCCACGCACTGACGTGATGAGTCCGCGGTCCGGGTGCGTCGTCCCTTGATTTTGCGTCGTAGATCGACTAAATCCCGGAGTGTTGGCCCGGCCGGTCATCATGCACGTCCCTTCTTCGCCGCGGTATTTCCCTCGCAGGAACTTGTCATGGTCCCACTTCCCGCTTCTCCAGCATCTGCACTTTTGCGAGGCGGCGTAGATGGCGTTCGGCGCCGCTGAAACGGGCGGATAGAAAGGTCTCGACCAGTTCCCACGCGAGCGCAGTGCCGACCACCTTGCCCCCCAAGCAAAAAACATTCATGTCGTCATCTTCGACGCCCTGATGGGCGGAGAAGACGTCATGGATGAGCCCGGCTCGCACACCGGGAACCTTGTTCGCGGCGACAGAAGCTCCAACTCCGCTGCCGCAGAGCGCCACTCCGCGTTCAACTTCTCCCGCGGCGACGGCCCTGGCCATAGGGATGATGAAGTCAGGGTAGTCGTCCCCGGGGTTTAACTGGTGAGCGCCGAAGTCCACGACCTCGTACCCCGAGCCCCGTAGCGAGTCCGCCATCTGCCCCTTGAGGGAGAAACCTCCATGGTCCGCGGCGAGGCCCACCCGCATCATGTTTTCTCCTTGGCCTGCCGGAGCAAGGCATGAGTTTGCTTGCAGACATTGTCCACGGTGAAGCCGAAATGCTGCATGACGACCGGCCCTGGGGCTGATGCCCCGAAAGTGTCGACTCCGATCACGGCGATCTGGGGACCGACATAGGATCTCCAGCCGAGCGAGGCGCCGGCCTCGATGGCCAGCAAGGGCACTCCCGGGGGCAGGACCTGGTCCCGATACCGGTCGGGCTGCATCGAGAAGACGTCCGGACTCGGCAGGCTCACCACCCTCGCCTGGACGCCCTCGGTCGCCAATCGGTCACGCGCCTCCAGCGCCAGATGTACTTCGGAGCCCGTCGCGATCAGGACGAGGTCGGGCCGTGCAGCCGTCGGAGAGTCGGCGAGGATATAGCCGCCGAGCGGCACTCCCGCCGATAGGCCCGGATACCGGGACAGGTCGAGCACGGGAAGCCCCTGGCGTGTCAACACGAGGGCAACGGGCCCGTCCCTCCGCTCGATGGCGATCCGCCAGGCAATCGCCGTCTCGTTGGCATCCGCCGGCCGGATGACAACCATGCCGGGGATCGATCGCAATCCCAACAGCTGTTCGACAGGCTGATGGGTGGGGCCGTCTTCCCCCATCGCGATGCTGTCGTGGGTGAAGACGTAGATCACCGGCAGGCCGTTCATGGCCGCCAGTCGCATCGGAGGACGCATGTAGTCGCTGAAGATCAAGAAGGTGGCGCCAAAGGGGATGAGGCCGCGGTGTAACGCCATGCCGTTCAGGATCGCCCCCATCGCATGCTCTCGGATGCCGAAATGCATGTTGCGTCCTGCCCGATTCTCCGGCTCAAAGTTCCCCGCCCCTTCCATGTTCGTGTGGGTGCTGGGAGCCAGATCGGCCGATCCTCCCATCATTTCGGGCAGCCGAGTGGCCAGGAACTCGATCGTCTTTCCCGAAGCGATACGGGTCGCCATAGGGCCGTCCGCAGTGCCGAAGGTCGGGAGGTTGGCGTCCCAACCGTCCGGTATCTCCCTGTGCATGACCCGCTGGAACTCTGCGGCCAGCTCAGGGTATTCCTCCGCATGAGCCCGGAGACGCGACTCCCATTCCGCTTGCGCGGTACTTCCCCGCGCGACCGCTTCCCGGAAATGCTCCAGGGCCTCCTCGGGAAGATGAAAGGGGGGGGACACCGGCCAGCCCAACCCTTCTTTAGTCAAGCGGACCTCCTCCAGACCGAGCGGCTCGCCGTGGGCCGCCGCGGTGTCCTGCTTGTGAGGACTCCCGAAGCCGATGTGGGTCCGAACTTGAATTAAGGAAGGCCGGCCCCGTTCTTCCCGGGCGGAACTCAGCGCGGCGGCGACCGTGTCGATGTCGTTGCTCTCTTCGATCCGCTGGACGTGCCAGCCGAACGCGGCGAAACGGGCCATCCGGTCTTCGGTGAAGGCCAGCTCCGTGCTACCTTCGATCGTGATGTGATTGTCGGCGTAGAGGACGATGAGCTTGCCCAGACCCAGGTGGCCGGCCTCCGATCCGGCCTCGGAAGAGATTCCTTCCTCCAGGTCGCCATCGCTCGCCAGGACGTAGGTGTAGTGATCCACGATGAGGTGACCCGGTCGGTTGAAGCGCGCGGCAAGGGCCACCTCGGCGATGGCCATGCCGACGGCGTTCGCCAGGCCCTGACCCAGCGGTCCGGTGGTGGCCTCGACGCCGGGGGTCTTGCCGTATTCCGGGTGGCCTGGGGTGCGGCTCCCCCACTGGCGGAACTTCTCGAGTTCCTCCAAGGGTAAGTCGAAGCCCGTGACGTGGAGTAGTGCGTACAGGAGCGCGCATCCATGCCCGGCAGAGAGGATGAAGCGGTCCCTGTCAGGCCAATGGGGATCACTCGGGTTGAACTTGAGCGAGCGATCCCAGAGCGCGTAGGCCATCGCCGCCGAACCCAGGGGCAGGCCGGGATGCCCCGACTTCGCCTTCTGCACGGCGTCGACGGCCAGGAAGCGGAGTGTGTTGACGCAGAGCTCGTCCAGCTCGGGCGGGGCGATGGTGGCCGCGGATGTCATTGTGGTGAGGAACCCCCTGGGTCGTGATCGGAACCTCACGGCGCCCCCCGCTCGAGGAACTGCCGTCGATCGGTCGTGAGCCTTGGGATCGGGGCGAATCGGCGAGCGCCCCAGTCGGTAGGAATTCGGGTACATCGAGGCGAGCCACGCCGATCCGGTTGTCGGCCATGCCGTAATAGACGTCGCATCGATCGGGCAAGCCGAGATCGTCGCGACGGTCGATGGCGGTAGGGAACACGACGTTGGCGACGGTCCCGATTCGCTCCTGTGGCGAATCCGGCGTGAGCACCGGCTCCGTGGAACGATAAAGGATCTGACGCGGAGTCGTGTCAGACAGGACCAGCACGCCCGCGGAATAGCATAATTTGTGGGCTGCTGCGTTCGCTCCATGCAGCTCGTGGACGCCGTGGTAGATCACCATCCATCCGTGCCGGGTCAGGGTCGGAGGGGTGCCGCCGCCGATCTTAAGCGCCTCCCAGGGTTCCACCGGGCTCGCCAGACGGTTGTGCAAGGTAAAGTTGCAGAGGTTGTAGGGCTCGTCGCCGGGCCGATCCAGCGGGCAATAAGAAATCCATATGCTTTCTCGATTAACATCCACAAATCGGGACGCTGGCTGACAGGCGGTCTCTTCGGGGCGAGTTCCCGAAAAGAGAGGCCGGTGGAGGAGGGCCATAGCCGGTTTCCCCTCGGGGTCCGGGATGGCTACGGGGAAGATGCTGGCGTCCTTGTTGTCGACTCCGTCGAACTCGATTCCGTGATACGGGAGGAAGGTCGCCAGCCCCAGACGCTGCCAGTGGAACAGGTCTTCCGAGATCGCCAGCGCGATCCGAGGGCCGTTGGGCGAGAGCGCCGTGTAGGTCATCACGTAACGCTTGATGTCTTCGCCGAAGGTGATCCGCGGATCTTCACAGCCGCCGCCGCCCGGCCGCAGTTCGTAATCGGCTTCGGGCTCAAGGGCGATGCCGAGACGCTCGACGCCCACCGGATCGCCGTCCTGATTGAATTTGACGCGGGCGATGCCGATGCGCGAGTAATTTCCCTTCGCCACCAGCCTCGGGAAGAGATAATAGTGCCCATCCGGGCCGCGAACCCCTGCCGGGTTCAAGACCCCTTCGACTTCCTGGGCATTGCCCGGCTCCGGCTCCATTATCAGCCCGAGCCGACGCATCGAGAATCCGCTCATCGTCCCTCCTCGAAAGCTCACGCTCGGTCGGCTCAACGGAGGCACGCGATGATTGCTTCGACGACCCGTTTGGTCTCTTCCGGGTCCCGGACTCGGATCGAAACGCAGCCGGCTTGCTCGGCCGGATAATCGTTGCCTCCGGGGAACAAGGCATCCCCGATGAAGATCATTTCCTCGATGGCGATCCCGAGGATGCCTCGAAGCTTCTTGATCCCGTAAGCCTTGTCGATCCCGGGTTTGGTGACGTCGATGGACGTCGCGCCGCCCAATCGGACGGAGAACTCGGGGAGCATCGTGCCGAGGATGGCTTTCATCCTCTTGCGCTTGGCGAAATCCGGGTCCCATTTCACCTTTTCCTTCAGGGGTGCTTCTTGGCCCAATCCTGAGAAGGTGATTTGACTTCCGCGATCCTCGATCACCTCGCCCCAAACCTTCTCGGGCTCCATGCCCGATTGCTTGATCGCCGCATTCAAGGAACCGATGATCTTCTCCTTCTGATCGGGGGTGAAATCCTCGGCGTAAAGTCTTTCCCAACCGTTTACATATTGATAAAACTGGGTCCCACACGTAGGTAGAAGAGAAAGATTGTTAAGGCGTTCGTCGACGGCAAGGTGTGAGACGACTTGAGTCTGAAATTGAGCCCACTTGCCGCCGGAAATCACGGCCACCTTGGTGACGAGGAGCAGCCTGTTCAAGATTCCCGCCATCTCGTCATCGAGAGATGATTTGCTCTGTGCAAGTGTCCCATCCAGGTCGAATACGACGAGCTTTTTCATCCCTCCGGTCTCCGTATGCGAGTCCCTGACGACCATCGCGGACCGAGCCGGCCGCCATTATTCCGGCAGCGCGACTTCCAGTATCGTGATGGCGTTAGCCGGGCAGAGGCGACACTCCCCCACCTCCGCCGGCAAGAGCACGACGTCCCCGCGGCGGATAGGATATTCGTCACCTCGGTATTCCAGGTTCCCCTCGCCCACGACACAGACCAGCACTCGCGGCAGGCCCGTCGCCCCGACCGCGAACGGCGACCCACCTGTGTGCCGCCACACCGAGAAGTGTTCGCAATGAAAGAGACGCTCTCGCCGAGCCGTTGACGCCTCGTCCTCCACCACCGGCACCACCGGGCCGATCGCGATCTGCCCGAAATCGATACTGGCCATCGCTTGCTCGACTTGCAGGGGTCGAGGCTTGCCCGTCTTCGGGTCGGCGCGATCCCAATCGTAGAGGCGAAACGTGACGTCGCTGTTCTCCTGCACTTCGAACACCACGAGGCCGCTGAGAGTATGAACGGTCCGGGCGCGGAGGAAGACCGCATCGCCGACCCTCGGCGTGAAGCTTGGTAGGAACTCGGCCACGGAGCGACTCGCCAGCGCCCGCTCCAAATCGGCTCGGGTCGTGCCAGGTTTCAGCCCCGCATAGATCCGGCTCTCCGGCCCCGCCTCCAGCACGACCCAGGCTTCGGACTTGCCCGTCTCGCCGGCCGGGATCAAGTCGCGCTGTCCATCCTCGGGATGCACCTGGACCGAGAGCCTGTCGCGTGCGTCGAGGAACTTGAGCAACACGGGGAACCGTCGGAACCGACGCGCGAGTCTACCGAGCAATCCCTCCGGAACTCCCTCAAGCAATTGCCGGATGGTCGACCCCTTGAGTGGTCCGTCGGCGACCTTGCTGAGATGGTCGTCACGATCGCTCAGGAGCCACGCTTCGCCGATGGGTCCGTCGCCCGGCAGCGGTGCGGTGAGAAACGCGGAAAGGCTTCGGCCGCCCCAGAGTCGGTACTGGCAGATCGGGTCAAATCGCAACGGATACAACGGCGCTTCAATCATCTGATGTCTCCGCGTGAGTTCTCGCGGCGCCGTCTTCGGCTAGTTGCTTCGTTGCGTCGTCCTCGGCATGCTGACCTCGCTTCTTCGCGGAGTGATACTCTTTGCGAATGTGCTCGATGTCCACGGAAGGCGGCGGGAACGTCAGCTTGAGTCCTTCCAGATGCTCCACGACGATCCGGGCGACGGCCAGGTTCCTGAACCACTTGTGGTCGGCGGGGATGATGAACCAGGGGGCATGCTCGGTACTGCAACGGGACAGTGCATCCTCGTAAGCCGCCGTGTAGTCGTCCCAACACATCCGCTTCCCGTAGTCTGACTCGCTGATCTTCCATTGCTTGGACGGGTCGTCGAGCCGATCCTTGAAGCGCTTCAGTTGCTCGCCTTTCGAGATATGCAGGAAAAACTTGAGGATTTGGGTGTTGTCCTCGACGAGGCCTTCCTCGAATGCGTTGATTCGCGCGTAGCGGCGGGACCAGATCTCTTTCGGGACCAGATCATTGACGCGGGCGATCAGGACATCTTCGTAGTGTGAACGGTTGAAGATGGTCACTTGCCCGCGGGCGGGCGTGTCGCGATGGATACGCCACAAGAAATCGTGCGCGAGCTCCTCGGAATTGGGTTGCTTGAACGCCGCAACCTTACAGCCCTGGGGATTCATCGATCCCAGGATGTGATTGATCGTCCCATCCTTACCCCCCGCGTCCGGCGCCTGCAGGCAGACCAGAAGCGAGCGCCGACCATCGGCATAGAATAACTCTTGCAGTTCTCTCAACCTCCCCCGATAGTGTTCGAGGTCCTTGGCCGCCTCCTTGTGGCCCTCGTGATGGTGCTTGAACTTCGTGTCAATGTCGTTGAGCTTGACCCTCGTCCCGGGCTGCACTCGGAAACGTCCTGAATAATTCATTTCGCTCCTCCCGCTTCATTTCCTCAGGGAGGTCCACGTCTTTGACGTCGACGACGGAGACTTCCCCCCCAAGGCTTGGAGTACCCATCAATGTTCACTTACAGACCGCAGACCACCTTGTCTCTCTCCGTCAGCAGGCCATCGAGTTCCGCTTGGCTCAGCGTTCTGTGCAAGGTCGTCGAGGCTCCTGGGAGGTGGCGAACAAAAATCGGGCATCTCCAGTTCGGAGCGCATCGGGTCCATGCCCCGGAAACAGAGCACGGCATGAACTCGGACCGAGACCATGTCTCGGGTAAAGACGTCCTCGGGATCGATGACTCTCGTGATGGTCCGGAGGGCGACCCGCATTATGCGATCGACCGGCAGAAGACCAGGATCAATCCCGGTCTCTTGAGATTCGGCACGTCCCTGCCCGGCCGGAACACCTCACCGCGCTCGTATTCATTCAGTAAAAGAGTGCAGATAAAAATGTACGTACCGGAAAATCCTGGAGCGATTGCCAAGGCAAGTGCCGCGATCTCGAAGATTCCCACGAGTGAAACTCCCACTGAGTGCACGGCAGGGATATCCCGATTCGGATCACGAATCTCATGGTCGAGCCCCGCTCCAGGTTTCCGTAGGTGAGCTGCCGTCCAGCAAGAACACCTGCACGACGGTGCCGGTCGTGAACGCCTGCATGACCGCGCCACTCTCCGGTTCGACCTCCGCAGTCGCCTCGCGTACATACATGCCGGTGATACGCTTGATCTCCTTCCGAAGCGAGTCGGAATCGCTTGCGAACAACTGCCGGTGGTACTCCTGAACCTGGGCGGCGCCCTCAGGAGTCTTTGCAAGGGCCTTTTCGGCCGGCGACAAAGCCCCGTGGAGTGTAACCACCAACGTGTCCTCACTCAGGATCACGGACACCGCTCTGGGTGCGTGTCCTGTTCTCTGCTCCTGGAACCTGCTTGCGGCCTCGGCCACTTGCTGCGCCGTTGTAGATTTCGTCATGACCGTCGAACCAGTCCTTTGTTGTCCCGTCCGATATCACCCCCTCGGTCGCGGCACGAAGTCTTGAAGTGACCGCCCACTCTGCTTACCGAGGATGCAAGGAGCTACTCGGTGGCGGCCTCGCGGAGACGGCAAGCCCTAGCCGTTTTTGCCGATTCCGGGTTTGCGCTGGGGCTGTCGGATGGCGTCCGAGGGATTGCCCTTACCGAAACTCCGGAACTTTGAGCCTTCCTCTCAGGCATGAAGTGTCATCGGAAAGCGATGCACTGCATTCTCAAAGGCAAAAAAAAACCGACGTGCTCGAACGCCGTAGTGGGACGCTCGAGCACGTCGGGTTACCTTTAACGGACCCCCCGGCCAGGCCGGGTTGTCCCTTAACAAGTCATCCAACGATTACGAAGCTTTAGCCTGACGACCGCTAGCGAGGAAGTCAAGTGCATTTCTTTGCCGAGTTTGATATGATCCTCCTCAGGCCGCCCACGACACGAGGCCCCTTATGCGCCGTGGCGATGTCCCCCCAGAGTGCCTTTGCGAATCCTCTACGGGCGACGGACCCCATGGTTGAGGCTTTCATGAAAACGCAGGGTGAGGTCGAGGCAGCCGTCTGCGAAGGGATCCGACGCTTCGAGCAGGAATACATGGGCCGCGGGCCCAAGAATATTCATTCACATATAATCATTGACTGTATTCTCGTCCGCCTCCAGGGCGTTTTGACCGCCGCCGAACAGCATCTTGTCAAGACGCTCCCGGCCGAAAAGGGGAGGGAACTCCTCAAGCAAGTCCGGACCCATCTTATCGAGACGGCGCGGCCGCTCCTGGAGAAGTTGGTTCTCGAGGCCACGGGCGTCAAGGTGGTGAGCCTTCACCACGACATCAGCACCGTCACCGGAGAAGAGGTCCTGGTCTTCGCCCTGGCCGAGCCACCCCTCCTCCGTGAGATGCGTAAAAAATAATCGCTCACGTAACGGAGCGAACGTTTGACCAAGCAAATCGGTGCTTGAGCGTGCTCTCATAGGCTGTGCATTGTTCGGCAGAGGTCGACGTAAGTCCTTATTATATGGTCGGCCTGAGCGTCGTTCCAAGACGATCATCTGGGATCGTCCCAAACCACCCGCGGCAACTTGTCACTGGTCAGTAGCGAACGATTGACTCATGCCTGCGCAAATATTGAGTTTCTCTGGGGATAGCCGTCCTGGACCGCTCCTGACTTTGTTCCGTAAAGTGTCGAGTTTGTACACTATTCCCTTCGCCCTATTTTGGGACGATCCTTATTCTTGGCCATTTCGATCGGAGATAACGTCTTGTCTGGGAATGGGTTCGGCTGAGTCAATCTGGAGTGTTGAAAACGTTGATAGTGAATCAATCCGACTTGATCTCTTTAAGGAACGTCTTACACTAAATAGCTGATGAGGATCAGAAGTTGCGCGACCCGCGAGGGATCAACGGTGTCGCGCCGGGTGATTTCAGGGGCTGTCCATGCATTCTTTTACGAGTGTAATGAAGCCTCTACTCCTATTGCTGATCCTCCGCGTCCTGGCATCCCCGGTCGCGCTGCGGCCCGATCTTCCCAAGACGGCGTCGCAGGATCGTTTCGTCGTGCGGATGTGCATGTGGCCGGCACAACGGCCCAATCGGCCCTTTCTTTCGACGATCCTCGTGCAAGAGAAGGGTGGCGATCCGGGCTCGGCGGTCGCCTGCGTCCGGTCGACTGGGCTTTGGCTCCTCGCTTCGGACCCACTGACGAGGTCATCCCGCCTTCATTTCCCAGCCTTCGCGTCGAGGATCCATTCCTCGATCCATCTGTCCGACTGCCCGCGTTGCTGATCGGTCACATCCCGCCGAATTCCCCCCTGCCATAATTTCCCCCCCCGATCTCTTCGCATCACGCCCCACGTCCTACCTGAGGCCACGTGCGCGCCCGCGTAGGCTCGCGCGCCCGCATGTCCGCGTCGTTAGTGGAGGTCTATCTGTGAATGGCCTGATCCGTGCGTCGCTCGGAAACCCGTACGCCGTCACCGTCTTTTGCTTGACTCTGGTGATGCTCGGCGGGGTTTCAATTTATATGATTCCGATTGACATTTTGCCCGTATTCAAGAGCCCTGCGGTGCAGGTGCTGACGTTCTACTCGGGCATGCCCGCCTCGAGCGTCGAGAAGGACATCACGAACCGGATGGAGCGTTGGGTCGGCCAGGCCAACGGCACGTCCCGGCAGGAGTCCCGCTCGATCGTCGGGGCGAGCGTGGTCCGCGACTTTTTCCGGAGCGGCGTCGACCCGAACGGGGCCTTGACGCAGGTCAATTCCCTCGCGCTGGCCGCCGTCCCGAACCTTCCACCAGGGACGCTCCCGCCGGTGGTGCTCCCGTTCGACCCCACGAGCACGACGCCGGTCGGGATCGTCGCGGTCGACAGCCCCGAGGGGACGCAAGGGGAGTCGATCCTCTACGACGTCGGACGATATGAAGTCCGCAACATGATCATGAGCATCAAGGGCGCCGTCGCGCCCGTCGTCTACGGCGGCAAGATCCGGGCCGTGATGGCCTACCTCGACCGCCAGAAGCTCGAGGCCCGCGGGCTCTCGCCGCTGGACGTGATGAACGCGATGGACAAGTACAACGTGTTCCTCCCGACCGGCGACGCCAAGATCGGCGACGTCGACTACGCCCTCGACTCGAACTCGATGTTCGACTATCCGAACGAGATGGGCGACATCCCCCTGCACTCGAAGATCGGCAACATCTCCTATCTCCGCGACGTGGCCACGACCAAGGATGCGGCGTTCATCCAGACGAACGTCGTGCGGATCGACGGCCGCCGCGAGGTCTACATCCCGGTCTTCCGCCAACTCGGGTCGAGCACACTGGCCGTCGTCAACAGCGTCCGGTCGAAATTGGGCGAGTTCACCGACAGGCTCACCCGCGGCGGGATCGAGCTGAAACTGGTCATGGACCAATCGATCTTCGTCCGCCAGGCGATCTCGAGCCTCGTTCAGGAAGGCGTGCTCGGGGCCATCCTCTGCTCGCTCACGATCCTCATGTTCCTCGGCGAGTGGCGGATGACGGCGATCGCCGTCATGACGCTCCCGATCTCGGTCCTCTCCGCGTGCATCTTTCTGAATTACACGGGGCAGACGATCAACGTCATGACCCTGGCCGGGCTCACCCTCGCGATCGGCCCGATGATCGACAGCGCGATCATCTGTCTCGAGAACACTCACCGACACCTCGGCCTGGGGGCGTCACCCCGGGAGGCGGCCTATCTCGGGGCCAGCGAGGTCGCCCTCCCGGAACTCGTCTCGACGCTTTGTACGTTCCTGGTGCTCGCCCCGCTGGCCCTGATGCCCGGCATGGGCGAGTTCCTCTTCTTGCCGCTGACGCTCGCGGTGGCCTTCGCGATGTGCTCGGCCTACATCCTCTCGAGGACACTGGTCCCCGCCTGCAGCGCCGCCTGGTTGAGCGGCCACGGCCACTCTGAAGGGGAGGATCATGAGCCCAAACCCAAGGGATTCCTCGGCCGAGCCTTCGCCCGTTGGGAAGGAACGGTCGATGGGATCTTCGCCGCCTATTCGCGGCTGTTGACGGTGGTGTTGCGGAATCGGCTCCTGGTCATCGGCCTCGGCTTCGGAACCTTGGCGATGACCCTCGGGTTGATGTGGCCGATGATGCGCCGGGATTTCTATCCCGAGGTCGACGCCGGCGCCTTTGATATGTACGTCCGAGCCCCGAGTGGGACCCGAATCGAACGGACCGAGGAGAAGGTGGCCGAGGTCGAGGCGTTCATCAAGAAAGTCATCCCCGAACATGACCTGGAGCTGTTCGTCTCCGAGATCGGGGTGAACGCCGACTGGTCGGCCGCCTACACCCCCAACTCGGGACCGATGGACGCGGTCATCAAGGTCCAACTCAAGGAGCATCGCACCCACTCGGCACAAGAATATGTCCACATGGTCCGAACCGGCGTCGCCAAGGATCCCCGCTTTCGCAGCCTCGACTTCGGCTTCGACGCCGGCGGCCTGGTCCGAGGTGCGATGAATGAAGGGAAGTCGACCCCGATCAATATCCGGGTCACCGGCAAGAATCAGCGGACCGCTCGGGCCATCGCCGAGCGGATCCGCGCCAAGTGCATCCGCATCGATGGCGTGGTCGACGCACGGATCATCCAGCGCCTCGACTATCCCGAGTATGTGATCGACGTGAACCGGGCCAAGGCCGCCGACCTGGGGCTAACCCAGGAAGACGTCATGAAGAACGTCGTGGCGGCGTTCAATTCAAGCATCCAGTTCAATAAGAAGAACTTCTGGATCGACCCGGTCGGCGGCAACCAGTACTTCGTCGGCGTGCAATATCCCGAGAACGACATCAAATCGATCAAGACGCTTTTGAACATCCCGATCACCGGCGCGGACCAGCGCAAGGCGATCCCGCTCAGCAACCTCGTCACGCTCCGGAGGACCACCGTCCCGACCGAAGTGACCCACGACAACATCCAGCCGACGATCGACCTTTCGATGGGCGTCCATGGACGCGACCTCGGCCACATCTCCGAGGACGTGACGAAGGTCATCGACGAGGAGGGCGAGAAACAGGAGGACGGGAGCTGGGCCCCCTACGACCCTTCCTCGAGCCGCAAGACGCCTTTGAAGGGGTCGAAGATCGTCCTCAGCGGCGAATACTCGAGGATGCAGGAGACGTTCTACAACCTCGGGTTCGGGCTGATCGGCGCGTCGGTCCTGATCTACTTCCTGATGGTCGGTCTCGACAAGTCCTGGATTGTCCCGCTGACCGTCATGTTGATCGTCCCGCTCTGCCTCATCGGGATCTTGCCTGCGCTCTATTTCTCCGGGACCGCGGTCAACGTGCAGTCGCTCCTGGGCTTCATCTTCGTGGTCGGCATCAAGGTCGCCAACACGGTGCTCATGACCGACTTCGCCCAGGAGCTCCGCCACGCCGAGGGGCTCACGCCGACCGAGGCGATCCATAAAGCCGCCTCCATCCGAGTCAAGCCGGTCACCATGACGGCGGTCGCGGCCTTCTTCGCGCTCATCCCCGGTGCGATGGCGCTGGAACGCGGGAGCGAAGCGAATGCCCCGCTCGCGCGTGCCATCCTCGGAGGTCTCCTCGCGGGCGAGCCGGCCACCCTGTTCGTGCTCCCCTGCCTCTACTCGCTGATGGTCCGAGACCCCAAGGGAGGCCCGGTTCACGGCCACGGACACGAGGATCACGTCGAGGACGAATCGGAGCCCCATGCTCCGAACGATTCGGCCGAAGCGTCGCTCCGGGAAGACTTCGACGACGGCGGGATGCCGGAATCGCTTTGAGGACCAACGACGCGGAGGCCGGCAGGTGCCGGCCTCCGGTGACGCTCGAACAGAACGCTTTCCGCAGTGGGGAGATCCGCACACGTGACGACCACACAACCGAAGACCAAGACTCCAGCCTCTCCGCCGAAACCGAGACCGAAACGTAAGAGCCAACTCTGGCTCCTCTTCACCGGCATGGCCGCGGTGGCCGTGACCTTGACGTTCTTGGGGCGATACTCCCAGTCGAAGGGGGCGAAGGCCGCGACGGATCACGGCCACGCCTCACACGCGTCGTCGGACGGCCACCCTTCGGAGGACTCGATCGCGGTCGGGACCACGCACCTGTCGCCGGGGGGGATCCAGAGGACCTCCACCCAGATCGGGTCGGTCCAGGCGTTCGAGGAGGCGGACCTCTTCGCCAAGATCTCCGGCTACCTCGCGACGCTCCACGTCGACTACGGCGACCGCGTGAAGCAGGACCAGTTGCTCGCCGAGATCGACGACCCCGAGGTGATCAAGGAGGCCGAGCGGGCCGCCGCCGACGTCCAGCAGTCCAAGGCCGCCGTGGTCCAGGCCGAGGCCTTCATCGACTCGGCGAAAGCGGACCGCGACGCCGCCGCGACGTCGATCGAACAGGCGAAGGCCGAGGTCGATCGCTATGTCTCGATGCGGAGCTTCCACGAGAAGAAGTTCGCCCGATACAAAGACCTCGTCCAGAGGAAGGCCCTCCCCCAGCAGGTCGCCGACGAGGAGGAAGAGGCGTACGAATCCGCCCGAGCCTCGGAGATCTCCTCCCAGAAGGCCGTCCTCAATGCCAGGGCGCAGTTCACCGCGGCTGCGGCCCGCGTCAAGAAGGCCGAGGCCGACCTTGTCGAGGCCAAGGCCAACGTCATGGTGGCGGACGCCAAGCTCGACAGGGCCAAGGTCCTCGTCGGGTACACCCGGATCATGTCCCCCTATGACGGCGTGATCACCAAGCGGAATTTCTTCCGCGGGGCCTTTATCCGCTCCGCGGCCGAAGGGGGCATGGTCCCGCTCTTGACGGTGGCCCGCACGGACAAGGTCCGCGTGATCACCCAGGTCCCTGACCGAGACGTCCCATTCACGAACGTCGGCGACCCCGCCGAGGTGACCCTGGACGCGCTCGGCAACGAAGTCTTCAAGGGCAAGGTCTCCCGCTTCGCCGAGACCGAAGACCCGACCTCCCGGACGATGCACACCGAGGTCGACCTGCCGAACCCCAAGAACGAGATCAGGGCGGGCATGTACGGGATTGCCAAGCTGATCCTCGACAACTCGACCAAGTCGGCGACCCTCCCCGCCTCGGTGCTGGTCGGCGAAGCGAAAGGGGGCAAGGGCGACGTCTATATCATCAAGGAGGGCAGAGCCAAGAAGACCCAGATCGTGATCGGCGCCGACGACGGCCTCAAGATCGAGGTACTGAGCGGCCTCTCGCCTAATGATGAGGTCATCGTGGACACGGGTTCAGTCGCCGACGGCGCCCCCGTGCGTTCGCGATCGCAATCCGGCGAGCATCCCTCTACGTGACGTGGCGATGACAGGAGTCGACCCCAGACGGACACGACCGATTGCGCGGGTTGGTGAGTTGAACGCGAGGTTGTCTCATGGGGCGGTCGGTTCGGGCGTGACGACTCTCGGGGACGTCCTCCGAGCCGTCGTCTCGTAAGACTGGAGATATCCAAAGATCCCGACCGATCGTAGCAAGAACGGCGAAGGTGGAGTTCGCGATCTTTGCCCGGGGCCATCGCCCTCTCTTGATATGCATGGAGGCATGTGGATGTCCGAAAAACAGAGGCGATGCCGTCCCTGCCTCGAAGGCCTCGAGGACCGCCTGGCCCTGAGCCGGATGGGTGGTACGGTGGCGGCGGCCGTGGCCCCGACGCCCGCCCAGCAGAACACGCTCAACGTGCTCCAGGCATTCACCCAGGCGTATGAATCTCGGGCCGGCCAGCCCAATTACAACGCCTCGTTGGACCTGAATCACAACGGGCAGATCGGCCAGGATGACGGGCGGCTCCTGCTCCGCAACCTGACGCCGGTGAGCCCGAGGATTCCCTTGAAGCTCTACCTGACACTCGCACCTCAGGATAATGTGCGAGGAAACGTCTCCACAAATCTTGGCGGCAACACCTATAACAAGAACCCCACCATCCTGGGCCACACGACCCCCGGGGCGCTCATCTTCACCGGCACCGGGACGCTCGACCTCAAGCTCCGGGGCCCCGCGGCCGTTGCCGATGCCAAGGGGAATTTCGTCCTGAGGCCCGAGATGACCGACGGCATCAATCAGTTCGATGTCCAGGTCGTCGACGCCTACGGTCGGCAAACGCTCCGCGCCTACCCGATCGCCTGGCTCGGATTCGCCGCATACAGCGACGCCCATCCGAAGAAGACGTGAGCGATCCGTTGATGTGAGATTTGCGAGGGGGGCGGGAGGCCAGATCGGCCATCCCGCCCCCTTTCGTTTCCGACGGTCGCAATCGTCTGCCCTCGTGCGGGGCGGATCGCCGACAATTGTTGCCTCGGACTCGAATACCACAACGACCTCGGCGATCCGCCTTTCCGCGTGATCGTCGAGGTCGTGGTCGAGACCGATCGATCGATCGGGTTCGTCCTCCCCCAGCGTTATCTCAAGACCCGGCCGTTGGCGGCCGGAGGGTGGGGAGGCGGTCCGGGCGGGCCCAGCGGCATCCCGTGACCCGAGGCGAGTGGCGGGAGCATCGGCGACGCGATCGGGGCCGGGGGGATGGGCGCATTTGCCGGCCCACCCAATGGTGGAGGTGAGCCGAGAGCCACGAACAATCGAAACTCGGCCTTGTTGTAGTCCGTCACGGCGCGGATCCGGTCGACCCTCGCGTTGTTGAGCAACTCGAGGCTATTCACGACCTCGATCGGCCGCCCGACGGTATTCTGGATCCGCTCAAGGTCTTCGCGAAAGCCCTCTTCGGCACTCGCGAGCTGCCTGGTCGTGACGTCGACTTTCTCGCGGGCCGCGGCGGCCTCCGCATGGCGGGCGCTCACCTCGCTCCGGATTTCGGAGATGGCTCGTGACCGTTCGCCGACCGCCTCGCCGATCTCCGCCCGGCGCTGCTTCTGGAGCATGAGGTTGCCGACCCCCAGGTTCCTGAGCGTCCAGAAGGCCTGGACGTCGAAGTCGGTTCGCCCGCCGAAGTCGGTGAGCTGGCTCCCCACGAGATTACTGCCGCCGCCGAACGCACCGCCGCTGAAGCCGAGCCAGAGGGTGGGGAGGAGGGGGCGGAAGCGTTCCTGCCGGAAGCGTGCCTCCGCGACCCCAATCGCGGCGTTCCTCGCCCCGATCTCGGGACGACGGTTCAGGGCGATCTGGATCAACTCCGGGACCGGCGTGCTCGGATCGACGATCGTGACCAACTCGACGCCCGGGGCGATCGACCGGAGTCGGACCGCTTGGTCGAGGTGGAGTCGCTGCGCCAGCCTCGCCGAGGCGACGGCCACATCCTCCTCGGCCCGACGCACCTCGAGCTCGATCAGGCTTAGCTCGGTCCGGGCCCGCTCGGCGTCCGCCTCGTTGCCCTGCTTCGCGTCGGCGTAGGCTCGCGTGAGGCGGGCGACTTCCGCCTCCTGGACCGACGACTGTTGGCGGACGCGGAGGTCGGCCTCGGCGGCCATGAGCTCGAAGTGGAGCGCCGAGACCTCGCCGAGGATGCTGTTGGCCGTCGCCGAGGCCGTGAACGTCGCCCCTTCGACTCGCCGACGGGCGGCGAGCGGCTCGAAGATGGCGTCGGTCAAGGGGCTGTAGATGTTGATGGCCGGGATGTCGATCATGCCGGCCGCGAAGGCCCCGGCACCGCCGCCGAAGTACATCGAGCTCAAGTTCAGGTTCAGGACACGCCCCGACGACCGCTCGAGGTTGCCGGTGTGCTCGCGCAGGTTGAGCCCGACGTTCAACGACGGGAAGAGCAACGCCCTCGCCCCCTGGAGGGTCGCGAGCGCCTCGCCGACTCGCTGGCGAGCTTCGGCGATCAGCGGGTTCTCGACCTCCGCCAGGCGAAGCGACGTCGTGAGGTCGATCGGATATTCCCGGACGACCGGGATGACCGGGGGCAATACTCCGGTCGGCCCTTTCACCGAGGCGTCGATCGCCGCCGCGACGGCGCGCACCTTCGGATCGACCTCTCCCGCCGTGTGCGGCGAGGTAGTCGGCGGGGGTGAGCCCGCCCGGACCTTGGGCAGGTCCACGGTCGGACCGGGTGCGCCCGAGGCCACGGTCCCTCCCGAGGGGGTGGTCGGGGGCGCGGACCAGTTCAGATGCGACGTGGCGCATCCGGAGAGCGTCGTCGCCAGGAAGATCGAGGGATAGAGCAGCGAGGTTGCGAGCCCCGGTCGCCCCCATCCTCGAGGTCGACCACTCGTGTCGTGGGCCATGGGCCTGCTCCGAATCTGGGACCCGATTGGTGAGTTCGCCGGGTTCATCAACGCCTCGCCGTGCTGTCGGTGGAGGGCCGTCCGGGGGGATTGGCCCGGACCTGGCGTCGACCCTCATCCGTGCGAGGACCCGAGGCCGAGGCGGGTTGAGCGGGGACGGGGACGCCGCCTTGAGGCAGTCTTGGATCCACCTCCATGGGTTGGCCAGGAGGCGTGACGCCCTCGGTCGGCACCGGGTGCGCCAGCGCGTTCGCTGGCGGCTGCCCGAGCGCGACGTAGAGCTCGAACTGGGCGCGGTCATAGTCCACGATCGAGTCGAGATAGGCGTACCGGGAACGGGCCAGCAGCCGGAGGCTGTCGACCGTCTCGATCGCAGGAGCGACCGTGTTCTTGATCCTCAAGAGGTCCTCGCTGAAGCCCGCGGTACCGCTCCTGACGGCCCGCTCCGCGATCCCGATCTTGGCGAACCGGGCATGGGTCTTGGCGTACGCTTCGGCGACCTCGGCGCGGACCTGGTCGAGGATCGCAATCTCCTGGTATCGCGTCACGCCGAGTCGTGCCTTGCCCAGGTTGATCAGCGCGAGGTTCCCGACCCCGAGGTTCTGGAGCGTCCAGTAGGCCATGACGTCGAAGTCCGACCGACCGCCGAACCCGCCGAAAATCGGGCGGACGAGGTTGCTGCCGCCGCCGAATCCACCCGAGCTGAACCCGATCAGGATCGTCGGGGAGAATGGCAAGACCCTGGCCCCTTCGAGCGCGAGGAACGCCTCGCGGATCGCCGCCTGCCGCTCCTTCAACTCGGGACGTTGGAGCAGCCCGAGTGCAATGAGCTCGGCGACGGGCATCGGATCGGGGACGATCGGGTGGGGGACGACGAACGAGTCGGTCGGATGCAGGCGGACCGACGGGTCGATGTTCAGAACGTAGCAGAGCTGGGCCGACGACGTCAGGATCGCCCCTTCGGCCGACTTGATGTCGGCCTCTCGGGTCTGGAGCTCGGTCAGGGCCCGGTGGGCGTCGGCGTACCTCCCCTGCCCCGCCTGGGCGTAGGCCGCGGTCAACTCGGCGACGCGCCTCGCCTCGTTCCGCACCTGAATCGCGACGGCGCGGCGTCCTTCGGCCCGGAGCAGCTCGGAGTAGGCCAGGGTCGCCTGGAGGAACGCCTGGTTCCGGATCGCCAGCGTGGCGAACTGGCGCTGGGCGACCACCTGACGCGAGGTCAGGTAGGCGAAGACCCCGGTCGCGATGTTCCCCTCGAGCACGACGCCCGGGACCGTCACCGTGCCCGCCGCGACGGCGCTCGCACCGGCCCCGACGTAGACGGACGAACGGCTGACCGACAGGACGTTGCCGTTCGACTGTTGCAGGTTACCGGTGTGGCTGTCGTAGTTCGTCCCGTAGTTGATCGACGGCAGGATCTGGGCCGCGGCCAACTGGCGAAGCGCCTCGGACTCGACGACACGCTGCCTCGCGATCAGGAGCTGAGGGTTCTGGACCCCCGTCAATTGGAGCGCCGTGTTCAGGTCGATCGGCCGGACGTTCGGGTCGAGGATCGTCGGTGGAGACGGGGGGATCCGAATCGAATTCGCGTCGCTCCCATTGGGCTTCACGACGACTCCCGAAGGGGCGTCGGGATCACCGGCCCCCGGGCCGGGAATCGGGGAAGCCGACGAGGCGGCGTCGTCCGGCGGTTGGGCGGCGGCTCGGGCAACGTCGAGGGTTCCGACGAGAAGGCCCGCCGAAACCGTGATCATCCTGATCCACGAATGAGTATCCTTGCTCATCATTGCCTCGCTCCGTTACGGAAGGCCGAGGGATCCCCCTCGTGTCGCTTGTATCGACGGATTCGATTGTTCTCGAACAGTCGAGATAGCACAAAATCGAGAACAGTCACGATGTTACGTCGAGGGTGAGCCGGATAATCGGAATAACCGGCGTGTGCGATGCAGGTCGTGCGGGAGCTCCCGCAATTTCCGATTTTGCTGAGAGACAAATGCCGTCGTGTTTCGGCCGTCGCGACGCGGGAGCCGACCCGCGACCGCCGCGCGAGGACAAGGACTCCGGGCGTCCGAAGCTGCGGTTGTCCACGATCGCCCGGGGCCACGGGCGGACCGCCGTCGCCGCGACGACCTCGGACCTCGGAGGGAGATACGAGGCCCGGTCCTCCCGGGAGCCATTGGACCCTACCTTCGACCGTCAACGGGTCAGGCGTCGAGGTGAGAAGGTTAGGTCAACTGCCATTTGATAAATGTAAGCAAGTGGGCTGTTAGGAGATCGCGGCACTCGGCCCGGACGGCCCTCACCAGGCTGTAAGGTGCCGAGAGTGATCGACCCCGGAAGAAGCCGAACCCCCCGATCGATGGGGGCGACTCCCAGCTTCGGGAATGATCCACAGATCGCCTGGAATGCGAGAGGGCCTGGCGCCGGGGATTCGGCCGCGGCTCCGACGACCTGGTTCCGGGATCGAGGCCCTGAGGGGGAAGGATCAGCAGCGAAGTGGCGGAGGTGGGCGATAGGTGATCGAGATTGGGGAGAACTGCGGTTTCGTCTCGAGGAGGATGACTTCGAGGGAGAGTTGGGTAGAAGGACCTGCCAGGGGAGGCTTCGTACCGCCACCGTCGATCGAGGCCTCCACGCGGGGGGACTGGGGAGTCGCTGGCGAGGCCGAGCGTGTCCTCCCCCGCGGTCGATTGACCTGCTGCGAGGGCGAGAGGTCGTCCTGCGTCGAGCCCCCGAACACGCTCGGCTTGGGCACGGTCGGGACGGTGGCTGCCGCGATCAGCAGGAATGCGAGCAACACTCTTGTCAGATTGGCGGACACGCTTCACTCCGACGACTTGGACGTCCAATCCTATGGATTAATATCGACGACACGATTCGAGTCAAGTCCTTTCCGGGCTCGTCGGACGTGTCCCTGCCTCCGGCATCAGATCAGAAGAAGAGCTGGCACCTCACCCAGAGGAGGTCGATCGACGTGACCCGACTGCCGGGTCCGTTGTAGACCGGGGAGCCGAAGATGGAGTGCTGCCAGTCGAAATAGATCTTGGTGTACTTATAAGGATACCAGTTGAATCCGACGTCGAAGGTCTGCGCGCTGTTGCTCCAGAGGTTGGGGTCCGCCAGGCCGTGCGTGAAGACGTTGTCGGTGAGGCTCAGGACGCTGTAACGTCCGTGGACCTCGAGGGCCCCGATGGAGACGAGCTTGCCGTTCTTGATCGAGAACGGCTTCTTCGGTTCGATGTCGACGCGGCGCTTGATCTGTTCGCCCGTCAGGAAGAAATAAGGCTGGATGAAGAACCCCTGCTGCCCGACGTGGACGCGCTGGTTCCGGGCCCCGACCAGCGAGTAGTCCTGGAAGCCGCCATCGTACTGCGCGAGGATGTTGAAGCTCTTGTAATACCAGGCGAGCCAGGCCGACGCATGGGCCCTCGGGCCGTTCTCGACGACGTTGCTGTTGAACGCGAAGAACGTCGGCGAGAGGCTCCGCACCGTCGCGTTCGAGGTGTTCGCCGACTGGTCGTTGGCCGTGGTCAAGATGCTCGGCTGGATCGTCGGGTTCGACTCGTTACCGAAGTCATATTCTCCGCCGATGTTGAGGAAGTTGAGGGCGGTGAGCTTCTTGGAGTTCTGGAAGGGCCGGATGTTGAAGAGGGTATAGAGATCCTGACCGCTGTTGGAGTCCCCGAAAGAGCGCCGGGGTCCGTTGAAGAGCCCGATGGAGTACTCCGCCCGCTTGTCGAGGATCTGGCCGTGCTCCATCACGCCGACCTCGCGGTTGCCGGACAGATTGCTCGTGAAGAGCGACCGCTCGGGGGCGATCAGGTCGCCTTCGGTCATCTGATAGTACTCATACGAACTAGGCGTCTTGAATCGCCCGATCCGCGTCTGGAATCTCGGGTCGGGATTGAAATTGATGAACGCGTCGAGGATGTCGAGGCTGCCATAACCGCGATTGACGTCCGTGTAGTACTCGACGTACTTGCTCGCCCGGCCCGTGAAATACCAACGTTGCCTGGGTACGAAGAACTGATCCTTCAAGGGGCTCTGGCCGCCGATCCCCGGGAAGAAACGATATTCCGCCTGGGTCAGGTTGTGGAACTGGAGCTGGAATTCCTCGTCGTCGGTCTCGAACCTCAGCCCATTCCCCATGGTGACCTTCACCGACCGGTTCTCGCCCGCAACCCCGCGACGACCGATCGTCCCCTCCGCCCCACGCCCCGGGCCTCCACCTCGTGTCGTGTCTCCGCCGGCCGTGTCCGACCTACCGCTCGGGCTATACGGCGTCGAGCCGACGCGGTCGCCGTCGGTCCCTCCGGCTCCCCCTCCTCGGTTGTCCCCCGCATTCGTATCGGTCCCGCGTCCGATCGTGCCTTCGGGCCCTTCCGGGATCTGGTCACCATCCGGGTCAGGGCTTCCTCCCCCACCTCCGCCTCCAGCCTCACTCGCGGCTCCATCGCCGTCGACGGTCGCCAGCTTGGGTGAGGGGTTCGCTACCTGGACCCGCTTCTGCAAGTCCTGGAATTGGCGAGAGAGGTCGTCGTAGCGGTCGTTGTGCTGCTTCTGCATCGACTGATACTGTTCGAGGATCTTGCGGTTCATCTCCTCGAGATTACGCAGACGTGTTTCGAGCTGGGCCTCACGCGAGGGCGGAGACGGAGGAGACGTTGGGATTGTCACGGATGGTGGCGGAGGAGAGGTCGTCGTAGCCGTCGAGCCTTCTTGCGCACGGGTGCCCGCAACGCAGACGACGAGGATAAGGGAGAGAATCCCCGCGTAAATTCGGCCGGCACGAATCGTCATTACCGCTCCGCGTCCAAAACATCATCGGGGGAATGACCATTCCCATCGACCACCGGCACTGTGGGAGTTTGAGGATTCTTTGGATTGGGGTGAAAATAGGGTCATGAAGGAATACGGTCCGGCCGACTCGATCCTCCTGGTCGATTTGATCGAGAATCCCAGCTCCGAGACCTAAGCGCGGAGGCCGATCCAGAGATTGGTTCCACCGCGAAACGTCGGTGCCGGCCCGCGTTTCCCACCATCGCGATCGATGACCGCTCCACCGACTCTACAAGTCGAGAAGAATCGCCTGGGGTGGAAGGTAAGCCATGACTTGCCGCACGGAGATCAAAAGAAGAGCTGGAGCCTGGCAAGGAAAAGGTTGTTCGAGAGCGATCGCTTGCCGGGGGCGTACTGGACGGGGTTGTTGAAGTCGGCGTGTTCCCACATAAACATGAACTTCAGGTACTGGGTCATATGCCAGTTGAATCCGACGTCGGTCAGGGCGATGCGGTTCGCCCAGAGGTTCGGGTCGGCGAGGCCCTGGGTGAAGACCTGGGGGTTGATGTCGAGGTACTGGAAGCGGCCGGTGAGCTCCCAGGCGCCGAGGCCGAACTTGCCTTTCCTCAGGTCGAACGGGTGGAGGGGTTTGACGACGCCGTATCCGCTCCGCGTCTCGCCGGTCAGCAGGTAGCCGCTCTCGACGTAGAAGCTCGAGATCGGCAGGTGTGTTCGCTTGCCCGGGCCGCTGGTGAGCGAGTAGTCCTGGAAGCCGCTGCCCCACTCGCCGGTGATGGCCAACTGCTTGTAGAACCAGGCGGCGTGGAGGTCCCAGAACGCCATCTGGCCGTTCTGGCGGACGTTGTTGTTGAAGTTCAAGAAGGGGATCCCGGCGACCGCGTTGCCGCTCGTCGCGACGATCGTGCGAAGCGTCTGGGGGATGGGGGCCTGGAACTGGTCGCCGGCGAGGGCCGAGCCGCCGATATTGAAGTTCTCGAGCGGGGAACCCTCGGAGTTGCCGAACGGCTTATAGTTGAGGAATCCCGCGAAGGTTTTCCCGTCTTGATTGGAGATGTATCCGTTGCGGGTCCCGTTGAAGATCCCTTGTGCATAGTCCAATTTCTTGAAGAGTCGGCCGTAGGCCATCACGCCCGTGTCGCGGTTCAATCCGAAGTTGTTGAAGAAGACCGAGCGCTCGGGCATGATCAGGCCCTGGATCGGCTTCACCATGAAGTCGTAGGTGAAGGGCGTCTTGAATCGCCCGATCCGGAGCTGGAGCCTCGGGTCGTAGTTGAAGTCGACGAAGACGTCGAGCAGGTTCACGGCGTCGAATCCGTGGGCGAGCGAGACGAAGTAGCCGATCGGGCGAGTAATCCGGCCGCTGAACATGTACCACTGCCGGGGGATGGCGAACGTGTTGTGGACCGGGTTCCCTCCCAACGGGTCGTATCCCCGATAGTCGACTTGAGTCAGGTTGTGGAACTGGAGGTAGAACTCTTCGTCGTCGGTCCGGATTTCGAACCCCGGCCCGAACTTCACGCTCCCTTTGCGGTCTTCGAGGGTCGCCGGGGAGTCGAACCGCTTCGAGGGCGCGGGGTTCGCCGGGAGCGATTGGCCCGGCGCGGCCGGCCCCCCCGCCATCGAGGGCGTGACGTTGGAGGCGGCGGATCCGATGTCGCCCGACGTCGAGGTGCTGCCCGGCAGGTCGTCGCTATTCCCCGTCCCTCCCGCCCCCGACGCGGCCCCTTCCCCGGTCGCCCCGCCCGTCGCGTCCCCAGCCGGGGGATTGTCGTCCACGCCCTTGGGCGTCGCCTGCTTGGTCAAGACATCGATCTGGCCCGAGAGTTTGTTGACCATCGACTCGAGCTGCTGGATCCGGGCCTCGAGCTTCGCTTCCCTCGAGGCGGCCGCGGGAGGGGCCGCCCCGTTGGGCGCGGGCGGAGTCGGGGTCGTCGGACCTGGTTGCGGCGGGGCCGGCGTCGAGCTGGCCGGTTCCTGGCTCGGGATCGCTTGGGCACTCGCGTTCGAAGTCGCGGACGAAAACAGGCCGAAGGCGATCCCGATGGAAAGCCAGTAGGCCCATCGACTTCGAACGCGAAATTGCATGGATTTCTGCCTCTCCTCGTGCGGCGAGACCTTCCGCCTCGCGCAGCGCGACACTTGGACCGTCGTTTTATCGTCCTCCGACTCTGACGACTGAAGTGAATTTGAGGATTGCTCACGTTGCGGATCGAGTCTTGAAGTCGTGCATTCGAGCAAAGCGGCCTGCGGTCATCTCGTTGTGTCGGGGAATTCCGTCGAGATCAGACCGGGATCCACGCGCCCCGAATTGTCCCGGACGAGGTCGACGCCCAGCCCGGACGCCGGGATGGTCTGTCCACGAGGGACGCGGAAGAAATCGGTCCCCAGTGTTGGAGACGTTGGATCCCGGGCCGTTGCCCGAGGCGACGTCCCCGAATCCGTCCGCCCCGAGTGCCGGTCGAGAGCACAGCCGGCCCCGAGAAGGGTGGCCACAGCGGCTCCCCAGGCGGCCCAACTTCGGCCTTGGGCGTTGCATCGGTTCATGCTCCGACCTCTCCTGATCAGTTGACTCTCGGGTGTTTCCTTCTTCAGCCGCCGACTGGTTTCGGTTCTTTAGCGGAGGCACGACCCCAATGATGCTCAGGACGCCTAGGAGATCGGCCGATGTCTGCCCCCGTCGACAGATTTCGTCGTTGGGCGCCTGAGCTCCACAACAAGGTTTCCGGTCGGGTCCGGATTCCAACGCAATCGGCCGGTCCGCGAGCGAATCACTCGCTCCCTTCCTTGCCGCTCACGTGCGAGCGCGCGACGATAGTCCCGGTCATTTAGTCGCGATCTCCTGTCTGACACGGATCTTGACGGGCTGCGTCGAGGGCACGCGGTGGTCGCGTCCTCGGTCGGTCTCGGCAATCGGTCCTAAGCTCGTTAAGTCGTCGATCGTCGCGCTGCTATTGGTCTCGTCGTCGCGGTTGGAGTTTGGCCGTCCCTCGGTTGTCCCCGATCGTCACGAGCCTTGTCGGGGTGGGACCCGAATGCCGATCGACCCTCATCCACGAAGCCTGCCCCCATTGAGGAAACCGAGGTGCCATGAACGGTCTCATTCGCGCGTCCCTCAAGAACCCATACGCCGTCACGGTGATGTGCCTGACGCTGGCGATGCTCGGGGGCGTCTCGATGACGCTGATCCCGATCGATATCTTGCCGGTGTTCAAGAGCCCGGCCGTCCAGGTCCTGACCTTCTATAGCGGCATGCCGGCCGCGAACGTGGAGAAGGACATCTCGAACCGGATGGAGCGCTGGGTCGGCCAGGCGTCCGGGATGTCGATGCAGGAGTCGCGCTCGATCATCGGGGCGAGCATCGTCCGCGACTACTTCCAGAGCGACGCCGACCCCAACGGTGCCCTGACCCAGGTCAATTCGCTGGCTTTGGCGGCGGTGCCGGATCTTCCCCCAGGTTGCTTGCCGCCGGTCGTCATGCCCTTCGACCCGACGAGCACGACGCCCGTCTGCATCGTCGCGGTCGACAGTCCCGACGGGTCGCAGAACGAGTCGATCCTCTATGACGTCGGCCGATACGAAGTCCGGAATATGATCATGACGATCAACGGCGCCGTGGCGCCGGTCGTCTACGGCGGCAAGGTCCGCGCGGTGCTCGCCTACCTCGATCGCGAGAAGATGCAGGCGAGGAACCTCTCGCCGCTGGACGTGATGGAGGCGATGGACAAGTACAACGTGTTCCTCCCGACCGGCGACGTCAAGATCGGCGACATCGACTACGCCCTCGACTCGAACTCGCTCTACGGCTATGCGTCCGAGATGGGCTCGATCCCACTCCGCTCGGCACTAGGCAACACCGCCTTCCTCCGCGACGTGGCGACTCCGAAGGACACCGCCTTCATCCAGACGAACATCGTCCGGATCGACGGGAAGAAAGAGGTTTACATCCCCGTCTACCGCCAGCTCGGGGCGAGTACCCTGAAGGTGGTCGACGCAGTCCGCGACTCGCTCTCCGACTTCACCGATAGGCTCACGCGCGGGGGGATCGACCTGAAGCTGGTGATGGACCAATCGGTCTATGTCCGCCAGTCCATTTCAAGCCTCGTGCAAGAAGGCGTCACGGGGGCCATTCTCTGCTCCTTGACGATCCTCCTCTTCCTCGGCCAGTGGCGGATGACGGCGATCGCCGTCATGACTCTCCCGATCTCGGTCATGTCGGCGGTCATCCTGCTCAACCTCACGGGCCAGACGATCAACATGATGACGCTGGCGGGCCTGACCCTGGCCATCGGGCCGATGGTCGACAGTGCGGTGATCTGCCTCGAGAACACGCACCGCCACCTGGGCGAGGGCGTCCCCCCCGCGGAGGCGGCCTACATGGGGGCCAGCGAGGTTGCGCTGCCGGAGCTGGTCTCGACGCTCTGCACGTTCCTCGTCCTCTCGCCGCTGGCCCTGATGCCGGGCATGGGGGCGTTCCTGTTCCGACCGATGACGTTCGCCGTGGCCTTCGCCATGTGCTCCGCCTACCTGCTCTCGAGGACGTTGGTCCCGGCCTGCTGTGCCCACTGGCTGAAGCCCCACGCCGAGCCCCATGCCGAAGGCGAAGCCGGCTCGGAGGACGGTGAAGACGGCCGCACACCCCGCGGCAGCCTCCTGTCCCGGGCCTACACGGGTTGGATGGGCCTGATCGACGGGTTCTTCGAGGGCTACGCCCACCTGCTCGACACGATCCTCCAGCACCGCGTGAAGGTCGTCGTGCTCGGCTATGTCATGCTCGCGGTCACCCTCGTCGTCTCCTGGCCGGTGCTCCGCCGTGAATTCTTCCCCGAGGTCGACGGCGGGGCCTTCGAGCTCTTCGCCAGGACCCCCAGCGGCACCCGGATCGAGGTCACCGAGGCGCGGGTCGCCAAGCTCGAGCAGTTCATCCGCAAGAACATCCCCAAGCATGATCTCCAACTGATCCTCAGCGAGCTCGGCGTCAACGCCGACTGGTCGGCCGCCTACACGCCGAACTCGGGCCCGATGGACTCGGTCCTCAAGATCCAGCTCACCCCCGACCGCACGAAGTCGGCCCAGGAGTACGTCGCGATCCTCCGCGAGAAGATCATCAAGGGCCATCAGTTCGACGACATGGACTTCAGCTTCGACACCGGCGGCCTGATCAAGAGCGCCTTGAACGAGGGCAAGTCGACGCCGATCAACGTCAGGGTCACGGGCAAGAGTCCGCAGGTCTCCCTCGCCATCGCCCAGGCGATCCGCGAGAAGGTCGTGAAGGTCGACGGCGTCGTCGACGCCCGGATCATCCAGCGCCTCGACTATCCCGAATACATCATCGACGTCGATCGGGCCAAGGCCGCCGACCTCGCCCTGACCCAGGAAGACGTCATGAAGAACGTCGTCGCGGCGTTCAACTCGAGCATCCAGTTCAACAAGGACAATTTCTGGATCGACCCCATCGGCGGCAACCAGTATTTCGTCGGCGTGCAGTACTTCGAGGAGGACATGAAGTCCATCGAGACGTTGATGAACGTCCCGATCACCGGGAAGGACGAGAAGAAGACGGCCGTCCCGCTCAGCAACCTCATCACCTTGCGCCGGTCGACCGTCCCGACCGAGGTCACGCACACGAACATCCAGACGACCATCGACCTGACCCTGGGCGTGCAAGGCCGCGACCTCGGCCACGTCTCGGACGACGTGACAAAGGTCATCGAGCCCTTTGGAAAGAGGGTCGAGGGGGCGCACGGGACCTGGCAGCCTTACAACCCATCGTCGAAATCCAAGGAGATCGTGACCGGCTCGAAGATCTCCCTGAGCGGCGAGTACTCCAAGATGCAGGAGACCTTCCGCGACCTCGGGATCGGGCTCATCGGGGCCTCGATCCTGATCTACTTCCTGATGGTCGGGCTCGACAAGTCGTGGATCGTTCCGCTCACCGTCATGCTGGTCGTCCCGCTCTGCTTGATCGGGATCATGCCGATGCTCTACTTCACCGGCACGGCGGTCAACATCCAGTCCCTCCTCGGGTTCATCTTCATCGTCGGCATCAAGGTCGCGAACACCGTCCTCATGACCGACTTCGCCCAGGAGCTTCGACACTTGGAGGGCCTGACACCGACCCAGGCGATCCGCAAGTCGGCCTCGATCCGCGTCCGCCCCGTGACCATGACCGCCCTCGCCGCCTTCTTCGCCATGATCCCCGCCGCGTTCGCCCTCGAGCGCGGCAGCGAGGCAAACGCTCCTCTGGCCCGCGCCATCCTTGGCGGCCTCCTCGCCGGCGAGCCGGCCACGTTGTTCGTCCTTCCCTGCCTCTATTCGCTCATGGTCCGCGACAAGAAGGGACATGCCCCTGGCCACGGCACCCCCGAGCCGAACGGAGACGGAGGTCATCCTCCTGAGGCTGACCCTCATCGTGAGGAGGGATGGGCGTAACGCCCGTCCGAGAAGACTGACCACGGCGTTGGTCTGGCATTTCAAGGGAGTCCCGAGCAGATTATTCGGGACTTCTCGCTGACCCTTACCGAACCCTATCGGGAAGGCGGCTTTATCACAAAGGTACAAAGAAACATCAAAGCAGGTTCGAGGAGGATCGAATCCCTCCGATTCCTCCTCTTTGTGTCCTTCGTGGTGAACTTCTCGCGCGGTGAGAATCCGGTAGAGCTCAGCGAGGAGAGTCGCCCCTGCGATTCTCGTTGAAGGGCAAACGGGTTTCGGAAAAACGTGAGACTGGTCACACTGGAGAGGGCTTCGCGTGGGGGGCCGATTCGGAGTGGGGCGTCTGGTCCGGATCTCCTGGTCATTTCGTGGGGCGGGCGGACGCTTGCCCCATGTGAGATAGTCCTTGTCCACCTGCCTGGGAGAATGCGGCCGATGTCGTTGGAGATTCCGACGCGCGACGAGTTGTACGTGCGGTATGTGGACCAGTTGCCCTACGAGCCTTATCCCGTCCAGGATCTCGCGCTGGCGGCCTGGTTCGAGTCCGAGCAGGGCGTCCTCGTCTGCGCGCCGACGGGCACGGGCAAGACCCTGATCGCCGAGGCGGCCCTCTTCGAGGCGCTCCATACGGGGAAGGCCGCCTACTATACGACGCCCTTGATCGCGCTGACCGAGCAGAAATTCCAGGAGATGCAAGACCGCGCGGTCGAGTGGGGCTTCCGCCGCGAGGACGTGGGGCTGGTCACCGGCAGCCGGAAGGTCAATCCCGAGGCCCCGGTGCTCATCGTCGTGGCCGAGATCCTCCTGAACCGGCTGCTCAACCGGTTCGACTTCTCCGACGTGACGGCCTGCGTCATGGACGAGTTCCACAACTTCGCCGAGACGGAGCGCGGGATCGTCTGGGAGCTGTCGCTCGGCATGCTGCCCAAGCACGTCCGCCTGCTCCTGCTCTCGGCGACGGTCGGGAACTCGGCCGAGTTCGTCGGCTGGCTGGCGAGGCAGCACGACCGCAAGATCTCGCTGGTCGAGGGGACGGAACGCCGGGTGCCGCTGACCTACGAATGGGTGCCCGACAAGTTCCTGAACGAGCAGCTCGTCGTGATGGCGGCCGGCGACGAGGAAGGGCCTCGGACGCCCGCCCTGGTCTTCTGCTTCGACCGCGAGGAGTGCTGGAGCGTCGCCGAGAACGTCATGGGCAAGGATCTCAACCTGTCCGACGAGAAGAAGAAGGAGCTCCACGACCGGGTCAATGCGCTCGACTTCAGCCAGGGAGCCGGCCCCAAGCTCAAGCGATTGCTCCATCGAGGGGTCGGCGTCCACCACGCGGGGCTCGTGCCGAGATATCGCCTGGCCGTCGAGGACCTCTTCCAACGCAAACTCCTCCCCGTCGTCGTCTGCACCGAGACCCTGGCGGCCGGTATCAATCTCCCGGCGCGATCGGTAGTGCTCTCGACACTGGTGAAGGGCCCCTTCGGCGCCAAGAAGCTGATCGACTCCAGCATCGCGCACCAGATCTTCGGCCGGGCCGGTCGGCCGCAGTTCGACGATCGGGGTTTCATCTACGCCCTGGCGCACCCCGACGACGTCGACATCCTGAGGTGGAAGGTGAAGTATGACGCCATCCCCGAGGACACCCGCGACCCGGGACTGATGAAGGCGAAGAAGGCCCTCAAGAAGAAGAAGCCGAAGCGCCGCGAGACCGAGCAATATTGGGTCGAGGGGCACTTCAACCAGCTCAAGGTCGCCCCGCCCGGCAAGCTTTATAGCAAAGGGCCGCTCCCCTGGCGGCTGCTGGCCTATATGCTCGAGGTCTCGCCGGAAGTCGAGTTCATCCGCGTCGCGGTCCGCAAGCGGCTGATGGACGAACCGCGGATCGTCGCGGGCGAGAAGGTGCTCGACCGGATGCTGCTGGCGCTGCACGACGGCGGATTCGTGACCCTGAGCCCCGAGCCTCCGCCGCCGCCGGAAGCCGGCCAGCCCTCGACGCCTTACACGCCGACCCTGGCCCAGCCGACGCCCGCGATGGGGAAACTGCTGGCGTTCCGGAGCATCCATCCCCTCTATGGCGCCTTCTTGACCGATATCCTGGCCGGGGCCGATGCCGTCGAGCGCGTGCAAGCCATGGAGAGCGCCCTGGACGTGCCCGGCCCGGTCCGGAAGCGTCTCCGAGTCCCGCTCAAGCTGCTGGAGGCGGGCGCCCTCGCCACCTCGAGGCTCGATGCCGAGCTTATCCAACGCGGGCTAATGTCCGCGCAGGTCGAGGAAGAGGAGGAGGACGACGACAAAGAGGATTGGGAGAAGAGGCCGCCGACCTTTGCGGACAAGCTCCGGTCGTATTTCGACGCATGCTACCCCGACATCACCGACGTCCGCTCGCACCCGCTCTGGTGCGTCGGGGAGTTGATCGAGTTCGGCGGCAACTTCAACAAGTTCGTGACGACCCTCGACCTCACCAAGCAGGAGGGGATCATCTTCCGCCACATCCAGCGGATGATCATGCTCTGCGACGAGTTTGAACGGGCCTGCGCCGTGATTGGCGACGCCGATCCATCGATTCTCGTCTGGCGGACCGAGCTGCACGAACTGGCCGCAAAGCTGACCGAGTCTTGCCGGGCCGTCGACCCGACCAGCACCGATCAATTGATCTCGAGGATCAGCGAGCCCGACATGATCGAGACCGAGGCGAAGCTCGCGGGCGGGCCGACCTGAGGGCAGACGGTTGAGAAAAGACAGGTATGCGGGAATCGGGCCGAGCAGCCACCCGCGTACCTTTCCACGGGCCGAGCGAACGCCGGATATCAAACAACGATCCGAGATGACATGGCGTTGGCCTTTGCTACGGAGAGGAGATGGGGATTCTTTAGCCACGGATGGAACACGGATAAATCAAGAGGAATGAAGGATTTCTCGACAGGTGACGCAGATGGACGCAGATTGGAAATGCGACTGGATTTTCTAGGTATTCCTATAATTTTATTGTGCTGATGTTTGTAATCTGTTTTAAAAAATAATTGTCTCATTTATTGGGTCATGGAAATTAGGCCGATTCCATTCGTTGCGTTCCCTCTTCGCTCCTCTGTGAAGACTTCGGGGTCCGG
Organism: Singulisphaera rosea; assembly: GCF_054877945.1. Taxonomy (NCBI): domain Bacteria; kingdom Pseudomonadati; phylum Planctomycetota; class Planctomycetia; order Isosphaerales; family Isosphaeraceae; genus Singulisphaera; species Singulisphaera rosea. The sequence goes on along the minus strand of NZ_JBTYIP020000003.1, from coordinate 230,513 downwards.
CTCGTCGCATGCTTTCGAGGAATCCATGAATCGACGTTGGCTTGGTTGTGCCGTGCTCTCCCTGATCCTTGCGCCTGGCATCGCTTCGGGTCAGCCCCTGCCGGCCCCGGCGCCGATGGCGATCGAGCATGTCAACGTGGTTCCGATGACCAGGAACGGCGGCATTCTTCGGGACCAGACGGTGACGCTTCGGGACGGACGCATTGCGGGGGTTGAGGCGTCGGCGGATGCGAGAGTCGGTACGGACGTAAGGCGGATCGACGGCGCGGGAAAGTTCTTGATGCCAGGTCTCACGGATGCGCATGTTCATATGGAGAACGACCGCATTCTGCGGATGTTCTTGAAGAACCCCAAGATTCCTACGGGGACGATCCACACCGAGGACATCCTCCTGCCGTACCTGGCGAACGGTGTGCTGCAGGTGTTCAATTTGTCGGCGACCTCCGAGACGGTGGGGCAGCGCGATGAGGTCGAGAGTGGTCGGGTGGTCGGGCCTCACATCGCTTTGGCCGCGATGATCGATGGGCCCGATCCGCTCTGGCCGCTGGGGATGACGCGGGTTGCCGCAACGCCGGGTGATGGACGGCAAGTGGTGCGCGACGCCTCCGTTGAGGGCTACGAGATCATCAAGGTGTACAGCAAGCTGGATCTGCCGACGTTTACGGCGATCGTGGACGAGGCACGCAAGCTGAACATGCCGGTCGTCGGCCATCTTCCCCAGCGCGGGAAGGGGATCACGGAGTCGTTCTTTCAGCCCGGGTTCGGGATGGTGGCCCATGCGGAGGAGTTTGCACAGCAGACCGCGACTCCGACCGAAGCAGACATTCCTCGCTATGTTGAGATGGCGAAGCGGAACGGGACGTGGCTGACGGGCACCCTGTCACTGGACGAACGTCTGCTGGAGGAGACCTCGCATCCGGAGACGTTGAAGTCGCGGCCCGAGCTGCGTTTCCTCACTCCACTGGTTTATGAGATGGTGACCGAGCACAACCCGTACGTGGCGCAAGCAAACGGGAAGTATGTGGAGTATCTGCGTTCGATCGTGGCGTTCAACCGAAAACTGGTCCAGGGCTTCGCCGAGGCGGGGATACCGGTGCTCGCGGGTTCGGACACGCCGGTTCCGGGGATGGTGGCGGGCTTCTCCTTGCACGATGAGCTGGAGGTGATGGCCCGGTACGGTCTGAGCAACACGCAGGTGCTGGAGGGAGCGACGCGGCTGCCGGCGGAGTGGCTGGGTGTCGCGAATGACCGCGGTGTGGTCGCATTGGGAATGCGCGCGGATCTCTTGCTGCTGGATGCCGATCCGATGGCGGATGTCGCAAATACGCGGGGGATCGCGGCCGTGGTCGTGGGTGGCCGCTTCCTGTCGCGTTCCGAGCTCGATCAACGGATGGCAGCCCTGGATGAGCGATATGCGAAATTGAGAAAGGAAGCTGCCGCGAGGCCTGTCCGCTGATTGGCCCAGATGGAATTGCCATCCATTCTCATCTCATCGGAGTCGATCGGTGCCGTCTGCAGATCGTCCCCAGCCTTTCTTCCTTGGTGTGAGGAACTCGGGGCGCATCGAAGGAGCCGGGGAATCCGACCGTCTTCTCCTGGTGGGAGAGGACGGAGGGGACTCCTCGGCTCCTTGAGACCCAGCGTCAGCGGGGTCGGCCCTGGACGCGATGATTGTCGAGGGTTCAGGCGCCCGGGCGTCGCTCGAAGCGGACTTCGAACGGCTCGCCCGTCATTTCCTTCCAGCTCTTCTTCTGGTCGTCGCTGAGGAGGGCGGCGGCCTTCTCGAATGACTCTTTTCGGAGGGTCGCCATCTTCTGCATGGCGCCTTCGCGGTCGTCCTGGAAGGACTGCATGATCTCTCGGCTTTGCTCGCGGGTGTCTTCCGAAATGTCCTGGATCTTGGCGGCCTGGTCTGAGGACAGGCTCAGCTTCTCTTTCACCTTCGCGTCGGCGAAGGCCTCGAGGCCCCGCTGCTGGAGGACGATCTGGTCGAGCCGCGCGAACTGCTCGGCGGTCAGGAGATCCTTCACGGCGGCCTTCACCTCTTCGTTGTGGGCCTTCATGAGCTCGGGCATCTTCTCACGGCGCTCTTCCTGGGGGATCTCCTGCATCTTCTCGCGGAGCTTCGCATTGATCTCCGTAACGGCCGCTGTGACCTTCTCGGCCTTGTCGTCGCTGAGCTTCAGTTCCTTCTGGACGCCCTTGTTCGAGAGCAGCGCGTAGCCGCCTCGTCCCCCCATGCCGCCGCCGAAGCGGCCGCCGCCCTGACCCTGGGCTTGGGCCGCGGTCGAAACCATCAGGATCGCGGCGAGAGCCGGGAACGCGAACACAGGTTTCTTCATCGTCTTCTCCCCTCAGATTAATGGTGCCGGCACATTTCGAGACCGACCGATCCGCTCGCCTGAGCGACCTGCGACGCGAGCCTTTTCCGCCGCGTCGGGCCGGTCCCGCGCATCGAGTTGCGTGTCCCCTCTTGTAAGCGACATCGGCCGAAGAAACGGCCGGTGATCGAACCCCGGATTGATGGGATCGTGGGGACGATCGCCCAGGTTATGGAATCCTAAGGAATTCGGCAGGAACGTCCGCCAAAAAAGGACGCCGCGTTCGCCAGTCGGAAACGGCGATCGCGGCACGAGGAATTGGCGCTCGGCATCTCCTTCAGCTTCCAGGTGCGAGTGACGCGGGAGGGCGCCGGCTCAGGCCGGCCAGGCGGTCTGGATCGCCTTGGCGAGCTCGATGTAGATGGGGATGCCGACCGTGACGTTCCACGAGAAGGTCAGGCCGAGCGAAGCGGCCAGGGGGAGGGTCGGACTCGCCTCGGGGATCGCGAGTCGTTGGACGGCCGGGACGGCGATGTACGACGCCGCGCCGCAGAGGACGGCGAAGAGGACGTAGGTCCCCGGCTCGAAGTGGGTGCCGGTGAGGTGGCTGTACACGTGGGCGATGAGGATCCCGGTCGGGGCGAACAGGTTCGGGGCCAGCAGGCCGTAGATCAAGAACCCGGTCCCGGCCGACCGCAAGTCCTTGAGCTTCCTCGACGCCGTCATCCCCATCTCGAGGAGGAAGAGGCAGAGGATCCCTTGGAACAGCCCGATGAACAGCCGGTCGTCGTCGGCCGTAACTTTCTCTCCTTGGAGGCCACTGATGAAGCCGATCGTGATGCCGCCGAAGAGGAGGTAAAGGCCCGCGTTGAGGAAGACCTCATGGAGTAACTTCCCGCTGAGCAGGCCCGGGGGCGTCTTCAAGTCGACGACGGGCATCTCGCCCGAGTCGACGACTTCGAGGGTCAGCTTATCCACCTCGTCGATGATGTGCTCTCCATGTCCGTGTGCGTGTTCATGCCCGTGCGAGCGGATCGGTGCGGACGCCCTGGGGTTGTACCCCGTCTCATCGGGCATGTTGCCGAGGGCATCCATCCCCTTGTGGCGGAGCCTTGAGACGAGGTAAAGGGCGACGAGGCAGCCGGGGATCTCCATGACCGCCAGCATGACCGGCATGTAGGCGTCGAACTTGATGGCGCTCATCGTGAGGACGCCCTGGCAGATCGCGAACGTCCCGGCCGAGTCGGAGCCGTAGTAGCCCGCCACCGTCGCCTTGTCGACCCGTCGCATCTTCGTCAATGCGCTCAGCAGCGCGTAGGCGACGATCCCGATGACGACGTTCGTGACGAAGCCGGTCAGCATGAAGCCCAGCACCGGCCCCAGTGCGCTGGCTTCGAGGTGGGCAAGCTCCTCCCCGCCTTTCCAGCCGATCGCCAGGAGCAGGTAGATCACCAGGGCCTGGTAGACGGTGTACGGGAACTCGAGCTGGACCTTCAAGATCGGGACGAGGAAGCCCATCGCGAAGAAGAGGAGCAACGGCTTGAACAGGTTGTGCGTGAAGTTGTGCCAGAACTCGGCGAGGACTCCCCTCGATCCTTTCTCCATAAGGATCTCGGCCGCCGCGATCTTGGGGGGCGATCCTGGTTCCTTCGCGTGCGCCGCGGCATCCCTGGTCGGACTCGCGCCGGCGTCCTTCGGGGCCTCGGCGACGGCCGGGATCGGGGTTGTCGCCAGCGCGACCACCCCACTCAACAGCGCGAGGACCATGACTTGCCGCAACATCTTCATCAAAAGGCACTCCTCGAAGTCACTCCGGCCGACGACTCGGTGCCCGATTGGCGCGGGGCGTTCGCGGGTTCGGTGGGGGGAAGGCTGTGAGGCGGACTCCTCTCGGACGGCGAGCACGGTACTACCTTCGCGAAACCCAGCCCAGCACCTTGGGCGGGACGCGCATGCTCATCGGACCTGAGGCGTCGCGTGTGGCTCGGGGATCGCGTCGTTGCGACGTGGGGAATGGTCGGCACGCGGGACCTCGAAGAGGTGTCGGGAACCGATCCGAGGCGGGATCGTCCTTCGGCTCTCCGGACTCGACGAGACTTGCACCATCGCTGAACATTCTGGGCGAGACCGACGGTCGTTGACTTCGATGTACGTTTCACGGGATAGAGACGGGGGCCACGATTCGTCGTGGTGAGATCACGGAGGATCGAGTTGCACCGATTCCCACCCCTTCGCGCCTTCTCAACTTATCGAGAACGACGGGTTGCCGCAAGATTTGGAGCAGGCTCGAGGTCGACGGATTGGGCTTTTCCTGCTGGGAATGCTGTGTGAAGTAAATGGTAAGATTTTTTAGCCACGGATTGAACACGGATGAAACACGGGTAATGAAATGAATGAAATTCATTATCTAAAATAAATTATAAACGTGTCGATTTCGAGTGGGTCGGCAGTTGGGTTTTGGGGTGATTTCTGACTGGGTCTGGTAAAGCGCGAAGCCCGCCCCTCTTTCCAAAAGGGGCGGGCTTCGGGATAGGCGGCCTCCGCCGCGACGAACGTGTCAGGAGAGCGTCCGTCGTGGCGGAGGTTGGTGAGGGTGGGCGTTTCGTTGGGTCTTTTAGGCGCGACCTCCTCGCCCGAAGGCGTTGCCGGTGCGGTTGGCGTTCGTGTTGTGGACGAACCCCACGGCTTGCGTGCCGGTCGAATGGGATGCCTGGGTCCTGAACGTCGAGGCCCAGTTCGCGGTGACCCTCGGGCCTCCCGGCACGGCCCCACCTTGACGGAGCGACATGCCGGTCGCGCCTCGGACGGTGCCCATGCGGAAGCTGGCTCCGGCGCCTCCGAGACCCACCTCGCCGCGGGAAAGCGTCACCGTCCCCTGGCCGCCGGCAGCCGCGTTGATGGATGTCGTCTGGGCCTGGGAGGCGTCTCCTTGGCCGCCTCCCATCGGGGCGGAGGTGGGTATTGCCTGGCTGCCCGCTCCCGAAGTGGTGGGCGTCGCCTGGCTGCCGGAATCCTGCCCTCCCATCCCAAGGCCCACCGGGAATCCGTGCGCCCCGACGTCGAAGGCGCCCGACGAGGTCATGTCGGAGTAGCCTCCCATCGAGCCCGAGACGTCGCCGCCCGAACCGTCCATCGGCGTGCTGTGGGCGTCGAAGGGGATCGCGAACGAGGAGCCACCCTGGCTATCGAAACCTTGCGTCATCCCGCCGCCGAACGGCATGCCCATCCCTTGGCCCGTAGACGAATACGACCAGGAGGCGTCGGGCCCGCCCGCGAACTGGAACGAGTGCGGGGCCTGGCCCGAGACGCTGAGGGACGTCGGGGTGGCCCCGCCGTTCAGTTGGACGGCGAACGCCATGGCGATGGGATTGCTCGACAGGTCGTCGGTCGAAGTCCCCAACGCGCCCTGGATCGCGGCCTGGTCGGTTGCGATCGTGGCCAGGTCGTCCGACGTGATATTCGAGGACGTGAAGACGGCCCCGAGGTCGGTGATCGCCTGGGTGATGTCGTTTTGGTCGGTGACCCCCGCGCTGGTGAGCACGGCGGTGAAGTCGGACTGGAGCTGGGTCGTCTGGTCGGCGGTGGGGAGCTGGTTGCCGACGGCCTTGAGGTCACTCATGAGGGTCGTGACCGAGGCCTGGGACGGGGACGACGTGGACTCGGCCTCGAGTTTCTTCGAGTCGGCGGTGATCGCGGCGATCTGCGCCGGGGTCACGCTCGACTTGTCATAGATCTTGGTGAGGTCGGACTGGAGCGTGGAGAAGGCCGTCTGAGCGTCGCCGGTCGCTCCCGTCGAGCCCGAAGTGGCCGAGGAGTCCGAGCTCGTCGTCGTGCTCGGGTCGGTTTGGCTCGGATCACCCGCGAAGTCCTTGAGGAGCCAGGAGAACGGCATCGACGAGGAAGGGCTCGCCATCGCGCCTCCCGGGCTCATGGAGGTGCTCGCACCGCCGTTCAACTCCTGTCCGAGGACGACCATGAGAGGGCTGGCGGCCAGGGGGGCCGAGGCACCCGCCCCCTGCCCTCGGTCGTTCTGCACGGCCGTGAGGTCGGTCGCGATCGTGGCGAGGTCGTCCGACGTGACATTCGAGGACGTGATGATCGCCTCGAGGTCGGTGACCGTCTGGGTGATGTCATCCTGGTCGGTGACCCCCGCGCTGGTGAACACCGCGGTGAGGTCGGTCGCGAGCTGAGTCGTCTGGTCGGTGGTGGGGAGTTGGTTGCCGACCGCTTGAAGGTCGGTCATGAGGGTCGTGATCGAGGCCTGGGACGGGGACGACGTGGATTCGGCCTCGAGTTTCTTCGAGTCGATGTTGATCGCCGAGAGTTGGGCCGGGGTGACCCCCGACTTGTCATGAATCTTCGTAAGGTCGGACTGGAGCGTCGAGAGGTCCGTCTTGAGGTTACCCGTCGGGCTCGTCGTTCCCGAGGAGGTCGACGACGACGAGTCGCTCGAAGTCGTGCCGGTGCTGGTCCCTGAGAAGAGCCAGGCGTAGGGGTCGGACGTCGCCGCGTCGGTCATCCCCCCCGATGGGCTCATCGAGGTCGGTGCAAAGTCCCCGGTCGGAGCTCCCTGGGAGAAGAGAGCCGGCACGTCCGCCTGACTTGCCGCGGCCGTCGACAGGAGTTGCCGGCCTTCGAGCGATTCGCAGCTCGGCGCTGCGGAGGTGGACCGATGTCGGGCCGGCGCTTGATCCTTCGTGCCCAGCCCGAGTCCAACCAGCTTGCGCAGGGACGAATCCATTTCTTCACCTTGTGTTCGGGTCTTCTTCGGACCCCGAGCATCGGCCGCCTGCCGAATTCACTCGGACCCCATCTTCAGGTGTCCGGTGCTCAATCCTTCGTAGCGTTCTTCTAACCACTCTATTGGCGTTTTCCGGCTCCGACTCCGTTAAGGTTTGTTAATTTGCGGAAGATTTGTCGATTGTAACGGACTGTGTAGGCGGCTCGATTATGTGAACAAAGTTATACAGCTCCGGAGTCGTCCGGCGAATCGACGCACCGAGAGTCGCGGCTCGGGTGTCCATGGGGCAAAGGATTTAGAAAAATAGATTCTTCGCCTCGTCGAGACCGGAGTCGCTCTGCATGTCCTAGAGTCCAAGGGTGGGTCTCGGGCCACGGTGAATGGGCCCGATGGTGGAGTACAGCCCGACGCTCTCGCCGATTCGCCGTCGGAGTTCGATCCTAATTACAACCACGGTGATGCACCGGGATGCTATTAATTGTTTTGGGCATTGTTGTTTAGGCCGGACGCCGGTAATATCCTCCTCGCGAACGTCGGCTTGGTTGCGATGGATGGCGGGTTCCCGACGTCGATGGCGGATGGAGTTCCGTCCGGCGGACGTTCGACACGGACGAGGGTACGGCCGGCTCGACCATCGGAACCCGCGTCCCTTCGCCTCTGCTGCGGCCGGTAATCCCGAAGATCTCCCTGGCGCGGGTTGCCGGAGTTCATCCGGAATGATATGAGGATTTCCCTCTAACTGCCGTGCTCCCATCCTCGATGACATTCGGGACGCCTCCTCCACTCCCATGCCCAGAACGTGGGCATCACTTCTCGCCGAACTGTAGTGGTTGAAGGATTTACCCCGATTGGACGCTCGGTCGTATTGTGTAGTCGCCGCGAATTCCGGCGGCTCTGTAATCCGGAAAATCTTTTGAGATTGCGGTGTCGTGCCGCGCCGACCCCACCGGCCCAGACTTGCGATTTTGAGATCCTTAACACTCCAACTTTTTTGGAAATGACAGTATTTTGTAGTTGCCTTTGTCGGGAGATTTCGTTTATTTGTTAAGACGAGCATGCCCTTCGACCCATGGTCGTGGCCAGCTCATGCGTGCGACATCGCCCGTCGAACGCTGCGCCGGGATTCGCGTCGGGCCTCTCGAGAGGCTTCGGTCCGCCGAGGGACCGTGACGACGTCCGGGATCCCCGGCGGCCTGCCTCCCAACTAAGGGGAGTGCGATGCGTCCGGGATGGGGTTCGGAAAACTTTTTGGGGAGGGCCTGAATTTCTTGTCGCGGCGGATCCTCGATTACGGTTCCTCAATCATGGCGGGACGTGGTGGCGAGGAGTGACGCAACGTTCGCCGGGATGAGGTGATCGTGCTCGCGACACAAGAGATGATCGAATCGTTGGCGTTGCGGATCGAGCGGGCGTATGTCCTGCGACAACCCGTCTGGCTCCCGGCCTGTTCGGCTCCGGGCGTCTGGTCGGCCGCGGCAGCGACCCTGCTCCAGGTGCATCGCGACCATCCGGCAGTCCCCCTCGACCCCGAGTTGTATGTCGCGGCGCAGTCGATTTCCTCAACCCTGGTCGACCCTTGGGCTGACCTGGTTCAGGCGTCCTCGGCGCAGCGGTATGTGAAGCGAGTCCGCCGGATCATCGCCACGCTCCGACTCGAGCTGCGTTACGAGGTCCGACGGGCCCACCGCCGGATCGACCGCGGCGAGAGCATCGCAACGGTCCTGATCACCAAGAGTCGGTCGCTCTCCCCCCTCGGTCGCTACATCGTCGCCCGCCGCACAGGCCGGCACGACCTGGCGGACCGCCTGAGGCCCGACGCCGCGAATCAACATTGGATGTGTCCGCTCTATCGCCAGGCCAGTCTCTCGCTGCTGTCCCCGGAGTCTTATCCGGTTCGAGACCTCGAACTCGAGCGTGACGGCACGACGGACCTTTTGACCCGGATGGAAGACTCGAGCGTCGACTGGAACTGACGCTCGGGCGCCGAAGGTCATCGAACATGGACAGGCGGGAGTCGCCTCGCAACACGCGGGGTGTGCGCCCCCGCTTCGTCCCGAAGAGACTCAAGGAAGGTGCCCTCCGGGGCAGATGAATTGAGTGAGGAGTCAGGAGCGTGCTCGCGGCCGCCCCTGCGCCGAACCCCGCGTGGCGGGGGGCGTGGAAGGTACGTCCCGAGGGAATCCGGAAGTCCTCGTCCTAAGTCCGAAAGCTGAAGGGGATGCGGTCCGATCCCCGAGCCCGGGGAATCCCAGGCTGCGAATCCCCCGAACATATGAATCGTTTGCGTGGTTAGGCAGTTAGGAGAAGTCAACGTGCGAAGCCGCCGATACCGTCCCCTATTCGATGAACTCTCCAGCCGTATCGCCCCGTCGGGGGTGACTCCGCTGGCCGCAGCGGCGACTTCCGCCGCCGTCGTGGCCTCGCCACCCAAGGCCAACACCAACGACGGCTCGGACCCGCCCACGGCGGCCGTCCCGGCGCCCCCCCTCCCGCCGCCCCCTTGATCGATCGTGAATCGCACTCGGTCGCGGCTCGCACGATTCTCCTGGCCGTGGGCTCGCTTCGACTCGAGCCACGGCCACCGGGGACGTCCGGGACGGGTCGGATTCCGTCGGCGTCCCCAAGCTCAAGCCTCCGCTAGGTTTGCAATGCCCGTTCGCAGCCCTCGACACCCCCGAGGACGACGAATGGGCCTGTTCGCATTTCGCATCGCGACGAAATCCCGAGGTCACTGCTTTCTCCCGCGGCACGACGACGCTACAATCGGTCGTGGCGGTGGGAGACCCGGGTAAGATCGCCTCGACCTCCACTTCATCCTGAAGGGGCGGTGCATCGATCGATCCTCCTCCCATCCCTACTCCGGGAGGATCGGTCCCATGACACCAATGTCGGAACCGCAATCCCTCGACCCCAGCAGCCTCTTGGCGCGCGCCCGGGCCGGGGATCAGGACGCTTGGGAAGAACTCTTTCAGACCTGCTACCCCAAGGTCGTCCGTGTCGTCCGGCGCAAGCTCGATCGGCCGCTTCGTAACCTGTACGATTCGACCGACTTCGCCAACGACGTCATGAAGAGCCTTGCCGCGAACTTCGACCGGCTCGACTTCCCCTCGCTCCACTCCCTGATGGCCTTCCTGGCGCAGGCCGCCGAGCAGAAGGTCATCGACGAATATCGCCGACGCCATACGCTCAAGCGCGACATCAAGCGCGACCGAGCGATTACGAACGACCCTGACTCGGGCTCACCGACGATGGGCCTCGCCTCCCCCGATCCCACGGCGAGCCAGGTCGCCCAGGCGACCGAAGTTCATCAGCATCTCCTCGCTCACCAGGGCGACGATGAACGAACCATTATCGAGCTCAAACGCGAAGGCTATTCGAATAACGAGATTGCCATCCGGACTGGGTGGAATATCCGGAAAGTTCAGCGCTTCCTCAAAGACCTCCAGGAATCGCTCCGTGATTCGGAGGCGAGTTCATGAGGACGGGCGTCAGTGTCGCCTCCGACATTCGGCATGCCGCCGACCTCGGACCGGGTCGTGAGGCCGCCCTCGCCTTTCAAGATGCGTGGCGTTTCGGGGAACCGTCGCTTGCGGAGCACTGGGCCGCCGCCGGCCCCTCGGCCCCGATCTCATGGCTCGTCGGCCTGATCAAGGTCGACCTCCGTTGCCGTCATCGACGTGGCGACGGGGTAACCGTTCAGGACTATATCGTCCGGTTCCCTGAGCTGCGTGCCGAGAACGATCGAGTGTTGAGCCTCATCTATGAGGAATTCTGCATCCTCGAGGAGTCCGGCGAACGCCCGGAAGCGGATAGCTTCTGTGATCGCTATGAGCCCTGGCGCGACTCGCTGGCTTCGCAGTTGGACTATCACCACCTCTTGAGCCAGGCAGCCGGTGTCCAATCGGCCCCGGCCCCGAAATTTCCCCTGCCCGGCGAGGACTTCGAGGAGTTTCACCTCGAGTCGCTCCTCGGCCAGGGGAAGTCGGCGCGGGTCTACTTGGCGCGTGATGAGTCGCTGGCGGGGCGTAAGGTCGCGCTCAAGGTCTCGCCCGATAGCGGTCAGGAACCGTCCATCCTCGCGAGGCTCGACCACAAGCACATCGTGCCGGTCCATTCGGTCGTCTTTCAGATCAAGACGAATCTCCGCGGCCTTTGCATGCCGTATCGGCCGGGGCTTCCGCTCGATCAGCTCATCTTTCGCCTCGACCCCGAGGGCCTGCCCAGGCACGCCTCGGCCCTCCGCGATTTCGTCGCCACCACTCCGCTTCCCGCGGAGAGCGGCATCGCCTCGAAAGCCGGCGGTTGGGAAGGCTTCCCGGCCCAAGGCACCTATGCGGAAGGGGTCGCCTGGGTCGTCGCCATGCTCGCCCGGGCCCTGGCGCACGCGCATTCGATGGGGATCCTCCACCGCGACGTGAAGCCGGCCAACGTGCTCATCACGGCGCGAGACGGCCCGCAGCTGCTCGACTTCAACCTCGCCCACGACCCGCACTCCGCCGACCAGGCCGAGGCGGCGCTCCGGGGCGGGACGTTGCCCTACATGGCGCCCGAGCAGCTCGAGGCCTTCCTCGATCCCGAATGCTGGGAGAGTGTCGGGGCTTCGGCGGATCTCTACTCACTCGGCCTGCTGATGTGCGAACTGCTCACGGGCCGGGCGCCGGAGACGCCCGATGTCGGCCATTCGTTGCCCCGGACGATCCGCACGATGCTCGACCTCCGGAGCTGCCCCCCCGTCCTCCCTCGCCGATTCAATCCGGCCGTTCCGCATGCCCTCGAAGCCATCGCGGCGCGTTGCCTCGCCTACTCCCCAGCGGACCGCTATTCGAACGCGACGGCATTGGCCGAGGATCTCGAGTGCTTCCTCGACCGTCGCGACTTGCAACACGCTTCGAACCCGTCGATACGGGAGCGGACTCGAAATTGGGTCAGCCGGCATCGCAAGGTTCTTCTGGCCGCGTCGCTCGTCATCGGCATCGCCGGTGCGGCAACCGCTCGGCCGCTCGGCAAGCTCCTGATCCCGGTCGAGCGGAGTTCAGCCTTCTTGACTGCCATCCGGGACATCGATGCCTCGCGGTTCCGCGACGCGGTCCGGCCACTCGAGACCATGGTCGAGGATTCGCCCAACTCCCCCGTGGCTCGATTTTACCTCGCGATTGCCCGACAGGACACCGACCTGGACGGGGCCAGCACGGAGCTCACCGAGGCGATTAAGAACAAGGCTGCTCTCGTCGAATGGGGGAAGACGCATCCGAAGGTCGTCGAGCAGCTCGAATCGCTTGGAATGGCTTTGTTCAACGAGAACCATCGCGAGCTGGCGGGGAGTGCCTTCCTGACCACGCTTGAGCTCGACGCCTCGCGGCAGATCGCGCGACAGGGGGCGGCGGACTTTCACGAGTTTATGCGACGGTATCCGGAGTCCTACAAAATCCTTTCGGGCCTGATCAAGGAGGCCGAGGGACACTTGAACGACAAAAACCGGAACTATCTCGCTGTCTGGTACCCGATGCGGGCCCGGACAGCCGTGCGGTTGGGCGAGTATCTGCCGAGCTACCCTAACCCTGACGCGAAGTCGACAACCGGATCGGCCCGAGATCACTTCCTATCCGCCCTCAACGACCTGGAACGTGGCCAGACGTACTTGGGCGAGATCCATGACAAACGGGCCTTCCTGGCCCAGGCGGTTCGGGTTGAGGCTTTGATTGCCCTGGGGGCTCTCGACGCCAATGAAAGTCGGCTTGTGGCGTCCCGAGAGCATTTCCAAGAAGCTCGCCGCGTCTTCGAGAAAATCGTCCCGGATACTGAGAAGCAGAAGGAAGAGCGCGAGTCGTTGAAACGGAAGATCGAGGGCACCGAAAGGTTAGTTCAGAACCTCGCCGTCCACACCTCGAATTGAGTGCTCATCCCGAAGCCCACTTGTCTGACAACGGCCCTGGTGCAGCGTCAACGCTAGGAATCGGGGTCATCTGTACGGCTTTATCGCGTGAGGGCGGTCCCCCCCCCCGTTAGACGGAGCATACCTGTTCCGTCGAGGGTAATGACGTCTGTCAGACATGTCTCCCATGTCAAGGCGTGATGGGGCACTCAATTGATTGAAAGGGTCGTTAGCTTGGGACTTCGCGCCCAAGGCTCCCCTGAGTCACTCTGAGGACGGAGCCATTCAAAACGGCCTGAAGGCAAATCGCCGGAGATGCCTCGGTTTTCGCCTGGTCTTCAACCTAACGATCGCTCATTGATGATTCGCTGAGGGCGATACTCAGCGCGTCCGGGGCGAGAGCGACCCCTCGAGGGTCACGGGGCCGAGGGTCGTCCGATCACCTGGGAGTGTGGGGGCGGGTGAGCCCGGTCGAGTGGTTGGCCTTCGGGCTGGACCGGACGAAGGTGACGGCGGAGACGCTGGCCAGGATCTGGGACGAGCCCGGGTAGTAGGCATAGGCGAAACGTCCCGCTGCGCGGACGAGCGGCACGACGGTCTTCGCGGCGCCATGGTCGAGGTCGAGGATCCTGGCATGATTGGGCCCGAAGACGAGGGTGACCGTCCCCGACGGCTCGCCCGTGCCGAATGCGCCGACCGGGGCCACGCGGACCTCGAACGACAGGAACCGGCGTCCGCGCACGGTCAGATAGGTGGGGATCAACTGCGTCACCGATCCCGGGACGGTACTCGGGGGCGGCAGATAGATCGGCGTAACGGCGGCCTGAATGATCTCGTCGAACGCGAGTGACGCGCTCGAGGCGAGCACGGTATTGCCATGATAGGTCGCTACGATCGAGTGCCCGCCCACCGCGAGATTGGAGGTGCTCAACGAGCCCTCACCCGTGCTCGAAAGGGTCGCGTCTCCGAGGGGCTGGTTCGTGGTCTGATCGAAGAACGTGACGGTGCCCGTTGGTGCGGGGAGTCCCGTGCCGATCGGAGAGACAATCGCCGTGAACGTGATCGCCTGGCCGGCCGTCGCTTCGCCCTGGGAGCTGAACAAGGTTGTTGAGGACGCGGCCGCCGCGGTTGTCGTCGTCTGCGACAACGGTGCTGAGAGATAAGCCTCGTGAGTGGGATCGCCACTATAGAAAGCCTCGATGTTCACCGTACCCGCCGGCATCGAGGGGAGAACCAGTGTCGCGGTCCCCGACGCACTCAGGGGGACCGTTCCGAGGATCGCTCCGGGGACCAATGACGGTGAGACGAGCGCATCGAAGGTCTCACTGACGACGACCTCGAAGGTCACGGTCCCCGTCGGTGCCGTCCCAGCCGCGACCGGCGGTATGACCTGCGCCGTGAGCGTGACCGCCTGGCCGGCCGAGGCGGTGGGGGCGGAGCTCGTGAGCGTGACCGCGGGCTGCGAATTCACCGCGAAGTTGACGATCTCGGCGTCCGAGAGCGGTGCGACCGCGGGCGACGCCCCTGGGAAGAGAGCGTTGATTTGGGTGACGATCGCCTGCGCCAGCACTCCCTGGAGGATCGTCCCCGGGTGGAACCCATCCGCGGAGAAACCGTCCGTGTACGCTTGACCGGCCGCCGACATGTTCACCGAGACGCCGTCGATCACGGGATCCTGCGCGAAGTCCTTGATCAGTTTCTGGGTGTCGACCACCTTCACGTTTGTCAGATTTCCGTACGTCGCGTTCAGGTAGGTGTCCAGATCGGCCGCGTCCCGGTTGATGGCGGGCTCGAGGTTGGGGTAGAACGCGCCGACGGCGGACAGCAAGTCCTGCATGAGCGGGGTGGCGGCGATGTTGGGTGTTGTCATCAGCACGATTTTGGTATTCGGACTCGCAGCCTGGATCGCCGAGATCGCCGATGCGATGGAGGTCTCGATGGCGTCATTAATCACCCATTGGCCGGACGACCCTTTGGTTTCCAGGGGCGCCGTGTCGCTCTTCAAGACGTAGTTCACGGCCGCCTGGGCATAGTCGTTGCCCCCGATGAGAATCGTCGCCACATTGACGTCCTGGATCGTGTATTGCGACGAGGGGGTGCTCTGTGTGATCAGACCAGGCTGGGACTGGTTGCCTGTCGTGGCGAATTCGTTGGGGAAACCCTCGTATTCTTGCGCGAAGGTGGTGCCCGTCCGAGCGATGTTGTATCCCGCCGCGGTCGTCCCGCTGAGTGCCCAGTTCTCCTCGAACCCTTGGTTTCGCGTCTGGCCTCGGCCGGCACTGACGAAATTGCCGAAAGTGAGTTCGGCGGACCGATTCGCGGCGAGGTTCTCGACCCAGTTGCGTGCGGAGCTACGGCCCGTGAGGAATAACTCGGGGGGGAGTGTCAGGAGTGCCGAGCCGGCCCTGTCGCCGGGGGCCGAGGAGGCGCCGGAGAGCAAGCTCAGCAGGCTCGTCACCTCCTCCGACCCGCCCACGACACCGGACGTACCCGGGGAGCCGACCAAGGTGCTGACCGAGCTGACCGGTAGGGGACCGTAGAACTGGTATTCATCGGTCAAACTATCGCCGAGTGACGCCAGGACGAGCGGTTGAGCGGCGAGCAGGGTCCGCGCCTCGACGCCTTCGACACCGGGACGGAGCCCGAGTCGCAAGGCCCGGCCGGTTCGACGTAGCCCCCGGGAGCGGCCTCGCTTCACGGAAGACCAGACGCCCTTGACCCTCGAGATCGCTCGCATAATAGGCCTTTATCTCATCCTTGGAAAAATGAAAATAAATACGAAGTGTCGATCGCACCGGGAGGAAGTGGCCCGACGCGAGCGGAGTGGCGCGGTTAGTCGCTCGACCTCAGTCAACGCGTCGCCCTGGCCTGCCTCGTCACGAGTCCGCGGGTGTGCGTGGTCTCGCCAAGACCAAGGATCCTCCGAGGAGTTAAGTGTCTCGATCCCACCGTCGAACTCTCGGTGGGGGGCGACATGCCCCGACGGGCCTGCAATTCGGACCGGATCGGGGTGGCTGAGAACGATCCTCGAATGACACGACGACCAGTAACCCACGCTCTCGCTCGCACATCCTCGTGGTCCCGTTGCGCAATGGCTACGGCCAGGAACGTCATCGTTCCACTAAGATTCGGCCGCTCTGATAGATTTGTTTAGGTCGGGGAGATGGTTCGATTACCGCTTCGGCCAATAAAGGGTCGCAAAATGTAACGGGTATGGTTTGCTGATTTTGTGTTTGATGGGAGGATTTGACCGTCCTGTTGGACTCCGATTGCCGAGGCCCGATGGCACTCGTTCGTGAGTCTCGTCGCGAAGGATTGCTCTGTTCGAGGCCTGGTCCGTAGCACAGAGTCTCGAAGGGATCGCTGCGCAGTCCGCGACGATTCGATATGGAATAGTTCGGAGGGTCAACCTTGGTCGCGGTTGAGTTCGGTTCGACGTCGATCGTCAGCCACGGGGGTGGAACTTCCCGTGGACCTCGCGGAGCCGGCTCAGCTCGACCCGGGTGTAGATCTGGGTCGTGGCGATCGAGGCGTGGCCGAGCATCTCCTGCACGACGCGGAGGTCGGCCCCACCGGCCAGGAGATGGGTGGCGAAACTGTGCCGGAGGGTGTGCGGGCTGATCTCGCCGTGCAGCCCCGCGGCCTGGGCGTGGATCTTGACGATTCGCCAGAGCCCGATTCGTGAGAGGGGCCGCCCGGTCCTCGACACGAAGACCGACTCCGTCTCGGGGCGACGTGCGACGAGGTTGGGGCGGTCCTTGGCGAGATAGGTCTCGATGGCGTCACGGGCCTGGGCCCCCAGGGGCACGATCCGCTCCTTGTCTCCCTTGCCGATGCAGCGAGCCGTCCCCGATTTCAGGTCGAGGTCTCTGGGACGGAGCCCGACGACCTCGGAGGCCCGGCATCCCGTCGCATAAAGCGTCTCGAGCGCCGCGCGATCGCGACGGCCGAGTCGAGTGTTCTCGCTCGGCGTCGTGAGCAACTTCGCGACGGCGGTAGGGCCGAGCACGGTGGGGAGGCTATCCCAGATCGCCGGCGCGACCAGGAGCTTGGCCACGTTCTCGGTGACGTGGCCGTCGAGGATCAGGAACCGGAAGTAGGTGGAGAGGCTGGCCAGGTGGCGAGCGATGCTCGTCGGGGCCAGGCCGCAACCCCCGAGATAGGCAACGTACCCGGTCAGGACGGTGATGCCGATCTTTTCGAGGGGGCCTGGCGCATGCTCCTTGCGCCACTGGACGAACTTGGCGAGGTCGGTCCGATAGGCCGTCTGCGTGTGCGGCGAGACGCCGCATTCCGCCATGAGATAGTGGAGGAACGGCCCGACATGGTCCGGCACATTCCGAGGGGCCTTCGGCATCGGCTTGAAACCTCCAGTCGCCAGGCAACAAGACGGGTGTCCGGCGATGCACCCGCACCTTGTTCCTTCGACCGGCCCGACTCGTCGACTTCATCGCGGTACGGCGGCGGCGATCCGATGCGTTCCGGACCGGGCGGATGTGACGCTGGAGACGAGGGGGTGACTTTGGTAGGGTGGCGGGTCGGCAAGACTTGAGACGATCGGATGTCGAGGGGTGAGAGCGATGGGCGGGAGCTTTGACCGAGGGCGGTTGTTGGAACTGTTGAAGCGTGATGCCCTCAAGACGGGGACATTCACCCTGGCGAGCGGGCGGAGCTCGCACTACTACGTCGACGGTCGCAAGGTGACCCTCTCGGCGGAAGGGGCCGCGGTGATCGGGGCGGGCGTCCTCGACGCATTGGCCGACCTCCCCGGCCTCGCGGCGGTGGGGGGCCTCACGATGGGGGCCGACCCGATCGTCGGGGCGACGCTGGCCGTGGCCGGGGCGCGGGGCGGGTCGAGCTTGCGCGGGTTCCTCGTGCGCAAGGAGGCCAAGGCCCACGGGACCGGGCAACTCGTCGAGGGGCCGCTCGAGCCGGGCTCGACCGTCGTGATCGTCGACGATGTCGCGACCACCGGTGGCTCGTCGCTCCAGGCGGTCTCGGCCGTCGAGGCGCTCGGATGCAAGGTCGCGCGGGTGATCGTCGTGCTCGACCGGCTCGAAGGCGCGGCCGAGGCCTTCGCCGCCCGAGGGCTCGACTTCCACGCCCTGGTCACGATCCGAGACCTCGGGGTCGAACCGCTCGCGCGTTGACCGCGCCGGGGAAGGACGCCGAGTGGGTTTGGATCTCGATGGGGGGACGGATCGTGGAGATGAGCCTGCACCGAGAGCTCAAGGAACGCTACGGCATCGGTGCCGGCGGGCAGAATGAGGTGGTGCTCAAAGGCTTTCGCGTGGATGCGTTGGCACTCGACGGCGCGGTGATCGAGGTCCAGTCGGGGGCACTCGGCCCCCTGCGGCCGAAGCTCGCACGCCTCCTCCCCGAGCATCGGATCCGCGTGGTGAAGCCCGTCGTGGTCGCGCGACGGGTCGTTCGCCGGACACGCCGCGACGGGAAGGACCTCTCGGCACGATTCAGCCCGAAGCGTGGCGCGTTGTGCGACGTTTTCGACGACTTGATCGGCCTGGCCAAGGTCTTCCCCCACCCGAACCTTCGCGTCGATGTCCTGGCCGTCGAGATCGACGAGGTCCGCACGCCTCGACGGCGATGGCCGGGCTACACGGTCGTTGATCGCCGGCTCCGCGAGGTCTCGGCGACCGTCTCCTTGCTCGAGGCCCGAGACCTGATGGGCCTCCTTCCTTGCGAGTTCTCAGACGCATTCACGACGCTCGACCTGGCAGAACGCCTCGGGCGATCGCTCGCGTTCGCCCAACGTGTGGCCTATTGCCTCCGGCACTCCGGGGCGGTGGACGTCGTCGGCAAGGCCGGGAATCGTCGAATCTATATATTCTCGAAGAATCCTGCCCTTTCCCCTGCCCCGTTGCCGGTCGGTTCCACGGCCTGAGCCCGGGTGACTGTCGCGGCGTTCGTCTCGGCCACCACACAAAAGCACCTCAAAATGGCGGAACGCTGGGTTGCGCCTTGTGGTCGGGCGCGGGGCGAATTAGTTTCGTTGGACATCGTCATCTGCTCGACGTCGAGGTGTCCATTCGCGGCCCTCGGCGACTCCGCCGGAACACCCGGGACCTCGACGGTGAATGCTCCTCGCCTCCGCCCCGCCTTTGCCTGGATCTTGGTTTCCCTGGCGTTTACAACGCCCCCGCTCCGGGCGCAAAGCCCGATCGTCCGTCTCGAAACCCCGACGCCGCCGCCGAGTTGGGCCCTCCTGGAAAGGGAACTCCTCCGAGTCCAGGCGGACGCCTGCCGTGAATACTTTCACAAGTATTTCGGTGATCAAGGCGACTTGCTCTGCGTCGAGCGTTGGGGGGGAGACGACGGGCCCGACGACGCCATCGAATGTCTCAGCGACTGGCCGGTGCTCCATGCCCTCGGAGCTCCCGACTCGATTCGTCAAATGTACGAGCGGGCCTGGGAAGGGCACTTGCGCCAGTTCACGTTGGCGAAGACCGTCGACGTGGCTTTCGCTCGAGACGGGATGTACTACAAAGAATTCCCCGTCATGTTCGACTGGGTCCACCACGGCGAAGGCTTGACCGTCTTCGACCTCCAGGGGCTCTCGGACCCCCATGACCCTCGCTTCCTGCGCCGGGTTCGGCGGTTCGCCGGCTTCTATATGAATGAGGAGCCCAACGCGGCGAACTACGACCCCGTACACCGGATCATCCGGAGTCTGTTCAACGGGAGTCGAGGGCCCCTGCTCCGCGAGGCCACGCCGGTCGAGTGGGCGGGCGACCCGATCGAGGTCGAGGGCCGGTTCCGGCCGAAGCACGGCGAACGCACGTATGCCGAAATGCTGGCGCATTTCAAGGATTATGGGCCGATCGTCGGCGACCATCCCCAGAACCTTGTTGCGACCTCGTTGGCGACGAACGCGTTCATGGCGACGGGCGAGAAGAAATATCGAGATTGGGTCGTCGAGTACGTCGACGCCTGGGTCAAGAGGGCGGGCGAGAACGGCGGCATCCTCCCCACGAATATCGGGTTGAACGGAAAGATCGGTGGCGCGGCCGGCGGCAAGTGGTACGGCGGGGTCTACGGCTGGGCGTTCTCCGTCGTCGAGCCCCAGTCCGGGAAGATCATCCACCGGAATACTCATCAACTCGGACTCAACGGCTTCGCCAACGCGCTCCTCCTGACGGGAGACCCGCGCTACGTCGACGTCTGGCGGAAGCAGATCGAGACGGTCAACGCCCAGAAGAAGGTCGTCGACGGCAAGACCCTCTATCCCCACATGTTCGGCGACCAGGGGTGGTACGACTTCACACCGAGCCCGTATGCCCACGGGGTCGCCGAGGTCTATTACTGGTCGATGCGGGCCGAGGACCGGTCGCGACTCCCCGAGGGGGGATGGTACGGGTTCCTCGAAGGGCGTGATCCGGGTTATCCGGAGCGGGCGCTGCGTGAGGACTTCGCGACGCTCCGCACCAAGGTCCGCGGCATGCGCGAAGACGAGACGACACCCGACACCCGTCTCGCCGATGACCCGTTGCCGTTCAACCCGGCGACCGTCGGCAACCTACTGAACCTGATGCTGGGAGGCCTCGCGACCAAGCACCAGGGGGAAGTGCTCCACTCCCGCGTCCGATACTTCGACGCCGAGGCACGTCGACCGGGCCTTCCGCCGGATGTCGGGGCGCTCGTCGAGCGGATGACGGCCGACGAGGTGACCCTCACACTCGTCAATCTCGACCCGTCGAATGACCGCAAGGTCATCGTCCAGGCCGGGGGCTACGGCGAGCACCAATTCACCGACGTGTCCGAGGATGGCCGGACCGTCCCGGTCAATCGGTCGATGCTCGAGGTCCGGCTCGCGCCGGGATCGGGGGGGCGCTTGACGATCCGGATGAAGCGTTACGCGAATCCGCCGACGTTGTCCCAACCTTGGGACCGAAGTTGATGGATTTGGTCTGACTGGAGACCCGAAGGCGAGGTCTTTTTGGAGGTCCGGATATGTCGGCAGGACGTCCGTGAGACGGGCGAGAGGGCCATTCGATCGCTGTCGGAAGGCGATCGGCATGAGGCGTGGAATGGACGCTTTGTGAACACATCACGCGGAGAGAATGGAGGACGCCGCTTGGTGGTCGAGGTGTGGGGTGAGGAGGGAGGTCGCGATGGGGACAAAGCGAGGGGGGAAACGAAAACAGCGGCAGCCCTCCGAGAACGGAGGGCGCCGCCGTGAGTCATGGAATGACCGGGCCGCCTCGAACGGGCGGCCCGGCCTCGTCATGAATCAATACTGCGGGGCGGCCTTGATCGGGGCCTGGGGGGCGCTCAGCGGGGCCGGGGTGTACTTGGCCGGGGCCTGGGGAGCGGGCAGGACCTTCGAAGGAGCCGGGGCGCACTTCGTCGGGGCCTGGGGGGCCGGGAGGACCTTGCTCGGGGCCGGGGCGCACTTGGTGGGCGCCTGGGGGGCCGGGAGGACCTTGCTCGGGGCCGGGGCGCACTTGGTGGGCGCCTGGGGGGCCGGGAGGACCTTGCTCGGGGCCGGGGCGCACTTCGTCGGGGCCTGGGGCGCCGGCAGGACCTTCGAGGGGGCCTGGGCCGAGGCGTAGGTGGAGTGGTGGCCCAGACCGGTGACGCTCAAGGCAAGAATCATAGCCGCAGTGGTCATCGCGATGTCCTCTATTATAAGTGAGGTTGTCGGTCGACGTCTCGATCGAGTCTGTGAACAGACAATCCCTTGGTGGCTTGGCACGGTCGATGCAAGACAACGTCCGATCGCCAACACCACCATCCCTGTCGGGGGATCTCCTCGACCTTCGGCCGATTAAGGCGAGGGTCTCGGAAAGCCTTGTCCCCAACCCGCAACGGGGACTCGTCTCACGTTGGCCTCGGGACGGTGGCGGGAGCCTAGGGTCGGTCATCTTGGCCGGCCTTCGCTCTCCACCCCAAAGGTGGCCAGGGTTGTGTATCGTCATCCGCCGCCGTTCGGTTCACTGAACTTGATAAGATCGAGGGAATGGCACCTTTGGCGAACTCTAGGGTCTCTGCCGAGTTTCAAGACTCTGGGGTGAGAGTCTCCCGGATTTGGCCCACCTCCTGATCGCGGGATGCCGAACCATCATGGGTATCAAGCAGGCGGTGAAGTCCCTCGACGTCCGCGTCGGCCTTGGCCGCCGGCGAGGCGGAGATAAGAGGGATTCGGCGGATTTCACTCTATGAGTTTTCGGGAGGCAGCATGCGTACTGGCAACAGGCTCGGCGGGTCGATGATATGGTCGCTCGTCATCCTAGTCACCGGCTCCTGGGCATTCGCCCAGGCCCCCACCGAGCGAGTCCAGCCGATTCCATTGGGGGGGACGCTTCCCGACCAGTCTGGGGATCGCCACTTCGGCATCTATATCCCCACGCGCTTCGGCGGCGACCTGACGCTCAAGGCCTCCTCGGGCACGATCGGCAAGATCGTCGGCCCCGATGGTAAGGAGCGTGTGAACGGGCAGGACGTCGGGCAAGGGCAGCAAGGGTGGTATTCGTTCTCCGTCACCGGGGCGACCGGCACCTACTCCGTGGACTCGACCTTCATCCAGGTCGGGCAGAGCACGAAGAAGCCCTGGAACTACTACTACTGGCCCACCAAGTCCGACGCGATCCACGAGCCCTGGGCCGGTGGCAACGGCCGGGTCGACACGATGCAGGCCTACGGCGACGACGAGATGGTCGCCACCCCCGGCGGGTACATCCCCCCTGGCCAGGACATCGTCCGCGCGGGGGCCAACGGCATCCTCGAGACCCCCGTCGCCCCCGGCGACGACTCGACCTGGTTCCCCAACCAGTACGACAACCTGACCTTCCGAGGCGCCGACGGCACGCTCTTCAAGACCCCCGCGCCCATGCTGAAGTATGACCAGATCTTCCGCAGCTCGGCCCGGAACTGGGAAGCCGCCAACAGCCAGAACCACGACATCTCGCGCTGGCCGGGCCACTGCCTCGGTGGAGCCGTCGCCTCGATCCTCCTCAACGAGCCGACCCCCTCCCCCGGCTCGGGGATGACCCAGGACGAGCTCAAGGCGCTCTGGGCCGAGCTCGGCGAGAACCACTACAACCATCAGATCGGCGATTACGCCAACGAGATCCCCGCCGGCCCGCCGCACGCCGGCTCGGACCCCTGCGACTACTCGGTGGCCCGCTTCCATAACATGCTCGAGAAGCACATCCGAGGTGACAAGCGAGCCCTGCTCGCCAACCTTCGGGCGTTTCCCCCTCGCGGGACGATGAACGAGGTCTGGAATCACGGCGTCGGCAAGTACACCGCGGAGTTCCACGCGATCCCCGGCAAGGGCCCCCGCGCGGTCGATCTCAAGATCACCCTCGAAGGCACCTCCGGCTCGTGCCTCAACGGGCAGGATGACAAGCCCCGGATCGTCAACTACGAGTACACCCTGGTCTATGGCCTCGACGGCAACGTCGACCTGAACAATCCCTACGGCTGCGACTGGATTTCGGTGGGTGGCGAGGCGATGTTCGCCCCGCTGAACATGCTCCAGGTGGTCCAGACGCGATGGGCCGGGCACAACCCGTACGTCACCGAGTCGAACGTCCGGGCCATCGACCTGGCGAACGGCGGCGGCGGCTACAACCGGTCCATCTCGAACCGGGCCCCGGACTTCAAGCCGGTCGAAACTTATGAGTCCGGCCGCGCTCCGCTCTTCGCGGGGAACACCCCCAACAACAACGGCGACACCAACAGCCTCCTCCCGCGCCGGGGCCTGTTCCGGATCTTCGGAGGCCGCTAATCACGGCCCCCTTCTCCGCCTGGCCAACACCCCTGTTTGCTCTTCCCCGCCCCGGGGCTGCCGCCTGAGACGGGCGGCCCCGGGGCGGGGTTGCCGTTGCTCCGAACCGTCGAGACCCCTTCGTCTTCGCACTCGCCAAGGTCAACCGGTACGGACAACTTCCCGGTTTCGGTATTTTCGTCACGGCCGTTCAAGTTTCCCGCGGTGCCCGGTCGATACCATTGGCGAACGGAAGAGTCTGCCGAGCTTCGCTAGACGAAGCGACCCGCGCGACGATCCGAAACCCACAAACCCGACATGCTTTCCAAATTGATGAGTGTGGGGGACCCCGCCGTGAACCAGGAACAAGGTCTCCGAGCCTATTCACCAACCCGACGCCCACGCCTTCACGAACGTCCGACGCTTCCCGTCCTGATCGAGGTCCCAACGCTCTCGGCCAGAGCCCGCCCTTCGGCATGTGCCACGGTCCGAACCGGCGTCCGCCGTCGCCGTCGGCTTCGCCGAGAGGTTCGAATGGTGGCCTGGGCGTTGCTGATGGCCATCCCGATTGCGATGGCGTATTCGTTCTATCGCGTGGGCCGGACGAGTCTGTCGATGGCCTCCGCATCCGTGTCGGATGCAGGAAGTCTCAATGCATCGACGACCAAGGATCGGTCGCCCCGTCCTCCTTCGATCTCGATGTCGATCGAGCCGGCCGTGCTGGCTCCGGTCGTCGAGGTTGAGCCTCCGGTCGTCTTCCCCGGCTACCTCCTTCCCGACGACGATTCCGAGGAGCCCTCCCATGCGGGAAGTTGACCAGGCGCTTGCCCGAGCCTATACCCAACGCGTCACCTCCGATAGGACGGCCGTCCCACCGGCGCCCCACCTCTCCTCGAGGGCCCCGGAGCCTGCGGCCCCTCTCATCGACGGGATGCCTACGGCGAGCGACATCGAGGCGAATGCCCATGTCGATTCGCCCCAGCTCCAGTGGCCGGCCACGATCCGTACGCTCGAGCGTCAGTTCGGCGACAGGTTCTCCCGGCTGGCCGACGCCTTGATCGAAGCCCGGGACCTCCAACACCTGAAGGTCCTCCTCTTCACGAGCTGCCATCGAGCCGAGGGGAGGACCACGCTCGTCCTGACCTTGGCCCGTGCCCTGGCCCGGCGCTCGGGGCGGACCCTGCTCGTGGACGCCGACTTGACGGGCCCGATGCTCGCGAGGCAACTTGGCCTTCGTCCTGCGCTAGGCCTGGACGACGTGGTCGAAGGGGGCCTTGCCCTGTCCGACGCCCTGATCGAGGCCCCGGATGATCACCTGACGATCCTCCCCTTGCGTGCCCCGATCGCCCGTCCTCGCGAGTTCCTGGAGAACCCGGCCTGGTCGTGTTCGCTGGCCCGGCTTCGTCGGGAATATGACCTGGTGCTCCTCGACGGGAGCCCGCTTTTCTCCGGGCTTGGTGCGTCGGCGCTCCACCGATCAGTCGATGCGGCGATCCTGGTCCGTAATCGGTCGTTGACGGGCGAACGCGCCCTCCTTAGAGCCCGAGAGGCCCTCGACGAGGGGGGGATCCCGCTCCTTGGCCTTGCGGAGACCTTCGTCTGAGGTCCCGGAGGCACGGTCGTCTTCCGGGGCGACACCACGTTTCGGTGGTCAATCGTCCCGGGTCACGGAGGACATCCGTTTGTATGAGGCGCATTTCGGCCTGATTGGCCGACCCTTCGGCGAGTCCGTGAGCCCGTCGGCCTACATCTCCCTGCCGAGCCGACAGTCCGTGATCCGTCGAGTCCGCTATGGCCTCGAGGAAGGACCCGGTCCCGTACTGGTCTTCGGACCTCCGGGTACGGGAAAGACGCTCCTGGCCCGGGCCCTCTGCCACGATTCCGGCGTGGCCTCCGCGCACCTCACCTTCCCGTCGCTGTCGTCGGCCGAGCTCCTCGCTCTGGTTGCCGACGAATTCGGCGTTGGTGGAGGTTCCGAGGCGACGCTCGTCGGCGGCCTGCGCCGGGTGCGAGACTGGCTCTCGGGTGCCTCCGCCCGGGGGGAGCGTCCCCTGCTGGTCGTCGACGAGGCCCAGTTGATCGACGACCCGGCGACTTTCGAGACGTTGCGCCTTCTCCTGAACTTCGCGAGCGCCGGCCCCCCCGACCTTTCCTTGCTGCTGGTCGGCGGTCCCGAGGTGTTGCTGCGACTCCCCGCCAGCCTCTCCGAGCGCCTGATGGCCCGCTGCCTGCTCGGGCCCCTCACGGAATCCGAGTCGGCCACCTACGTCCTCGGCCGACTCGCGGCCGCCGGTGCCCCGGACCCGCTCTTCACACCCGATCAGATCGCGATCCTCCACCGCGCCTCCGACGGCATCCCCCGCCGGCTCAATCGCCTCGCCGACCTCGCCCTCCTGATCGCCTACGCCGAAGGGCTCCCACACCCCGACGCCCGCGCCGTCGCGGTCGCCGCACGGGAGTTCGAGATCGACGGACTCGCGGCTTGATAGTAAGAGATCGATTAGCCACGGATTGAACACGGATCGTGTAAAAGCGAGTGTGTCAACCGATGGCGCGGATGAACGCAGATTTTAAAGAGAATTTTAAAATCTGCGTTCATCCGCGCCATCGGTTGAGATGTTGGGTTTTTAACTATTTTCCGGACTTTGCGGATATCCTCGTGAGCCACTTAGCCGGGTTCAACCCCTCGGAACATACCGGAGGTGGACGTCGCCGAGGTCGACCGTCTCGCCCGGCTTGGTGGTGATCTTGCGGAAGACGTCGTCGACCTTCAGCCTCTGGTTCGGTTGGGGTTGGCCTTCGACGCTGACGCCGACGCCGAGTTCGGGGTTGATCCCTTCGATGCGGAATCGCCCGTCTGTTCCCGTGGTGACGACCTCGCCCTCCGGCCAGAAGCCCGAGTTGCCAGGGACGGTGCGGCCGGCCTGGACGATCGGGGACGGCCGAAGCTTGACGCCGGCCAGGGGTCGGCCGTCTTCGTCGACGATGCGGCCCGTCGCGGTGCCGCAGGGGACGAGGTGGACCTGGAGCTGGCTCGGGTCGAGTCCGTCCTTGACGACGAGGGAACCCGCGAGTCGTCGCCCTTTGTGCGAGAACGCGACGAGGCGTTCGTTCTTCGCGGCGAGGCCTGGGACCTTGAAGGTGTCGCCGTTCGAGTTCCGGACCTTCTCGAGGCCGAGGACCTCGAACGTGTCGCCGTCCAGGATCCGGACCTGCCAACCGGAGGTGAGGCCATAGGTCTGGACGCCGGTCACGGGCCCGCCGTCAGGCCCGATGACCTTGCCCACGCGGGTCGCCCCTCGAGTCAACTCCAGGTCCAGGTTGAAGACGTCGGCGTCGGCGGGTACGTCGATGAACCGGTAGGTGTGATTTGCCTCGAGGACGATTCGTCTCGGCTCATTGTCCTCGATCCCACCGACCCCTTTGCCCTTGTCGGCCGGGGCGAGCCGGGCGCGGAGATAGGGAATGTCGGGGCCTTTCACCCTGGCATAGAAGATTCCCGGCCCCGGGGGGACGGTCATGACGAACCTCGGGTCGGTCCCGGAGGTCGGCACGGGGTCGGCGTGGCCTTCGTTGAGGTTGCTCGGGAGCTTGGTGTGCGAGACCTGCGGGCTGGGGACGGAATGGCCGTCCGACCTGTCCACAAGCCTCCCCTTCACGATGACCCCCTTGGGAAGGTCGAGCCTAATCTCGACCGGGCTCAATCCAGCGGTGTCGGTCACCCTGGCACTGGTCTGGAGGAGGGGGGTGCCCCGTGGCGGTGTGGCACGGACCTCATAGGCTTCGGCCTTGGGTAGACCAGTGAGGAGGAAGCGACCCTCGGCGTCGGTCGTGGCCCCGACCTCGGTCGACGTCAAGGGTTCGACCCCATAGACGTTCACCCCGGCGACGGGCTTTCCCGAGGCCTTTGCTCGCACCACCCCGGCGATCGGCTTGGTCGGAGCGCCGACCTGCTCGAACGTCGCCCCGAAGAGCTGGGGTGGCGGGGGCGGGCCGATCCTCGGGCTTCCCGCCTCGGCTCTGCTCGGTCGTGGGCGTGGCTTGGTCGGGGCCTTCGACGGCCGGGTCATCGCATAAAGAACGACCTTTTCGAGTCGAGGGCTCGCGAATTCGAGGGCGACAACTCGGTCCTGGCCGATCCCACGGACTTCGAACCGGCCGTCCGCGTCCGTGGAGAGCGTGTTGATCCGTTCCAGCCAGCTTGGTCCTGGGAAACTCGAGGCGGAGTCCCGGTAGTTGAACTCGCCGGACTCGAGCATGGCATCGCGGTCCGCGACATCCTTGACCTCCATAATCTGGGGGATGCGGAACCCGACGCCCGGGACGGGTCTCCCTTGCGTGTCGAGGATCCGACCGCGGATCGGGACATCGTCGCGCACCAGCCTGAGTACCGCCTCTCCACCCTTGGCGATGGCGCCGGCGTCGATCCAGGCGGGGCCGAAGCCCGGCGCGCTTGCGGCGATCCCCGCCTGACGCCAGGCGGGTTCATCGCCATACGGCCAGTCGCTGGCCGCCTTGTCGAGCATGAATCGGAATCGACCGTCGGCGTCGGTCGCGGCGACGCGGTCGGAGTGGTAGTGGGGAATCGTGTTGGTCGTCCCCTCGCCGATCCGAACGTGGTTGCGGAGGAAGATTTCGGCGCCCGCGGTCGCCTTTCCCTCGGGGTCGAGAACGCGTCCCCGGATCTCCAACGACCCGACCGAATCGTCGAGCGGTGCGGCCGCCTTGGCTCGAGAGGCCGTGGATGCTGAAGCCTTCGGCGGATCCGCCTCGGGTACTGGCTTCGGCCCGTCGACCGACGCGGCCCCCGCCGCCCAGGCCAAGGCGCCGACCCCGGCGAGCGTCCCGATGGTGATGCTCAACTTGGTCCGTCCCATCATTTTAAGAACCTCCTCGGAGAGTCTTGTCGCTGTTGATAGTCCCCCGGCTCCCGCGACCGACCCGGTCGCGGCATCGACCGCGGCCCGAATCCAGGCGTCGGGGACGTTCGCATCCGCCTGCCGAGCGAACGCCGTGGTGACGAGGCCGGCCGAAAGCGTGACGCCTCGAAGCGCGAGCCGGTCTCTCAACCGATCTCGCCCCCTGGCGAGGCGGCTGCCGACCGTGCCGGGAGGAATCCCGAGTTGTTCAGCCGCCTCGTCGCGAGTCAGGCCTTCGAATTCGCAGAGCACGACCGGGGCGCGGAATTTCTCCGGCAACCGATCGATTTCTTCGTGGAGTGCGGGGAGGAGGTCGTGCCAGGGGCCAGGCCGCTCCGATCCGGGGTTCATCTCAAGCCCTCTCCTCCATTCGCTCGCCCGACGTCGGGCCGTGGCCTTGTTCGCCTGGAGGGCGACCCGGTAGGCCACGCAGTAGAGCCAACTGCTCAACGATCCCCTGAGCCAGAGCGTCCCGGCCTTCTTGACGAGGACCAGGAAAGTCGCCTGGAAGGCGTCCTCGGCGTCGTGGGGATCCTTGAGGATGTCCCGACAGACGGCCAGGACCATCCGGCCGTGTCGGGTGACCAGGGCCTCGAACGATGCCCCGTCGCCCACGGAGGCAAACCGCTCCAGGAGCTGCGCATCGGTGAGCCCCGCGGTCGTCCCCTCGCCGAAGAGCCGGTGGACCTGTCCCAGGGCAGCCCTGATTCGACCGTCGTTCATCTCACCGACCCTTTTGCCTGGACGTTGACTTCGCTTTCCCGCTCTCCAAAGACTGGAGAAGTCGCGAACCCTCGCGATTGATCCGTCGATTTTCGGTACGTCTCGGTTTTCGGGCGGAGACGGTCCGAGAGGTGCCGACGGCTCGTGATTGAACGCTCGAGCGTCGGTTCAATCTGGTTTGGAGGGGAAATTCGACCCCGAACCGACCGGGTTCTCGGACGATTCCGGTGGGCGAGACTTGGCCCCATGCCTAACATAATGACGCCGGGCGTCGGGTCACGTCGCGTCGGGCTGGCACACGACTCGAGATGTTTCGGGGGCCGTCGTCGAGACTGTCGGGCGCGGCCGGCCTTCCACGGCTCTTCCAGAGAGAGGCTACTGGCGAAATGAACTCCCAAGGTGCGGCCGCGGACCAGGAACTCTCGCTCAACGCCCTCGCCGAGGCCCAGTCCGATCCCGACCTGCTAGGAACGCGGTATCAAGACGTCCGACGCGTCACCGAGTTGCTCTGCGCGCCGCTGGAGACCGAGGATTACGTCGTCCAGTCGATGCCCGACGCCAGCCCGGCGAAGTGGCACCTGGCGCACACGAGCTGGTTCTTCGAGACCTTCGTCCTCAAGCCGGCCTCGGCCGAGTTGCCCGCCGAGTCGAGCGAGCAGTTCGGCTTCCTGTTCAATTCGTATTACAACGCGTTGGGCGAGCGGATCGCCAGGGCCGACCGAGGACTCCTCTCGAGGCCCACGGTCGCCGAGGTCTATCAGTACCGCGAGGCCGTCGACGCCCGGATGTATTCGCTGATCGCGGGCGGCGACGAGGAGTTGTTGAAGAGGCTCGCCCCGAGCATCATCCTCGGACTCCACCACGAGCAGCAGCACCAGGAATTGATCCTCACCGACCTCAAGCATGCGTTCTCACGGAACCCCCTCCGCCCCGTCTATCGGGATCGAGACGAACCGGCGGCGGTCGAGATCCCGGCGTTGCGCTGGCTCGATTGCTCGGAAGGATTGCATCGGGTCGGGCACCACGGCCCGTTCTTCGCGTTCGACAACGAGAACCCTCGGCACTCGGTCTTCGCCGACGCCTATCAACTCGCCGACCGCCTGGTCACGAACGCCGAGTATCTCGCCTTCATCGACGACGGCGGATACGATCGACCCGAGTTCTGGCTCTCCGACGGCTGGAATACTCGAAAGACGAGAGGTTGGACGGCGCCTTTGTATTGGGAGACGTCCGAGGGCGGTTGGCGCGTGATGACGCTCGCGGGCATGGTCACGCTCAATCCGAACGAGCCGGTCTGTCACGTCAGCTTCTACGAGGCCGACGCCTTCGCACGCTGGGCCGGGGCTCGCCTGCCGACCGAGGTCGAGTGGGAGGTCGCGGCGGAGGCCGTCCCTCGCGCCGGCAATCTCCTCGAGAGTGGTCGGTATCACCCGTTGCCGCTTGCTGGGCCCGGCAAGGACGGGATCCCTTCCCAGCTCTTCGGGGACGTCTGGGAGTGGACCGCCAGCCCCTACACCCCCTACCCCGGCTTCAAGCCTGCCGCGGGGGCCCTCGGCGAATACAACGGCAAATTCATGTGTAATCAAATGGTGCTCCGCGGCGGTTCCTGCGCCACGCCCCGCTCGCACATCCGCTCCACCTACCGGAACTTCTTCCCGCCCGACGCCCGATGGCAATTCTCGGGGATCCGGCTGGCCAAGGACGGAGCGGACTCGGCTTCTGGGTGAGATCGAGCCACGGATGAGGGGAGATTTTTGGCCACGGATTGAACACGGATGTAACACGGATAAGAGAGTAAAATTTAAAAATTCTCTCTATTCTGTTTGTTGGATCTGCGTCATCTGTGAAATCTGTTGATTGGTTGCGTTTTGGGGCGTCTCATGACTCCGGTCGGAGTTGTCGTCGAGAGGCTCGAGAATTGGCTTGGTTTTGCCCGTATTTATACGCGACGGGAGTAGGGGTTTTGGCCGCCGGAACGGGTCTCGCGCCGATAGGCCCCCGGAGTTGTCCCGGTGGCAAGACGGAACGCGGCGATCAGGTATTCCACGTGGGTGAAGCCGGCCCGCTCGGCGACGGCAGGGAGGGCGAGGTCGGTCTCGATCAGGAGTTGCTTGACGCGTTGGATCCGGACCCCGGCGATTGCGTCGTGGATGGTCCGGCCCAGCGTCTTCCGGAATCGGCGCTGGAGGACACTGCGAGAGACGGCGGTGTGCTCGAGGACGTCTTCGACCCGGATCCCGTCGCAGGCCCGTTCGCGGATGAACCGCATCGCCTCGGCGAGGAGGGGGTCGGAGATCGCCATGATGCTCGTCGACTGCCGGGTCGCGATCCCGATCGGCGGGACGCTCGGGTGCGGGCCGGAACCGTCTTCGCCCTTCATCAGTCGGTTGAGGATCTCGGCCGCCCTGTAGCCGATGGTCCGGCAGTCGGGGATGACGCTGGAGAGCGGCGGGTAGGCGAGCTCGCAGGCAAGGGTCTCGTCGTCGACGCCGATGACCGCGACCTCCTCCGGGACCGCGATATTCGCCCGGCGGCAGGCGTCGAGCGCCTGGAGCCCTCGGAAGTCGTTGCAGGCCATCAAGCCCAGGGGCTTGGGACGGCTCGCGATCCATTCCGAGACCGCGTTGATCTCTTCTTCCCAGGAGGGCAGTTGGTGGCCCCAGGAGACGGCCTGGGCCAGGAGGTATTCGTCGGAGGTGTACCCGGCGGCCCGGACGGTCTCGGCGAACCCGTCGCGACGCCTGCGCGACCACTCGAACTGCGAGTAACCGAAGTACGCGAACTGCGTGAATCCGCGCTCGAGCAGGTGCTCCGCGGCCAACGCGCCGATGGCTTCCTGGTCGCTCTGAACCGTCGGGAGCTTGGAACTCGGCGTCTGGTCGTCGAGGTCGACCGTCGGGATCTTGGTCCCCAGGATGATCTCGGAGAACTGGGGGAAGAGCGTCGTGATGATCCCGTCGCCGTCCCAGTCCCTCAGCCAAGGGGGCGCCGGGTCCTGGAGCGATCGGGGCTCGAAGAAGATCGTCCAGGGCCCGTTCTCGCGAACGTATTGGGCCATACCGTGGAGGATCTCGCGCCCATACGCCATGGACGTCTCGACGATGAACGCGACGTGCAGAGGGCGAGATCCCGATTTCGGTTTCATGGTCTCTTCGGGCGTCCGGGCCGGGGCTGCTTCGTTGGCCGGACGAGGCTCGCGTGGGTTAGGTCGGTCGCATCATCAACGCATCAGCGTCGCAGGTTCTCAATCGATGCCGGCGGCTTTGGGGCTGCGACGAATCCGCGACGATCCATTTCGAGACGTCCTCGCACACTTCGATCAGAGACCAGATTGTGAAGATACGGCCGGATTGACTCATGTGGCGAAAATGGCGATGAGGATCTGTACCTGGGTGCCACGGGGTCCGAGGACGGAACCCGTGGCACCCACATCCGATTTTATGCTCACCTATTTCGCCCCATGAGCAAGTCGAGGGTCGGGGCAGGGTCTCAGGCAAAGGCCCGGAAGCCGCACGACTCGCCGAGCGAGAAGCATTCCGCGACGGTGCGGAGGCCGGCCGAGGCCGTCGGGTGGGAGAGCGACGTCGCGGCGGTGCAGACCGCCAAGCGGAGCCGTTCCTGCGGCGAGAGTCCTTCGTGCAAGCCATAGAGGTAGCCCGCGGCGAACGCGTCCCCGGCGCCTGTCGCCCCTTGGCTGAACGACGGAGGGAGGCACAAGGCCCCTTGCGAACAACTCGGGCCGTCCTTCGAGGCGGCGACGGCTCCGGCCTCGGTGTGGATCACCGCGACCTTCGCCACGCCGGCGTCGATCAGGGCGCCCGCCGCGGCCAAGAGGTCGCGGGCGACGTCCGCCGGCAGCGGGCGGCCCAGGATCCTCGAGGCCTCGACCTCGTTGATGATGAGGTGGTCCGTGTACGGCAGGGCGCTCCGCGCGATCTCGACGAATTGCGGGTGCTCCGTGCTCACGATGTCGACGCTCGTCTCCAACCCCGCCCGCTTCGCCTTCTCCAGCACGCGCGCGGCCCGCGTCGTCCCGGTCTCGTCGAAGGTGTCGAGCCGGTCGAGCAGCATCAGGTAGCCCAGGTGGAATAGCCTGGCGGAGGTCTCGTCGAAGCGGAAGTCGTCGACGTCCAGGAGGGCGTTCGCCCCTCGCTGGTGGAAGAACGTCCGCCGACCCGTCCCCTTCACCGTCATCGCGTCGGTGTACGAGGTCGGGCTGGTCGTGCTCCGGCGCAACTGGCCGGTGTCGATCCCGTGGGCGGTGCAGTCTTCGAGGATGTAGTCCCCTTCGGCGTCCTGGCCGACCATGCCGGCGGCGGCGAGCGGGAACCCGGCCTTCATCGCGGCGAGGTCCTTCAAGACGTTGTACGGCCCGCCGCCGTTCGAGCTGGACCTGGACAGGATGCTCGCCAGCATGTCTTGCGCCGGGTAGTGGTCGATCACCTTCACGTGATCGACGATGAAGTTCCCCCCGGCGAGGATGCCCCTGCGCTCGGAATTCATGCGGTCGGCCCCAATCGAGAGAAGACAGAACCGACGCGCGGGCGGCTGCGCGTCGGCGGAGAGGTTCGGTCCGGCGGCCGACTTACTTCGCACCCATGAGGTGCTTCAGGACGTAGAGCTCGAGGGCTTCGTAGTCCCGTGCGTCCTGGTACTGCTTGACCAGCTTCGAGTCGAGCGTGCGGACCTTCTCGACGAGGAGGAGGAAGATCTCGCGGCTGCCTTCCAGGTGCTTGGTGACGGGCACGCCGGCCTGGGTCCGCATCGCCTTGACGTCGAGGCCGACGAACTCGCCGCGCTGACCGTAGCCGGCCTCTTCGAGGACGCGGACCTGGTTGAAGCCGGCGCGGAGGTTCGAGCCGCCGAAATTCTTGTCCTGGTCGTACTTCAAGCCGTTCTGGTCGTTGAGGTGGACGCTGCCGAGCTTGTCGTGGGCCAGGGCGAAGGCCATCTCGTCGCTCGGGTCCAGGCCCGCGAGCAGGGCGTGGGCGCTCTCGATGAGCCCCTTGACTCGGGTGTGGTCCTTCGAGGCGTACGAGAGCGCGACCGCGTGGCCGATCGTGGGCACATAGGCCTGGTCGGTCGGCTCGTTGGGCTTCGGCTCGATCCAGATCTCGATTTCCTTGTCGTAGTCGAGGAGCCGATCGATCGTCTCGGCGATCCGCTTGTAGGCCAGGCGTGCGTCCTTCGCTTCGCGGATGTAGGTCCCTTCGCGGGCGAGCCAGAAAACGATCGCCTTGCAGCCGATGGCGCGGGCGATGTCGACGCAACGGGTGGTGCGTTCCCAGGCATAGAGCCGGTCGGAGGCGCTGTTGGAGGTATATCCGCCGTCGATCGTCTTCTCGCTGAACCAGAGGCGAGGGGCGACGAATTCGGGGGTCAGCCCGGAGTCGTCGAGCATCGCCTTGACTTCGCCGGCCTTGCGGAGGACCTGGTCGGGCGACTGGGCGTCGAGGTCGGGGACCACGTCATCGTCGTGGAACTGGACGCCGTCGAAGCCGAGCGACTTGTAGAGGGCGAATTTCTTCTCGTGGGGGAAGGCGGCCCGGACTTCGGGGCCGAACGGGTCGGACCCTTCGGAGATGTTCCAGGGGCCGAACGAGAATCGGTACGTGGTGGGCGTACTCATTTAAGGCGCGTCCCGTCGTGTGGGTGGGGGCGAGGGGGGTACCCTCGTGGAAAGGCCCGAGACTGAACGCCGAATGTTCAGCCATCAAAGGCTCTTATCGCATTTTTGCCGGCGTGCTTCTACGCCTTACGTCTCGTCTGCTGAGATGATTGTCTCACGTTTCTCGCCCAAGGCCCGCCGGACGGGATATTATTGGGGTATGCTCGGAAGTCCCGAACACATCGAACTCCCCAGCGGGCATTCGTTCCGAGTGCTCCGATGGGCCCGTAGCCTCCGAGAGACGGAGGTGATCCTCGGGCCGGGTGCCTTCGCGCCCGTGCGAGGCGAGGGGGAGCACTGGCATTATCACGTTGCCATGGAGCTCACCCTGTTTACTTCCGGCGAGGGGACGCGCTTCGTCGGGGACAGCATCGCCCCCTTCGCCGAGGGGGACCTCGTGCTGATCGGCAAGACGCTGCCGCACCACTGGCACGTACGAGGGCGCTCGGCGGGGGTCTCCGTCCAGTGGGACTTCCCGATCGGACACCCCTTCTGGGCCTTCCCCGAATCGCGACCGCTCGGACCGCTTTTCTCGGAAGCCTCACGCGGGCTTCGCTATCAAGGGAGGCCCGCCGAAGACGTCGGGACGGGGTTGCTCGAGTTGGCGAGGACCACGGGGCCCGACCGCCTCGGCCTCCTCTTCCGGCTCTTCGCAAGGATGGCCGACGTCGCGCCGGCGGACCGGGACCAACTCTCCTCGCAGGCGTTCGACCTCCGCTCGGCCTCGGCGCACGAGCCGGCGATGGCGGAGGCGGTGCGCTACCTGATCGCCAACTTCCGCGAAGAAATCCGGCTCGAGGACGTGCTCCGGCGGACGGGGATGTGCAAGCCGACCTTCTCGCGACAGTTCAGGAAGCACTCGGGGAAGACCTTCAGCGACTTCGTGAACCACCTCCGGCTCGACGCCGTCTGCCGCGACCTGCTCGAGACCGACCGGCCCGTCCTCGAGATCGCGCTCGCGAACGGCTTTACCCAGGTCTCGTTCTTCAACCGCGTCTTCCGCCGGATCCACGGCTGTAGCCCGAGCCAGCTCCGGGCCTCGCATCGGCGTATTCGGAATTGAGGAATCGCCAGACCCATCCGACGATCTCGTCCCGGACAGGGTAGGCTCGCATGGGCGTTGACCGGCAACGCCGAATCGCGGCGGCGCGACCCGATTTCTTAGGGAGCGATACCGGAAACCTCAGTGTTCACGGCGGGTCCCCGCTTGCTACGATCCTGCCAACGCCCTTACGGCTCCTCGCCGGATCCGCGTCCCGAGACGGGCGGGATGGAGGCCCGAAAACTTCATCGCCCGGCTCCCTTCCCTCGTCGATTGGCGTTCTCGGTCGGGCGATCCCGGCCGGTGCTCCCGCCCCCGGCACTTGACTCGAGTCGTCCGTCGAATTATCTGAGGACGTATGGTGGCCCTTCCTTCGACGACCGAGCCGGCCGAACCCGTCCGGAGAGGACGTGGCCCGTCTGCCGGACCGCGTGACGTCGACGGCTCTCGTGGCGGCCCCTCCTCGACCCTCACCAGGAGTCTTCTTGCGTGAACGCCCGATCGCTCGTCGTGCCCCTGTGCGTTGCCGGCCTCCTCGGCCCCGGCGGCCAGCTCCTCTTCGGTGCCGACCAGCCCGCGTCCGCGTCCGTTACACCCCCGTCGACACCGAAGGTGGAGACGTTCGAACCGCTCTTCAATGGACGCAACCTCGACGGGTGGTACACGTTCCTCCAGAAACACGGGAAGGATAGCGATCCCGACCACGTGATCAGCATCGAAGACGGCGCCATCCACCTCTACAAACATGCCGAGGAGAAGAGCATGGTGGTGATGGGCTACATCGCCACCCAGAAAGAATACGGGAACTATCATGTGAGGTTCCAGTATCGTTGGGGCGAGAAGAAGTTCGAGCCGCGATACGCGCTCAAGCGTGACGCCGGGTTCTACTATCACATCCTCGGGCCCGACCTGGTCTGGCCTCGCTCGCTCCAATTCCAGGTGCAGCAGACCGACGTCGGCGACCTGATCACGCTCTTCGACATCTATGCCGACACCTGGATCGACTCGAAGACCAAGGACGACGAGATCCCCACCTTCCAGCCCCCCGAATCGGGGGGGCACCCTCGCGTCCTCGGCCAACGCGGGATCGCCTACCAGAAGCGGCTCCCCGGGCCCTTGGAGGTCGACGGCTGGAACACGGTCGAGGTCATCGCCCGAGGCGACTCGACGGTCCACCTCCTGAACGGTCACGTGGTCAACCGGGCGGACAAGATCCGACTGGTCGACTCGACCAAGCCCGGGACGACGGTGCCCGTGACCAGGGGCCGGATCGCGCTCGAGATCGAGGCGGCCGAGATCTACTTCCGGAACGTCGAGATCCGGAGCCTGGACGAGACCCCCGCCGCGAAACCCTGACCCTTGACCCTGACCCCTGACCCTGAACCTACCCCGCCGGGACGGCCGAACCGCGAGCGGCCTCCCGGTACCTCGGCGTCCCCAGACGACCTCCCACCACCTCTGTCGTCGGTGAGGCCTGCGATGGCCCAATCCCCAGGGCCGTCGTCGCGCCTCGCGCGAGTCCCACTCCCCTCGAATGAGGAAATCGATTTGATGCGCCGAACCTCGACGTGTTTGATACTCCCGATCCTGCTGTCCTTGATCCCCGCCGTACCCGCCGCGGAGCTCGAAGCCGGCGCCGCCGCTTCGGGATTGGTCGCCGACGACACCCTGGTCATCGGCGGCGGAATCGGGCCGAACAAAGTGAAGGGCCAGGAGGGCGAGCTCCGCGCCTCGGCGATCGTGATTCGGGACCCCCAGGGGGGTAAGGTCGCCCTCGTCGCCTGCGACGTCTTGATGGTCAACCGCGACATCCTCGACGACGCCGCCAGGCGGATCGAACGCGAGACCGGGATCCCGTTCGACAACATCCTGATCAACGCGACCCACACCCATCACGCCCCGACGACCGTCTCGATCCACGGTTATCGACGCGAAGAAGCCTTCACCCGCCTGGTCGGCGACAAGGTCGTCGAGGCGACTGTCGCCGCCTCGAAGCGGCTCGGGCCGGTGACGATGCGTTTCCGGCTTGGCGAGGAGTCGTCGGTCGGCCGGAACAGTCGGCTCCTCCTCTCGAGCGGCAAGATCTACTGGACCGGCCCGATGGCCGACGCCGTCCGGCCGACCGGCCCGTTCGACCCCGAGCTCCCCGTCTGGGCCTTCCAGCGGCCTGATGGCGATTATGAGGCCGTCCTGTTCAACCACTCGACCCACACGATCGGGACCCACGCCGCGGGCGTCCGGTCGCCCTCGTTCTACGGACTCGCGGCCCAGGGGATCGAGAAGGAGAAGGGGGGTACGGTCATCTTCTTCGAGGGTGCCTCGGGCTCGACCCACAACCTCGACCTCAACGCCAAGGAGGCGACGCTGCGGATCACCCAGGCGGTGAACGACGCGTTGGCCCAGGCCACACCCCGGCCCGTCGCCCGCGTGAAGGGGCTCCGGACCGAGATGAGCTACAAGGTCCGCCGCTTCGACGAGGCCAAGGACGACAAGGCCGTCGTCGAGTACGAGACCAAATACATTCAGCCGATCAACGCCCAGGCCGCCGAGTTCGTGATCGACACGTTCCGCGAGATGCGCAAGGAGCTCGCCCCGCTCCAGGGGCAGGAGCGCAAGACCTGGATCCAGGCGATCGCGATCGGCGATACCGCGGTCGTGGGCGTCCCCGGCGAATTCTTCACGGTCCTCGGCGAAGACATCAAACGCCGTTCTCCGTACCGGTATACTTACGTCTTCGAGCTGGCCAACGACTACATCGGGTACATCCCCGACCGCGTCGGCTTCGAGCGCGGGGGATACCAGGTCTGGACCGGCCTGCATAGCTTCCTCGAACCGGGGACCGGCGAGGCGATCGTCGACGAATCGGTGAAGCTCCTCGAACGACTCCACGACGAGAAGGCCGCCCCGGCCATGCCTTGAGCGAAGTTGCCCAACGTGAATGACTGTCCCAAACCCCGGACTCTTCTCCAGGGCCGGGGTCGTGAGGCCACGGATGGGAATCGGGGATTTTTAGCCACGGATGGAACACGGATCGATCAGGGGATCGGAGAATTTATCAACAGATGGCGCAGATAGACACAAATCACAAATTCAATAGAAAATTAAACTATTGAATGAATGGTCTCGGCCGTCTTCCGATCGTTCTCTCCCCTTGCTTATCCGTGTTCCATCCGTGGCTAAAGAATCTTCGATTTCCATCCGTGGCGGATTCTAGCCCGCTACTGGAACGGATCGCCGCCCATGACCGCCTTCCCCGCTCCCTCTCGGATCCTGGCCCTCGGCCTGCTCGGACTTCTGTGGCTCTCCTCGCCGACGAGGGCGGAGGGCCCGTCGACCTCGCCGATTTCGCCGGCCGACGAGCACGCGAAGTTCCGGCTGGCCGACCCGGGCTTGCGGATCGAGCTTGTCGCCGCCGAGCCCGACGTGGTCAGCCCGGTCGCCGTCGCCTGGGACGAAGATGGGCGGATGTACGTCGCCGAGATGATCGACTACCCCTCGGGGCCGACCGCGGGCCGCATCAAGCAGCTCGAGGACCGCGATGGTGACGGCAAATATGAACGAGTGTCGGTCTTTGCCGAAGGGCTCCCCTACCCCTCCGGAGTCCTCCCTTGGCGGGGCGGCCTCCTCGTGACCGCCGCGCCGAACCTCTGGTACTTCCGCGACGCCGACGGCGATGGTCGGGCCGAGGAGCGCCGGGTGATCCTCACCGGTTTCGGCGAAGGAAACACCCAGCTCCGGGTCAACGGCCTGACCTGGGGACGGGACAACTGGGTCTACGGGGCGAACGGCCGGAGCGACGGCGCGATCCGGCGCCCGGACGACGCCCCCGAGAAGGCCATCCCGCTCCGGTTCCACGACTTCCGCTTCAGGCCCGACACGGGTGAGCTCGAGCCGGTCACCGGCTTCAGCCAGTTCGGGCTCCCGAGGGACGATCGGGGCGACCGGTTCCCCTCGTGGAACACGATCCCGATCCGGCACGTCGTGCTCGAGGAACGGACCCTGAGCCGGAACCCATACCTGGCCGAGTCGTCCACCGTGGCGCCGATCCTCGACTCGGCCGACGGCGGTCGCGTCTATTCGATCAGCCCCGCCCCGGCGACGTTCAACCGCGAGCCGGTCGCCTACTTCAACGCGAGTTGCGGCCCGACGATCTACCGGGGCGACGCCCTCGGCGCCGACTACCGGGGCAACGCATTCGTCTGCGAGTCGCTGACGAACCTCGTCCACCGTCGGGTCCTCGCCGAGTCCGGTCCCACCTACGTCGCGCGCCGGGTCGAGAAGGAGAAGGAGTTCCTCGCCTCGACCGACTCCGCCTTCCGCCCCGTGAACCTCGCCACCGGCCCCGACGGGGCCCTCTATGTAATCGACTTCTATCGCGAGATGGTCGAGCACCCGCAATTCGTCCCCGAGGATGTCCGGCAGAAGGTCGAGTTCCGGCGCTGGAACAACCGAGGTCGGATCTGGCGGATTCTCCCGACGATGTCCGGTACCGGCGCGAAGGTGGCCTCGCCGTCTCCTCGGCTCGGCAAGTCCTCGACGGCCGAGCTCGTCGCGTCCCTGGGGCATCCCAACGGCTGGTGGCGTGACACCGCCCAGCGCCTGCTCGTGGAGCGTGGCGACCGGGGCGTCGTGCCTGCGCTCGTCGAGGCCTCGACGGGCTCGAGGGAGCCACTGGGCCGCCTGCATGCCCTCTGGACCTTGGACGGGCTCGAGGCCCTCGATGATGCCGTCCTGGCGAAGGCGCTCCGTGACGCGCATCCGATCGTCCGCGAAGGGGTGGCCCGGCTGTCCCTCGGCCGGGAAGCCCTGGCCCGTGATCTCGTCACGCTCGCCGACGACCCCGAAGTCCGCGTCCGGTTCCAGGCGGCCATCGCTCTCGGCGGGGCCAACAACTACGCTCCCGCCGCCCTGGCCCGGATCGCCGCCCGAGATGTCGGCGACGACTGGATGCGGCTGGCGGTCCTCAGCGGCCTGCGCGACTCGTCCTGGACGTTCCTGAAAGCCTTGCTCGCCTCCCACCCCGACTGGTTGACCACCCCTTCGCCGGCAGGGGCCAGGCTCCTCGCCCAGACGGCCGCCATCCTCGGCGCCCGGAACCAGGCGGAGGAGCTCAAGGCGCTCGCCGACGTGTTGAAGCCGGGGCCCGCGGACCAGCCCGACGTCGGCCGGATCGCCCTCCTGTCCGGCCTGGCCGAAGGGCTGGCGAGGAGCGGCGACCCCTTGCCTACCCGCCTGGCCGGGGGGCCGAACACCTGGGGAGAGTCGTCCCGCAAGGCGATCGAAGGCCTGTTGGATCGGGCGAAGGTGATCGCCCTGTCGTCGGAAGGGAACGCCCAGGCCCGAGACCAGGCCCTTCGCGTCCTCGCCCGTTGCCGGCCTTCGGCCGCCGCCGAACTAATCCCTGGCCTGTTGAGTGCGACCCAGCCGCAAGCCGTCCAGTCGGCCGCAGCTCGCGCGATCTCCGACGTCGGTTCCGCCGAGTTGGCAACCCAGGCCTTGAACCAGTGGGGCGAGCTCACGATCGCCACCAGACGCGAGCTCCTCGCGGCTGTTTTGGGCTCCGTGGCCCTGACCGGGTCGCTCGTCGATGCCCTCGAGCAGGATCGCGTCGGCCTGACCGAGCTCGACGTGGCGACCCGCGACGTCCTCCGGCGGATCCCCGACGCGGCGCTCCGTGACCGGGCGTTGGCCCTGTTGGCGAAGTCGGCCCCTCCCGATCGTGCCGACGTCCTCAAGGCGTTCCAGCCCGCGCTCTCCCTCTCGGGTGATCCCAGGCGAGGCGCCGAGCACTTCGCGAAGAACTGCCAGTCGTGCCACCAGCGACAGGGCCAGGGGAACCGCGTCGGCCCGGATCTCTCGGGCGTCGCGGGCCGCCCCGCCGCCGCCCTCCTGAGCGACGTCCTCGACCCGAACAAGAACGTCTCGCCCGACTTCGTCAGCTTCCTCGTCGTGACCAAGCGTGGCCAGATCTTCTCCGGCCTCCTCATCGAGGAGACCCCCTCGAGCCTCAAGCTCCGACGCGCCGAGGGCAACGACGAGACCGTCCTCCGCTCCGAAGTCGAGGAGTTCCGGTCGACCGGCCGCTCCCTGATGCCCGAAGGTTTGGAGCAGACCCTCGGCGTCCAGGGAGTCGCCGACCTGCTGTCCTTCCTGCGGCAACCCTGAGTCGAAGCCCTCCGCGAGTGGTACCTCGAACGTGTGGGGCGGTGTGGAACCCGGCCGGTTTATGTCGCGAAAGGGCGGCTGATTCCAAGATCCGGGTGCCAAGGACCGAGACTTGGCACCCGTGAAAGGATTGCCTCCTCCAAGCGATATCGAGTGCAACCGTACAGGAAGACTACAGTCTTCGGCTGTGCTTCTGCTATTCCAATTCGTCGTTCGTATCCTCGTTTTCGACTTCTTCGGTAAGAACCCCGTCGTAGCCGTTCACGGCCCAATCCAGCTTTTTCGGCCTGATGTCGATTACTTTTTGAGGATGAGCGCAACATCCAGCGAGTGTCCCCGGTGCCAAGCCCTCGCGGCCAAAGTGGCTGCACTCGAAACGGAATTGGAGAGTATCCGCGCCCAGTTGGCTGCCGCCAAGAAGGACTCCGCGACCTCGTCCAAGCCGCCTTCCTCGGACATCGTCAAGCCGAAGCCTCCCGAGAGATCCGACGGCATGCCTCGCTCCATCGGCGGGCAACCCGGGCACGAGAAGCACGAGCGTCAGCCGTTCCCGCCCGAGCAAATCACTCGGTTTGAGACACACGACCTCCACGCCTCCCCGATTGCGGCGGGAGCTTGCGACCCAACCCGACGATCCCTCGCGTCATCCAACCGATCGACATCGAAAAGATGCCGTTGACCATCGAGCCGCATACCTGCCCCGAATACTGGTGTGATGCCTGTCGGAGGCCGTGCTGGGCACCGTTCCCCCTGAAGATCGCACGTGGCGGCCTGGTGGGCCCCTATGACGAGTTGCTTCGATTCCTGCCCGACGCGAGGCTGTTGAACATCGATGAGACGGGCCACCAGTGCAACAAGGAGGCCTGGTGGACTTGGTGCCTACGGGCCGACTTGTATACGATCTTCAAGATCGACCCGCATCGCAGCGCCGATGTGTTGATGGACCTCTTGGGCCGGGATTTCCAGGGCGTAATCGGTTGCGATTATTTCTCGGCGTACCGGAGATTCATGCGGGAATGCGGCGTCACGGTCCAGTTCTGCATGGCGCATATCCTTCGTGACCTCACCAAGGCGGTGCTGGGCGCCGTGGCAAAGC
Organism: Singulisphaera rosea; assembly: GCF_054877945.1. Taxonomy (NCBI): domain Bacteria; kingdom Pseudomonadati; phylum Planctomycetota; class Planctomycetia; order Isosphaerales; family Isosphaeraceae; genus Singulisphaera; species Singulisphaera rosea. The sequence goes on along the minus strand of NZ_JBTYIP020000003.1, from coordinate 187,237 downwards.
TCCGGAAGGCCTTGGCGGCCGAGGCCCCCAAGGTCCCTCGAGGTCGTCCCGCCTCGAAGGCGGCCAAGCGAGCCGCTCGGCTCAAGAAGCGGTTGATGGCGAAGGTCGCCGATTTGTTCGAGCACCGCTACCTGTTCGTCAGGAAGCACCTGACCGCATCCGAGCGTAAGACCTTGGCACGGATCACTCGAGGCCAGCCGCAACTGCACCGCCTCCGCGAGCTGATGGAGGAGATCTATCGACTGTTCGATCGTCGCTGCCGGATGGCGACCGCGTTGGCGAAGCTGGCCCGACTCCGGGCGCACTTGCGGCGATTCGTGCGACTCCGGGAGGTGCTCAAGAAGTTGTTCAGTCCGAGCCTTGAGAAGGCTCTGATGTTCCTGGACGACAAGGGCCTCGGGACGACCTCAAACGCAGTCGAGCGAGGTAACCGCCGATATCGCAAGATGCAGAAGACGGTGTACCGAGTGCGGACGCAGGAGGCGATCGAGGAGCGATTGGCGTTGGACCTACTCCGAGAGCAGCAGGCTGGCGGTCGGTCCGAGACGATCGAGGCGCTTCACCTGGCGAGGGCTGCATAATCGGACAACCCGATATCCTTGCTACAGTGTCGCAAAATGGCGATTTATGCCAAACGCGGTTGTCTCATCAACCCTAGGGCCGCGGACTACGTCCGAGGGTTCAGAGATCCAGGCGTGAGTTTCGAGGATTGCGGAACTTGCCTGCACCCACCTCCCGATTCTCGGTTCGTTCGTTAATCCTCTGCCGCTCTTCGAGAGCTCGAAATCAGGACGGGGGAGTTTCTGCACGCGAGCTTGGAGGCCACGCTGGCAGACGACATCCTGCCGCTTTGTCGGAGCATGGTTCATAAAATTGATGACACGTTAGAATTCATGCTCAGTTGAACCAGAGGGCGAATCCGATGAACTCGCCCCGGAAGATCCGGTTGATGCGGGCCCAGGTCTCGGCGGAGGTGACGTGGCCGCGTTCGAGGTAGGGGGAAACGCCGGTTCCCTGGATCCAGAGGACGAGGTCGAAGATGCGGGGCTCGGTGAAGACCTTGCGCACGTTGATGCCCCGGCTCCGGTCCTGGCCTCGCCAGAAGGGGGCGAGGGTCTTCCCCTTGAGGATCGACTCGAGCTCGTCCAGGACATGCCCCCAGCCTTCAACCATCTCGGCGTTGACCTCGACGTTGGGGACGACCGAATGCTGGCCGGGCTTCGGGATCCATTCGCGGTCATCGTCCGATTCGGCCTTGATGAAGGCCCAGGACGATCGGCTGAGCGCGACCATCGACTCGAGATGGGCGAGGGCCGAGGTGAGCCGGGCGGGCTCGGTCGCGGGCAGTCGGATCAGGTGGATGGTCGCGGCGATGTCGAGGATCTGGCCGACGAAGTCGTCCTTCTGGCCAGTCCCTTCCTCGAGGAATTTCTCCGGAGCCTTGGCCCCTCGGAAGAGGAGATAGGACGTGTGGTTGAAGACGTCCTCGAAGTCGTAGGTGAGCAGGATCTCGGTCAAGGCGGAGAGGACGTGGCAATAGCCTCGGAGCCAGTCGACGTCGCCCCGGTCGAAGGCGATCACGAACGCCCGGGCCGCTTCGGCCGTGACGTTCGCTTGCCTGTTGAAGTTCGCATAGATCTTCCACAAGGTCTCGTCCTCGCCGGCGGTGCCGTCGCCGTCGAAGTCGAGCCGGATCAGGCCGAAGCGGAGCGGCAGCTTGACGTCGGGGGACGTGATCCCGGCCAAGGTGGCATCGACCTCGGCGAGGTCGTGGAGCCAGGCCTGGAGCAGCGCCCGGGCGGTCCTGTAGTCGAGCGGCTCGGGCTTGGCATTCGCCCGGATCGGGAGATTTGTCGCCGAGAACGCCCCCCCTAGATCGGTCCGGTAGCCGTGGCGGTGGAACGCCTGCATCCGACGTTCGACCGCGTGGACGAATTGGACCACGCCGAGCGCGAACCTCGACCGATCGTCCTTCGGATCGGCCTTCAACGCATCGTCGAGCACTCGCTCGGCTTGCGTGAACTCCCCTCGCGAGAGGACGTCTTCGTACGGGGGCTCGGCCGCTCGGGCCCGGGCCGCCGAGACGCCGGCCAACGCCACGGCGACGACGAACGCCCACCTCGATCTTGTGCGGAACATCGGGGGGAAACCCTCCTGGCTTTGGGAATTGTCGAGAGGTGTGGCCACTCCATCCCCGAGATCAGAACCGATCGCTCGCGATTTCGCCAGCCATCGGCGGTCGAACTCCTCGGGCGTTCGTGCCTGGACGCAATTTCAGCTCGAATCGTGCTCGATCTTTCGAGGAATTCGATTGTGCCGCCAAGACAGGACGATAATAACTCTGCTACGATGAATCGCTGAGGATCTGAGGACGCAACACGCCGGCCCGAGCCGGCGATGTCCCCGAGGAGCGAGCGTGGCGCAGGATGTGCCGCGTTTGTGCTGGGATGCTCATTCCAGGATCGGAGAATCCGGGGCCGTTATCCGCTTTGATGGGGCCGGTCCGCGACTGGTTCGCGGCGGCCTTTCCGGGGGGGCCGACGCCTGCGCAACGTCTGGCGTGGCCGATCATCGGCTCGAGCGAAAATCTCCTGCTGGTCTCGCCAACGGGGACGGGCAAGACGCTGGCCGGTTTCCTCGCGATCCTCGACCGGCTCTTTCGCGAGCACGCCTCCGGGACCCTCGTCCCGGGGATCCGCTGCCTCTACGTCTCGCCCCTGCGGAGCCTCGGCTACGACATCGAGCGGAACCTCTCGGGCCCTCTCGACGCGATTCGGCAGTCGCTCGGGCTCGAACGCAGCCCGGTCTCGATCGGCGTCCGGACCGGGGACACCTCGGCCTACCAGCGCCGGAAGCTCCGCGATGACCCTCCTCATCTCCTGATCACGACCCCCGAAAGCCTCTCGCTGATGCTCGCGCAGTCGGCCTGGCATGACCGCTGGGGCGGCGTTGGCCACCTGATCGTCGACGAGGTCCACGCCCTTGTCTCGAACAAGCGAGGGGCCGACCTCGCGGTCTCGCTCGAGCGACTCTCGGCCATGGCCAAGTCCGACCCGGCCCGCGTCGGCCTCTCGGCGACCTGCCGCCCCGCCGAGCCGGTGGCACGCTTCCTGGTCGGCAACGGGCGTGATTGCCGCGTGGTTGAGGCTGCGCCCCCCGAGGGGACGCCCTCCCTGGAGCTCGAGGTCGACTCTCTCATCCGGTCGGACGAGGAACCCCACCGCGGCCTCTCGTATCGAAGGCTCCTGAGGCGCATCGGGCAGGAGGTCGGGCGCAACCGCACGACGATCGTCTTTGCCAACACGCGTGCCCTCACCGAGAAGCTCACCCACGACCTTCGCCGGACGCTGGACGGGGGAGACGCGACCGTCGCCGCGCACCACTCGGCGCTCGACGCGACCCGGCGTCGCGAGGTCGAGGCGGCGCTGAAGGCCGGAGACCTGCGAGCGGTCGTCACGAGTACGAGCCTCGAGCTCGGGGTCGACATCGGCTCGGCCGACTTGACCATCCAGGTCGGCCTGCCGGGGGGCGTCTCGAGGTGCCTCCAACGTGTCGGCCGTTCGGGGCACCGTGTCGATGCGGCCTCTCGAGGGCTCCTGCTCGCCGCGACGGCCGGCGAGCTGGCCGGGGCCGTGGTCACGGCCCATGAGGCCCGCACCGGGAACGTCGAGCCGCTCCGGGTGCTTTCCGCCCCGCTCGACGTCCTCTGCCAGCAGCTCATCGGCATGGCCTGCGGCGGCGAGTGGTCGGCCGACGCCGCGTATGACCTCGTCCGCAAGGCGTCCCCGATGGCGACGCTCACCCGGGCCGACTTCGACGCCTGCCTCGTGTTCCTGGCGGGGGAACTCGCGTCCCCGGCCGGGGCGTTCGAGCCGGAGCCGGGGGCCACCCCGCGCTGGACCTCGCCGAGGATCTGGAAGAAGGCGGGGCTGTTCGGGCTCCGGAGCCGTCGCGTGCTCCGTTGGTTCCTCGGCAACGTCGGGACGATCACCTCGGAGGAGTCGGTCCGCGTCCTGGCCGACGGCGCCGACATCGGCACGCTCGAAGGGGCCTATGCCGAGCGGCTCCAGCCCGGCGAACGGTTCGTTCTCGACGGACGTGTGCTCGAGTTCCGCAGGCTGGAAGGCCTGGTCGTCCACGCCAAGGCGGCGGAAGGAGATCCGACCTTGCCCCGCTGGTCGAGCGACCGTCAGTCGCTCACCCCCGAGCTCGCGCTGGCCCTGGCACGGTTCCGCGACGAGTCGGCCCGGTGTCTACTCGACGGCCCCCAGGCGTTCCGAGCCCGGCTCTGTGAGGAGCACGGCCTCGACCCCGAGTCGGCCGAGGTCCTGGTCGACCTGTTCGAGGCGCAAGAGCGATACAGCGAGATCCCGACGGCCGACGCCTTGCTCGTCGAGGAGTCGCCCCGGGAGGATAACTCCTGGACTTACACCTTCCATGCCCCGCTGAGTCGATCGACCTGCGAGGCGCTCGGCCGAGCGATCGCGGCTCGCCTCGGTCGACGGTTCGGCCGGAACCTGACGATGGCCGCCTCCGACCTCGGTTGGTCGATCCGCCTGCCCGAAGGGGCCCGCCTCTCCCGCGACGAGCTCGGCTCCCTGCTCGATCCCGAAGGCTTCGACGACGACGTGATGGAAGGCGTCGACCGGGGCGAACTCCCCGCACGGCGGTTCCGCCACATCGCCGGGACGGCCCTGATGGTCTTGCGGAACCCGGAAGGGGGCCGACGCCGGGTCGGGGGCTTGCTCTGGGTCAGCACCCGGCTCTATCCTCTCGTCAAGGCGGCCTGCCCCGACCACCCCCTGCTCCGCGAGACTCGCCGCGAGATCCTGGAAGACCTGCTCGATGCGCCGGGAGCCCGGGAATGGCTCCATCGCCGGCCTCATCTCCATTTCCGGAGCCTCCAGGGCCCTTCACCGTTCGCGACGGCCTGGATCGAGCTGTCCGAGCCCGAGCCGTTGCAGTACGAGTCCCCCGCCGACGCCCTCCGGCGGCTGCACGCCCGGTTGAGCACCGGTTGAGGAGGTCGCCGTTGACTCGGATGCGGAAGTCGAACGACGGGTCGAAGACACTCATGGCTCCCGAGTCCGGATCCTCAACCTATTCTGCATCGGCAGAGCGGGTCGTTGCCCCGCTCTTCCCTGGCCCCGAAGGCTGGTGCCTCTCGCCCGAAGGGGCGGCGGTCCACCCCGGTGAGCGGATCGCCGTGATCGCCGACGTCCACCTGGGGTATGAGTGGGCACGCGGCAACGGGGGCGACTGCGTCCCGGCCCATTCGCTGGCCGAGACCCTCGCCAAGCTGTCACTGCTTCTGGAGCGTTCGACGATCGAGCGCCTGGTCGTCGCGGGAGACCTCGTCGAATCCAACACCCCTTGCCCGAGGACCCTCGCGGACGTCCGGCAACTCAGGAGATGGCTCGCCGACCGTGGCGTCACGCTCGTCCCGCTGTCGGGCAACCACGACCCTCGCCAGTACCCCCCCCTCCCCGAAGCCTGCGTGGTTGCCGGTTGGACGATTGCCCACGGCCACCGACCAATCGCTTCCTCACGCACGATCACAGGGCATGTCCACCCAGTCTTCCGGGCGTCGGGTGTGACCGCCCCCAGCTTCCTCGTCGGCCCCGAGACGATCGTCCTCCCCGCCTTCTCGGCCAACGCGGCCGGCTGGAACGTCGCGGCCGGAACCTGCCCTCCTCCATTCCCGGCCGGGACACTCCGTTGCCTCGCCAGCACGGGCTCCGAGTTGCTCGACTTCGGCCCCGTCGCCCGCCTCGCTGGCCAGTTCGAGGGACGTTGAATCACAAACCGAGCCGGAATACAGTCGCAGGGGGCCTCGTCCGGGCGTTTCCCCTGGGAAATAGAAAGGTGCGATGGTGTCGGGCTTGCCGATAATTTTGAAAATCGCGGCTGCGGTGACGCGCCGACGTCGGACCTTCCCCGGATCGAGGAGTGCGAACCATGTCCAAGCCGTATCCTTGTGGCGGTTTCGGCCGTCGGCAATTCCTCTGGAGCGCTGCCGCGATGCCGGCGCTCGCGGCGATGAACGTCTCGGCCGCAGAGCCGAAGGCCGTGAAGTCCCCGAGGAAGCCCGAGGGGAAGCTCGGGATCCCGGGCCCCTACCCCGGCCAGGTCGTCGAGGCCCGCAACAAGGCGATGATCAAGGACGGCGTGAAGGACGAGAAGGCGATCCGCGCGACCGTCGACCGGGGCATGAGAGAGCTCACCGGCGCCGACGACGCGGTCGAGGCCTGGCGGGCCTTCTTCGAGCCCGGTGACGTCGTCGGCATCAAGATGAACCCGGTCGGCAACCCCCTCGCCAACACCTCGAGCGAGTTGATGCTCGCGGTGATCGATGGCCTGAAGACGGCCGGCGTGAAGACGAAAGATATGTTCGTCTTCGAAAGATATAAGAGCGAATTTGTCACGTCGGGGATGTCCGCGGCCGTCCCCGACGGGGTGCGCTGGGGGGGCCTGACGCCGGAGGACGACCCGTCCCAACTCACGATCCACTGGCCGGGCGACGACCCCGTCTCCGGATATGACCCCGACGAATACATGACGATGGAACTCGTCGGCCAGGGGGCGGACCCGAAGGACGATCGCACGATCCGCTCGCACCTGGGCCTGCTCGTGACCCGGCGGGTGAACAAGCTCGTGATGCTCCCCGTGCTCAAGGACCACGGCTCGGCGGGCGTCACCGGGGCGCTCAAGAACATGAGCCACGGCCTGGTGAACAACGTGGCCCGGTCGCACAGCACGGCCGCCACCAACGTCTGCAACCAGTTCATCCCGCAGGTCGTCAGCCACCCGATCATCCGGAGGAAATGCGTCCTCCAGATCCTGGACGGCATCCGAGGGGTCTTCCAAAAAGGGCCGTTCGGGCGCAATCCCGAGTTCGTCTGGGACTACAACGCCCTCTTCTTCGCGACCGACCCGGTGGCCCTCGACCACGTCGAGTGGCGGATCATCGACGCCAAGCGCAAGGAGAAGAACCTGCCGCCCGTCGCCGCGACCGGCAAGACGGGCCTCGACCCGCTCGGCACCGAAGGGTTCGACGTCCGGCAGCCCCAGCACATCGCCCTGGCCGGGAACCTCGGACTCGGCAACTTCGAGTTCACGTCGCCCCTGGGGAAATCCCGCTCGATCGACCACCGGATCCTCGACGTGAGCTGAGTTTGTGAACAACGCAAGTCGGCTCTCGGCATCGGCTGCACCGTCTTGTGACGATGCTGTCGATGGCGAGAGCCGTTTGGTTGGTCAGATCCGGGACCCGCGGCTTATCGACGCCTGGTCCTCGAGGCGAGTTTCTGACGCGAGGTGAGGTCGAACGTGAAGGCGTTTGCTTCAGCCGTCTTCACCTCGACCTTCAACTCGGTCTGGGCGTTATAGCGGACGGGGATGATGTTTTGGACTTCCTCGATCGTTTCGGAGGGGAGGTCGGGGTGGGGGATTCGCTTGCCCGTCGGGCGGACGGCGAGGATTTCCACCTGGTAACGCCCCGCGGGCGGACCCGAACTCGATCCGAACTGGAATTGGCCGTCGGAGACCTCGCCGGTCGCGGCCGCACCCCCCTCGATCGGGGCGAAGGTGATCGACCCCGAGGGGAGCGGCTTGCCGTCGAGCTTGATCGCACCCGAGACCGGTTGCCGGGGCGGACCTTGCTCGCCGCCGCAACCGACGGCGAGCAGGATCGCGGGGGTAACCAGCCAAGGCCGCCGAGCACGAATCGGGAACCCTCGGCGACGGACCGGATGACCGTTCTCGGTCCTCATCAGTAGCTACTCCCGTCGATCACCTCTCCCCCAGCCCGGCTGCTCAGGGCCTTCCAGACGGGGATCGAGAGCGAGTCCTTGGTGAATCGGACCGAGCCGTCAGCTAGCAGGGTGTTGACCCCGCCGGGGTGCTGGCTCCGCGAGGCGATGTAGTGGTTGATCGCGTCGCCCGTGTTCCGGTTGCAGGGGGCCTTCGGCTCGGTCCAGCAGGCGCCGTAGTCGGGGACCTGGCTGTTCGGACCGTTCCGGGTCGAGATCTGGTGCGACGAGGCTTGGTCGCTCCAAACTCGGCCCCGGCGGTCGATCACCGAGACGTCCTGGCCGGGCGGGTGCGGCGTCTGGATCAGCTCCGACATCAAGAACGTCTGGCTCGTCCCGTCCGTGATCTCGGCGAGCGACGCGCCGTAGTTCAGGGCGAAGGTCGCGGGGAGGACCTGGTTGTTATAGGTGTTCTGCCCCCAGTTGACCCCGTAGCTCCCCTTCACGTCCGTGATGCCCCCGGCATTATTCACGAACAAAACTTGCTGATCCGAGGGGCAATCGAAGGCGTTCACCCTCGCGGCCCGGGTCGTGCTGTTGGCCGTCTCCTGGAAGGAGAGGCTGTAGTTGAAGCTGTTGGAGAGGTTCGACTGCTCGAGGTACGGCAGGAGCGAGGTGATGAAGGGCTGCCGATACGAGTAACCCTTGGTCGACGTCACCTGGATCGAGCCGGGGGCGAACCGGCCGTGGACGTCGTGGTAGTTGTGCATGGACAGCCCGAGCTGCTTCAGGTTGTTGGTGCACTGGATCCGACGGGCCGCCTCACGCGCCGACTGCACCGCCGGCAACAGCAGTGCAATGAGCACCGCGATAATAGCGATCACCACCAAAAGCTCGATCAGGGTGAAGCCCCGTCGGAATCGCTCGCCGCGACGCGATCCCATCTCGCACGAACCCAGACCCTCGAACCCAACCGGAACCATCCTCAAGCTTTGACTGCCTTTCATCACCTCAACTCTCCTTTCCAACAATCTTCCGAGGAGCGACGGCCGATCGCGTCGACCCGGTCCGCGAATTTTTCGCCGTCCGTAATGCCGCCGGCATCCTCAGGATTCGGGGGGCGTGTCGGCTGTTATTCTTGCTAGTTCATCGGTATTGTCAAGATTATTCTTTATAAACTTGACCGGATTGGTGATCGATTGGTAGGCTTGGCCTCGACGAAGGCGGAGGATTTGGCCACAAGCCGAGGGAATTCGAGCCACCCGAGGGCGGTTCGGGGGTTTCTCGATAGGACGAGGATGCCGAAACTGGGCTGCAGTCGGCTCATTCCGGCATCCCGGCCGGCCGTGCTTTGGGGCGACCCGTGTTCGATGGCCATCGCAATCGACGGGGAAACCCGCAACCCGATCGGCAAACCAAGTTCGAGAGGAGTCAGCCTTGATGCGAGAGCTGAGACAGAGATCGATGGGTCGGCTTTTGAGGATGATCGCCCTCGTGGCCGGCCTGGCCGCGGCCGGGGGAACGGACGCGGTCGCGGCGGGCCAGCCGAATATCGTGATCCTGCTAGCTGACGACCTGGGCTATGCCGACGTCGGCTTCCACGGGGCCCGCGACATCCCGACGCCGAACCTCGACGCCCTGGCCAAGGGGGGCGTCCGCTGCTCCAACGGCTACGTCTCCGGGCCGTATTGCAGCCCGACGCGAGCCGGCCTGTTGACGGGCCGCTACCAGCAGCGTTTCGGCCACGAGTTCAATCCGGGGGCGGTCGCCGCGCCCGGCGTGCGCCTGGGGCTCCCGCTGTCTGAGTCGACGATCGCCGACCGACTGAAGGCCGCGGGGTATGCCACCGGGCTCGTCGGCAAGTGGCACCTGGGGGCGGATCCGGATTTCCATCCCAACAAACGAGGATTCGACGAGTTCTTCGGGTTCCTCCCCGGGCACCACGATTATTTCGTGGAAGAGAGTCAGGATATCTATAGAGACCAAAAGATCGTGACCGAGAAGGCGTACCTCACCGACGCCTTCTCCCGCGAGGCCGTCGCGTTCATCGACCGACACAAGGACCAGCCGTTCTTCCTCGAGCTGGCCTTCAACGCCGTTCATACCCCGATGCACGCGGATGACGCCCGACTCGCGAAGTTCGCGTCGATCGAGGACAAGACCCGGCGGACCTACGCGGCCATGCTCTTCGCCCTGGACGAGGCCGTGGGGGCCGTCCTCGCGAAGCTCCGTTCGGCCGGCGTCGAGGACAACACGCTCATCGTGTTCCTGAGCGACAACGGCGGCCCGACCATGCTGGGCACGACGATCAACGCCTCGCGAAACACGCCGCTGCGTGGTTCGAAGCGGACCACGCTCGAGGGGGGAATCCGCGTCCCGTTCGTGGTCAGTTGGAAGGGCAAGCTCCCCGAGGGGGCCGTGTACGACAAGCCGGTCATCCAACTCGACATCCTCCCGACGGCCCTGGCCGCCGCCGGCGTCGCGATCGACCCGAAGGCCAAACTCGACGGTGTCAACCTCGTGCCGTTCCTCAGCGGCAAGGACCAGGGTACCCCGCACCATTCGCTCTACTGGCGGTTGGGCGACCAGTTCGCGATCCGTCGAGGTGACTGGAAGCTCGTCCGCTACGACAAGGCGCTGGACACCCCCGGGGCGAAGTCGGACGCCGCGACCGCCAAGAGTGGGCCCGTCCGTCTCTACAACCTCGCCAGCGACATCGGCGAGGCCCATGACCTCATCACCGAGCAGCCGGAGAAAGCCCGGGAGCTGCAAGAGGCCTGGAAGTCCTGGAGCGACCAACTCGCCAAGCCGCTCTGGGGCCCCGGTGCGGCCGCCAGGACGGCCGTGCGATAGTCGTCGGCCCCCTTGTCTGTCCCGAACCACGGTTTTCCCTCGAAGACCGGGTTTCTGACGTACTCGACATGGACAACCCCTTTCGGGGTATCTTCGCCGACTCCCATAGAAACTCGGCATATCAAAAAATCAATTGGCGTGGTCCGATCTCAAAGGACCATTGCAAGACAAGGAGTATGCTCCCTTGAAACGACTCGGATTCCCCCTCGCCGCGACCCTGCTGCTCGCGGCGATCGCGGGCGGGCCGGCGGTCGCCGCCGAGAAGAAGCCCAACGTCCTGTTCATCGCCGTGGACGACCTGAATCACTGGGTCGGCTACCTGGGACGGAACGCCCAGACGATCACCCCGAACATCGACAAGCTCGCGGCGAGGGGCGTGCGGTTCTCCCGCAGCTATTGCGCGGCGCCGGTCTGCAACCCGTCGCGAGCGGCCCTGATGTCGGGCCTGCGGCCGTCGACCTCGGGGGTCTACGAGAACAACAACGACTGGCGCAAGGCGATCCCAGAAGACCTGCCGCTGACGACGACGTTCCGCAAGGCAGGGTATTACGTCGCGGGGGCGGGCAAGATCTACCACGAAGCCTACCGCCGTCGGGCCGAGTGGGACGACTACTTCGAGTCCGAAGGGAAGGACCCGCTTCCTAAGGGTGACACGGGCGTCGGCGGGATCAAATTCGCGCCTCTCGACTGCAACGACGAGGACCTTCGCGAGTGGAAGATCGTCCAGTATGGCATCGACCAACTGGCCAAGGCACGCGACAAGCCGTTCTTCCTTGCGGTCGGCCTGCACAAGCCGCACATGCCCTGGAACGTCCCGCGCAAGTACTACGACATGCACCCGCTCGACGCGATCCAACTCCCGCCGCATCGCGAGGACGACCTCGCCGACATCCCCCCCGCGGGGATCAAGATGGGCAAGCCCGAGGGTGACCACAAGGCGATCCTCGAATCCGGCCGTTGGAAGGAGGCCGTGCAGGGCTACCTCGCAGCCATCTCCTACTGCGACGCGATGATCGGCCGCCTCGTCGAGGCCTACGACAAATCCCCCGAGCGGGACAACACCATCGTCGTCTTCTGGGGCGACCACGGCTGGCACCTCGGCGAGAAGCAGCACTGGCGCAAGTTCGCCCTCTGGGAAGAGGCCACGCGCGCCCCCCTCATCTGGGTCGTGCCCGGCCTCACCCAACCCGGCCAACTCTGCGAGCGCACGGTCGATTTCATGAGCATCTATCCGACGCTCACCGACCTCTGCGGGATCCCGACTCCTTCCCACATCGAGGGACGGACTATCCGCAACCTCCTCGCCGATCCGAAGGCCGCCTGGGACCAACCCGCCCTCACGACCTATCGCTTCGGCAACCACGCCGTGCGGTCCGACCTCTGGCGCTACATCCGTTACGAGAACGGCGACGAGGAACTCTACGACGAAAGAGCGGATCCCTACGAGTGGACCAACCTCGCGAAGGATCCAAGCCATGCGGCCGTCATCTCGGAATTGGCCAAACGGCTCCCCGCAACGAACCATCCCGACATCGGCGGGGTCGTCGGAGCCGCCGCGAAGAAGAAGGCGGCTCGATAGTCAAAAATCCTGTCCTGATCTGATCTGCCCTGCCCTTCCCTGCCCGAAACCCGGCTTCTTCCTCAAGCCGGGTTTCGGGAGGTTCATTCAAACGGATTTGAGCCCGAACACCTTGGCATAGACGTCGAGCTTTTCGCCGAGAGAGGGGGGCCGGACGCCGTCCCCCGTGTGGAAGAGAGCGACGAGCGTCGTGTCGTCGTCGGCCGATCGCCCCCCCCGGTAGTCCTCGACTCTCGCCAGGAGCGTTGGACCCATTCGATGAGGGTCGGAGAGGTCGAGCCCTCGAGCGAGGTTGAGCAACCCTTCTTCACCGAGCATGGCACCGGACGGGGTCGTCGCCTCGATCAGGGCGTCGGTGTAAAAGAAGACAGCGTCGCCCTGGCCGAGCGTGACCGAGAACTGGTGATAGTTCGTCTCATCGTCGAATCCGAGCGGGAGATTCCCGGCCTCGCCGACGTTCCGATCCATCAGGCCCCACGTCCCTGCCTTCGCGTGATACCAGAGCGGTCGAGGGTGGCCGGCGTTGCAGACAGTGAGCGTCTTCTTGTTCGCCAGGTAGGTGGCGATCACCGCCGTGGCGAAGCGCTGCCATTGGGCGAACTCGGTGAACTGTTGGTTGAGCGAGCGGACCAGCCTCGTCTGGCTCTTCGTGTTGATGTTCTTCCGCATGAGGTCGCGGAGCGTCGCCGAGAAGTCGGCGACTTGTGACCCGTGCCCCGACACATCCGCGACGATCAGTCGACTCGTCATCCCCCCGCCGCAGACCGACAAATAGTGAATGTCGCCCCCCCGCGCGGCCCCTTCATACGGCAGGCTGTATACCCAGGCCTCGAGCCCGGGCATGCTCAGCGCCTCCTGGACGGCATGGCTCCCGCCCCGGATCTCCATGCAATGCATCGCCGCCCCCTCGCGTGGGCTCGCTTTCGATGTCATCGGGTCCCCTCGACAAGGGTCTTCGATCGTGGCGGTTCCCGCCGGAGCCGACCTCGGTCGGTGACATCTCGGCGTTCGACGTCCAACCCGCCAGCGTAGCCGGCGCAGACGACTCTGGAAAGAGTCCTCATCGCCTCGTGACCGTCACCCCGAAGGCCGTAGATGAACATCGTCGCCGGCTGGCTCTCAGGCACTGAGACGAGCACCTTCAGTCGGAGGATGTGGTCCGCCGCTCGTCAGAGCACTTGCACGACACCCATGTCGAAATGTCCTCGTAAAGCAACATCCAACCGGCCAAAACGCGACGTATCCTAAGCAGTAGCCCGTCTCCTGCCAACGGTTCAACACGACGGCCGACGCCGACCGCCCTCATCCTGTATACGGGTTCTGATGCTTTATGGCGACATGCCACGCGATCGTGACTTGCCTAGATCTCCTCGATTCTCGGAATTCCCTCGGACGGATGGCGAGAAGAATCGGGTCGAGAGTATGAATTGGGTTGAATTCGTAGGCGGCGGGGATTGGGTTGAGCGGGGGGGTGCCAGGTTTTGATTCTGTGATCAAAAATGAATCGGCGAATGCGTGGAATGGAAAAAAGGGATGAATGTCGCGAAGAATCTTCGCCAAGACTTGGGAATGCATTCTATTGTCGAAATAGATTGAAAAAACGTGATGTTGTTACGATAAGCCTGCGAGAAGGACGGTCGGGGACGTTGTAGGAACACCGACCAACGTAACAAGACGGAGCGGCGGCCCGAAGTCCGCGCCCCCTCCGAGTCGTGCAACGACGGAGAATGCACCCTCGATGCTGGGAATCCGAGCTCTGCGCCCGCGAAGAACTCCCCGAAGATCGACCCGCCAGGCCTGGACGTTTTCGGGCGGGCTCGAATCACTGGAATCTCGGGTCGTCATGTCGGTGGCGATCCAGTACGACTACACCTATGACAACTCCGGCTTCTTCGCGAACAATCCCGCGGCGAAGACGGTCCTGGAGCAGGCCGCGGCGATCATCGGGGGTGGCCTGCACGACAGTCTCACGGCGATCACGCCCAATGCGGCCGGGGGCAACAACTGGTCGATCACTTTCGCCAACCCGAGCAGCCCGAGGTCGGGCTCGTTGGTCACGGTGAAAAATCCGACCGTGGCTGCCAACACGCTGCTCGTCTACGTGGGGGGCTTCGCCTCGCCGACCAGTGGCTATTCGTATTACACCGGCGCGGGGGAGTCTTATAGCGGCTCGAAGGATTTCATCCAGAACATCAATTCGCGAGGCCAGGCGGGGGCCCTGGGGGCGAAGCCGACGGACACCTCCCCTTGGGGCGGCATGCTCACCTTCAGCGCGAATTCGAACTGGAGCTTCGCGGGTACCGGCGGGACGCCCGGGGCCGGCCGGTACGATTTCCTCTCGGTCGCCGAACAAATGCTCGTGAGCACGCTCGGTTTCGGTACGTCGCTCCCATGGACGGCCAACGTCGACTTGATGAACCGCACCTTCACCGGAACCCATGCCTCGGTGAGCAACGGGGGGCCCGTCCCCTTGGCGACCGACAGCAACGGCATGTGGTCGACGAAGCTCTCCTCGAACGGCAAGGAGCCGTTGATGGACGGGCTGCTCGCCCCGGGCCAGCGTCGCGGGATGACCTCGCTCGACTGGGCCGGTCTGGCCGACGTCGGTTGGGTGACCGACGCGCTCTCGTTCACGACCCAACCCCCAACGAAGGTAACAACCGGAACCCGATTCGGCGTGGCCGTCACGGTCGTCGATCCCAACGGGTACAAGGATGCGTCGTTCAACGGTCCCGTCACCCTGAGGATGGGAGCAAACCCGGGCGGCGCGACGCTCGGCGGCACCCTCACCGTAAATGCCGTGGGCGGGGTGGCGACCTTCACTGGTCTGACCCTCGACAAGTCCGGCACCGGTGAGACCCTCCTGGCCACGAGCTCGCTCCTCCCCGCCTTCGCGACGACGACCCCGTTCTCCTCGTCCGCGTCATCGGCGGCGCAGCTGGCGATCACGACGTCGCCACCGAGCCGCGTGACGATCGGCGCCCCGTTCTCGATGGCTGTTACGATAAGGGACGGTAATGGGAATCCGGACAATAGCTACACCGGGCCCGTCACTCTGAGCCTCGCGACCAACCCCGGAGCTGGCGTTCTCGGTGGGACCTTGACGGCCCAGGCCGTCCGGGGGGTGGCGACATTCTCGGGCTTGACCCTAAGTGCGACAGGGGCGGGCTACCAGATCAAGGCGACCGCAACCGGCGTGTCGGCGGCGACATCCTCGGCAATCACGGTCACTCCGTCGGCGGTGACGGTCAAACCCGCGGCAACGCAGTTGGCGATCACCGCGCAGCCGCCGAGCAGCGTGAAGACGGCGGGCAGCTTTGGTCTGACGGTGACGGCGAAGGACGCGAGCGGGAATGTGGATCCCAACTACTCCGGATCGATCACGTTGAGCCTCGCGGCCAACCCCGGCGGTGCGGTCCTCGGAGGTACACCGACGGTCCAGGCGGTCCGAGGCGTGGCGACGTTTACGGGCCTGAAGTTGAACACCTCTGCGTCCGGTTACCAGATCAAGGCGACCGCAACGGGCCTTTCCGCGGCGACGACCACAGCCATCACGGTGACGCCCGCTGCGACGCGATTGGTGGTCTCGACGCTCCCGCCGAGCAGTGCGAAGACGGCGGCCGGCTTTGGTTTGAAGGTCACGGCGAAGGATGCGCAAGGCAACGTGGACCCGAATTACTCCGGCCCGGTGACGCTGAGCCTCGCGGCGAACCCTTCCGGCGGGGTGCTCGGTGGGACGCTGACGGTCCGGTCCGTGGGCGGTGTGGCGACGTTCTCGGGACTGACGTTGAACGCGGCCGGGGCCGGCTACCAACTCCTGGCTACGGCGGCGGGCTTGCAGTCCGCGACGACGACGTCCATGACCGTGATTCCCGCCGCGACACAGTTGACCATCTCAACTCAACCACCGAGCAACGTGAAGACGCTGAGCGGATTCTCGCTGACGGTCACCGCGAAGGACGCGAGCGGCAACATCGATCCGAACTACACCGGTACCATCACGCTCACCTTGGCCGCAAACCCCAGCAACGGCATGCTGGGTGGGACCTTGACCGTCAAGGCCGTCCGCGGTGTGGCGACCTTTACCAACCTCTACCTGACCAGGTCGGGAGTCGGTTATCTGATCAAGGCCACAGCCGCGGGGCTGACCCCGGCCACGACGTCGACGATCACGGCCAAGACGGCGTGAGGAGGCTCGGGGGCTCGGGGCCTCGCGATTGGGACCGCCGCTCCTTGACTGGGGCCGATGAGGTTGGTTCTAATCCCATGCTCGACGGGTGCTCCCCATCTCGAGAGGGGTCGGGAGATAATAGGGAAGACGGTGAGAATCCGTCGCGGGGCCGCCGCTGTGATCGGCTAGGCCCCCGGACATTCGTGCCACTGCCGCGAGGTGGGAAGGCGGTCCGGGAGCCGTTGGATGCCGAGAGCCAGAAGACCTGCCCGTCGAGTCGCTGTTCCGATGCTTCGGCCACGAGCATCCGGACGGGCCGCTGGCAGACGTTCTGCAACGGGCCGTGCGCTCGAGGGCCGAAGCTGGTCCCTTGCCCGTCCCGGCAGAAAGATCTCACCCCATGCCTTCCCTCCCGTCCGTCCGCCGTCAGGGTTTCACCCTGATCGAGCTCTTGGTGGTGATCGCGATCATCGCCGTCCTCATCGCGTTGCTCTTGCCCGCCGTCCAGGCCGCCCGCGAGGCCGCGCGTCGCGCCCAGTGCTCGAACAACCTCAAGCAGATCGCCATCGGGGCGATGAATTACGAGTCCTCGACGGGCGTCCTGCCGTCCAGCAGCTTCCCTTATCCCGCCGACCCCACCAGCACGAAGCCTTACCCGGACCACAGCGCGTTCGAGCGGATCCTCGGCTTCATGGAGCAGGTCCCCGCCTACAACGCCATCAACTTCTCTCGGACGATCTACGACAACGAGAACCTCACGATCGAGGGCCTCGGGATCGCCACGTTGTGGTGCCCGAGCGACTCGACCGTGTCGAAGACCGCTCCCCTGGTCCGGGTCGCCGCGGCGGCCGGCGGGATCAGCCTCCCGTTCTGGAATCCCGACCCGTTGCCGGCCGGCGTCTGGGCCCAGGCCCACGCGAGCTACCGGGGCGTCTCCGGCCTCTGGATCAACCCGCCGAAGAACATGACCCCCGCCGAGCTCCAGCGTGCCAAGGCGACCCACAACGGCATCGTGTTCATGGACAGCAACGTCCGGCTGGCCGACGTCACCGACGGCACGAGCTCCACGATGATCTTCGACGAGCGGGCCCAGGCCTACTACGTCAACGACGCCGCCACCACCCCGACGAGGGCGTTGTACTATCAGTCGATCTACGGGGCCTGGACCTACGGCTATTACTCGGCGCAGGGGATCTACAACGCGGCCCCGAACCGGTTCCGGAGCCCGTATTACCCCTCGAGCTTCCATCCCGGTGGCATCAACGTGGCCTTCTGCGACGGGTCGGTCCATTTCCTCAAAGATTCTATCGACGCCTTCCCCGTCGTGAACGACTACGCAGTGGCGGGCCCGCTCCTGAACGGGCCGAGCGGCTACAGCCTGGCCCCCAACGCGAGGATGGCGGTCTACCAGGCACTCGCCACCCGTGCCGGCGGCGAAGTGATCAGCGCCGACGCCTATTGATCCGCGAAGGTCTCGCTTTGAAGGACACCGGGCCGATGTTGCCATCGCATCCGAATCCGAGGCGCCCCAGCCGGCGCCCGTGGGGAACGATCGTCGCCACCCTGACTGCGGCCCTGGCCGTTGGGTGCGGGCCGCCCGACCCCGGGCCTCGTCCCACGCCCCCCGGCCAATCCCCGCCGGGGGCGCCGGACGCGTCGGGGCTTCCCAGCCCTCCGGGAAAGGCCTCCGAACGATGAGGTCCTACCGGGTCGTCCGCAAGGTCCACTCCGTTTTGGGCCTTGGTTGCGGCCTCGTCCTGGCCGCGACGGCGCTCAGCGGCGGGATCCTGGCGTTCCGCTCCCAAATCGATCGAGGACTCAACCCGTCCCTCTGGCGGGTCGAGCCCCTGCACGCCCGGGCGTCGCTCGATGCGGTTCGCCGCGCCGTGGAGTTGGAGTCCGCAGGTGGGCCGGCATTGCGCATGCTCCTCTTCCCCGACCGCGAAGGGGTGGCTCTCATGGCGTTCCTCGGCGGGCGAGACCCTTCGGATCGCTGGGAGGTCTTCGTCGACCCTCATTCGGCGAAGATCCAGGGCCGACGGCGATTCGGCACCGGCTTGATCGACCGGATCAAGGCGTTCCACGTCGAGCTCCTCCTCGGCAAGCAAGGCCGCCTGGTCGTTGGAGCGATCGGGCTGCTTTCCCTGACCCTCGGAGCGAGTGGCACCTGGCTCTGGTGGTGGACGAGACCCCGAAGTGTCGACGGGCCCAGGAGACGAGTTTGGACAGCCCTCGATGTCCACCGGCAGGTCGGCATCCTTGGATTGGTCCCGACGACCGTCCTGGCCGTCACCGGCGCATCCCTGATCTTCCGGCCCTATCTCGCGCCGATCGTTGAACGGATCACCGGCCCGATGCCCTTGGACCTCTCCGCCCGGTCCTCTGGGGATCGGACGCAGGCCCCGCCGTCGCTCGACCGGATCTGCGAGCTGGCCGCAAGAGCCTATCCCGACGCCCGGATCACGAGGCTCTATCTCCCCGAAGGACCGGAAGGTTCGTTCGCCGTCCGCCTGCGGCTCCCCGAAGAGGGGAACCCGCACGGCAATACGGCCATCCTCCTCGACCGCTACGACGGCAAGGTCCTCCGCAAGCTGACCTCTCGGTCCGCGAACTCGCTCCAGCAGATCCTCTGGTACGCGCCCTATCCGTGGCACACCGGCGACGCCCTGGGCCTTTCCGGTCGGTGGCTAGCCGCCGCCTCGGGAGCGATCCCCGCCATCTTGCTGGTTTCGGGGGTGCTCTGGTGGCGCCGTCGCATACCCTAAGTTGATATTGTTGTTTGTTGTTATCGTTTTTGAAAATAGGCGAAGGCGAAGTGGAACGCGAGGCGCCGTGCGGGAGTTGGACGACGTGGAGACTTGGAGGATGGACATGGGGCGAGGACACTTTGATCGAGACAGAAGGGCTTTGCACCTCTCGGCTTGGTCATCGACCGCGATGCGAGGAACTGGTGTCGCGGCTCGCCCATCAGGCCCTGTTCCGGTTCTCCTGGTTATGCGGGAAGGTGTCGTGATAAACGGGTGGCCCCCCGAACGAAGATAGGCTATGCTTCGTGATATCGACGGGTTCCTCTCGTTTCGACGTGAGGATGAAAAGGGAAGCCGGTGAGAATCCGGCGCAGGGCCGCTGCTGTAATCGGCGAGAATTCCGGGCATCGACGTCACTGCGACCCTTGAGTCGCGGGAAGACCGCCTGGGATTCGATCGTAGCCGTAAGCCAGAAGACCTGCCTGTCGATGACGCCAACGATGCTCCGGACCCGAGCACGCGGCAGGTCAGGCACATTCCGCTCGGGCGGCGCCTCCCTGCGACTCAGGTCCGGTATCCCACTGCCCGGACCGGCAGGAAGGTTGAAAGTGCCCAAGAAACCAGGCGGTTTTTCGCTGCGCGTCGATGCGTTCGTCCGGGATGTCCCATCGCCTACGGCGCTGCGGTCGTCCATCGACCACTCCGCATCCGTCTCGACTCCCCTCGCGACCATGCGGAATGGAACGCCCGCCGGTGGGCCTGCCCGGCTCACTCGAGCCTCGACCGGGGAGGCGGATGCGAAAGCGTCGGGCTCGGCCTCGTCGATGTCCGTGACTCGCGTAATCTTGGGCGTCGTTAGCCTTCTTTACGTGGCTTTCACGTTTTTTACGTTGGTTTGGGGCGTGAGATGGTCTCTCCGTTCGAGGTGTCGGCGTAGGCGGGTCGAGTCGGCCGCGTTGCCCATCAGCTTGGCCCACGCCGTGATGTTGAACGTCGCGCTGTGGAGCGATGCGGGCCGTGGGTCGACAACCCGCCGTCGTTGGGAAGGATTCAAACCCGCGTTGGCAACGTGGCTGGAGGAGGCGTGCGACCGACGCCTCGTCGGAGCCCTTGCCGGAGGGACGGAACCCAGATGAAGACGTCATTCGCGGGTTGTCTCCCGCCGGGTTGCGTGACGGGCGTTGGCAGCCTGCCTTTTCTCGAGGCCGACGAGGCCGTCGAGTTCGTGGCCGAGCATTGCCCGGAGCTCCCGTTCTGGCCCCAACTCCCCCGCCGCCACGCGGGGGAGGGCGTGATCGGCCAGGGGTTGGGGAGGCTCATCGAATACCTCGAACCGGCACGCCGACCCTACTGCTGGGCGGTGCGGCGGGGCGCGGCCTCGGATTTCGAGGCTGCGCTCGATTCGGGCGATGCGGGCCTCAAGCCCGAGACTGCGGCCGGATTCTTCGCCTTGGAGCGTGCGTTGGCCTCGGGCCGGTTCCCCGGGGCCAAGGGGGTGAAGGCCCAGCTTGAAGGGCCCGCGACCCTTGCCCGGTGCCTCTTCCTGGACGGTGTGCCGTTGGCCAAGGCCCCAGGCTGGCTCGAACGGCTCGCCGAATTCCTCGAACGCCAAGTGGTCTGGCAAATCCAACGTCTCCAGGAGTTCGGGCGACCCGTCCTGTTCGTGCTCGACGAACCGTCCTTGTCGCTGGTCGAGGAGGACGCCGACCCCGTCGTTTCGGCGTTGCGGCGCGTCCTCGAGGCGGCCCGACGCGAGGGGGCGGCCGTCGGGATCCACTGCTGCGCCCCGCTGCCGTCCATCGCGTTCGCCGGGCTCGACCTCGATGTCCTCTCGTTCGATGCCCATCTTCCCATCGAAGTCGACGAATTCACCCCGGTCGCCCGCGACTTGCTGGCACGCCATGGCCATCTCGCGTTCGGCCTCGCCCCGACCGGCGGGTCGAGCATGACCCTCGAGGCGATGCGATCGAGTTGGCTCGCACTCGCGTCGGCGCTCGGCGACCCGCGCGAGGTCGCCGCCAAGACCATCGTCACCGCCACGTGTGGGCTCGGGCTCTCCACCGGGTCGCAAACGCGCCGATCCTTCGAACTCGCCCGGAAATTCGGCGAGGAGATCCTCTCGACCGCGGCGGTCGACTGAGTGCCAATCCCGAAACCCGTTTTCTTCTTAGGACGAGTCCCATCCCTGAAAAGGAGTTTCGACAGACTGACGCCCGACGTAAGAATTCGCGACGCCCGGCGAAAGCACTCCGGAGGGCCGCGAATCCCGGCGGATTTCCGCGGCCTACGAGACTCATACCAGCCGTCCGGATTACCTGGCCCGGGGGAAACTCCGGCCGGGCTGCCGAGGATGGACGCAGAGGAATTGCAGGAGGATGTCGATCGAGATGTGTGAGACCGTCGATCGCGACGTTGCCTGGGTGCAGGGATTGCTGTACGCGTTCTCTCAGTGCAATGGCAGGACGAACGAGGATTACACCTTCACTCTGGAACCCCTCCCGAAGCCGACCTCGTTGCGCGAAGCCGTAGAGGGTCTGTTCCAGGGCTCACTGGAACCAAACGGACTGACGTTCAACTCGACCGATGATCCTCCGGCGTTATTACGCCAATTGCTCAACCGTTGGCTCTTCCCGTTCGACGGTACGGAGGTCAACGTTTCCGGCGACCAATTGCAACCGTACTGGGCATTCCTCGGTGACCAGCGAAAGAGGTTGGTGGACGAGGTGGTCGGCCATCTGGCGATCCTGCTCAAATCCTCGGTCGTGTGGAAAGTCGAGGTCCGGACGAGCGTCTGGTACGAAGCGGCGTACGACGATGTCGCCTTCGAACTCCCTGGCCGTGTCTTCTACCTGCACTTCGGTGTTTCGGATTAACCTTGGTCGGGCGCTGCTCCGCCCCGGTCGCTTCGCGGTTTTTGACGGGTTCGAAAGCCGAACGGCGGTGTCCGGAAGA
Source organism: Singulisphaera rosea (assembly GCF_054877945.1). Taxonomy (NCBI): domain Bacteria; kingdom Pseudomonadati; phylum Planctomycetota; class Planctomycetia; order Isosphaerales; family Isosphaeraceae; genus Singulisphaera; species Singulisphaera rosea. Next base: position 165,184 of record NZ_JBTYIP020000003.1, on the reverse strand, counting down.
ATCCAGGACACCGCCGTTGGTGGGCGGCCATCGAGCGATCGTCGAAGGCCCGAAGGAGTACGTCAAGGGCAGGTCAAGCAGGCGGGGACGGCCACGGGGACCATCGTGCACTGCTGGACGGCGACCTGGCGGGGGACGACGCGGGCGACCCGGCGGGTCAGCGTCACCGGCACTTGTTCGGGGACGCAGACGGCGACCTGGCGTTGCGCGGTCTCGGCGACCATCCGGCAGGTGGTGACCGGGATCATCTCGACCTTCTCCTCGGCGACCATCGAGCAAGTGGTGACCGGGACGTTCTCGACGCGCTCTTCGGAGACCATCTGGCAGGTGCGGACCTCGTAGGGCTCGACCCGCTCCTCGGCGACCATCGAGCAGGTCGTGACCGGGATGTTCTGGACGCGCTCCTCGGAGACCATCTGGCAGGTGCGGACCTCGTAGGGCTCGACCCGCTCCTCGGCGACCATCGAGCAGGTCGTGACCGGGATGTTTTCCACCCGCTCTTCGGAGACCATCGAGCAGGTACGGACCTCATAGGGCTCGACCCGCTCCTCGGCGACCATCCGGCAGGTGGTCACGGGGATGTTCTCGACGCGCTCTTCGGCGACCGTGGTGCAGGTCTGGACCGGGACCTGCCGGGTCATCGTCTCGGAGACGTACCGGGTTTCGCTGATGTTGCGAGCGACGGGACGCGAGACGAACACCGTCTTGCAGACGGTCCGGGGCGGGCTCTGGACCGCGACCGTCGCGATCGTGGCGTAGGCCTGTCGTTTGTGGAAGCACTTGAAGAGCTTCTTCTTCACGCAACCACAAGGGGGTGCGACCGGGGCGACGACGGGCTGCTCGACCATCGGGCCGGGAACCACTTCCGCCTGGGTCTCGTAGTAGCCGGTTTCCTCGACCACCTGGCGGACGGTCGTCACGGGGCGGCAGACGGTGTAGGGCTGCTCGACCATGGTCGTCTGGACCACGGGGCGCATTACCGTGTAGCGTCGCTGGGTGTTGACCGTCTGGTAGACCGGCTTCATGACCTGGTAGCGCCGCTCGAGATGCTGGGTCGAGTAGACGGGCTTGCAGACGGTGTAGCGTCGCTGGGTATTGACGGTCTGATAGACCGGCTTCATGACCTGGTAGCGCCGCTCGAGGCGCTGGGTCGAGTAGACGGGCTTGCAGACGGTGTAGCGTCGCTGGGTGTTGACGGTCTGGTAGACCGGCTTCATGACCTGGTAGCGCCGTTCGAGGTGCTTGGTCGAGTAGACCGGCTTCGAGACGGTGTAACGTCGTTGGGTATTGACGGTCTGGTAGACCGGCTTCATGACGGTGTACTTGCGGGCCACCTGCGTGGTCTCGCTGACCGGCCGCATGACCGTGTAGTTCTCGGTCTGGAAGGCCTGGCGGTAGCGGGTCTCCATCACGGTGTAAGCCTGGTCTTCATACACCGTGTCGTAGACCGTCCGGTAGACGGTTTCGACCTGGGGGGCGAGCGTCACCACATTGCATTGGGTCTGCATCACGGGCGCCGGGGCGCAGCTCGTACAGGCCCCCCCGCCATAGGTCGCCCAGGCCGGGGTGGTCAGCCCCCAGACGGCCAGGGCCGCGCCCGCGATCGGACGCATCAGTTTCATGGACTCCGACATGCGTGTCTCCTCGACGGTTAAGCGGTCATCCGTGATGTCTTGCCAAGCGGTGTGGAACTGGTTGATGGCCGCAGGAGCGCCATGTCTCGTCCCTGAGATCTCCTCCTGTCAAATCCATTGCATCCTACCCACCCGAACAACTCTCAAAGGATGCGCCGGCCCTGCGACAGGTGCCTCCTATGCAATATAACATGGGCAAATTGGGATATTAGCGGTCTTCGGAAAATTCCCAAACTTCCAAGAGAGTTCCGACCGACTATAGAGGATTTCTTTCGGCAACGGTTCACGATCGGTCATCGATCCTGATCAAAGCAAGACGCGCGCCGATCCTCGCATTCTCCCAGATTCGCGCCTCGTCGAGCGCACTTCCTTCACCCAGTCTCAAGGAAAGCTTCGCCGATTATCTTGTTATCACGAAGGGTTTTACGACGGATCTCGCGACGGCCAGGGCCGGGCTCCACTCGAGGGGGCGCGATCAAGGGGTGGGGTCACACCTCCTGGCGGAACCGTCACCGGTTCATCGGACGTCTGAAGGCAAACTTTACAAAACAGAAGGAATTGCCGCGAGTGTCTCGAGGGTCGTCGGACGTGAGGCCGGTGCCGCGTTTGACGAGAATCTGGATGGTTGGTTCAGGGTGGGAGGGGAGTATTAGGGGGTAGGCGGCGAAGAGTCTTCGGGTCGTCAGGGGCTGCTGCTCTCGCGGACGATCAAGGTGCCGGGGATGAGGACCTTGGACGGGTCGGCGGTCGGATCCTCGATCCTCGCCCGCATGACCCGGACGGCATGTCGCGCGAGGGCTTCGGAGGAGAAGGCGTAGGTGGTGACGCCGATGGCGAAGGCCTTGCCGATCGGTAGGTTGTCGAACCCGGTGATGGCGACGTCGCGGGGGACGCGGGTCCCACGGGTGAGGAGCTCGAGGATGAGCCCGAGCGCGGTGTAGTCCTGATAGCAGACCACACCGTCGGCCCCCTGATCGAGCAGGCGGTCGGCGAGCTCGCCGTAGGCTTCTTTGCTCGAGAGGTCCGCGGGCTGCTCGAGGACGAGGGGCCCCCAGTCGGTCTCGGCTCGCTGCCAGGCCGTGAGATAGCCGGCGAGCCGGCCTTCGTGGCTGCTGGTCGGCGAGCCGCTGACGAAGGCGATCTTGCGCCGGCCTCGGTCGAGGAGGTGCTGCGTGCAGCGCAGCCCGCCGTCGACGTCGTCGGCGGCGACGAGGTCGTGCTCCAGGGGACGCGCCAGTCCCCGGAGATTGCGCTCGATCAGGACCACGGCCATCCCGGCCTCGCGACAGGCCCCGAGGAACACTTCGTCGCGACGGGCCGCCTCGACGCTGATCCGCGTCGGGAGCAGGAGGACGCCGGTGACCCCCTCGTCCTTGGCCTGTCGTATCGCCCGCGAGTCGTCGGCCGATCGCGAGGCGTCGAGGTCGAACCGATCGGTCTCGAACCGGATCGATTGGTCTCGCGCGACCGCCTCGAAGCCCGACTGCATGAACGAGAGGCTCGCCTGGAACCAGGGCCCGGGCGTGCTCCGGAGCATGAGGGCCCAACGCTCACGGATCTTCGGGGGATCGACCGGTGTCGTCCGGTAGTTCCCGGACCGATCGACCACGCGGATCAGGCCCTTGTCCCTGAGGACCTGGAGCGCCCTCGAGGCCGTCACCAGCGAGACGCCGTACGCCGCGGCCACCTGCCGTGAGCTCGGGACCTTGTCGCGATCCGACGAGGCCGACAGGACCTGAGATTCGACCAGGCGCGCGATCTCCAGGTATTTCGGCAACGGTGCGGAAGGCATCGATCCCCCGTCAATCTCGCCGTCAAAGGACATGCCTCACGCGGTCGTCGCGCGTTTCCCGTCGGCGTCTAAGTCTAACGTGTCCCTTGCCCTCGTGAAACTGGATAGCGCAGATGTCTCGTCAATGGTTTGTCGACTCGGGCTTAGGTTCTCGGGATTTTTCGCGGAATCTTCATCCGTTATTCTCTTGTGATCTCCGAATGATGTTGGAAGCTGTGTCGGTCAAGAGGGGATCTGTATATACGATTTTCGGTTTTCCGGAGGAACTGTGCTCTTCGGTTCCGGGGCTCCGTCGACTCGAGGTCGAGGTGTCCGGGAACCTCGCGGGGATGGCCCTCACCCCCTGGATCGAAGATCCTTCCCTCCCTTTTCGGAGTCTCGACGATGCTCCACGTCCGAACGAAGCCCCGAGTCGGTTTCACGCTGATTGAATTGCTGGTGGTGATCGCGATCATCGCGGTCTTGATCGGGCTGCTCCTGCCCGCGGTGCAGGCCGCCCGGGAGGCCGCCCGAAGGATGCAGTGCACGAACAACCTGAAGCAACTCGGCCTCGCGGTCCACAACTACGAGAGCGCGGCGGGCTCCCTACCCTGGGGACACGGTTTCCTCGACTGGAACGACTGGTCGGCGGCGGCGCTTCTGTTGAACCATTTCGAGCAGGCGTCGATTTATAACTCGATCAACTTCGGGTACGGCTTCGCCAGCCCGTCGCTGCCCCAGAACACGACCATCATGCGGATCACGCTGAACGTCCTCTCCTGCCCGTCTGACCTCGACCGGTTGACGAACGCGGAGGGGCACACGAACTACGCGACCAACACGGGCAACATCCCCGTGACGTTCGACGACACGCGGACCTTCCCCGCGTTCAACGGGGTCTTCGGAGAGATCGGCCGAGGTCCGGGATATGCCTCCGACGGCGTGGTCGCTTTCCGAGACATCACCGACGGCCTGAGCCAGACTGCGGCGATCAGCGAGAAGGTCAAGGGCGTCGGCACACGGTCCACGCTGGTCCGCGACGCGATGAAGCCCACTTCGACGAACATCTCCATGCCGGACCCGGGCTACCCGAGCAACATGACGCCGAACAGCACCTATAACGCCTGCATCAATCTCGACCCATTTAGCGCGAGCAACGACATGGTCGACGACCGCCCGCAAGGGTCGTTTTGGTTCCTCGGCCAGCCGACGATCTCCCTCTACAACCACGTCATGCCCCCGAACACGTGGGGCTGCCGCGTCGACGGGAACAACGACGCCGGCGGTGCGGTCACGGCGTCGAGCCGGCACCCGGGCATCATCAACGTCCTGATGTGCGACGGCTCGGTCCACGCGATCAAGCAGACGATCGGCCTGCCCGTCTGGTGGGGCCTCGGGTCGAGGAATGGCGGCGAGGTCCTCTCGGCCGACTCCTACTGACCGACGCGTCAACCCAGCCCGGGATGTCGTCGACGACTGGCCCAGAAACCCGGTCATTAAGAAAAGACCGGGTTTCGGGACAGGCACCCTCTGCCGAGGAATGCGGGCCGAGGATTCGGTCGTCGCCTCTCGGGCCTGAGTCGATCGGCCCCTTATATTGGAGAAGAAGCCAACATGCGATCGTATCTACGTGCGACCGGCGGCGGTTCCTGGAGCTGGTTTTGTGTCCCCGCCCTGGTCGCCGCGACGGGTTGCGAGGGCGGCATGCCCTCGGTGTCGTCCTCATTCGACCAGGCCACGGTCCACGGGACCGTCACGGTCAAGGGCAAGCGCGTATCGTCGGGGAAGGTCGTCTTCGACCCTTCGAACGTGTATCGCAAGCAGACGACCTCGGCCTCGGCCGAAATCGGCAAGGACGGGACCTACACGATCTCGACGCTCGTCGGAGAGAACCGCATCAACGTCGTCTCCCCCGAGACCACCAAGGAGCGCCGGCTCCAATTCCTCTCGCTCGATTACGAGGTCCAGGGAGGCGACAATACCTTCGATATCGAGCTCCCGCCGCCTCGACGTTGAACCGTGCGAGGCCGGTGGGCGTCCGCCCAAGACCGTTGCGAGATCGACGACCCAACCCACCAACAGGGAGATGTGACGATGCGAGAGGCACGACGAAGGGACTTCCTCAAGGGGATCGGGCTCGGGGCGACGGTCGCGGCCGTCCCCGGCTTTGCCCGAGCGGTCGGGGCGAATGACCGGCTGGCGGTGGCCGTGATCGGCTGCGGCGGGATGGGGGGGAATCACGTCCGGCTCCTCTCGGAGCGTCCGGACGTCGACCTCGCCTACGTCTGCGACGTCGACCGCTCCCGGGCCGCGAGCGCGGCGGCCCGGGCCGAGAAGGCGGGGAAGGCGCCGAAGGTCGAGCACGACCTGCGCCGGGTGCTCGATGACAAGGCCGTCGACGCGGTCTGGGTCGCCACCCCCGACCACTGGCACGGGCCCGCCGCGATCCTCGCGTGCGACGCGGGCAAGCATGTCTATGTGGAAAAACCTTGCTCGCACAACATCCGCGAGGGCCGGCTCATGCTCGAGGCTGCCCGGAGAAATAAACGCGTGATGCAGGTCGGTATGCAGAGCCGAAGCAGCGAGACGGTCCGCCAGGGGATCCAACTCCTCCGCGACGGGGCGATCGGCGACGTCCTCGTCGCCAAGGCCTGGAACAGCCAGAAGCGGAAAGATATCGGCCGAGCCCAACCGAGCACCCCCCCCGAGGGGCTCGACTACGACCTCTGGATCGGCCCTGCCCCGATGGTCCCCTACCAGGCCAACCGCCTCCACTACAACTGGCACTGGTGGTACGCCTTCGGCACCGGCGACATGGGGAATGACGGCGTCCACGAGCTCGACATCGCCCGTTGGGGGCTGGGCGTCGAGGATCCCCCTGCGACGGTCGCCGCGATCGGCGGCAAATATGCCTTCGATGACGACCAGCAATTCCCCGACACCCAGTATGTCGTCTTCGAATTCCCCGGCGACGGCCGGGTCGGTCACAAGAAGCAACTCGTCTTCGAACAGCGGATCTGGTCCCCCTACCCCGAGCATGGCGCCGAGAATGGCAACGCCTTCTACGGCACCAAGGGGATGATGATCCTGACCAAGAACGAAGGCTGGACGATCGCGGGAGGGGCCTCGGCGAAGGGGGCCGTCTCGGTCGCGTCGAACCACCAGAACTTCCTCGACTGCATCCGCAACGGCGGAACCCCCAACGCCGACATCGAGGTCGGCCATCGCTCGGCGACCTTGTGCCACCTCGGCAACCTCGCCGCGAGGGTCGGGCGGGTCCTCCATTACGACGGGGCCTCCGAGACGATCTCCGGCGACGAGCAGGCTGCGGGCCTGGTCCGTCGGGAGTACCGGGCCGGCCACTGGGCGGTCCCGACTGGCGTCTGACATTGCCTTCAGCGGAAGGTCTTCACCACAAAGGCACAAAGACACAAAGGGGGAGAATCTCAGATGGGCGGTTTCCGTGGGGTTTCTTCCTTTTGTGCCTCTGTGGTGGGTCTCCCGACGAGTCAACCGGTGGACTTCGGCGAAGAGTCTCGGAGATCCGCTAGACGGCCTTCGCCTGCGCTGCGACGATTGGGGGTCAGGGAGAACCTCGGGCGATGACAACGGATCGCTCGGGAACGGGATCGGCCCGTCCGGGGCCTTGAGAGGGAAACGGTGAATCAGGTCGAAACCCGCCTCCGCAACCGCCAGGTCCTCACCGTGGCGCTCATGTTCCTGGGTTACTCGGGATACTACCTCTGCCGATCGAATTTTTCCGTCGCGCTGACGTCAATCCAGGACGAGCTCGTGGCGGGCGGGTTGGATCGTGACCAGGCGAAGCTTGGCCTGGGCTGGATCACCTCGATGGGGATCCTGGCCTATGCGTTCGGCAAGCCCTTCGCCGGGCCGCTGGCCGACTTCCTTGGCGGGCGTCGGAACTATCTCGTCGGGATGGTCGGCGCGATCCTCATGACCCTGGCCTTCGCCTCCAGCAGCGGCCTCTTCGCCTTCGGCCTGATTTGGTTCGGGAACCGGTTCGTCCAGTCGTTCGGATGGGCGGGGATGATCAAGATCACCTCGCGATGGTTCGGGTATACGCGCTACGGGAGCGTGATGGGGATCATCAGCCTGAGCTACCTCTTCGGCGACGCCCTGGCCCGGGCCTTCATGGGGCGGCTCCTTTACCTCGGGTTGGGTTGGAGAAGTGTCTTCTTCGTCGCGGCCGGGGTGCTGGCCACCCTCTTCGTCCTGAACGCCTGGCTGCTCCGCGAGTCGCCCGGCGAACTCGGCCTGCCCGAGCCCGAGACGAACCCCGAGAACCTTTTCGGGCACGAAGGAGCCGACCCGGAGCCCCTGGGCGTCGGCGACCTCCTGAAGCCCCTCCTGCAGAGCCCGGCGTTCTGGCTGGTCTGCCTGCTTTCGTCGGGCCTGACCTTACTTCGTGAGACGTTCAACACCTGGACGCCTACGTATCTCGAGGAAGGGGTCGGCCTCGACAAATCGACCGCCGCGTCCGCGAGCGCCCTGTTCCCGCTCTTCGGGGGGATCTCGGTCGTGCTGGCCGGGTACCTCGGCGACCGGCTCGGCCGAGGGGGGCGGGCGTTGGTGATCCTGGCCGGTATGGTCCTGGCCGGGACGACGCTGGCGGTCCTCGGGTACGTCGACTTCCACGGGGCGACCCTTTGGCCGATCGTGCTGGTGTCTACCGTGGGCTTCTTCTTGATCGGCCCGTATTCCTACCTGGCCGGTGCGATCTCGCTCGACCTGGGGGGGAAGCACGGCAGCGCGACGGCCTCGGGGTTCATCGACTTCGCCGGCTATCTCGGCGGGTTCCTGGCCGGCTGGGGGCTCGCCCGGCTGACGATGTCGGTCGGCTGGCGGGGTACGTTCGTCGTGCTGGCCGGGGTCGCTTGGCTCTCGAGCGCCCTCGCCGCCGTCTATTACTGGGAGCAGCGTCGGAAGGCCGGAAAGCCGGCCCCGGTTCTCGAGGGAGACTTATGATCGCCGACTTGTATGACGAGATCGTCCGCTTGTTCGATCGCCGGGGCGAGGACGCCTATTTCGGCGAGGCCGTCTCCCAGGCCGAGCACGCGCTCCAGTCCGCCGCGCTGGCGGAGCGAGAAGGGGCGCCCGACTCGCTCGTCGTGGCCGCGCTGCTGCACGACGTCGGCCACCTCGTCGGCGGGCATGACGAAGACATCGCCGATCACGGCATCGACGGCGCCCACGAGGACTCCGGGGCGGCCTGGCTGGCCGGGAACTTCGGCCCCGAAGTCGTCGAGCCGATCCGGCTCCACGTCGCCGCCAAGCGATACCTCTGCGCCGTCGACCCCGCCTATTTCGAGTCGCTCTCCCCGGCCTCGAAGCGGAGCCTTGAGCTCCAGGGCGGCCCCTTCGAAGGCGACGGTCTCCGCGCGTTCGAGTCGAACCCTTTCTGCAAGGATGCCGTCCGCCTGCGACACTGGGACGACTCCGCCAAAGTCCCCGGCCTCGACGTCCCCGGCCTCGACCACTACCGCTCTCGGATCGAGGGGGCCGTTCTGGCTTGATTTACGGGGTGGCTTGCCCGACGCGACCCAGCCTCCAGAGGTAATATACGGGGATGCCCGCGAGGATGCTTATGAGAGAATATCCCGAAACCTCGGGACGCTGGGTGAACGCGGCGCCGGTCAGGATCGAGGTCACGATCAGGTAGACGGCCGGGGTGACGGGATAGCCGGGGGTCCGGAAAGGGCGAGGGAGGTCGGGGCGTCGCCACCTCAGGACGTAGATCGCGCTGATCGCGAGCATCGAGAAGATCGCCAACCCCACGCTCGCATAGACCAGGAGGCTCTCGAACGACCCGGTCCAGAGCAGCACCAGGCTGCATGAGACTTGGAGTGCCGTGGCAATCGCGGGGGTCTCGGCCCGCCGGGTCAGTCGGCCCGCGAACGTCGGGAACTGGCCCGCCTTCGCCATCGCGTAGATGACCCGAGGGCCGGTCAGGACATACGCGCTGAGCGACGAGAGCAGCATCAGGCCGATCGTCGTCGAGAACGCCCGCGAAACGCCCGTCCCGAAGAGCTGCTTGGCGGCCAACTGGCCGATCGGTGCGAGGGCCCCCATCTTGGGCTCTAATTTGTTTTCGGGTGAATCGACGATCGCCCGGATATCGTCGACCGACAACGCCAGCGCGTAGACGACATTCAGGCCGAGATAGAGCACGACGACCCCCGCGGTCCCGATCAGGATGGCCCGGGGGAGGTTCCTCCTCGGGTCGACCACCTCGCCGGCCAGGTACGACGCCGCATTCCAGCCGATGTAAGCGTAAGAGATATAAACGAGCGAAAACATCATCGAGACGACGAGCGGGCCGGTCATCGGAGGCCGGTCGGCGAGGTGGGCATATCGCGGCCAGCCGACGGCCAGGCCCGCGATGACGAACAGGACCAGCAGGATCAGCTTCAGTGCGGTGATCCAGGCCTGGACCCGTGCGGTCCTCTTCCTCCCCGACGTGTGGATCGCGGCGAATCCGAGGATGGCGAGGGTGGCCAGGCACCTCTGCACCACGAGGGCCTTAGCGCCTTCGAGGTGGAACGGCTCCAGCAGGTACGTCGCCATCCCGAACGCGGCCAAGGCGCTCGGCGCCGCGAAGCCGAGGACGAACGAGACCCATCCCGACAGGAACGCGACGAGCGGCCCATAGGCTTCGTACAGGAAGACGTAGTCCCCGCCCGTCCTCGGCAGCGCGGCCGAGAGCTCGCAGAGCGTCAGGGCCCCGCAGGCGGCGACGATGCCTCCCAGGATCCAGAGCCCGAGCATCAACTGATTGCTGCCGACCGAGTACACCGTGTACCCCGAGGTCGTGAGGACCCCGGTACCGACCATGCTCGCCACGATGATGAACGTGGCGGTCGCCGGGCCGAACTCGGCGGGCATCGCCTCGGATGGGGCAGACTCGGGTTCGACGGCGGACATTCGAGCGGCTCCGGCCAAATGGGGGATTTCAGGGCGGCGTGGCGTTTCCTGACCTGGTTGGTGAAACATCTGAGGGTCTGATTGCCGGATCGGCAAGCGATGCGGTAGCCGTCGCGGCCGCCTCCGCATCCACTAAGCCAAGGAACTGTCCAAGCCTGGAACGAGCGGGATCCGGCTCGACGTTATTGCTGACCACTTTGCGACGGCCGTGGGCGACCCGGTTTCGGTAGCGTCTCACCTGGTCGACCAGGGTCCTGAGATCCGGATCTAGACCCTTGTAGGATTCCGTGAGGCGGCCGAAACTCCCATGCTCGACCGTGTCCTTCGCGTCGGCGATTGCCTTCTTGGGAACGATATGGCGTGGGGTCTCTAATTCTCGCTCCATCTCCTCGAAATTTCGTTCCCTGACGGAGGCCTCGAAGACGGAGAAGAGCAGGAGAACCGCCAAGTCGTCCAGATCCTCAAGAACCTGGCTTGCGAGGTCCTGAATGGTTGTGGATTCGATATGTCGAAAAACATTGTCATTATGAAGAGTATCTCTCAACGTCCGTCCTTCAACTTCTTCGCTCCAATACCGTTTCCCGATGCGATCCATCCAACGCACGAGATTCCTGACCGCCTCATATTATTGCCAGGCATCCTCGAGAGACTGGATCACGAGAGGAGTTCCTGGAGAATGTGGCCGAGGGAATCCGAACTCAAGTAGGTAAAGTGATTTCGCTCGTCCATGATTTGCCAGCATTCCTTTCCGTCGCGGATCTCCCTGTACAGGTGGTACTTGCGGAGTCCATCGGTGATATCAACTCGGCCAGCGAACTGTGTCGGACTGCCCGAAGCACCGCGAATTGCCATGAAAGGGACGTCCCGTCCCATCGGAACGATGCTGACCTCCCCTGCGCCAAGTCGGATCATTAATGCCGGTGCCGTTGTAGGTTCCTAGGTTGTACTCGGTTCGTGCGACCTCGTAGGTCCTGAGATCGAGCACTCTTTCGGGATCCGCATCGGCAAGCCAATCGTGACTCTGATCGAAGAGACGCTGAATGGCCTTGAGCCACTCGTCTCGCCGATGGTGTCGGTCTCGGATACCCGATTCCTCGGCCTTGGCTTTCAAGAAGTCCCGAAAACTCAGTATTGACCCATGTCGTTCAGAAGTCGAAGCCCTGGGTGGTGAAGTCGCATCTCCGTTGGGCATGAGAGCTCCCTCGTTAGAGGAGGACGAATCCTATCTCCGACTCTAACAAATCGGTTTCGAGCCTGCGTCAGACTCGCCTTCGGATCGTCCGGTAAGCTTCAAACGAAAGAATAGCGGTGGCGGACATTGTTCCGACAAATACGCCCGAATCAGAAGCCGTACGGTCAGGGGTTTCGCCCCTGTCGCTTTAGGGGAGGTCGGGATTCTTCGAGTCGCGACGGGCTCTACGTCAATCCAATGAAAGCGACCGGCGGTCACTCCCGATTCAGGAGCGGCCGCCGGCCGATTCGGGTGATTTGTGGATTCCGACGCCGGGATCGATTCGATCAGGGGTTCGAGCCGAAGCCGGGGGTGTAGGCCGGGCTGGGCGGCGGTGGGACGTTCTCGATCGGGCCGGAGGGGACCGACGGGGCGTTGATCACGCCGGCGGGGGCGGTGTTCGCGCTGATTTCTTGAGTGAAGCGGGTCAGCGACGACTTGGCTGCGTCTCGGACGTCTTCCTTCTTGTCGTAGACGACCGCCTTCTCGAGGTAGACGATGGCGCGGGGGTCGCCGATCTCGCCGAGGGCGAACGCGGCGGCTTCGCGGACCTCGGTGGTCCAGTCGTTCTTGAGACGATCGACCAGAGGGGCGACGCCGCGCGGGTCGCGCAGGCGGCCGAGGGTGACGCAGCCGTCGCGACGGCTGTGAGCGTGGTGGCTTTGGAGTCGGCCGATGGCGTCGGCGACGGGGTCGACGACGACGGTCGCCGACGGCGGCGGGACCGGCGAGTAGGGTTGTGGCTGGGCGACCACGACCGTCGGCGGAGGTGCGATGTAGACCGGGGCGGGCGGGGGCGGCGAGGAGATGGCCGAGCCCGTCAGCATGCCCAGGCCGAAGAGGCCCGCGCCTCCGATCAACGCCGGGGCGAGGCCGATGCCGCCGCCTCCGTTGTTGACCACGACGGTCCGGGGGCCAGGGTATCCCCAACGCGGGGGAGGAGGCATGAAGCCCCGGGCGTGAGGGCCCGGCATGGGGCCGGGCGGGCGGCCCGGGATCCGCTGCGCCATGACGTTGCTATGAAAAGACCCGCCGGGTCGTTGGACGTTCACTTGCCGGTCGACGAAGCCCGGTCCGCGCTCCGTCGTGATGCTCCGCTCAATCGTCCGACCGCGGGGGCCGGTGATCTTCACGTCACGCTCTCGTTCGACGACCTGTCCCCAACTTACCGTGCCACTCATCCCCAGGGCCAAGACCAGGCCCGCGCCAATCCTTCGCGTCATGTCAGAAGACTCCTTCGGTTCCGTCGTCGGAGAGCATGCACCTGCCGGCCCGAATCGGATCCGTCCCGGGTCGGCGGACCGAGATTGTTGTGGGCTCGGCCGTTTTTGTGAAGCCCAAACGACCGGCGCGCGGGGTCCTCTCGAGTCGCCGTCGGGACCGCGCTCGTCTCAACGAAGGGGCCCCGCCGAGGCCGCGACGACGTCCTGTCGCCCGGCCGCCGATCGCCATCATTGGCGACGTCCGGGGGGGTTAGGAACGCCGCTTCTTCCCTTTCTTGCCGCTCTTACCGCGTGTTTTCGGACCTTTGCCGCGTCCTGGTTTTAGGGATTTCGGTCGCGACGGTCCTTTCGCTTGAGCCGACGTTGCCGACCTCGTTGGCCGAGGCGCGGGCTCGGGAGGCACCCCTTCGACGAGCATCAGGTCGAGGACTCGGCGGTCGACATCGATGTGAGCGACCCGCACCTCGACCTTGTCTCCGAGCTGGTAACGTCGGCCGGAGCGGCGGCCGATCAGGGTGTGCGTCTCGGGCTCGAGATAGTAGTAGTCGTCGGAGAGGCCGGTGATGTGGATCAGGCCCTCGACGGGGAGCTCGATCAGTCGGCAGAAGAAGCCGAAGTCCTCGACCCCGATGATCACGGCGTGGAAGGGGTCGCCGATCCTCGACTCCAGGTAGGTGAGCAGCTTGATCTTGATCAGCTCACGCTCGGCCGACTCGGCCCGGCGCTCGGTCCGGTTGCAGTGCTCGGCCAGGACGGTCAGCTCGTCGAGGTCGGTCTTCGGCCGCTTCCCCGCGAGGAGCGTGGTCAGTTGCCGGTGGACCTGGAGGTCGGGGTAGCGTCGGATGGGCGAGGTGAAGTGGCAGTAGTCGTCGCTCGCCAGCGCGAAGTGGCCTTCGGGCTCCGGGGAGTAGACGGCCTGCTTCAGGCTCCGGAGCAGCCCGTAGTGGACGGCGTGCTCTTCGGGCTTTCCCGTGGTCTCGGCGAGGATCCGCTGGAGCTCGAACCGACTCTGGGGCTTGTCGATCTCCAGGCCGAGGCTGCGGGCGAAGTCGGCGAACTCGTCGAGCTTGGCGGGGTCGGGGTCGGCGTGCGTCCGCCGGAGGAACCCGGCGTGCGAGTCCGTCAAGAACGAGGCGACGGCCTCGTTCGCCGCGAGCATGAATTCCTCGATGACCTGGTGGCTCTCGTCGTGCGAGGCGAGGTGTGCCCCGACCACTTGCCCCTGGTCGCCCAGATCGATCTCGACCTCCGGCATGTTCAGCTCGAGCGCCCCGCGCTCGAATCGCCGACGCCTGAGGATCATCGCGAGCTCGAGCATTTGCCCCAGCATGGCCGCCACTTCGGGAGCAACCCCCTCGCGGGGGGCGCCGGGGGCCTTCATCACTTCGAAGGCCTGCTCATAACTGAATCGGTGGTCGACCCGGATCGCCGATCGGGCGAAAGACCGGTCGGTGCGGACCCCGTCCGAGTCGAACTCGAGGTGGGCGCTCAGGGTATAGCGGACCCGGCCGGCCTGGAGGCTCGCGAGGCTGTTGGAGAGTACCTCGGGGAGCATCGGGATCACGCGGTCGGGCAGGTACACGCTGGTCCCGCGGAGCCGGGCGGTCCGGTCGAGGTCCGAGCCCACCTTGACGAAGTGGGAGACGTCCGCGATGTGCACCCCGAGGCTCCAGAACCCGCGTTCGTCGCGCGCGAGGGTGATCGCGTCGTCGAAGTCGCGCGCCGTGGCCGGGTCGATGGTGACGGTGAGCGTTCCCCTGAGGTCGAGCCGGTCGCCGATCTCGTCCTCGGAGAAAAGCTTGGCCTGCTCGCGGGAGTCCTCGAGGGTCTCGTCGTCGAACGTGTCGGGGATGTTGAAGGCGCGGATGATCGAGAGGGTGTCGACGCCGGGCGCCCCGCGCGCGCCGAGGATCTCGGTGATAACTCCCTCCCCCTCGAGGTAAGGGGTGGGGTACCGGACCATCTCGATCGCGACCTTGTCCCCCGGCTTCGCCCCCTTGGCCCCGGGGTCGCCGACATACACGGGATGCTGGACCGTCGTGCCGTCGACTTTGACGAAGCCGGAGCCCGACTGCTCGAAGTAGGTGCCGACGAACAGCCCGGAGGCGCGGGCGACGACCTGGACGATGCGCCCTTCGAGGTTCATCCCCGGCCCTTTCGGCCGCTTGGTGATCTTGACCGCCACCTCGTCTCCGCTGGAGGCGTCTCGGGTGGAGTCGATCGGGATGTAGATGTGGGCGGACTTGTCGGTGGTGTTGTGGGGGCGGACGAAGCCGAAGCCTTTGGAGGTGCGCCGGAAGAGGCCGATGATCGTCCCCTGGACGCTCGGCTTGCTCAGCCGCTTGTCCTTGGCGAGCTCGAGCCGCTCTTCCTTGACGAGTCGCTTGACCGCGGAGCGGAAGTCGGCGTAGTCGTCGGCGGTGACGTCGAACCGCCGAGACATCGCCTTCAAGGTCAGCGGCACATAGCCGGGTTCGGCGACGAGCTTGAGTACCCTCTCCGTGTAGTCTGTCATCCGTTGGGCCTCGGAGCGGTCGAGGGCGACGTCCGTGCGGCCCGCTCGGTCCGCGTGGGGGGGCTTGGCCCGAGTTCGCTCAGTCGACGACGTCGTCCTGGACGCCTTCGGCGGCCGTCGCCCCCTTGAAGAGCCGACGCCCGAGGTTCTGGTGGAACGGGGTCCAGCTCGACTCCCGGACAGGGTCGTCGCGGATCTCGCGACCGAATGTGTGGATCTTGGCGTCGAGGTTGTCGAGGTAGTGGAGCGCGATCGCCTCGATGGTCATCGGGAGCTTGGGGCTGCCGAATTCGTGAGTCCCGTGGTGGCTCACGATCATATGCTTGAGCCTGAGCAACAGTTCGGACGGGAATGGCTCGCCCGTCAGGTCCGCCGTCCGCTCGACCTTGTCGCGGAGCATCTCCACGCCCATGACGAGGTGGCCGACGAGCTGCCCTTCGTCGCTGTAGCCGAACGCCCGGTCGTAGCTCAGCTCGTCGATCTTGCCGATGTCGTGGAGGAAGATCCCCATCATCAGCAAGTCGCGGTCGAGCTCCGGATAGAGGTCGGCGATCCGGTCGGCCACCGTGAGCAGTGTGACCACGTGCTCGAGCAGGCCGGAGTGATACGCGTGGTGATTCTTGATCCCCGCCGGGGCGGTGGTGAACTTGCGGACGAACTCGTCGTCGATCAGGAAGCATTCGGCCAGGGCCCGCAGGTGCGGGTTGGTCATGCTGAAGAGGCGCTCCCGGAGCCTCGCCGTGAGCCTCGCGACGTTCTGGGTGCTCTGCGGGAGGTAGTCTTCGGGCTCGACCCGGCTCGGATCGACGACCTCGACGTGCGAGAGGATGAGCTGGAGGGCACCCTGGAAGACCTGGGTCTTGCCCTTCACGTGGAGGTAGTCTCCCGGCTCGAAGGTCCGGGCGAGCCCTTCGCTCGCGTTCCAGAGCCGCGCGCCGACGCTCCCCGTCTTGTCACGCAGTTCGAGATGCAGGTAGAGGTTGCCTTGACGATTCGCTCGAAGTTGCTTGTCGGCAACCAGGAACGACTCATCGACGGAATCCCCATTACCGAGTTGATTGACGTAACGGCGGGTCATGCGGCAGTTCGACCGTGGGTGCGGAACCAGGGGGGTTCGGTTCGTTAGGATTCGGGCGCGGCGGCCACAGAGGGGAGATTGTAGGGACCGATCGGCGCCGGGGTCAAGGGACCCGAACGCTCCCGGTCGAATCCGTTTCTTCGGCCCGAAACGCCCCGAGGCGGGCCGTCGGCTTGCCAGGGAATGTCCATGGACCCGGCCGATGGCTTGGTCTCCACCGAGGGCCGTCCGGGCGCGAACGCCCGCCGGCCTGGTGCGAGGCTCGTCGCTCGGGCCCATTTTGCCCTGATCGACGCCGACAACCCGGGAGGAGATGTCGGCGTCGAGTGGGGCAGAAACCCGGTTCTCAAGACAAAACCGGGTTTCGGGCCGGTGACTTACTCGCCGCTCAAGTTCCCGTAGCCGACGGTGGTCGCCGCGGCGGGGAACGGGAAGGCGTTGTTGTTGGCCGATCCGCCGGGCGTGACCACGCCCGCGGGGGGCAGGCCGGCGATCGGCGGGCCGACGAGCTGGGCCAGGCTGAATTGCTTCGAGCCGGTCTTGAAGCGGCCGATTCGACCACCGGAACCGATCTGCTGAATCTTGCTGTCCGGGTCGATGACGACTCCCAGGTAATAGGTCGCCGGGGAGTTCGGCAGCGTCACGGGCGAGCCCGAGATCGTCACGATGTTCGACGGGGTGTTGATGTTCGCGCTGCCGTTCGAGACGGTCTGCGACGGAACTCCCGCGATCGACGGGATGTTCGACACCGTGTAGCTCGCGACGATCGAGCTGCCCGGCCCGAACTTCTTCGTGGTGGAGGCCACGAGGTAGACGGTCACGGGGCCCTGGAGGTCGGTGTCGGCCGACCCGAGGTTTGCCACCTGGATCGTCGGCGAGATCGTGTCGCCGGGCTGCATGGTCGGGGGCACGTCGAGCGCGACGGCCTGGAGCTGAGGCAGCTTCGGCGAGATGACCACGGGGGTGTGGCCGCTGCCGTTGTTGGCGTAGCTCATCTCGGCGAACGCGTGGTTCGGGTTCACCACGTAGTGCAGGTAAATCGAACCCCCTTGCCTGGGGAACCCGGCGGGTTGCGTCGGCAAGGTCAGGGTCGACGTGATCTGCTGGATGCTGTTCTGGTCCAAGGCCGGGACGGCGATCGAGCCGACGTAGATCTGGCCACGGAAAGAATTCGGGTAGCGGGAGGCGAAGACGGCGACCGTCGTCGCCGGGGAGTCCGCCGTGCTCGTCGAGCCCGGCTGCAACGCCAACGGCTCGACGATCGTGCTGGCCCCCGTGTTGCTCACGTCGACGGTGACCGCCAGCGGGCCGCCCCACGAGGCCGTCGGCGCCGCGAAGCCCGACACCGAGAGGTCGGGGAGCGAGTAGCCCAACGGCGTGTACGCCATCAGCTCGCGTCCCTCGAGGCATTCTAACGAGGTCAGGTCCGGCCGACGTCCGGCGCGACCCTTCCGGCGCATCCGCCGGGATTCCCTTGGCAACACCGAACACCTCCCTGTATGTGGAGTAACCACGCCCATCCACCCCCTTCGTCGAGGGCGGCGGCTTCGGTCCTTCTTACGGGATGAACAAGGTTGATTCTCAGCGAGACGACGCGTTCCGTGCGGCCTGGAGCCCGAAGGGACCGCCGACTCCTGGTCTAGATTTTCGTCCGGCCCCGCCGCGAAATTGGGGCGATTTTGGGCATCTGCGAGGTTTCGGATCCCCCTGGGAACGACATGACGCCCGCGAGGGACGACGGGCCTGGCGCGACTGTGCACGTCGGTTCGATCCCGAGGGAAACGCAGCCCGCCTCGGCCCTCTCGCGACCACGCCCCCCTGCCCTCGAGATTTCGCGATCTGACGCATCCGCGGGCGAACCTGTGGGACGCGAAAAGGATCGATCATGTTTGCCCCCGATCGTCCCGGGCGGGCGTCGGCCGAGGGTTCCGATTGTCCGAAGGACCTCGCGGAGACCGATCTGCGCGGAGGGCCGGCGATCTGGTAGATTATCCATCCCGGCACCCGGCCCGGCTTCCTCGAGACCGAGGCGGCCATCTTGGGGCGATCCCGGCCTTCCCTCTCGTCCAAATATCGCGATTCGCAGGAGTGACGCCGTGCGCTGGTCGAAAGCCCTGATCCCGACGCTCAAGGAAACCCCGGCCGACGCCGTGGCGCCCAGCCACGTCCTGCTGTTGCGCGCGGGGATGGTCCGCCAACTCGGCGCGGGGGCGTACACCTACCTGCCGCTCGGCTTCCGGGTCCTCAACAAGGCGATCAAGATCATCCGCGAGGAGATGGACGCGGCGGGGGCCCAGGAACTCCTGATGCCCGCACTCCAGCCGGTCGAGCTCTGGAAGGAGTCGGGCCGCTACGAGACCTTCGGCGAGCTCCTCATGCAGCTCACCGTGGGCGGCAACCAAACCGTCGCGCTCGGTCCGACGCACGAAGAAGTCATCACCGACATCGTCCGGGGCCTGGTCAATTCCTACCGGCAACTGCCGATGACCCTCTACCAGATCCAGACGAAGTTCCGCGACGAGCCCAGGCCCCGGTTCGGGATCCTCCGCACCCGCGAGTTCCTGATGAAGGACGCGTATAGCTTCGACGCCGACGTCGAGCAGCTCAACTCCAGCTACGACGCGATGTACGAGGCCTATTGCCGGATCTTCGACCGCTGCGGGATCCCTTACGTCATCGTCGAGGCCGAGAGCGGTCCGATCGGCGGCGACAGCTCGCACGAGTTCATGGTCCCCTCGTCGACCGGCGAGGATACCGTGATCCAGTGCCTCAAGTGCGGATATGCCGCGAACGTGGAACGTGCCGAGATCGGCAAGGCGTCGGCCCCGGCGACCCCCGACGCGTCGGCCCCCGCCTTCGAGAAGGTCCAGACCCCCGGGCGCCGGACGATCGAAGAAGTCTGCGACTTCCTCAAGGTCGACGAGTCGTCGACCGCGAAGCTCCTCGTCTTCCTCGCCGACGGCAAGCCCGTCGCCGCCCTGATCCGGGGCGACCACGAGGCGAACGAGGCGAAGGTCCGGCGCGCCTTCGGGGCGTCGACGCTCGTCCCGGCCGACGCCGAGACCATCGAGCGAGCGACCGGGGCGCCGATGGGGTTCCTCGGCCCCGTCGCGATCAAGATCCCCTTGGCCGTCGACGGGAGCGTCGCCGCGATGTCCTCCGTGGTCGTGGGCGGGAATGAGACCGACGTCCACCTCAAGGGGGTCGTCCCCGGGCGCGACTTCTCGATCGACCGGGTCCTCGACCTCCGCAACGCGGCCGCGGGCGACCCCTGCCCTCGTTGCAACGAGGCGATGGACGTCAAGCAAGGGATCGAGATCGGCCACGTCTTCAAGCTCGGCACCAAGTATTCGAAGGCGATGGGGGCGACCTTCCTCGACGACAAGGGGGCGGAGATCCCGGTCATCATGGGGTGCTACGGCATCGGCGTGAACCGGATCGTCGCCGCCGCCGTCGAGGCCGGCCACGACGACAATGGGATCGTCTGGCCCCTCCCCCTCGCCCCCTACGAGGTTCTGATCGTCCCGCTCCAGCCCCAGAACGCCGCCGTCATGGAGGCGGCCGTGATGCTCGAGTCGCAATGCGAGGCCGCGGGCATCGACGTCCTGATGGACGACCGGGAACAGCGCCCGGGGGTCAAGTTCAAGGACGCCGACCTCATCGGCATCCCGCTCCGCGTCGTCATCGGTGAGCGCGGGCTCAAGGAAGGCACGGTCGAGGTCAAGTGGCGGACCGACACCGCCCCGCATCTCGTCTCGGCCGCCACCGCCGGCGAGGCGATCCTCGCGGAGCTCGACGCGACCCGCAAGGGCCTCACCACGAGCGCCATCGAACGTCGGCTGGCCCGGGCCGCGGTGAAGGGCCAATGAACGCCCGGGTCTCGAAGACCGCCTTCGTGCTCCTCGGGCTGATGACGGCATTGACCGTCATCGGCCCGTTCCTCATCGCCGCGACGATCCAGGGAGGTCAGGATTCCCACTGGCCCCCCGACCGCCCCGTCGAGTGGTGGATCTTCGGACTGATCACGGGTGCCGTGGTGATCCTGATGGGATTCTGCCTGGCGATCGGCATCGGCCAGTGGCGCCAACTCCTGGCGTCGCAGTCCAAGCCCCCTCGCGAGGAGGCGCCGTAACTGCCCGAAACCGGAGATCACAATCCTCCTTAAGGAAATCGACCCGGTCCTTGCCCGCCTCGTTCAAATGTAGGATCGTGATCGATGCCGATCGGGTCGAAGCGTCCTCCATGATCGGAGGGCCGACGCCGGGCTCGGGGCGAGGTGAGAAGGGCGAGAACTTTGGTGAACCCTCGAGGTGGTCTTCGGTTTGGGCTTGGCCCGGTCTTCGCTTACGAGTGGATCATCGCGTCGAGGCGTTGGCAGGGCTATGCGCTCCGCTCGGGCTTCGCGGGGATGCTTCTCGTGGCCTTGCTCGTCATCGTGGCCAATCCCGCCATCCCGCGTTCGGGGACGGTGTCCCGAGACCTGGCGAAGCTCGGCGAGTCCTTCTTCTTCGCCGTCATCGGGACCCAGTTGACCCTGGTACTCATCGCGGCGCCGGCCGCGACCGCTGGTGCGCTCTGCCTCGACCGGGCCTCCGGTACGCTCACCTATTTGCTGATGACCGACCTGACCGACTCCGAGATCGTCCTCGGTAAGCTCGCCTCGCGGCTTTTTCCCGTGCTGGGCCTGGTCGCCGCCGCCGTCCCCATGATGACGATCCTCTCACTCCTCGGAGGTGTCGATCCCAATGCACTCCTGGGGGCCTTCCTCGTCTCGGTCGGTATCGCAGTCCTCGGTTGTGCCCTCGCGCTCATGTTCTCCCTCGTCTCGAAGAAGACGCACGAGGCGTTACTTGCGACTTATGCCGTCTGGGGGATTTGGCTCGTCAGCCGCTCGTTCGTCAACCTCGTCAACGGGGCGTTCGGCTGGTCTCTGGCCGTCGTGCCCGCCATCGCCGACCCGTATTACTTGACCTTTGCGCCCTACTGGTCTCCCGGCCGAGTCTCGATCTACGACGACTTGTGGTTCCTGGCCGTCGCCTTGATGGTCGCGACTGTGGTTGTGATTGTGGCGATCTTGCGGCTCCGATCCGTGTGTACCCGAACCAAGGTCGCGCGGACTCCTAGCGTCCTCGACCGACTTTGCCGCCGACTGGATCCGAACCCCCATCTGCCCGCGCCGTCGCTCGATTTCAACCCGGTGCTCTGGCGTGAGTGGCATCGGGCTCGTCCGTCGCGAGCGGGTCGAATCGTGGCGAGCGTCTTCGTCCTCGGCGCATTGATCGCAAGCGTCGGGGCGATCGTGTCTCCCGCGTCGACATTCGCCAAGGCGTGGGTCAATGGATTACAGGTCGCGATCGGTCTGCTTTTGCTGAGCGTGACGGCGGCGACCTCCCTTGCGGAGGAGCGGACCCGAGGCAGCCTGGACGTGCTGATGACGACTCGGCTGTCCACTCGAGAGATCGTCCTCGGGAAATGGTTGGGGACGTATCGCGTGGTCCCGTGGCTGGCGCTATTGCCGGTTCTTGTCGTGATGTGCCACGACCCCTGGGATCCGTCCTATCTCACGACCATCGTATTGACCGGGCTCTTCGTCTTCGTCTGCGGCGCCGCCGTGACCAGTTTGGGCCTTGCGATGTCGACCTGGTGCGCCAGGCTCGGTCGAGCCGTGGCGTTGACGGTCACGATCTATGTACTCGTCACCGTCGGATGGTTGTTCCTAGAAACATGGATCGGAGGCCGCGGCGAGCAAGGACTCATGATGGGCAGTCCCTTCTTTTTCGCGGGCCAGCTCGCCGCGGACATTTGCAATCCGAGCCGGTCTGCAGAACACGTCGGGTGGGGACTCTTCTGGATCGTATTCTACGGCCTCGCCGCCCTCGGACTACTGAAGTCGACCCTGGCCACCTTCAACCGATGTCTCGGTCGGATTGAGGGAGGACATCCCCTGGGGCGTCGCGTCATGCCGTGGGATCGCCAGTACAAGAAACCTCGGGGCTATCCCGGGGATCGTTTCGAATGAGCAGGGAATGCCCAATGGAAATTGGATAGAAATCGCGTAGAAATGTTTATGGGTTTCTGGTCAATTCTCGATTTCCCATTCCCGCAGTCCAGGCGTTCCGCTCGGTGAAGGGTCAGGCCTCGACGCGAGCGCTCACGGAGAGGCCGGTTTCCCGGGCGTGGCCGGTGAGGCCTTGGCTTTCAGGAGCCTCAGGGTGCGGACGTTCTTCTTCGAACGGGCTGCGGGCGTCGAACGGCTCGTCGGCATGTCGGTATGAATCGGCGTCTGATCCGCGTTGGCGGGGATTCCGGTTTCAATGCCACCGGCCCCGCCGCACCCTGAGAGGACCCCGAGCACGAGGAGGACTCCTCGATGTCGCCAGGCAGAGTGTTTCATGATCGTACCACGCTCTCCCCGGCCTCGAGTCATCAGAACGAGCTCTGGTCGATCACTTCGCCCCTATTCCGGGTACCCAAGCCCCACCAGTTTTCGAGGTTCACGGAATTCCTGATGAACTTCACGGACCCGTCGGCGAAGCCGACGTTGACGCCACCGGAGTGGTTGCTCGTCGCAGGGACTGTGTCTTGGGCCGAACCCCAGAATCCGTCGAATGAGTTCGACGCGGTGCAGACGAGGCTATTGGGGGGGCCGACGTGGTTGTAGCGGTTCGCGGTGTAGCGCCAGGGGAATGCCAGGGTCCAGCAGAACCCGAGGGTCGTGGAATAGGCCGTGGATTCGGCCGTGTTGGGCAGCGTACTGCAGGCTTTGAGGAGAGACCGAGTCGTCGTGGTGTTGTTCACATTGATGTCGACCGCCACATCGACGGGATAGACTCCTCTCCTGGCATTGTTCCCATCGCCGGGATGGAGGATGGGATTGCCGGCGAGGCCGATCAGACGCTCG
Organism: Singulisphaera rosea; assembly: GCF_054877945.1. Taxonomy (NCBI): domain Bacteria; kingdom Pseudomonadati; phylum Planctomycetota; class Planctomycetia; order Isosphaerales; family Isosphaeraceae; genus Singulisphaera; species Singulisphaera rosea. The sequence goes on along the minus strand of NZ_JBTYIP020000003.1, from coordinate 141,889 downwards.
CTGAACATCGCCGTGGTCGAAGTCCCGTCGGTGACCGCGGCAACACCGATGGCCCCCGTCCAGGGTGCGTTGTCCGTGTCGCCCCACGGGTTCTCGATGATCATGCCGCTGAACGTCTGCTGCGAGCCGGGCCCTCCCCAGTTGCCGACGTAGCTGAGCGTCGCGTACGGGGGGACGGGACGATCGGTGACACCATCGGAGGGGCAGAGGAAGACGGCGAGCTGCGTGTACATCGTCGTCGCATTCATCGTGTTGCTGCCGCTGTCGATCGGGTCGCCCCAGCCGAAACAGGTGTTGAACGAACTGTACAAGTTCTGTTGCTCGATGAAGGGAAGGATCATGACCGGCCAGCCGTAGCTCCAGTCGGTGACGCCATTCCCCACCTCGCCGTTCGCACCCGAGCCGTAGGAGCCGGCGGGATACATGTCGCCGAGGGGGTAGACCCCGTGCGTGGATTCGTAAGTACAGGCGGCAAGGCCGAGTTGTTTCAGATTGTTGACGCATTGAATGCGTCTAGCGGACTCGCGCGCGGATTGGACCGCGGGTAGGATCAGGCCGACGAGTATGCCGATGATCGCGATGACGACCAGCAACTCGATCAAGCTGAAGCCGAGATTCGGCCTTCGACGCGAGGGATTCCTGAGTCGGGGCACGCCTGAATCCTTAATCAGCCGAGGGGGAGGTCTACGTCGACGTCCCTCGTCCTAAGTGGTGTTTCATGCATACATGTACGGTTCGGCAATCGGCCAACCGCCTCGCGGGAATCGGCCAATCCCAAGGGCTGGGGCAAAGGCGTCTTCCGAATTTTTCCCTGTTAAGGGCGTCGTGAATTGAGAGTCTTTAGTTATGGATAATCTGGGGGGACAAATAACGTCTAGGATGGAGGTTTTCGCTCTCAAACCATTCGGAAGGTACGGTCGCGGATCGTCCGAGTCCCGCTGGGAGGGAAGGGAGTGGGGCGACCTGGCGCACGCCGCTTCGATAAGAATTGAGAGTCTCAATAGTTCGGACCGTGTGAAATCTACCAGGTGCCGATCAGATTGGCAAGAAACTAGGCAAACCTTACGACCTCGATTGGGCCATTGCCCAATCCTTCAATTCCGGCTAAAATTTCCGTAAACCGCGGAGGTCGAAGGGAGTCGCGGTTTGGGCGGATGATCGATGGCGAAATCGGCCTTAGCGGTCCGAGAAAGAGGTAGGTTAGAGCCATGCCGACCGAAGCGTCACGCTTGGAGACGATTCGCGAGAAGGTCGAGGCCGGTCAGCGGTTGAGCTTCGAAGACGGTATCGCGCTCGAGGAGTCGAACGACCTGTTCGCGCTGGGGACGATGGCGAACCTGGTCCGGGAGCGCTACAACGGGAATTACGGCTACTACAACGTCAACACGCACATCAATCCCACGAATGTGTGCGTCTACACGTGCGACTTCTGTGCGTTCCGCGCCGACCTGGGCTCGGACCGGGCGTACGTCCTGGATCAGGACCAGATCGTCGAGAGGGCCCGCCAGGCGCACGACCGCGGGGCGACCGAGCTGCACATCGTCGGCGGCCTGCACAACAAGCTCCCGTTCGACTACTACGTCGACCTCGTCCGCTGGATCCACGAGCCCTTCCCCGAGATCCACATCAAGGCCTACACGGCCGTCGAGATCGAGTTCTTCGCCAAGATCGCCAAGCTCTCGATCAAGGACGTCCTCGTTCGTCTGGTTGAGGCCGGGCTGGGGAGCCTCCCCGGCGGCGGGGCCGAGATCTTCCATCCGGAGGTCCGCGAGGAGATCTGCGGCGCCAAGGCGTCGACCGAGACCTGGCTCAACGTCCACCGGACCGCCCACCAACTCGGCTTGCACTCGAACGCGACGATGCTCTACGGCCACATCGACAAGCCGAAGCACCGCATCGACCACATGATCCGCCTGCGGGAGCTCCAGGACGAGACCGGCGGGTTCCAGACGTTCATCCCGCTGGCCTTCCACCCGGATAACTCTCGGATGGACGAGCTGCCCAAGCCCTCCGGCGTCATGGACTTGAAGACCATGGCGATCAGCCGCCTGATGCTCGACAACTTCCCGCACATCAAGGCCTACTGGGTCATGCTCGGGATCAAGACGGCACAGGTTGCACTCTCATTCGGGGCCGACGACATCGACGGGACCGTCGTCCACGAGAAGATCTACCACGAGGCCGGTGCCGAGACTCCCCAGGAAGTCACCGTGACCGAGATCCAACGCCTCATCGCCGAGGCGGGTCGGATCCCCGTCGAACGCGACACCCTCTACCATCGCGTCGAGCGCGAAGGCACTCGCTGGACCTCCGGCGCGGCGATCGAGGTCTCCCTGGCCGGGGCCGGCGGCCCCCGCTGATTGCGAACGAGTCTCCCGACCGATCTCGACGAGTGAGTCCGTCGGTCGGCGAGTTTTTCAGGCTCTGGCCACGGACATGCGAGTCCGGATTGACCGATCCGGCGGGATGGCCTAAGATCCGGCCCTCTCGGTCCAGGCTCCGGGAAGGCATCGGGGCTGTCGGACTCGAAGTCCAGCGTAGGGACGTGCTCAAGGAGGAGCGCCCGCGATGCGAGACCACAATAAGGCGTTCTGCCAGCTCGTGGCGGAACACTTCGACTGTCCGGGGCCGGTCTACGAGTTCGGGTCGTACCAGGTCGAAGGGCAGGTCGAGTACGCCGACCTCCGCACCCTCTTCGCCGGAAAGGACTATGTCGGCTGCGACATGCGTCCCGGCCCGGGGGTCGACCGCGTCGAGGACGTGAGTGCGATTACCCTGCCCGACGGGGTTGCGGGGACCGTCCTCTGCATCGAGACGTTCGAACACGTCTTCGAGGTTCGGCGCGCGTTCGACGAGGTCTATCGGATCCTCAAGCCGGGCGGGCTGTTCGTGATCACGTCGCCGCTCAACTTCCGGATCCACGGCTATCCCGACGACTACTGGCGCATGACCCCCAATTGCCTGCGCCGGATGATGTCGACGTATGACCTTCGGCTCACCGGCTTCCAGGGCCATTACAAGTTCCCGCACTCGGTGATGGGCCTGGGCGTGAAGGCCCCCGCAGCCCAGGGGTTCGCCAAGAAGGCCGACCAACTCGTCGCGGCCTATCAGGCGTGGCTCCGCCAGACCGAGGCGAGTTTGCCCCTCTCTCAAAAGGTCCGCCGCGGACTGGCGCAGGTCTATCGCTCGAAGGGCGAGCGCCAGCACCTCTCGTCGTACTACTCGTCCGACTTCGCGATCGACGTCGCACACCCGCTCGCCAACGCGGGTTGACTATAGAAAACCCCGACGGCCCGTCCCCACCGCGTCCCGGAGGCCGAGCCTCCGCGGGTCGGGGACGGCGACCCGGGTTTCACTCCCGTCCGGTCCCTCCCTTCCCAAGAGGTCGCGCGCATGCCGACGCATAATCGCCTCGTCATTTTAGGACTTGATGGTGCGACTTGGTCGGTGCTCGACCCGATGCGTCGGCGAGGGGTGATGCCGAACCTCGACGCGCTGCTCGCGCGCTCGGCGTACGGCACCTTGCGGTCGATCATCCCCCCGATGACTTCGGCCGCGTGGACGTCGATGATGACCGGCTGCGGGCCAGCCCGTCATGGGGTCTTCGACCACCGCTATTACGATGTCGCGGCCGGGCAGATGAAGGTCAACCACTCGGGTCGGATCCGCGTGCCGACCGTCTGGCACCTCCTCTCCGACGCCGGGCGTTCGGTCGTCAGCCTGAACCTGCCGGCGACCTACCCGCCGCCCAAGGTCCGAGGCCTGATCGTCTCCGGCATGGACGCTCCCCACCTCGACGCCGCCCTCTCGGGGGCCCCCGAGTTCGCCGAGCGACTCCGTGCCGAGGTCCCCGCGTATAGCCTCCGCTACCCGTGGAAACGGGCCCCGCAGTCGCTCGCCGAGCTCACCGAGAACTCCCGGATCACGTGCGAAGGATTTAAGGGGCGGGCCGAAGGAGGACTCCTCGCCGACCGGATGATCTCCGACTGGTCGGCCCTGATGGTCCAGTTCCAGAACCTCGACCCGTTCCAGCACCGCGTCTGGCGCTACCTCAACGTCGACGAGACCGGCATCGACGACCCTGCCTGGAACGAAGCGGCCGCGGGTGTGATGCGTGGGCTCGACAACGCGATCGGCATGCTCATCGAGCTGGCCGAGACGCGCAACGCCGGAGTCATGATCGTCAGCGACCATGGCTTCGGCCCCTGCTTGGGGCGGATCCACGTGAACCGGATCCTCATCGACGCCGGCGTCGCGCGTGTGCCCGGGATCTCGGGCCGCCTGGTGCGTCGGGCGAAGCAAGTCTCCGACCGCGTCCGCCTCTGGGGGGCGAAGCAGAACGACCCCGAGGCCCGATCATCGTCATTCGACACATCGGTCGAGGCGCAGTTCCCGTTCGACTGGAAGCGGACGCTCGCCTTCGCGCCCCACCAGGATACGGCCGCGATGGTCTATCTGAACTCCGCCGCTCGCAGGGCCGGGGCTCCGCTGGTCACCCCTCGCCAGGTCGAGCAGGCCCTTGCGGACACTCGAGCCGCGCTCGCCGAGGCGCGGCACCCTGAGACATCCGCCCCGCTCTTCCCCCACATCGTCGCGACCGGCGAAGCTTACAATCTCGACCCGGCGCGTGAAGGGTATCCCGACCTGATCGCCCTCCCGGACGAATCCTACTGGGTCCGGACGAAGCTCGCGCCCGGGCGGGCCTGGGTCGAGCCCGACGCCAACCTCCCCGGCACGCACCGTCCCGAAGGGGTCGTCGCCTTCGCCGGTGCCGGCGTGATCCCGGGCCGGACGCTCCAGGCCGAGCTCCTCGACGTCACCCCCTCGATCCTCAAATTCCTGGGGATGCCGATCCCGGGCCACGTCGAAGGCAAGCCGCTCCCGTGCCTGGCCGACCTCGCCACCGTTCGCGAGGACCCGCCGAGCGACCCTTACTCCGGCCCGCACCAGCCCCAGTTCGAGTACTCGGCCGAGGAACAGGCGATCATCGAGCAAAGGCTCGCCGACCTCGGCTACCTCGAATAATCATCCTATGACGAACCCCGGTCTTTTCTTGAAGGCCGGGGTTCTGTAGGACAGGCGGCGAGGTCCCGTGCGGGATTGTCGACATCGACCGCGAAAGCCGAGAATCAGATCAGGTCGAGCCGTCGGCGCGGGCGAGGCCGGCTGCACGCCGAGCAAACACCCGTGATGACGAAGCGGTGACCGTTCGGCCGGAATCCGTGTTCTCGACTGACGGCCTCGCGGACGTTGCGGATCTCGTCGTTACGAAACTCGACGATTGCGTTGCACTCGGTGCAGTGCAAGTGGTCGTGCGACGGGTATCCGTAGTCGTGTTCGTACGCGGTCCGATTGGTGAGTCGAAGCTCTCTGAGGAGGCCGGCGTCGACGAGCAGCTTCAGGGTTCGATAGACCGTCGATCGGCTCACCCGGCCGCCCGCATTCCGCAGGTCCTGGATCAATTCGTCGGCGTCGAAATGCTTGTGCGTCTCGAAGATGTGGCGCACGAGAACTCGCCGGGGAGCAGTGAGCTTCTCCCCTCGAATCTCGAGGAACTCGCGGAACTTCTCTTCCGGGCTCTCGGATGTGGCCAGCGGGACGATGGGTGCGGAATCCGACACGAGAGCGGTCCTCGGGCAAAGCCTCGGCCCCGACGCTGGGGGATGGGAAGGGGCCGAGCCGCGAATCAATAACGATTCTTATTCTAGCGATCACCCCCGAGTTCTTCCACTCGGAGCGGTGGAATTTGACGCTAGTTGATGGGTGTCAAGGAGATGGTGTCTCCCTTCGGGTTCACCGGAACGGCCGAAGCCGGGAACGTGCCGGGGGCCGCAGGCACATTCGCGACCGGACCAGCCGGGCGGGCGATCTTGGCCTGGAGGGCGTCGAGGGCCGTGTGGAGGTGCCGCACGGCGTGGTCGCAGCCCGTGGGGTTGCCCGAGAACGAGAACGAGTTGGCCTTCAGCCGCCCGAGGCTACGCTCGTAGACGACCATGTAGACCTGCTCGACGTAGTCGGTCGCCGGGGCTCCGCAGTGCCCCTTGCTTCGAAAGAGATCGCCCGTGCCAAGCACGTCGGTGATCGGCTTCAGATCCTTTTGGCTCAGGTGGTGGACACCTTCGCTGTCGATGATCGTGCCGTCGGCATAGACCTGGAGGAACATGCCGAACTGGTTCCCATCATTCGAGCGCGTCAGGGCGACTCGCGTGACGATCGGGTCCGACTCGGTCGCGGGCTTGCTCACACGCGGCTGCGGGACGAGCCGGGGCGAGGGGCCGATTTGGGCACCTTCCGCCGGCGCGGCCATCGCCGGTTCCGGGTCGGACGACAGCGACGAGCCGGGGCCGAGGTACGGCGAGGGCGAAGGGGATGAATTGTTCGAAGCCTGGGTCCGCGACGCGGTCGAGGAACCGAGCTGGGACGGCGACGAGGACGACGAGTTCGACCCGCCGAACCGGAAAAGCCTGCTGAGCCGGCTCGGCTCGTCGCCGTAACTAGCCTGCCAACCGAACGCCGCAATAACGAATCCTGGGGCGATCATCGCGCCGACCCAGGTCTTGATTCCGGGATGCATGCCGACCTCCTTGCCGGATTGCTCTCGGTAATGGCCCGCCAGCGTGGATCACATCGAAACGACGCGATACGCCTCCTCCACGGTGGTCGTGCCCTCCAGGATCTTATCGACCGCGCTCTGTTTCAACGTTTGCATTCCCAGGTCGATTGCCACGCGGCGGAGGACGTCCTTGGGGATCTGCTGGAAGATCAACTCGCCGAGTTCCTCGCCGATCTCCATGATCTCGTAGATCCCGGTCCGGCCGAGGTAGCCGGTCTGGAAGCAGGCCGGGCAGCCGAGCCCGCGATGGAGGACGAGCGGCTCGTGTTCGGCCGGGTCGAGCTCGAGGGCGGCGAGGATCTTCGAGTCGGCCGAGTACGTGACCCGACAGTAGGGGCAGACCTTGCGGATCAGGCGCTGGGAGACGATGGCCAGCAGGCTGTTCGAGAGCAAGTAGCCTGGGATGCCGAAGTTATAGAGATTGCCGATCGTGGTCGCCGAGTCGGATCCGTGGATCGAGCTGAATACGAGGACGCCGGTGGCCGCGGCCCGCATCCCGATCCGGGCCGTTTCGTCGTCCCGGATTTCCCCGATCATGATCACGTCGGGGTCCTGGCGGAGCATGGCCCGAAGACCTTCGGTGAAATTGAGCTCGCGGTCGACCTGAGTCTGGTTCGCCCCCCCGATCCGGTTCTCGATCGGGTCTTCGATGGTCATCACGTTGCGGGTCGGGACGTTGACCTTCGAGAGGCAGGAGTAGAGCGTCGTCGTCTTGCCCGAGCCGACCGGCCCGGCGACGAGTACGGCCCCATATGGCTGCGCGACGAGCCGCTCGAGTTGGGCGACCTGCTTCGGCGACATGCCGAGGTATTCGAAACCGTGCGTCATGTCCAGGACGTCGTGGATCCGGATGACGATCTTCTCGCCCATCGCGGTCGGGCAGGTGGCGATCCGGAGGTCCCTGGGCCGGTTGCCGTACTGGATTGTGATCCGCCCGTCCTGCGAGTGTCGGCGGTCGACGATGTTCAGGTCCGACATGATCTTGAGGCGGCTGACGACCGGGGTCGCCAGGTTCGAGTCGATGTGCAGCATCTCCTGGAGCTGCCCGTCAATTCGGTAGCGGAGCCGGATCCCGTCCTCGAAGGGATCGAAATGGATGTCGGTCGCGCGGGATTCGAAGCCACTCTCGAGGATGTGCGTCACGAGGTTGGGGAGCGACGCGATGCCGATCTGGGCCTTCAGCGAGTTCTTGATATCGATCTGATGCTTGGTGCGGTCGGGCGAGACGCCGCCCATGCCCGCCAGCTCGCCTCGTTCGACGGCGGCCTGGGTCTCGCCGTTGCTGGCGGCGAGCGTCGTCAGGCGTTCGAAGGCGAGCGCATTGAGACGGTCCGGGGAGATCAGGTTCAGCTCGAGGATTGACTGCCTGAGGTCGCGATGGTGCTGCTGACCGTACTGGAGGGCGGACAGGAGCTGATCCGTCGTCACCAATCCATGTGTGATGAGTGCCGAGAGGAGAGCTTGATCGACTCGCGAGGAGAGCGGAGAGGCTTCGGGGGAGGAAGGCGAGGGTGGCGGGGATCCGCCCTGGGGGTCCGAGCCGGCACTCCGCGGGTGGGGAGATGGGGGTTCCACGTCGGGACCTTCCTGGGACGGGAAAGGTGGGCGCACCCCGACCCAAACAAAACCGCCCTCAAACGGCGAAGGCGAATCGGATTACTTGTTTGAGATCGAAGGAGGGCCGGCAGTCGAGAGATGATTGTTTCGGAATTCTTCCCCGGATGCCAGGGAATTTTTCGTGAGGACGGGGAAAAAAGGACTGGCGGCCGATGGGGCGACGAGTGGGTGACCCCGATCCAATTCGGAAAGGGGACCCGTCGTCGACCTATCGGTCGCCAGCACCGGACCAGGGGCCGGACGAGGCCGGGCCGGTGGTTACCAGCCCTGCAGCTCGTCGATCAGGCGATCCAGGGCCAATTCCAACTTTTCGGGGGTCTCGTAGGAGCCTGCGGCGATCTGCTGCCGGATCTCCTCGACCTTCTCGTGTCGGATCTCGGGCAGCCGGCTGATCCCGTCGAGCATCTGGCCGAGCGGCGAGATCTCGACGTGGTCGCGAGGCGTGCCCGCGTGCACGGTCTGGCCGGCGTCCACACTGAAAGCAGCCAGCCGCGGGTAAATGGGTTGGGGACCCTGAGTTCCCCCTGCGCCGTAGACTTCCATGTGTGCCTCCCCTGTTGGTGCTCTGGCCGGCGGTTCCTCCGTCGGCGCGCCCAGTCATTATCGGATCAGGATCCACTCGGAGGCCACTTTTTAGGGAAGAGCCGAGGTTAGTCGGGCCTTCCCTTCCTCCGGTCTCCGTCGTGGTTGCCCAAGCGTCTCGAGCGTCCACACCTATGTTATCGGTCGGAAGATGGGACGGATTTAACCAAAGACACGAAAATCGGGCCTTCGATCTGGGCGATTCTTAACGCTGGATCCGCATGTTCCGGGGCGTCGGCTTCAAGGCCTCGGCCAGGAGCTGCGAGGTCTGGCCGAGTCGGTCGGTCACCGCCAAGATGTTCTTCTGGACGAGTGTCAACTCCTTCTTCTGTTCGACGGTCGTCGCCCGGGCCTGCATGGCGTCGAGCGTCTTGATCATGTCGTTCAGTTCCTGGGCCCCTTTCGTGAAGACCTGCGCCGTGTCGTAGACCGTCTGGACTCGCAGGTCCTCGGGGGTCGGCTTGTAGAAGGGGCTCAGGACGAACGGGTTCGCGTAGATCTTCTGGACGAGCTTGTTCCCCCAGTCGGTGGCGTCCCGGACGTTGGCCACCGTCCGCTCGATGTCGGCGCGGCTCTTGGTGAGGGTCTGCACCCCCTGGCTGGCGATCAGGTCGGCCTGGTACAGGACCCGGTCGGTCCTCGCCCTGGTGCCGTCGAGTCCGTCGAGCAGTTTTTCGACCTTCACGCGATCCTTCATCGCGATGTCCTGGAGCGTGGCCGTGAGGTCACGCGCGCCGGCGAGGCTCGCGCGGATCGCCGGGCGATTTTCGCTCACGAGGACGTCGGCGTTGCCGGACAAGGATTCGAGCCGAGTGAGTGTGTTCTCAATCTTGGGCGCGGAGGCGGCGATCTTTCGAGAGAGTTCCTGGACGTGGGCGGCGGTCTCTTCGACCGCCGGCCGGATCGAGTCCGACGAGTTGCGGAGCCCGGCCGCCGTCTCCTGGAGCATCGCGAGGATCAACCGCACCCGCGGGCCGACGGCGTCGACCGTCTCGCGGACCTCGGCGATCGTGTGGCTCAGGTGCCCGCGCTCGACCGGGCCCATGCCGACCTGTTCGAGGATCGGGTCAAAGAATGTGGATTCAAATCCGGTGATCACCTGGCCGGGGGCCAGGGGGTCGACCGACTTGCCGGCGGAGACGATGTTCACGCGGCTCTGGCCGGCCAGCGACGCCTGGATCGTGATCTTGACGTCCTTGTGGAGCTTCTTCGCCAGGTTCGTCGGCACCGAGACCTTCACCCGGGCCCGGAGCGAGCCCTCGACTTCGGCCAGGTCGATCCCGACGACCTGCCCCGCGTCGAGGCCGGCGATCCGGACCGGGCTCCCGACGCGTATGCCCTGGCCGTCCCGGAAGTCGACGTGGAATGTCCGATGCGAGGCGAGGAACGCGGGGCCCCCCTCCGCCGCCGCGAACAGGCCGATGAGGCCCACGATCGACGCCAGGATGACCACACCCATGCTGATTTCGCGGACCGAGGATCGACTCGACATCGGGGTTCCCTCCCCTGGAGACGCATCAAAGTTCGTCGTTATCGCTCACACGGCCGGCGGGGCTAGCAGGGTCGGCCCGAACGCCGACCCGCTGTGGTAGAAGATCAGGAACCAGCCGCTGTTGACCATCAACATCGCGACCAAGGACAGGCAGACCGCCCGGCAGACGGCCGAGGGCACCAGGTCCGGCGCGGTCGAGGCGGGAGGCCCCCGGAACCCTTCGTGGCAGGCGAAGAGGGACGCCGCCAGCGCATTGATCATCCCCTTGAGGATGAGCCCCGCCACGTCTCGGGTCCAAAGCATATCAATAAACATCGAGAAGAAGTCGTGCGTCGAGACGCCCAGGACCGTCTGGGCGACCTGCCAGCCCACTACGGTCCCGACCAGCACGCCCCAGAGCGAGAGGATCGGCCCGGCGAGGAGCGCCGCGGTGACCCGGACCGCCGCGAGCCGCCCCGGATCGGGCGCGGCGACGGCCGCCGCCCAGCGGTCGGCGAGTGCGCGAGCCGCCTCCCCGATTCCTCGCGATGGCGACTTCCGCAACTCGCTGACCGTCCGCGCCCCGATGAGTCCCGCGAGGACCATCCCGGTCATCAGCGAGGCGAGGTTCCGGATCAGGCCGACCCCGACCACCGCCCCCGTCCCGTCCACGAACGTGCCTCCGAAGTAGGCCTGCATCGACAGGAATGAGCCGAGACCGACGTGGACCAAACAGACCAGCGGCACCCCCATCGCCATCAGCGTGGAGAGCTCTCGCATCACGGCTCGAAGGAATGGCGGATCATTCGCACCGGGGCGGACGATCGAACGGGCCGCGGCGATGCTGAGCGTGCCCATGCCGCCCAGGTACGCGATCATGTCGAACGCCCCCCGTCCGACCTTCCCCAATGGGGAGACGACGGCGGACTCCAGGACCGAGTTGGTCGACATGGCGCGGCCCTCCGTGACCGGTCGCAAATCGAGGGGTGGTTTCGTGTCGGTGGATTCGGAGGGGTACTTTAAGGGTTTTGACGATTCCTGGCCAGGTCGGGTTTCTGCTGCCCCCACCACTCACGCCACTTGGCGATGGCCACGCCTCGCTCGCCGGGCTGGGCCCAGGGGATGTACCCGAAATCCTGGCCGGTCCGACGTTTCAGCTCTTCGTGGGCCGAGAGGCGGACGACGGGGTCGGGGTCTTCGAGCCGATCGATCAAGGGCGGGATGACTTTCCAATCCGGAAGCTTCCCGCCGAGCCCGACCGAGCGGGCCCGGGTGATCGCGGCCGGGTTGTTCAAGGCGCGGAAGTTCTTCGGAGTAATTCCGCAACCGAGCGCCAGCACGATGAGGGGGAGGCAAATCCCGCCAAGCCGCCTCGCGTTTCGGCGGCCGGCCGGTCGCCCCGTCGAGCAGTCCTTGGCTCGGCGGCCCCGACTTCGGAGTGATTCAGGCTCGTTCATGGCTCGTTGGCCCATGCGCCCGCCGTCCCGGGCGGGTCGTGCGCGTGGCGAACCTGGGAATGACACCGGTCGGTATCGGCGGGAGTCCCAGTTCGCAAGGTGATCGCCATCATTAGGATTCCCTTCCTTCGAGAAGGCGAGGCGAACCCTATCCGAAGCGGTCGAAGGGGACAATGCCAGTCGCCGGAATCAGGGGGAGATTGGAAGACCTTCACCGTGGGCACGCCGGATGTCGTTGACGAACTCGTGGGCCTTCTGCGCCGGGACCGGGAGGCGAAACTTGACCGAGGTCGCCAGGACCACCGAGACCGCCCCGTCGATGTCGCACAGGTGTCCCGGCGACACGAAGAGGGGCTTGACCTTGTCCCGACTCCGGACGACGGCCCCGACGACCTCGCCGCGATCGACCAGTGGACTTCGGTCTCCTTTCTTGGGACCTGGTTCTTCGTGATCCCCGCAGAGCCACGACTTCGCGCAACCGATCGTGGGAAGGTTGATCCAAAGGCCGAGATGGCACGCGAGCCCGACGCGGCGAGGGTGGGCGTATCCCTGGCCGTCGCAGAGCACCACGTCTGGCCGCGTCTGAAGCAACCGGAAGGCTTCGAGGACTGGCGGCAGTTCGCGGAAGCTGAGCAGGCCGGGGACATAAGGAAATCGGGCTTCCCCCACGACCCCGACTCGTTCGATGACCTCGAGCGTCGCGGCACGCATCACGACCACCGAGGCACTGAGCCAGGGATCATACTTGTTGTACGAGACGTCGGCCGCCGCGACCGTCTCCCAAGGTCCCAGCGGCCGGCTCACGTCGACCTGCGTGGCCAACTCCTCCTGGAGCTTGCGGGCCTGGGCCACGTCGACGTCCCAGTGATGGCGTTCGGCGAATTCCATGGGCGACTCTCGTGGAACCGGTCAGCCTCGACTGGCGACGGGCGCCAGTCCGCGGATCGCCTCGGCGGCGAACTCGACGTCCTCGCGAGAGACGTCGAGGTGTGTACATGCGCGGATGACCCTCGGGCCGAGCGCCGAGACGAGCACGCCGGTACGTTCGAGCCTCGCCGCGACCTCGGCGGCCGTGCCGAGCGCGGGGTCGACCTCGATCCAGACGAGGTTTGTCTCGACGGGGCCCGACTCGAGCGAGAGCCCTTCGGTCTTTTCGACGGCGAGGGCGAGGATCTGGGCGTTGGCGTGGTCGTCCGCCAGGCGTTCGACGTGGTGGTCGAGCGCATGGATCGCCCCCGCGGCGATGATCCCGGCCTGTCGCATGCCCCCGCCGAGCACTTTCCGCAGCCGATGGGCCTTCGCGATCGCCGCCGCGGTCCCCGCGAGCGCCGAACCGATCGGGGCGCCGAGCCCCTTGGAGAAACAGATCGAGACGGTGTCGAAAAGGTCCGCCCACTCTCCTGCGGAGATGCCCGACGCGACGACCGCGTTCATGAGCCGGGCCCCGTCCAGGTGGATCGCCAGGCCGTTCGACTTTGCCCAGGCCGACAGCTCGACGACCGACTCACGAGGATGGACTCGCCCTCCCCCGCGGTTGTGGGTGTTCTCGAGCGACAGGAGCCGCGTCCGGACGTAGTGGCCGTCGTCGGGACGGATCTTGTCCCGCACCCTCTCCAGGGTCACGAGCCCACGGTCGCCGGCGATCGTCCGGGTCGTCACGCCCGAAAGTCGCGCGACCCCTCCCCCTTCCCAGACGTAGACGTGTGAGGTCTCGCCGCAGAGCAACTCGTCGCCAGGGCCGGCGTGGATGGCCACCGCCAACTGGTTGGCCATCGTCCCGGAGGGGACGAAGAGCGCGGCCTCCTTGCCGAGCAACCGGGCCGTCTTCCGCTCGAGCTCGAGGACGGTCGGGTCCTCGCCGTAGACGTCGTCGCCGACCTCTGCCTCGGCCATCGCTCGCCGCATCGCCGCCGTCGGGCGCGTGACGGTGTCGGATCTCAGATCGATCGGCGGCCTGCTGGTCATCGGCGGGGTTCTCGTGCTCGGGGTTCGATCGCTTGCGGAATTCACGGGGAGCCTCTCTGGGAGGGCTATTCTACCCCCGAGAGAACACCCGCGGCCATCACGCCCGACGTCCGATCCGCAACTCAACGGAAAAGGGGCACTCCTCGCCGATCTCCCATCCCGCGAAAACCGATCCTTTACTAAGGCCACCTCGCGGGACCCTTTGTGGCTTCGTGCCTTATATGGTGAATCTCCCGCAACGCCTCACCCGGAGTGCTCGGTCGACTTCAGCGAGGAGTCTCGAAAAAGGTGAGGCGGGCGGTTGTCCCCCGGGATAGAATGATCGGGTCCGACTTCAGGGAGAGGCCCCGGCCGATGACAGCGATGTTGAACATCTGTAGGATTGATTGTGCCAGCGAGGACGCACGCGAGGCGATCCTCGAGCTTCGCAGGCAGCTCAGCCCCCGAGGGGACGTCGTCAGCCCGCAAGGGAAGGCCCGGACGATCGCCGCGTTCGGCGAGCCGCTGACTCCGGTCCAGGTCGTCGAGCGGATCTGCGGCGACGTCCGCGACCGTGGTCTCGACGCGGTGCTCGAGTACACCGCCAAGCTCGACGGCGTGACCCTCGACCCCTCGGCGGTCCGGGTCTCGACCGACGAGCTGCACGAGGCCTACAAGAAGGCCGACCCGGCCTACTTGCGCACGCTCCGCCGGGTCCGGGACAACATCCTGGCGTTCCAGTCGGGCATCCTGAACCGCGACGCGACGATGCGGCGAGGACGCGACTGCGAGCTCCGCCTGCGCTATCGCCCGCTCAGACGCGCGGGGGTCTGCATCCCCGGCGGTGCGGCGGCCTACCCGTCGTCGTTGCTCATGACCGTCGTGCCCGCGCAGGCGGCCGGCGTGGAGGAGATCGCCGTGGTCGTCCCGCCGACACCCTTCGGCGGCTACAACACCGACCTTCTCGCCGCGTGCCACCTCCTGGGGGCGACCGAAGTCCACCGCGTCGGCGGGGCCCAGGCCGTTGCCGCCCTGGCTTATGGCGTGGACGGGATCCCCGCGGTCGACAAGATCGTCGGACCCGGGAACCTCTTCGTCGCCCTCGCCAAGCGGCAGGTCTACGGCGAGGTCGACATCGACAGCATCGCCGGGCCGAGCGAAGTCGTCCTGATCGCGGACTGGACCGCCGACCCCCGCTACGTCGCCGCCGACCTCATCAGCCAGGCCGAACATTCCCCGGGCGCGAGTGTCCTGATCACCTGGGAGGCCGACCTCATCGACCGCGTCGCCGACGCCCTCGAGCAGCAACTCGCCCGGCTCAGCCGCGGCGACCTCGCCCGGGACAGCCTCGAGCGGTTCGGCGCCCTGATCCTGGTCCGCGACGAGGACGAGGCGGTGACCCTGACGAACCTGATCGCCCCCGAACACCTGCACGTCTCGACCTCGGACCCCGACCGACTCGCCGAGCGGCTCACCAACGCCGGCGCGATCTTCCTCGGGCACGAGACCCCCGTCGCCGTCGGCGACTACGCGGCGGGCCCTTCGCACGTGCTCCCGACCGGCGGTACCGCACGCTGGGCGTCCGGGCTCTGCTCCAACGACTTCCTCAAGCGCACGAGCCTGATCTACGTCACCCACGAGGGCCTCGCGGACATCGCCCCCGACGTCCGCCTCCTCGCGGACAAGGAAGGGCTCACGGCCCACCGGTACAGCGTCGACGTCCGCTTCGAGGACGACCAGGTAACCCCCGGTTGAGAACCTGTCCCGAAACCTGTTTTCTCCCGAGAAAACGGGTTTCTGAAAGGAGAAGGCCCGGCGACTCGCGAGGGGTCGGCGACGTCGATGTCGTCACAATCCCCGCGATTACGCCAGCCCTCGACGTGCCACAACCTCTCCCCTTTGGCTGACGATGACCACAACGATCCGTCCCTGCCGCCCCGACGACGCCGAGACGCTCGTGGATCTGATCCGCGAGCTGGCGATCTACGAGAAGCTCGAGCACTTCGCGAACGCGACCCCGGAGTCCTTCCGGACTCATCTTTTCGGCCCTCGCCCGGCCGCCGAGGCGATCATCGCCGAGGTCGAGGGCGTGTCGGTCGGCTTCGCCCTGTTCTTCGCGACCTTCTCGACGTTCCGCGGCCAGCCGGGCCTCTACCTCGAGGACATCTTCGTCCGCGAGGCCTACCGAGGCCGAGGAATCGGCAAGGCGCTCCTCGCCACGGTCGCCCGGTTCGCCTTGGACCGCGGCTGCGGACGGCTGGAATGGTCGGTGCTCGACTGGAACGCCCCGTCAATCGGTTTCTACCGCTCGCTCGGGGCCCGGCCCATGGACGAGTGGACGGTCTATCGGATCGACGACTCGCTCGCCAAGCTTGCCGCCCTGGCTCCCGCCCCCGCTTCCTTCGAGAAGGCCTCCGAATCATGAGCCGATCGTATTTCCTCGCCCACATCGACCGGATGGCCGGGTACGTCCCGGGGGAACAGCCTCGCGAGGGGGGCTTCCTCAAGCTGAATACGAACGAGAACCCCTACCCCCCCTCCCCTCGCGTCGCCGAGGCGGTCGCCGCGGCCCTGAACGACCGCCTGCGGCTCTACCCCGACCCGGTCGGCACGACCTTCCGCCAGGCCGCTGCGCGCAAGCACGGCGTCGACCCCGCGATGATCCTGGCCGGCAACGGCTCGGACGACCTCCTGACGATCATCACCCGCGCCTTCGCCGGCCCCGGGGACCTCATCGTCTACCCGTCGCCCAGCTACATCCTCTACAAGACCCTGGCCGAGCTCCAGGACGCCCGAGTGGCCGAGGTCCCCTTCTCCGCCGACTGGACCCTCGACCCGTCCGCGTTCACCGTCGAGGGGGCTCGGCTCGCCTTCCTCGCCAACCCGAACAGCCCCTCCGGGACCTCACTCTCGCCCGAAGCCGTCGCCGCCCTCGCGAGTCGGCTCGACTGCCCCCTCGTCGTCGACGAGGCCTACGCCGACTTCGCCGCGACCGACTGCGTCGGCCTCCTGGCCGACCACCCCAACGTGATCGTCACCCGGAGCTTCAGCAAGGGCTACAGCCTCGCCGGCCTGCGTCTCGGCTACCTGATCGCACGCCCGGAGATGATCGCCGGCCTGGTCAAGGTCAAGGATTCTTATAACTGCGATACCTTGAGCCTCGCCGCCGGCGCGGCCGCGATCGAGGACCAGGCCTACCTGGCCGAGACCCGCTCGAAGATCCTCGCGACGCGAGCCCGCCTGACGTCGGCCATGCGCGGGCTAGGCTACCACGTCCCCGACAGCCAGGCCAACTTCGCCTGGTGCACCGGCGGCCCCCCCGCCACCGAGGTGTATCAGGCCCTGAAAGACCAAAAAATTCTCATTCGTCTGATGCGATATCCCGGCATCCCCGATGGCCTGCGTATCACCGTTGGCACCGACCACGAGATCGACCGATTCCTGGAGGCCCTCAAGGGTGTCCTGTCGTCCCGTTGAGGGACGCAGAGGAGCGAAGTCGCTTTGCGACGAGAGGATTTGAAGACGTCCCCGGTAGTCCGGTCAGGCATGCCGACTAGAATTCCGTTGGGTTGCCGATGGAAACCGACCATGACCGATTGGTTTACCTCTCGGCGGGGCCGTTGGCAATGAATCGAGGGCAGATCATGCTTAGGCAAGACCGGATTATCATCGACCCGACGATCCTTGCGGGAAAGCCCGTGATCAAGGGGACTCGCCTGGCCGTGGAATTCATCCTCGAGTTACTCGCCGAAGGATGGACTCATGAGCAGATCGAGCATGACTATGCTTGCGAGGCCGATGACATTCAAGCGGCTCTACGCTACGCTGCGGAGTCCCTGAAGCGGGAACGCGTCTATCCGTTGGCGGTGTAACACGTCGCGTTTCCTCGCCAACGAAAATGTCTCGGCCTCCGTCGTCGGGGCACTCCGAGCGGACGGCTTTGATGTCCTCTGGATCAAAGAGGTGGGGCGAGGTTCAAGCGACGAGGTCGTCTTGGAACTTGCCCTCTCGGAATGGCGCGTTCTCCCGACCTTCGATAAGGATTTCGGAGAGCTGGCGATCCGTCGTGGGAGAGCCGCGACCCCCGGTGTCCTCCTGTTCCGGCCTCGACTGAGGTCTCCGGACTTTCCGGTTCGATTCGCGCGGGCCGTTCTTGGTCGGGGACATGTTTGGGAAGGTCATTTCGCCGTGGCCGAGGATGGTCGTGTTCGCATCGTACCGCTGCCGGGCCAATAGTCTGCGTTGCGAGTTGCTTCGCGAGCCAATCGCCGTCTTTACTGCCTGGAGGATCCAAAGCCTCAACCGATCCTTGAAGGCCGAGCCGGCTCTCAATTCCCGTCGCTAACCCCCCATTCAAAGCCATTTGCGTCGATCCGTTGGAGCATCGCTCGGACTTCGAACGTCGATCCACCGGCCTGGATGGAATCGAACAACCCTCGAGATTCCCGGATGGCCGCATTTCCGGAAGGGTCGCCGGTGTGGATGACGATCCGATCGACCCCGGCCATCGCCGAGGCGATCGCCTGGAGCATTACCATCACGACACGGTTCCCACCAAAAGCACCGCAGCCCCAGAAGCCGGTGTGGATCACGACGGGTCCGGCTTCGCCACGGACACGGCGGGATTCGAGGACGGCGGCGCGAAAGCCCGTGAAGGCTGTGTCGAGGATGAATTCCAGGTCGCCGAGGCGATACCGGCCGCTCCGGCCCACCGGTGCGGCGATCGCGATCAGGTTCGTGATCGTCGGGGGATCGATTCGCGTCGTCGCGTTCCGGACCGCGTTCGGCTCGGCCCTTGCGAACAGATTCCCGTAGAGCCCCCGGGGCCGACCTTCCGCCACGTTCACGTCGGTTGCCACGCGACATTGGCGAGGTACGCCCATCACGAGCACCGGGGTCGGTTGATTCCCTTCCAGCGTCACGGCGTGATAGTTTCGAGCGACCAAGGCCTCCCGGAGCGATCCGAGCACGGGATGCTCGGCCACCTGCATCTCATCCTGGGCGAACAGGCCCGACCCGTACGCGAAGAAGAGGCGAGGGTCCGCGAAGTTGACGTGCCACTCGGTCGAGTTGGGCATGTCCTCTTCGTGTCGGTAGTCGAAGAACCCGGGACGCGCTGCGAAGTTCGCCTCCGCGGCTGCCGAGTCGACTCGCTCAGGCCATGGGAGCGGAGTCCAACGACTCGACTCGAGCCATCCTTCCAGTCGTGCTCCAGGCGGAGAAGCCACCGCGTAGACAACCTGCTTGTTCCGGTCGTTCAGGACGGGGGGGAACTCGTCGACGAGCGGTTGGATCTCGAACCGGTAACGCTCGATCGGAGCTGGCTCGTGGTTCATCGACGCAATCCCCTTCGGTACACCACGGATCGTTTCTCGACTGGCGCATCATAACTGGACCAATGGGACATTGGTGGCCCTTGGCATCGTCGACCCTGGGCGGTGTCGCCATGATTTCTTAGGATCGCCTGCGTGGAACTCCGAGGGAATGCGCCACGCGATACATCCTTGGCTCAGATTTCGGTAGGGAAGGAGAAGTCCGCCACGACAGGATAGTGGTCCGAGGCGTGGAGCACCGCACTCGGCCCCCGGATGACTGAGCAGCCCATCAGGGCATTTCTCATCGGCTGATTTGCCAAGAGATAATCAAGTCGCGTGTTTGGAGTGGGGGGAGGGAGCGTGAATCCTTCATCCTCGGGATTCATGAGTCGGTAGCAGTCGAACAGTCCCGACGCCAAATAGGCGTTCATCGAGAAGTGGTAAACGCGGTTGCCTTGGGCGAGGAGGATCAGCTTGAGCCAGGCCGGCATCGTGCCGGTTCGAACTCGGTCGCCGGGGGCGACGGCGTTGAAGTCCCCGGCGATCAGGAGCGGTTCGTCCGCGTATTGCCGGCAATGGCGGATGACACGGCGGGCTTCCCCGAGTCGCCAGGCTTCGCAGAGGATTCCCAGGTTCGGCATGGGATGGACGCCGATGAGCCGGAAGGTCCGGCCGGGCGCGTACTCGATCGAGGCGTCGATGACGTTTCGCCAGATCGGCGGCGACGGATGGAAGCTTCGGGGGTTCCGGATCGGGAATCGACTGAGGAGGGCAACGCGATGACTTGCATTGCTCGAGCCAAGGTAGTGGTCCATCTCCAACGCCCGGCCGAGCGAGTGCATGAAGCCTTCGGTATCGACCTCCTGGAGTACGACCACCTCGGGCCGTGCGGCCTCGATGACCTGCCGGATGAGATCCTCGCGGCCGTTCCCGCCGTTGGGGATGTTGTAGGTCATCACACGAATCGTCGTCGATTCCGAGGTGGATTCGTGTGTTCTTTTCTTCATGTTTAAGAAGATCCAATCGGGATCGGTCGGGTCAACTTCCCGATGGCGTTCGAGCGGATATCGTCCGATTCGCTGCTCTCCACATTGCAAGCCCGAAGCGCGAGCGAGTGGATTTTTTCCGATGTCCAGCGATCGCGATCCGATTTAACAGAGGTTGTAACTATTGTGATGTCTGGATTAAACGTTGTGAGCCAACCGTCGCCCGTGTGGACAAGAAACCGACTCCTCCTGCCAAATCCTGGCCTCTCCCCGATCCTGGAGTGTTCGCTCTCGCCGGGATCCTGGCGTCGTGAATTTGGGCGTCCGTCGTAGGTGACCTGTTGGGTTTAGGGTCACGTCTTGACAGATTGTCCAATATTCTGGAAACATTGTCCAGTATGGAGGACACGCCGACCGACATCAATCGACGCATCGCCGACCGAGTGCGAGAGCTCCGCGCGGGCCTCGCTCTTTCCTTGGAGGGGTTGTCCGAACGGTCGGGGGTGAGTCGTTCGATGCTCTCGCTGATCGAGCGGGGCGAGAGTAGTCCGACGGCGGTCGTCCTCGAGAAGGTCGCGTCGGCGCTGGGGGTGACTCTCGCGCTGTTCTTCGATCGAGGAGCGGAGTCGACTGGAGATGTGTCTTGTCCGTTGGTGAGGCGGGAGGACCAGCCGGTCTGGCAGGATCCCGAGTCGGGCTATGTCCGTCGCAACGTCTCGCCGCCGGGGATTCCTCAGCCGATGCGGATCGTCGAGGTCCGTTTTCCCCCCGGCGGCCGCGTGGCGTTCGAAACGTCCGTGCGCGACCGGCGGGTGTTCCAGCAGGTCTGGCTCCTCGACGGAACGATCGAGGTCACGATCGGCGAGGAACGGCACCAGCTCCGGCCGGGCGATTGCCTCGCGATGGAGCTCGACCGGCCGACGATGTTCTTCAATCCCTCGCGAAAGGCTGCGCGTTATGCCGTGGTCGTCGTCGAGGAGCCCCTTCCGAAGAGGTGAGGATGGCGTCGAAATGGTCACTCCGCCGCCCGACCGCGGCCGACGACGTGCCGGTCGGTCAACTCTCCGACGTCCTGATCGACTGCGTCGAAGGGGACGCCTCGGTGAGCTTCATGCACCCGCTCACACGAGAACGTGCCGACGCGTTCTGGCGACGCGTGGCGCAAGGCGTCGGGGCCGGCGAACGCGCCTTGCTGGTCGCGGAGGATGAGCTTGGAGTCTGCGGCACCGTGCAACTCGTACTCGAACAACCCGAAAACCAACCCCACCGCGCCGATCTGTCGAAGATGCTGGTGCATCGCCGAGCCCGCCGCCGAGGCCTCGGGGCCGCGTTGATGCGGGCCGCCGAAGATCTGGCCCTCGACTGCGGCAAGACGCTCCTGGTCCTCGACGCCGTCACCGACGGCGATGCCGCCAGGCTCTACG
The DNA here is from genome assembly GCF_054877945.1 of Singulisphaera rosea. NCBI lineage: Bacteria > Pseudomonadati > Planctomycetota > Planctomycetia > Isosphaerales > Isosphaeraceae > Singulisphaera > Singulisphaera rosea. The sequence goes on along the minus strand of NZ_JBTYIP020000003.1, from coordinate 120,480 downwards.
AACGTCTGGGTTGGATCCGCGTGGGCGAGGTCCCTGGCTTCGCACTCTTCCCGCGCGGGGGGCTTTGCGGGACGACGTTCTACTATCGCGAGCTCGGCGGGCGGTCCTGAGGCCGTTTCGCCAGTCGTGTCTCTCCCGACACCCGTTATTTAAGAAAATCACGGGTGTCGGGACCTGTTTCAGTGCTCGTGAGGCGACCCGTTGGCGATGGTGAGCTCGACGTCGGCGAGGAGCGGGGTCCCCTCGAGGTTGGCGTCTCGGGCCACCTGGGCGAGGGTCACCTTGAGGCGCGCGTCGTCGAGGACGACGAGGGCTCGGAGGGCCGCCTGGCGGGCGGGGAGGGAGGCGTCGGAGTCGGCCAGGAGGGCGTTGAGCCGCTCGCGGACGACGGGATCGTTCACGCCGGGGAGGGCGAGGAGCTTCACCGAGGCGCGAACGCCCGCGATGACGACAGCTTCGCGGCGGGATGCCAGGGCGTCCCGGACGCTCGGGAGGGCCTCGGGCGTCCCGAGGTCGCCCAGGGCGATCAAGGCGGAGTCGGCCAGGGGATCGCCGGGGGTGCGTGCGAGCCCCAGGAGCTTCGGGACGATGTCCCGCTGGCCGAGGCGGGCCAGGGCCCGGAACGCGGCGGCGTTCCAGGCGAGGTCGTTGCTGGTCTGCCAGATCCTCCGGAGCTCGGGGATCGCCCTCGGATCGCCCGTGGCGGCGACGGCGGCGACGGCCTCTTCGCGGAGCGAGGGCTGCGAGAGGTGCTCGAGGGCCTGGGAATACCCTTCGCCGAAACCGTGGCGGCCGAGGAAGGCGATGACCCTCAGTTTGCGAGCCACGTCCGCCTCCTCATCGAGGTGGGGCCAGAGCGCGCTCGCCGACTCGTCGGTGCCGATCCTCCGGAGCGCCTCCATGGCAAATGCTCGGATCTGCCACTGTCGAGGGTCGAGGAGTCTCTCCAACGCGGGGCCGAGCCGGGAGTCGGCGGCCTTCATACAGGCCTTCACGAAGGCGAGGGTCTCCGAAGCGTTCAAGGGCTGATTCCAAACCTCCAGGAGCGCCGGGCCAGCATCCACGCGCGGGAGCTCGCCGAGCAGGCCGATCTCGAGCGTGACGTCGAGCCCCGCGGCACGCTTCCTCGAGATCCTGGCCCGGATGAATTCTCCTCCCTTCGTGGCATCGAGGCGTCCGAGGGCCCGCCCGGCCTCTTCCTGGACTTCGGCGGGTGCGTCGAGCCGAAGCGATTCATAGGAGTGGATGACCTCCTCTTTCGCCCCGGCCGAAGCAATCTTGCCTAGTAGGCGAAGCCTCGCGGCCAACTCCGTGAAGCTCGAGGACGGTGATTCTGAGCCCAGCCAGAGCTTTGCCGAGGGCGTGCGGTCGAGGGCCGGCGCGCCCGCCGCGCCGAGGGCATCGATCATGGCGACTCGGACGGCGATGTTCGCGCCCGGTTTGTTGAGCTCCGAGGCGAGGGCGTGCGCGGCGTCGAGCTGCAATCGGCTCGGTTCCGTCGGCGTTTGGGGTTCGCCCTTGAGAACCTTGGCCCAGGGGATCGCGTCCAGGAGCGACGCCAGCGTCCTCGCCGCGACCTCTCGCAGGTCCAGAGAGATGGCATTCAGGTGGGGGAGGACCGCCTGGACGATCTCGGGATCCCGGGCCGCGAGCGAGCTTCGGCGTTGGAGCGATAGCAGGAGCGGCCCCGCGTCGCGCCCCTTGGCCGCCTTGAGCCCGTCGCGGAGGAGCGCGACCCGCTCCACGCGGTTTCGCTTGCGGGCCATGTCGATCAGGATGTCGACGGCCTCGAGCAGCGGGTCGTCCTTGTCCGTGAGCCGGGGGATCGACTGGCCGAGCGTCGGGGCACCGTTGCAGTTGAAGTAGTTCAGCCCCTGGCGGCCGAGAGTGACCAACATGAGTTGGCCGACCTTGAGTCGCTCCGAGCCCTCGGCGAAACGGTAGATTCCGAGGTCCTGCCCGGTCATCAACAACTCGCTGCGGGCGAAGATCCCCTTCAGGACCCGCACCGGCTCGAACCGGAACTGCTGCGTGACCTCGACGTTCTGCCCCCCTCGGACGATCTTCGTCTCGGTGACGTCGACGAGCCGGACCGCGAGCACCAACTCCGCCTGGGCGAGCGACGGCTCGAGGTCGAGGACCTCAGGACGGTTCGGCGGCGGGACTTCCGGCTTGGCCATCGCGCCGGGGAATAAAAAGTTGGCCTCCCGTTCTCCATCGATGATCGGAAACGGGCCCACGAACTGCGCCGTGGCTTGGTTGGTGATCGACGGAGCGAGCCAGGCTGCCGCGGTGATGATGAGGATCAAGCTCATCTCACGCCTCTCACGGCGATCGGGCGTCGACCCGTGCCTCAGACGGTCGAATCGATAAAACATCGCTCACGCCTCCGGAGGGCAAGAGTTATGGTAGACGATCCCCAACCCCTCAACGAGACCACGCCCGCCGAGGGCTCGGCTCAAATGGGAATACGTCGTCACGCTAAATTCGTGTAGGGTGGGCATTGCCCACGATGTCTCACGGATTACCATGCCTGATGGTGCTGGTGGGCGGCACCCACCCTACGGGAATGCTTCCCACCCTCATTTCTCGCAGCGACAATCCGAGTCGAATTCGCCCGACATCGAAGGAGTCCGGCTCCTCAAAGGATCAACTATGTGAACATGGGGCACGCTTCGCGACGTGAGTGGGCCTCGGTCGGAGGCCCCGAGGAGAAGTCGGGCGGATCCGCTCGATGACGCCAGCGTCAGGGCCGTGATGATCGCCAACGAGGCCAGGCGGATCCCTTTGCGCCAGGATCCGGGGCAGGACGGCTCGATGTGGAAGTCATGATCGAGGAGAAGCGCAATGCGCCTCGCCAACGCCGAGGCGCGTCCCCCGAGTCCGAGCGAGGGGAGGATGGCGTCGTGTCCACTCAAGTTCCCGGTGCGAGACCAGTCCACCAGAGCCTCAGCATAGGCGATCCGCCCCTCATTCGCCGCGGCTTCGGCGTCGGCGAGCGCCTCCTGATCGGCCCGGATTCGTCGGCGGAGCGCGACGTAAAGCGGGTGGGCGAACAGGAGCGGGAGCAAGAGTCGGCCCATGGCGAGCAGGCGGAGGTCGCCGTTGCGGACATGGGCCCACTCGTGGGCGAGCGCAGCCTCGATTCGGCCGAGGGGTTCCTGTTCGACGAACCGCGCCGGCAGGACGATCGAAGGCCGGAAGTGTCCGACGGCCATCGGGTGGCGGGCCCTCGTCGACAGGAGGAGGTGGGGCCGGCGGTGGTCCTCGCCGACGATTCGGTCGAGGATCGCCTCGATCGCATCGGGTGCTTCGCACGCCCGGCCGACGAGCCCCGCCGAGGCCATGGCCCCGAGCGCCAGCCATGCCGTCATCGCCGCGGATCCCGCGGCGAACAGGACGAGTACGGCGGAAATCCGGGCGTCCTCCCGGTTCGTCGTCGTGGCCGGCATCGGCGACGGTTCGGGGCAGCACAAGACGATCGAGGGTCGACTTCGGGGCCCACCGATCGTCGCGATTCGCGGTCCCACCCCGTCCCGGTTGATCCCGAACGACCGCACGCCTCTCGCCCCGGCCGAAAGCGGGCCGAGCAAGATGAGGGAGACGATCGTGGCCCTCGCGACGGCCTGTCTCCTCGCCGGTTGCCGGGTGACGCGCATCACCGACAACGCGAGGACAAGGACGACGGTCGAAAGGAGATAGACCTCGGCCAGCCAGGCGGCGAACGGTCCGGGCCACCCGCTCATGACGCCCCTCCTTTCGACTTCGCCTTCGCCTCGCCCGCCTCCCCTTTCCCTACGGTCTCTTGCTTCGCCTCGGCGATCATCCGCTCGAGCCCTTCGAGCTCTTCGAGGCTCGGCGGCCTCGACTGGAGGGCCCGGGCGACATACTCCCCGAGCGCTCCGTCGAAGACCTGGTCGAGGAAGCCCCCGGCGAGCCTGCGGAAGACGCTGTCTCGAGGGGCCTTGGCATAGTAGTGGTACGTCTTGCCGACGGCCTCATGTCCCACGAGCCCCTTCTGCTCCATCGTCTGGAGCAAGCTCAGGACCGTCGTGTACGCCATCTCGCCGCCGTCGATCGGGCGCAACTCCCCGTAGATGTCCCGCACGGTGGCCTTGCCCCGAGCCCAGAGAACCTTCAGCGCCTCCAACTCCCGGCTTGTCGGCAATGTCTCGGGCATCTCTAGTTTCCTGCGGGCCGTTCTTTGGTTCGACGACTTTTATAGTACGGCTCGTCCCGTAGATTGCAAGCGAGGAGACCTACGAATTCCACAGGCGGCTGAGACTGTATTCGAATCAGGATGTGAGGGGGCGAGAGAGGAAGGGCCATCCCGCAGGCCCAGTTTGCGGGCCTCGGGATGGCGCGGGGCGGAGGAGGCGGAGGCTTAGGCTCACGGATAGAAGCTGGGGACGGTCAGGAGCTGTCCGCCGGGGTACATGGCGGGATAGGCGTCGGCCTTGGTCCGCGTGGTCGCGTGGCCGTCGAGGTAGAGGCAATTCGCGGTGCCGTGGCGGTCCCACGCGACCCAGTTGTCGAGGGTGTTCGTCCCCAGCCAGATGTCGTAGTCGTCCTGCCTCGGCTCGGCGTTCGGATCCGTGCCCATGAACGTGCCGTTCCGCTCGTTGAAGGCGATGAAGTTCGAGGTCCCGATCTCATTTTGGAACCTCGGGAACGTCCAGCGCCCGTACCGCTGGGTCTTGTGGCTCAGGAGCGAGTTCATCAGGTAACTCGTCCGGTTCGTGATCCCGTCCGGCTTGTTGGTGTCCGCGTCGATATAGGGCTTCACGACCGAGACGTCCGAGAGGCAGCGGAAGATCTTCTCGTCGGCGACCTGCGTGCCCCCGTTTGCGATCGCGTCGTTGGCGTACGCCGGGTTCACGTAGGGCATGATCTTGTCTTCCCAGTAGATCTCCGCGAACGAGTCGGCGGCGTCGACCTGCGAATTGACGTCGGCCAGGAACGGGTGGTGGAGGAAGAACTGCCCGTTCCAGTCGTCGAAGTACTGCATGACCCCGAGCCCGATCTGGTGGAGGTGGCTCTGGCAGTCCATCCGCCTCGCCGCCTCGCGCGCCCCCTGCACCGCCGGTAAAAGAAGTCCCACCAATACCGCGATCACCGCGACCACGACCAGCAGCTCGATCAGGGTGAATCCGCCCGACGTCTGGCGCTTCATGGGGAAGTCGTCCCTTGAGAAACCGGAGAGGAACATCGCCCGTATTACGGAATTCGAAAACATATTACCGAAGGCGACGGGATACAAGAGGGCGGCGTCCCGAGGGCGGTTTTTGATCGCGAGGCTCTCGGTGGTCTCGACGACGATGGGGCGTCACGGTGGTGTCGCCGAGGGATGTCTTATTCGATTTTCGAATCCGAATGCGGATCATTGCTCGACGCGTTGTGTCTGGTAAACTGGATGGACAGGGTAAAGCGTGGCGATCCGGTTCGATGTCCCAGGGGAACGTGCGAGCGAGGGGGATTGTCCCCCGCGCGACGGGCACGCGTCCCGGGGAACGCGAGGGCGGTCCATGCTCTCCGTCGGGTTGATTGGTCTGAACTTGGGACGACACATCCGTGCTCGGGGGATCCGCCAAATGGCCGCGACGACAGGGCCTCGCCACCTCTTCCGCCGTTCCCGCCCTCGGCCGCAGCGTGTGGCCTGCCGAAGCTTGAGCGCCTGGGAGCCGCTCGAAGATCGAATCGCGCCGGCGGGGCTGGCGATCACGGTCACGACGCTGTTGGACACCGGCAACCCGTCGGGGACGACCAGCCTTCGGCAGGCGATTGTGCAGGCGGACGCGAACCCGGGCAGCACGATTTCCTTCGACTCCAGCCTATTCGCGTCGGGCCCCGGCGCGATCGCCCTCGGAAGCGCCCTGCCGGCCCTGAGCGCGAACGTGACCATCACGGGGCCGGGCGCATCGACCTTGTCTGTCCAAGGGGGAGGAGCCGCCTCGGACTTCACGATCCTCACGATCAACGCCGGGGTGACCGCGGCCATATCGGGGCTGACGATCGAGCAGGCCCATACGACGTCGACGACCTTGGGGGCCGGGATCGACAACAGCGGCTCGCTGACGCTCACGTCCGGCGCCGTCTCGGGGAACTCGGCCGAGTTCGGCGAAGGGGGCGGGATCTTCAACCACGCGGGAAACCTGACGCTCGTCGACAGCATCGTCAGCGGTAATACGGCCAGCAACGACGGCGGCGGGATCTCCAGCGTCGACGGGTCGGTGTCCTTGATCCGGAGCACGGTCTCGTACAACACCACCGGCCTCTACGGCGGCGGGATCTTCGTCCGGGGAGGGACGCTGACGCTGACGGGGAGCACGATCTCCGGGAACTCGACCTCGAACAACGGCGGCGGCCTCTTCCTCTACAACACCACGGCGACGGCGACCGCTTCGTCGATCTCCAAAAACACGGCCCAGATCGACGGTGGGGGCATCCTGAACAAGGGGACGTTGACCCTGACCGGGAGCACGCTCGACGGCAACAACGCGGGCGGCAAGGGCGGCGGTATCGAGAACCAGTTCAATGCGCTGACCCTGGTCGGCAGCACCCTGAGCGGCAATACCTCCCAGACCAGTGGAGGTGGCATCGACAACCTCTACGGCCCGGTGTCCCTGACCAATTCGACCTTGAGTGGGAACACTTCCAACGCCGGTGGCGGGATCGCCAACGCGGGCATCCTCACGCTGACGAACGTGACCCTGACGGCGAACCACTCCTACGGCGACTCCGGCGGGGCCGTGACCAACACGCGTGCCACGATCCTGTTCAACACCTTGGCCGCCGGGAACCTGATCGGCCCCGGCTCGACGACCCCAGGCGACATCCAGGGGGCGGTCGATCCGTCGAGCTCGAACAACCTGGTCGCCGTCGGCGACGCGATGACCGGCATCACCGACGGGACCCAGGGCAACCTGATCGGGACCACCGCGAACCCGATCGACGCGAGGCTCGGGTCCTTGGGGTTCAACGGCGGCCCGACCACCACGGTGGCCCTGCTGCCGGGGAGCCCGGCGATCGACGCTGGCTCCACTACGATCAACGGGGCGACGATCCCCACCACCGACCAACGAGGCGGCCAGCGAGGCCCGGCCGGCTTGAATGCGGGGAATACGGTCGACATCGGGGCGTTCGAGGCGACGTCGTCCTACCTCGTGACATCCACTGCCGACGACGATACGGTCGTGGGGACGTTGCGCTCGGGGGTCGTGTGGGCGAACCAGAGCTCTAACGCCAACCCGGCCAACAGCGCCTCCCCCGCTCCCAACACGGTCAAGTTCGACACCAACGGGCTCTTCGCGACAGCCCAGACCATTGCCTTGACGGACACCCTGGTCCTCTCGAATGCCAGCATCCCCGAGGCCATCCAGGGGCCTGGGGCGGCCTCATTGACCGTGCAAGGCGGGGGCTCGGCTTCGACGTTTGGCATCCTCGTCGTCCAGCCCAACGTGACGGCAAGCGTGTCGGGGGTGACGCTCACGGGAGGCCGGTCGAACGTCGGCGGGGCGATCGTCAACCAGGGGACCTTGACCGTCGCCTCGAGCCGGATCTCGGGAAACACCGGCACTTCGGGTGGCGGCGGGATCTATAACCACGGCACGTTCAATCTCGTCGACAGCACCGTCTCCGGGAACACCGCAACGTACAGCGGCGGTGGCATCACCAACTACCCGGCTAGCAGTACCCTGACCTTGACGAACAGCATCGTCTCGGGCAACACCGCGGGCGGGGCGGGTGGCGGTATCGAGAGCTCCGGGACGCTCATCCTGATCAACAGCACCGTCTCGGGCAATTCCACCACCGACGCGGGGGGCGGCATCATCTCCTCCGGCATCTTGACGATGAGCGGCAGTACCGTGTCGGGAAACACGAGCCGCGATCATGGTGGGGGGTTGTGGAACAGCGGGACGGCCAAGATTTGGAACAGCACTCTCTTTGGGAATACCTCGAACTACGGCGGTGCCCTGTACAACTACGCGGGATCGATTTCGCTGACGAACGTGACCATCACAGGCAACCGCGCCAACCTCAGCGCCGGCGGTGGTGTCAACGTTCGCGGCGGCACAACCTCGCTCGCCAACACGATCGTCGCGGGGAACTTCAGCGGGATCTCGGGGACGACGCCGGGCGACATCTTCGGCGCTGTCGAGTCATCGAGTGCCAATAACCTGATCGGAGACGGCGACGACCTGACCGGCATTAGCAACGGGAGCCAAGGGAATCAAATCGGTACCGCGTCGAGCCCGATCGATGCCAAGCTCGGGCCCCTGTCCGACAACGGCGGCCCGACCCTGACCGTGGCCCTCCTCCCCGGCAGCCCCGCGCTCCAGGCCGGATCAAACGCTCTAGCCGTCGATCCGACTAACGGACAGCCTCTCGCCTTCGACCAACGAGGCTCCGGCTTCCCCCGAACCATCGGCGGAACGGTCGACGTCGGGGCCTTCGAGAACCAGTCGGTCTTCGTGGTCACGACGCTCGACGTCGCCCCGGCGACCGGCGTCTACGGTGGGACGACGACGCTCACCGCGACCCTGACCGCCTCCGGCCAGGGGGTCGCCGGCCAACTCGTCGACTTCCATCTCGGCTCGACCGACCTCGGCACCGCGATGACGAACGACCAGGGGGTCGCGACTCTCTTGGACGTCTCGCTCGCCGGCATCCACGCCGGGAGCTACGCCGACGACATCCAGGCGACGTTCGCCGGGGACTCGAGCTTTGCCGGCTCGCAAGGGTCGGCCTCGCTGACGGTAACCCCCGCCGCCTTGATGATCACCGCCAACAATGCGACCAAGGTCTATGGTGCTGCGCTGCCGACGCTCTCGGCGTCGTACAGCGGTTTCGTCAACGGCGACACCTCCTCCAGCCTGACGACCCCGCCGACGCTCGGCACGACCGCCTCGGCGAGCAGCCACGTCGGGAACTACCCGATTACGGCGTCGGGCGCCGTCGACCCCGACTACACGATCACTTACGTCGCGGGCGTCCTGAGCGTCACGACGGCGTCCTTGACGATCACCGCGAATGACGCCTCCAAGGTCTATGGTGCCCCCCTCCCGGCGTTCTCGGCGTCCTACAACGGATTCGTGAACGGCGACACCTCGTCCAGCCTCACGACCCCGCCGAGCTTGACCACGACGGCCACGGCGAGCAGCCACGTCGGGACTTACCCCATCACGGCGGCCGGTGCCGTCGATCCGGATTACACCATCAGCTATGTGTCGGGTGTCCTGAGCGTCACGCCGGCCTCGCTGACGGTCACGGCGAATGACGCAACCAAGGTGTATGGTGCCGCGCTTCCGGCTCTCTCCGTGTCGTACGGCGGTTTCGTCAACGGGGACACGCCCTCGAGCCTGACCACGCCCCCGACCGTGAGCACCACGGCGACGTCGAGCAGTCATGTCGGCACCTACCCCGTCACGGCGTCGGGGGCCGTCGACCCGGATTATTCGATCACGTATGTCGCGGGAACATTGGCCGTGACTCCGGCCTCGCTCACGATCACCGCCAACTCGACGTCCAAGGTGTTTGGTGCCGCACTGCCGGCGCTCACGGCGTCGTACAGCGGTTTCGTCAACGGCGACACTCCCGCGAGCTTGACCACTCCGCCGACGCTCCATACGACCGCGACCGCGGCCAGCCACGTCGGGACCTACGCGATCACCGCGTCGGGTGCCGTCGATCCCGACTACACGATCCACTACGTCGCGGGGAACCTCCATGTCACGCCGGCCGCTCTGACGATCACGGCGAACAGCGTGACCTCGTCGTTCGGGGGTGCCGTGCCCGCGTTGACCGCGAGCTACTCGGGCTTCGTCAACGGCGACACGCCGTCGAGCTTGGCGACCGCGGCCGTCTTGAGTACGACCGCCACCAGTAACAGCCCGGCCGGGAGCTATCCGATCGTCGTGTCCGGGGCGAGTTCCGCCGACTACGCGATCACCTTCGTCAACGGTACGGCGACCGTCGGGGCCTACGTCCCGCCCGCCAACCCGGTCGCCGAGGCGGGGGCCCGTTATCTCACGACCCTCTACCGCGAAGTCCTGAACCGAGGCCCCGAGCCGCTCGGCATGTTCTACTGGCAGCGCCGCTGGCGGGCGGGCGAGGCGCGGGTTCGGATCAACCTGAGCTTCGCGAACTCGCAAGAACGCCGAGCCCTGGTGCTGGCCGGACGTCAGCCCTCGATCCCCCTGGCCGTCGCCTTCGCCGATGCCCGACGCGCGGCGTTTGCCGCGGGGGGACTCGCGTCGACCTCCCTCCCGGCCGGTCCCATGGCCCTCGGGCTCAAGGGCCATCATCGACGCTGATCCGGCTCGAGGCCACGGCGTGCGACCCGCGCCAGAGGACGGGCCGCGGGTCTCTCCGGTTCGATCCAAACCGGCGTCCGAACTGCTCCCAGAATGGGCTGAACGACGAGGCTCGTTTTTTGGTAACGTGAACGGCCCCTGGAATGCTTCCCGGGAACGTGTGCTATTGCCAAACGCAGAGGGGACGTCGACTTGGACGCGCCGACCGCCGCGAATCGAACGGCCGAGATTGTTCGGAAGACCCGAGAGACCGACATCCGCCTGAGCTTGAGCCTCGACGGCCGGGGGCGTGCCGAGGTGAAGACGGGGGTCGGGTTCCTCGACCACATGCTCGAACTCTACGCGCGGCATTCCCTGATGGACCTCTCGGTGACGTGCGAAGGTGACCTCCACATCGACGACCATCACACGACGGAGGACATCGGGATCTGCCTCGGTCAGGCGATCGATCGCGCCCTGGGCGACCGCGCGGGGATCCGACGCTACGGGCATGTGATCTTGCCCATGGACGAGACCCTGGTGACGTGCGCCGTGGACCTCGGGGGCCGGCCCTACTGGGTCTGGAACGCGCCGATGCCCGCGCCCAAGATCGGCACCTTCGACAGCGAGCTCGTCGCCGACTTCTGGCAGGCCGTGGCGACCCAGGGACGCATGAATCTCCACGTGCTCCTGAACTACGGGCGGAACACTCATCACGTCAGCGAGGCGATCTTCAAGGGCCTGGCCAGGACGCTCCGGATGGCCTGCGAACGCGACCCGAGGAACGAGGGCGTCCCCTCGACCAAGGGTTCGCTCTGAGTCACGTCGTCGAGCGTCAACAACCGCCCTGCCCCGTCCCGAGCGAGCCCGGTCCCATGTCCAAGCGCTCGAAGCGTTCTCCCCGAGCCCTCGTGATCAACGCGATCCTCGTCGCCCTCGCGTTCGGGCTCCTGGGCTGGGTGATTTATAAGAACCAGGATCAGATTCGCGAGGTCCTGAACCGCAACCTCGACCCTCGGCTGATCGCCCTGGCGTTCGGGATCTACCTCTCGGGGCTCATGCTGACGTTCGTCCGCTGGTGCTGGCTGGTGCGAGTGATCGACCCGGCGTTCCGGCTCCGCGACGCGAGCTTGCTCGGGTTCATCGGCAACGTCTACAACCTCGTGATCCCGGGCGCAGTCGGCGGCGACCTCATCAAGGCGGCCTTCTTGATCCGGATGCGGATCAACTCGACCCAGGCGATCGCCTCGATGGTGCTCGACCGGATCCTCGGGCTCCTTGGCCTTTTCACGTTGGCCGGGATCGCCGGCATGATCGCCTGGCCCACCACGGATTCGGTCGCCGTGAAGCGGCTGATCCTCGTGGTCTGGACGTTCCTCGCCGTCGGCTTCCTCGGCCTCGCGGCGATCTTCGGCCAGGCGCTGACCCGGAAGTTCCCGGGGCTCCTGGTGAATCACGGAAAGATCTCGCTGATCCTGAAAGAGCTCCAGACCCTATCCGAGACCTACCGGAGCCGCCTCGGCGTGGTCTTCGGCGCGTTCGGGATGTCGACGGTCAACCACTCCCTCAACGTCCTGGCCTTCTACACGATCAGCCGGGCGATGTTCCCGAGCGGCCTTCCCACCCTCTCGCAGCACTTCCTGATGGTGCCGCTGACCCTCTTCACCACGGCCGTTCCCCTCCCCTTCGGGGCCCTGGGCCTCTCCGAAGAAGTGAGCGACCAGCTCTTCAAGCTCGTGAGCCATCCCCATGGCGCCCTGGCGATGATGGGCTTCCGCATGCTGATGTACGCCGGCGCCCTGGTCAGCGTCGTCGTCTACCTCGCCAACCTCCGCCAGGTCCGCGGCCTCACGGATGCGGCCCACGAGGAGTGATCGGGGGCCGATGGGAGTCGGATTTTTAGCCCAGGATTGAACACGGATAAGTGGCAGAGAAGACGTGAAGATCAACAGAAGACGCAGATGATCACAGATAATATAAAAATTCAAAAATTAAGTTTTGAATTTCCGTATGATCCGTCATTCATTCGTGTTCAATCCGTGGCTAAGATCATCTTTTCATCTGTGTCAATCTGCGTTATCTGTTGATTGTCACGTTTTTCGCTTGTATTCAATCCGTGGCTCGACATCGAATCAGAAGCGGAGCACGCGGTCTCGCGCGACGATGTCCCACTCGTCCACGACCGTCCCGTCTTCGATCACGTAGGCCTTGCGATACAGGGCGCACGTCGGGCAGATGTGGGTCGGCAGGGTTAGGACCGGGCTGCCGGGCGGGAATTGGCCGGCGTTCGGGGTGTTGACGAGGATGTGCTCTTCGCTGTGGCCGCCGAGGGTCGACTCGGGGACGCTGAGGACCTGGAGACGATCGCCCTGGGGGTCGGCCGCGACGGCCTTGTACCCGATGTCGAGACAGAGCCGGTCGGGGCGAGGCCGGCTCACCACGCGGCCGAGCAACAGCGCCGCGGGGACGAACGGGAGGTCGGGATACTTCTTCGCATAGCTGCCGTCGTGCAGGACGGGCGTGCCGGGAGAGCACTCGAGGCCGGGGATGTCTCGCAAGGTGTGCACGGGGAACGTCGGCGTCCCGCCCATCACCAGTCGGTTTACCGGCAGGCCTCGGGCGATGAGGCGGTCGCGGAGCTGGAGCGTCCGCTCGAACCCTGGGGCGGCGGATTTCTTGCGGTCTTCGAGGTCGAAGTCGTGGATATGGCCGTCGTAGCCGTGCAGGCCGTCGAACGTGAGGTTCGGCAGGCTCGCCACCAGCGAGGCCAGGTCGTCGGCGTCTTCGGGGGCGATTCCCGTCCGGCCCATCCCGAGGTCGAGGTCGAGCAGGACCGGGACGGGTCGGTCGATCCCTTCGAGCCCCTGCGACAACGCCCGAGCGGCGTCGGCGTCGTCGACGACCGTGCGAAACGTGGTCTCGGGGAAGTTCTTCACAAGCTCCGCGAGCCTGGGGATGCTCGGGCCGACCATCGGGAACGCGATCAGCACGTCCGACGCGCCGGCGGCGGCGGTCATCTCGGCCTCGGCGATCGTGGCGCATTTGTGCTTATGCACGCCGAGCTCGCCGTACATCCGGATGATCGCCGGCATCTTGTGGGTCTTGACATGTGGCCGGAGGCGGTCGGCCCCTCGGGCCATCTCGATCATCTTGGCGAGGTTGCGCCGGACGATCGGCAAGAAGATCACCAGCGACGGGCTCAGGAGCTCCGACGGGTCGTTCAGGGCGTATTGGGGATCCATTCGCTCGTGCCTTTCGATCGACCCTCGGCGGGGGGATGGGGGTGGAGTGGTGGTGCTTGATCTCGAGATTCGTCGGAGAGCGGTCGATTTCCTTTACAGGCCCGAAGCGCAAGCGATTGAATCGATCCTGCGGCTTAGCGGGGACCACTCGCTTGCGCTTCGGGCTTGTATGAGTTCATGTTTGCGAGGGGCGGCGAGAAACGTCGAATGACCGACGTTGGCTGATCGCCCTGGTCACTCTAAGCCCATCTGCTTGTTGTAGGCGATGGCCTTGGCGTGCTCGGCCTCGGGGATCCGGCCGCATCGCTGGTAGATGACGGAGAGGGCGGTGTAGCTGAACGTGTCGTCGGGCTCGAGCTCGACGACCTTCTTGGCGTGCTCGATCGCCTTCTCGGACTCGGCGAGGTCGGCGTAGAGCTTGGCGAGCATCCCGTGGCCGATGGTGAAGGCCGGGTCGATCGTGACCGCCTCTTCGAGGATCGCGACCGCGCCGGGCTTGTCTCCCTTGTCACGCTGGTCCACGGCTTGATCGTACATTTCGTTCGGTGTCGGCATGGGTCGTTCCCGGTCGCAAGGGCGAAGTGGCCTGGTATCTTCGACGCGTCTCGAGGAATTGTAGGAAAGTTTCGCCGGGGAGAACATGGGCGAAAGCGAAGTCGGAAGGTGGTCCGCCCGGCTTCGCGGACGGCGGGGGATAGGGCTTCGGCGTCGACCGTGTCAGAATCCCGGTGTTGGAGAAAACACCGGGTTTCGGGACGAAGTTTACTTGGGCGATGCCTGCCCTCGCAGGCTCTCCTGGGCTGCGCGGTCGCCGAGGAAGGCGAGGAGGTCGGCCAGCTCGTTGAACGAGAGGTGGCCGACGACGCCGACGGGCATCAGGCTGGTCTTGTCGCTCCCCTTCTCTTCGACTTCCTTGGCGGGGATGCGGACCTCACGCCCCTCGGCGTCCTTGAGGGTGACGCCCTCGGCGGTGTCGGCGAGGAGGAGGCCGGAGATGACTCGGCCATCGGTCGTGGCGACCTTGAAGGTCCCGAAGCCCTCCTTGATCTCCTTCGACGGCTCGAGGATCGACTCGACCCGCTTGTCGAACGAGAGGGTCTCGTAGATCTTCGTGAGGTCGGGGCCGACCGACCCGCCGAGCCCTTCGAGGCGGTGGCAGGTGGTGCAACCGGCCTTCTTGCCGTCGAGGTAGAGGGACTTGCCCCGCTCGGCGTTCCCGAAACGCTGGACGTACGAGCGGAGCCGCCTCGCCTCTTCGCCGGTCGGCGCGGCGAGCAGCCGGCTCTTGAGCAACGCCTGGAGGGCCGCCTGGATCTCGGGGGTCGCGTGCGGCCGGATCGCCTCGATCACTCGGGGCAGGTCCTCGGGAGGAAGTTTGCCCGCGTTGTAGAGCTCGGCGACCATCAGGGCCGACTGGGGCTTCTGGCCGAGCAGGCCGATCGCCTCCTGGCGGAGCGAGCGGTTCTTCTCATTCAAGAGCCCCTTGGCGTGCCCGGCCGCTGCCTCGAAGTCGAGCGAGGCGAGGGTACGGAGGAGCTCGGTCCGGAACCCGGCGTCGTCGCTCGTGTTGAACAAGCCCGCGTACATCGGCGTGAGCGCCTTGTCCTCATAGGCCCGCAGGGCCGAGACCGCCAGGCGACGCTCGTCGGCCGGTGCTCTGTTCGCCTTGGCGAGCGCGACGAGGGCGTCCTTCGCCTCTTTCGAGCGGACGTCGAGCGCGAGGCCGAGCGCCGCGCGTCGGACGTCGGCGGATTCGTCGGTCAGGAGGCCCGTCAGGATCGGCCCGGCCGAGAGGAGGGCCCGTTGGTGCATCGCGGCCAGGACCCGGATCGCCTCGACCCGGATTGCCGGGTCGGCCTTGGGGTTCTGGCCCAACCAGGCCACGACCCGCTCGGGCGGGACGGCGCCGACGATCTCGCGGAGCGTCCGGAAGAGGCCGGCTCGCGCCTCCGTCGGGATCTCCGACGATCCCGTCGCCGACTCCAGCAAGCTGGCCAGGGCCTCCTCACCACGCCACCCCTGGAGGATCTCAAGGGCCGCCGCGCGATTCGCCGGGTCGGGCGTCGAGAGATAGCTGACGACCGTGTCGAGGCCCGTCTTGCCCATCGCCTGGAGGCCTCGGGTGACACCGTCCCGGAGGAACGCATCTCCGCCCGAGGTCGCCTTGCCGGCCTCGATCAGGTAGGCCGCGACCATCACTTTGCCCGTCGTCCCGAGGTAGCCGCAGAGGGCCCTCAGGAGTTGGGGATCGTCTTTGGCGAACCGCACCAGGTCCGAGACCTCGGGATAGGCGTCCGGGAGGCCGACGTCGGCCGTCCACGCCAGCTTCGAGGGGTCGTCGCTCAGGGCCGCGGCGCGGGCGGCGTATTCATAGGCGAGCCGCTTCACCGACGAGTCTTGATCCTTGATTGCCTTCTGGAGGACAACCCGCGTCTTGTCGAACCCGAGGGCCGAAGCGATCGCCAGGGCATGCCGCTTCGTCGCTGGCGTCACCTTGGGGTCATCCCAGAGGGCCGCCAAGGCCTTCGGATCCTTGACGCCCCGGCGGATCAGCTCGAGGTTCGCCACCCGGCGCATCCCGTAGTCGTCCGACTTGAGGGCCTCGATGAAAGCCGGCTCGTCGCCTTGGAGCAGCCTGACGTACCGGTCGCGCGGCAAGGTCGGCCGGGCCGGTTCTTCGTCGGTCCCTCCCCAGGTCATGCGGTAGAGTCGGCCGGTCTTCCCGTTGCCCGAGAGCGCCCCCGCGCCGCCGGAGTCGGTCCGCCAGTCGAGGATGTAGAGGGCCCCGTCGGGTCCGACCTCGGCGTCGGTCGGGCGGAAGAGACCTTCGTCCGAGGCGAGGAGCTCGACTTCTTTGGCGACGGCGTAAGTCGCGCCGGCGGGCTTCAGCGTGTAGGCGCGGACGAGCTTTCGGAAGACGTCGGGATAGACGAGGAGGTTCCGCGTGCTCGGCGGGAAAGCCGAGGAGTTCAGGACACCGAGGCCCGCGGGGGCCCCTCGGCCGGTCTCGGTGATCCAGCCCAGGCGACTGGGCCGTCCGCCGTTCCACGTCGCGCGTTCGAAGTCGGGGTTGCAGCAGCGGGCCCCTTCGCGGAGCCGCCAGCCGTAGTCTCCGCCGTCGACGACGTGCAAGACTCGGCAGCCGGTGAAGCCGGGGGAGCCTTCGTTGTCGTTGTCGGTATGGACGATGTGGAACTCGTCGTCGAAGGCGACGTTGCCCCAGGGGTTCCGCATCCCGAACCCGACGACCTGCATGTGGGTGCCGTCGGGCTTGCAGCGGAAGACGCCGCCGGAGCGGAGGACGGTCCCCGTGGACCCGTCCGACCCCTTGGCGTGGGCGTCGCTGTCGCCGGTGGTCAGGTAGAGCCAGCCGTCGGGCCCGAGGATCATCCCCGAGACGCGGTGGTGCGAGTCGTCGTTGCCGAAGCCGGTGGCGATGACCTCGCGGACCTCGAACGTGCCGTCGCCGTCCTTGTCCTTGTGGCGGACGACGTCGTGGTTGAGCGTGACGTACGTCCAGCCGTCCCAGAAGAGGATGCCCGCGGGGAGGTCGAGGCCGTCCATGTACATGTCGGCCTTGTCGAACGTGCCGTCGCCGTCGACGTCGGTGAGGACCTTGATGTGGTCGTTCGGGCCTCGTCCTTCGCGCCACTCGGCGACGTACAGCCGGCCGTCGGGCCCGAACGTCATCGTCACCGGGTTGATCACGATCGGTTCGGTCGCGGCGATCGCGACCTTCCAGCCGGGAGGGGTGCGGTAGCCGGCGAGCCGAGGGTCGGCCTCGGCGGCCGTCGCGGTCACGGTCACGGTCCAGGCCGACATCGAGCACGCCCAAAGGGCGAGGACGCCGAGGATCCGTCGCGCCGAACGCGCGCGGACGCTGCTGAGATTAAGGCTCACGGACACGTTCCTCACTCCTTCGGCCTGATCCATTTGGGGGTGTCAATCGCGGCGGGGACCGTCGGGGGCTCTGGCCCGTTCGGGGGGATGGTCTCGACCTTCGGCGGTTGGTTTCGGGATGCCTCGAGAACGACAACTATGACGCACCGTCGGGCGAATCTCAAGGCCGCACGCAGGGGCTGCGACGATCCGAGAACCCGGGCGTGAACCGTCACGTTCGGCGGATCCGCTGGCGATCCCCGGGGCGACCCCTTAGAATCGGTCAACGAACCGAAGTCACGACCTGGGAGGCCTTTCCATGCTGTTGAATTACGACGACTTCGGCCCGGGCCCCGTGGTGGTCCTGCTCCACGGCTTCCCCTTGAGCCGGAAGATGTGGTCCGAGCAAGAGTCGAGCCTCGGCTCGATGTACCGGATGATCGTCCCCGACCTCCGCGGACACGGCAGGTCGGCCGCGCCGGACGGGATCTACCCGATCGAGGCGATGGCCGATGACGTCGTCGAGCTGCTCGACGCGCTCCAGATCAAGGAGCCCGTCGTCCTCGGTGGCCTGTCCATGGGGGGATATGTGGCCCTCGCCCTGATGGCCCGCCACCCCGAGCGGTTCCGGGCCCTCATGCTGATGGACACCCGCGCGTCGGCCGATACCCCCGAGGGCGAGAAAGGACGCGAGACCCTGGCCAAGGCCGTCGAGGAGGCCGGCAACGCCGGGCCCGTCGTCGAGAGCATGCTCCCGAAGTTCTTCTCGGTCGTGACCCGCCAGCGTCACCCCGACCGGGTTGCCGCGGTCCGAAAAGTCATGGAGAAGACGACCGTGCGGACCCTCGCCGGCTCCTTGCGAGGGATGGCGGCGCGTCCCGATCGGACGGCCGAGCTGCCCCAGATCAAGGTCCCGACCCTCGTCCTGGTGGGCTCCGACGACATCGTCACGCCGCCGAGCGAGGCCCGGGCGATGGCTGACGCGATCCCGGGGGCGAAGTACGTGGAAATCCCCGACGCCGGGCATCTCGCCCCGCTCGAGAACCCGGATGCCGCCGACGCGGCGATCCTCAAATTCCTCGACACCCTCCCCTGATCTTCGCGCGAGCCCCTCGTCCGAGTCGCCGAAAAGCGGAAAACGGACGGCCCTTGCGTCCAAGGGACCGTCCGCCGATAATCCTTAATTGTATCGTATCGTGAAAATCAAACGTCGGTGGACGAGGCGTCACGGTTCTGATGGGCGAGGCGGTGGAAGAACCCTTGATTGCGACGGCTGCCGGCCTCTCGGAGCTGGTCGACCATCTCCGCGCTTCGGGCCGGTTCGCGTTCGACACCGAATTCGTGTCCGAAGAGACGTTCGAGCCGGTGCTCTGCCTGATCCAGGTCGCGACGCGAGACCGCCTCGCCGTCGTCGACCCCTTGGCGATCCGCGACCTCTCCCCATTCTGGGAGGTCGTCAACGACCCGGCCGTCGAGGTCGTGATGCACGCCGCGAGCGAAGACCTCCGGATCTGTCGGTTCAAGACCGGCCGGGTCCCCGAGCGGGTCTACGACGTCCAGATCGCCGCCGGGCTCGCGGGCTTCGGCTTCCCCCTCTCGCTCGTGAACCTGATCGGCCAGGCCCTTCGCGTGACCGTCTCGGGGGGCGAGACGCGGACCGACTGGCGGCGACGCCCGTTGACCTCGGCCCAGCTCCGCTATGCCCTGGACGACGTCCGCTATCTCCTCGATCTCGCCGACCTGCTCGCGGCCCAACTCGCACGCTGGAACCGGACCGATTGGGCTGAGGCCGAGTTCTCGAGCTTCGTTTCCACCATACAGAACCGCGTCGAGGAGGATCGCTGGCGGCGCCTCCCCGGCCTGCATCAACTCAACCGGCGGAGCCTCGAAGTCGCCCGGCGCCTCGCCGAGTGGCGACACGACGAGGCCCGGCGCTCCAATCGGCCGCTCCGCCAGATGCTTCGCGATGACCTCCTCGTCGCGATCGCCAAGCGCCAGCCTGCGAGTCGTCGCGACCTGGAGGCGCTCCGCGACTTCAACCGGCCCCACTTGCTGAACAAGAGCGGCGACATCCTCGAGGTTATCGCCGAGGCCCAACTCGTCCCCGTCGAGGACTTGCCCGAGCCCCCCGACCGCCACGAAGAAGGGCCGGGCCTGACGATGGTGGTGAACCTGCTCTCGGCCGCGTTGGCCCAATGTTGCGCCCATCACCGGGTCGCCGCCGGCCTGGTCGGGTCTTCGCATGACCTGAAAGAGTTGGTGCGTTGGCACAGCCAAGGGTGCCCTCCTTCGCACCCCGCCGAGCTCGCGAACGGCTGGCGGGCCGAGGTCTGCGGCACCCCCCTGCTCGACGTCCTCTCGGGCCGTTGCGCCCTCCGCGTCGTCGATCCCCAGGCCGATGTGCCGGTCGTCCTCGAACCCTTGGCGGGCGGCTCGGCCTTCGCCTAGCCTCCCTACGGCCGCCTTCCCGTCTCGTTCCTCGGAGATCGTCCCTTGAGCCGGATCGTGAGCTGCTTCACCAACTGCTATGGGGCCTCCGGCGTCTGGACGGCCGTGGAACGGATCCGAGACGCGGGGATCAATCACCTCGAGCTCGCGCTCCGAGGGCACAACTTCGGCGGTTTGGTCATCCCCGAGTCGGCCGTCGTCACCGAGAAGGCCGACGACGCAACGGCCCAGTCGTTTTGCGATCACCTCGAGACGCACGGCGTCAAGGTCAGCGGCTGCAACGTCGGCGGCGCCGACATCCGGACCCGCGAAGGGGTCGAGATCACGCGCCGCCGGATCCAGTTCTCCTCGCGCTGGTTCCACGTCTCGATCGTCGTCTCCGGGGCCGGCCAGCCGGCCGACGCCGACGAGCGCCGGACGATCGTCACCCACCTCCGCGAGCTCGGCGACGTGGCCCGCGACCTCGGCATTACGATCGCACTCGAGACCCACAAGGGCCCGACCCAGAACGCCGCCGCCATGCTCGCGCTCATGGACGAGGTCGACCACCCGCACGTCCTGCTCAACTTCGACACCGGGAACATCGCCTACTACAACGAAGGCGTCGATCCCGTCGACGAGCTCGAGAAGGTCAAGCACCTCGTGCGCAACGTCCACGTCAAGGACAACCGCGGCGGCCTCGAAGACTGGTACTTCCCCGCCCTCGGCGACGGCGGTGCGGTCGATTTCGTCCGAGTACGCCGGATGCTCGACGAGATCGGTTACACCGGCGCCTACACCATCGAGATCGAGGGCATCGGCGGCGAGCCCGAGCCCGGCCTCGAAGGCCGCCAGGACCGCATCGCCCGCAGCGTCGAGCACCTGAAACGCTGCGGCTATCTCCAGGGTTGACCTCACCCCAGGTGGTGAACGACTCCCCGATCCGCTACGCGGGGCACTCCTGCCCCGCACGTTCTCCTACGCACACTCTCCCCACCCGGTAGGCGGGGCACTCCTGCCCCGCATGTCTTTCCGGTCGGCTTCGAGGTGTTTCTGAAAAATGTTTATGATTTGAAATTTTTGTTGATTTGAGCTCAGTTTTAACACGTATAAATAATTTGGCCTTGATGTTTCGCCTCGACTTCGCTGCTTTCGGCCCGTGCTTACATCGACCGCGACCTGTTGGCGGCCGGATTCGTCGAAGTCCCGAAGATGTCGTCGTATCTGACGGGAGGGACGGCCGCCCCTCCGTCAGCGTTACTCATCCTCTTCCACCCAGCCGGCGGGTTCGCGATAGACGTAGGGCTTCGGGTAGGACTCGCCTTCCTTGAAAGGGATTCCCTGCATTTCGGCGAGTTGCCTGGCGTCTTGCTCGGTCTTGACCGAAGACCCTCTGAACCAGAGGGTTGTCGCGAACTTCAGGTTCTCTTCAAGTTCTTCGAGGGTGTCGGCCTGGGCGACACACCCGGGAAGCTGATCGATTTCGGCCCAATAGGCCCCGCTTCAATTTTTTGAGCGGTCGCGGTGAAAGACATGGGCACAGTCAAAGTCATGGAAAAAGCTCTCTTCCTGGACGAGGCTTCGCCCCCCTTCGGGCTGAAGCAAACGAGGCAAGAACTCCAGGTTGATACCCCAGCTCTGCATCCGTGCACTTGGGCCATTGCCAAGGCAAGGGCCTTGGCTACCTACAAACAGACGGGGCCGCGAGCTCCTCGCTTGAGAGCGACACCTAGATCTGTGACGAAGCCGATCGCCTGACCTCCGAGCTCCTTCCGCATGTACCCGAGGTGAAAAGCGAAGAGCGGATCCGAGGCGACAAACTCGGCGGTTCAGTGAGTCGCTCCCGCGCGTTCGAGGATCTGGATGACGTCCTGCTGCCCTTCATGATGGGCCCACTCTAACGCGGTGAGTTGGTCCTTGCCGACGGCGTCAAGGTCGGCGCCTCGATCGATCAAGAACTGCACGGCTTCGACATGCCCGGACTTGGCGGCATGCGCGAGGAGTGAATGACTATCGAAATGGTCGTCCAGGTGCGATGCCCCGCGATCGAGCAGGATCCGGAGCGCGTCCACGTCCCCTCGGCCCGCAGCAAACATTGCGATGCGGGCGGTTCCGTCGGAGATCCTGTCAATTCGAGATCTTTTACGAAGCTCTTCATCCAGCAGAGTTTCGAAGAGAGACAAATCCTTTCGTGCCAGGGCATCGACGATGCTTCGCTGAGCCCCTTGAGAGAGGAGTGTCCGATAAATCTCCTCATGACCATTGGCTGCGGCGTTGGACAGGGCGGTCTGACCGGACCAATCGACCGCGTTGATGTCCGCACCACGATTGATGAGATGATGAACGACCTCGGTTTTCCCGTAACGGGCCGCGATCATCAGCGACCTCTGTCCGAGGTCGTCTGTTGCTTCGACATTGGCCCCGCGGTCGAGCAGCAGACCCACGATGGCGACATGGCCAAGATTGGCCGCGATCATCAGCACCGGGCCATGATAATCGCCCTCGCCGGTATCAGCGGATTCGCCCTCATCGAGTCGGGTTTTTGCGAGCGCAACGTCGTTCAGCAGCACGGCCTCGATGAGCCGAAAACGTCCTCCCGCCGCAACAAGGAGCTCCAGCGGCCTGGGGTCCGGCTGAGGGATCCGGTAGAAGTCATCCCAGGACCGTGACTCAATCAACGCTCGCGTCACCGCGGTAAAGCCGATACTGTCCGAGAGATCGGGATCCGCCCCGCGATCGAGCAGAAATCGGATCATCTCGATCTGGCGACCTCGCACAGCCCGCATCAGGGCGGTTGAATAGATCCCGTTGCCCACCTGGTTGACATCGGCCCCGTGCCGAAGATGCTCTTCGACCAAGGCGGAGTCACCGCGTTCGGCGGCATCGAGCCATGCTTGGAGTGCCGGATCAAACTCGCGTCGACGTGCCATGGTTCATCTGGCCCGGAGTTCCCGAGCCTTGTGGGATGGAGGTTACATCAGAGGTGATCGGTGTTAACTCCGTCCCCGCGCGACGAAGACCGAGAGACGTGCGTAGCAAATCCGCGGGGCTCGTGCGTCGACTACTCCGGAACTCGCTCGTCGATCCGGGACGGTATCGACTTCGGGGGGTGCGGGTCTGGCGGGTGGGGACGCCAGGGGACTTGCGCGGAGTGCGAATACTTTTGTTTGAGGCCGGCATAATACGTGGCCATCTCGATGGATCTCGAGGCGGCCACGCGATATGAGCTCGAGGCTCGTTCGAGGTCGAGTGCGTTGTAGGTGAAGCGGTCGGCCTTGTTGAGGTAGGTATGCCTCTGGAGGATTTTGGATACGCTCACCTGCGACGTTCGAGGATCCCGCTCGGCCTCGCGAGAGAGCCTGGCTTCGTCCGCGAGCCTCCGGGCCTCGGCGGCGAACCCCTGCGCGTTGGATCGATACCCTTGCTCATAACGGGCCGACTGATCGGCCATGTGGGTTCGTGCCCAGGTGACCTGGATCAGCCTCGACCCCTCGGTGCCGAGGGCGAGGAAGAAGCCCCAGGTGGCCACGACGAGCATCAGGCTTCGGGTCGTGAGCCGAGGCATGGAAGGGGGGTGATACCCACGTGGCCGGCGAACCTCCGATGTTCCGGGCGGATGGGCGTTCAATGAGTCGTCCTCCGAGGTCCTTTCAAGGTATCTGGGGTCGAGTCCTCTGTGATTCCAGGGTCGAGCCGGAGGTACGATGATCCGAGGCGATGGCGTCGTCAAGCCCCTTCCCCTCGACGATCGTCCTAGGGAGGCCGCGGTCGATGCCTCGTCCCACGCTCATCGGCGTCGGACACATCTCGAGCGATGATCCGCTAGGCTGGTCTTTCGACGACGGCATGGCTCGACCGCCGACCCTGGCGGGGAATGGTTACGGGGGGGGCGGGTCCGGGGCATCCGGCCGCCATGGAACGCCTGAAGACACTGTATATTTATGTTTGAGAGTCGCGTAATAGTTGGCGATCTCGATGGCCTTCGCGGCGGCTGCTTGGTACGAGCTCGAGGCCTGTTCGAGGTCCGGGGCCTTGCGGTTGAGATGGTCGATGGGGATGAAGTTGTAGCCCCTTCGAGGCTTTGTCGGCGCACCTTCCCCCAGTCGATTGGAAAGCCGTTCGTCCTCGCGGGCACGCAAGGCCTCGTACGCGAGCCTCTGGGCCTCGGCGACATATACAAGTGCGTTGGTCCGGTAACCTTCCTCATAGCTAGCAGACTGTTCCGCCTTATGGCTTCGTCCCTTGGAGATGCGGATCAGTTTCGCGCATTCCGCGACGATCGAGAGGAAGATTCCCGAGAGGGCAACGACGAGCATGAGGCCTCGGGTCGTCAGCCGAGGAATGGACACAGGCTTCAACCAAAGCGGCCTGCGAACCTCCGAGGTTCCCGAGGGTAGGGCGCTCATTGGATCGTCCTCCGTAGTCCATTCAGGGCGACGGTCGCCTAGGTCCTTGGGATTCCAGTGTCGCAAGTCGGTCCGGTTGTCGAAAGCGAGAGCATCGTCGAGGATCGGGTCCAGGGCGACCGGCGGACCTCGCCTTTCCCGGGCGTCCTCCCCGCGCCTCGCTCTTGATATCCGAATTACCTCGTCGAACGGGAGGACCGGGCTTGGACCACTCCGGCCCACCCCGGACGCCCTTATGGGTTCCTCAGACCCCTATATCTTCGTTCCAAAGGTTGGGGTGCTCGCGGATGAATGATTCCATGAGTCGGACGCACTCCGGGTCGTCGACAACCTGCACATCGACGCCCCGAGATCGGAGGTAGGCCTCGGGTCCCTGGAACGTCCGGTTCTCGCCGACGACGATCCTGGGGATCTTGTAGAGGAGCGACGCCCCCGAGCACATGTCGCAGGGGGAGAGCGTCGAGTACAGCACGGCCTTCCGGTACTCGGCCGCGGAGAGCCGGCCGGCGTCCTCGAGGGCGTCCATCTCGGCGTGGAGGATGGCACTCCCGTCCTGGACACGGCGGTTGTGCCCCCGCCCGACGATCTTACCGTCGATGACCAGGACCGAGCCGATCGGGATTCCCCCTTCGGCGAGGCCTGCCTTCGCCTCGTCGATCGCGGCTTGCAGGAACGGGTCACGGGCCGAGGCCTCGGGCATTGGAACACTCCCCCGATCGTTCCGAGATCAATGCGAAGGCGGTCGGATGTCGAGTCCGTATTTCGGCGCGGCCGCGAGGAGCTTCTGGAAGTCCTCGGGCGTCGGGATCACGGGCTCTTGACCGCCGTCGGTCGGCTCCCGGCCGACCTCGAGGAAGTAGCGTTCGAGGCCCGACGGGGCGACGTGGATCAGCATCTTGGCCGTCGTCGATCCCGTGTTTTTGAAGGCGTGGACACTCCCCTTCGGGAGCGTGATCCAGGTGCCGGGCCCCGCGTCGAGCTCTCGGCCGTCGACCTGGAAATGGAGCGTCCCCTCGAGGACGTAGAACGCCTCGTCTTCCCTCGAGTGCGAGTGGGGCGGAGGGCCGCCGCCGGGCGGGACGAGCGCCTCGATCAGGGCGAAGGCGCCGCCCGTGTCCTCGCCGGTGGCCTTGAACGTGTAGAGGTCGCCGACGACCCAGACCTTTCGGCCCTCGCCGGGCGGTACGATTTGGCTCTCCATGAATGAGCTCCCTCGAGTGTTTCCCGAAACCCGGCTTTTTCCTGACTACCGGGAATTCTGACGCGGTCAACGCGGCGGCCTTCTCTCGGGTCGACACTCACTGCCCACCAGTCGTTCCCGGTGGCTCCGAGCGGTCCCCACCTTAAGATAGAACGCGGCGGCCTTTCTCAGCATGCCATTTTGGGCACAAATCCTGTCCCTCGAGCCAACCGGGTTTCGGGATCGGTCCGTCAGTCGCCGAGCCAGGCCTTGCGGTGGGCCTTCTGGTCTTCGGTCGCGTCCGGGTTCAGCTCGAGCTTCCAGCGCGAGGCGGGGTCGACGCCGAAGGTCGCCTCGAGCCGGAGTAGTCGGCCTCGCCTTGCGATCAGGATCGAGACCTTCTCGTTGGGCCGGTATTGTTCCATCCGCTTCGACCACTGCTCGGCCAGGGTTCGCTCGTCGCCGATCGCCAGGATCTCGTCGCCGACGTTGAAGCCTGCCTCGTATCCCGGCGTCTCTCGCTTCACGACCGAGACGATCAGCCGACTCCCTTCGGGCTTGGTGGACAGGCCGAGCCAGGCCTTCGCCGGCTTCTCGGGTCCCTTGCCGTCGGCCTTCCCTTTCCCCGAGAACCGGAGGCCGTACCAGTCGAGGGCGTCGGCGTAGTCGAGCTCTTCGGTCGTCTCGAGCGTCTTGTGGAACCAGTCGGCGAGGTCGACCCCGGCCACCTCCTGGGCAAGGCTGCGGAACTGCTCGGGGGTGAACCCAGCCTCTCCCGAGTGCCTGCCCAAGGCCAGTCGGAGGACGTCGTCGAGGCTCTTCGCCCCGTTCGTCGCCCTCCGGATCTTCGCGTCGAGGAGGAAGCCGACGACGGCCCCCTTGATGTAGTAGCTGACCCCCGTGTTCGGGGTGTTCTCGTCGCGGCGATAGTACTTGATCCAGGCGTCGAACGAGGCCGACTCGAGCGGCTGGACGAGCCTCCCGGGGGTCTCCTGGAGCTTCTCGATGTCGTTCTTGGGCTGGTCATAGTCCGCCCCGGGCGGCGGCGGATCGCCCGCGAAGTATTCCGCCACGGTGCTGAGCCCCGCCCGGCGGACGAGCAACCGGTCGTAGTAGCTCGTGATCCCCTCCGCAATCCAGAGGCTCCTCGTCAACACCTCCCCCTCGTAGTCGAACGGGCCGAGCTCCGCCGGTCGGAGTCGTTTGACGTTCCAGGTGTGAAAACTATCTTGCTGGATAGCCACTAAGTACCTATGGTCGTTGGAAAGGAGACTTCGACCATGCCGACAGCCTATAGCTACGTGAGATTGTCAAGTTCCCGACAGATTCAAGGTGACGGTGTTCGTCGCCAACTCGCAAAGACCCGTGAGTACTGCGAGCGAAACGGTCTGTCCCTCGACGAAGGATTACGTCTGAGCGACCTCGGCGTATCCGGCTTCCGGAGCAAGAACAGCAAATTCGGAGCCCTCGCCGAATTCCTCGCCGCAGCCGAATCAGGTCGGATCGCAAAGGGCTCGATCCTAATCATCGAATCCCTCGACCGTCTCTCTCGTGACCAGATCAGTGAGGCACTCCAACTGTTCCTACGGATCATCCAATCCGGGGTCGATATCGTCACGCTTGAGCCCGAACGGAGGCACTCCCGAGACTCGATCAACGACCTGTCGGGGATCCTCGAGCCCATCATCATCATGTCCAGGGCGAACGAGGAATCCGCCACCAAGTCCGCACGCATCACTGCCAAGTGGGAGCAACGACGGATCGCTGCCAGGGAAGGTACGGCGGGAGGAAAGTCCAAGGGCAAGCTTCGACCTTGGTGGCTCGATTTCAACAAAGTTGAAAACCGCTACGTGCCAATTCCCGACCGCGTAGCCGTGGTCAGGGAAATCTTCCGACTTCGGGAGGGCGGTTACGGGATGGTCGCCATCGTCAAAAAGCTGAACAACGAACCCTGGGAGAAGCCTCGCTTTGCTTCCCATTGGACCACCAGCGGCGTGAACAACATCTTGAAAACGAGGAAGGTGATCGGCGAGTACCAACCGAACAAGGTGATAGACGGACGTCAAGTACCTGATGGAGACCCGGTCGAAGGGTACTACCCCGCCGTCATCGAGAGGGAGCAATTCTTCAGAGTCCAGGAGGGGGCAAAGCAACGACCAGGTCGGGCTCCCGTCCAGGAAGAAGTCAACTTGTTCTCTGGTCTGGTGTTCAACGGGTTCGATCTGCACCCAATGTACGCATATACCGGCAGCGTGAAATACAAAAACAAAACATATCACTACCGCAACTGGATGAGCCAGGGGCATATTTCGGGCATGGCTGGGTCAGATGGGTCTCGGATCAAGTACGAGACGATGGAAACGGCGTTCCTGAAATTCGTTAGCGAACTAAAGCCTTCGGACTTCTCCAAAGACACGACCGGTGTCTTCGACCGAATCGCACTGGTCACAGGCAAGCTCGCCGAAGCAGAGCACAAGGAACGGGTGATCAAAGGTCGGATCAAGGACTTGCCAGCAGCAGATATCCTCCCCTTCCTTGACCTTGTGTCCGACCTGGATCGGGAGAAGAAAGCCCTAGCTTCCGAGTTGGACGCTCTCAAGAGTCAGGCGAGCAACGCCGACGTCGACGCTGTGGGTGAGCTTCGGACGCTCGCCGACCTCCTGGGCAAGACGACGGAGGAAGACGCTTCCAAAGACTTGCGGCTTCAGATCCGGTCGAGGATCGCTCGCCTGGTCGAGAGGATCGAATTGTTCCCGAAGGTCTCCGACAAGCGTGGAAAGTGCTTCAAAGTCCAGTTTCAAATGTTTGTGAAAGTCTTCTTCAAGGACGGGACGGAACGCTGGTTCGTGCAGGATCACGAGGCGAATGTCGACCTAAACGTCAAGGTCGGCGAGTTCTTTGAGGAGGGACCGGTGAGCCCAGAATGAGCGAAGTCATTCAAATGGCGACGACATCGACCCGGCGATTCGATAGAATTCCTTGGTCGATGTCGCAGGTCAGATCTACTGTTTAATCAATACACAGAGGATCCAGTGGCGAAAAAAACTGTACTCTCCATCGAGCAGGTAAACCAAAGGTTTGTCGAAAGGCTAAACGAGCTTGAAACATCAAAAAAGGTTGGAACCAATGTTTGTCCAGAGAAACCTTTACATCACTATACTTCAGCCGAAGGTCTTCTTGGCATAGTGAAAAATCGGAACATTTGGGCAACCAATTTTCGATACCTGAACGATTCAAGCGAATGGTACTACAGCCATTCGATTTTGCAAGCCAAGCTCAAGCGTCCTTCATTCATTGAAAACAAAACAGCCAAAGCGATACTTGAGTCGTATGCAGATTTGCCCGAATTTGCGTTCAACTGCTTCGACCTTTTTCTGTCCTCGTTCTGCGAAGAAGACGATTTGTTGAGTCAGTGGCGTGGGTATGGGAGTAGCGGAGGATATAACATTGGGCTAAAACCCAATCTCCCTTTCCATGTGTTACCCGAAAAAAGACCGTATGAATTGGCAAAGGTGATTTACAAAAAAGAAGAACAACTGACGATCATCGAATCACTTCTGAAACACTTTGACGAAGCCGTGACGGAAATTGGGAAATCATGCCCATTGGATGCAAAAAAACACGTAAAACATCCGGTGATGGAGGTCAGGCACGACAAGCAGAAAGATGGAGTTTACATTATAGTCAATCTGCCAAGTGAATACGTCGATGTTTTTAAGATGTTCTACATGAAATTTTTAACATATGCTGCATGTTTCAAGAACGAGGTTTACCAAGAAGAGAAGGAATGGCGATTGATTCGCATTATGCTTCGAGGACCCAAGTTCGTCAATAAAAATACACTTGTAAGGCATTCGAATGGAATGATTATTCCTTATATTGAGCTTCATTTGTGGGATAAGGGATTGAGGTCGAATTTTGATGTAGTGTCTTTGCGTTCAGGTCCTAATTTGAACGCCGTAAACGCAAAGAACTCGCTGACAGTTTTGGCGGCTAAGCTCGACCAACCGCATGAGGTTAGGATTTCGACTTCGGAAATTCCCTAGTCACACCGGATCAAGCTCAGTAAACGTGATCGTTGCCCCATGACCGCCATAAAACACATCGAAAAGCGTTTGCTCGTGCGTCGTGTGATCGAACTGCCGGGCATTCGTCGGGATGTCGAACACCTGCCGAATCGGATTGTCAGGCAGATGTTCGTCGGTCGTCCTGGTCACCGGAGCCATCGAGTAAAGGTAGGTAGCCCCAAACCCGTCTTCCGTAAGGTGGGGATCGTAGATCGAGAGCCCAGCCATATTCCAGTAGTACTGAAGTTGGAGAGTGCCTGTTTCGGCAGCCGTCCGGACGTAGTTCCAACTTGGCGAGCCGACGTTGTCGGGACCATAAATGATCTCGACCGCGCCATAAAGGGTATCGCCCATCAATACGTGATTCGATATTGGGTAGTATGTCCCGCCACCACAGAGGTAGCGGTCGTTGTCGGCAGCAATATTGTGGGTCGGCAAGAAATTGCCGCCGACACCATCAAACGGGTCGTAGTCGCCCGGCTGGAGCGACGCTGTCCAAGTCCTGGTCGGAGAGTCGTACCGATCGGCTGCCCAGTCGGGAACCGTAGCCGAGATCGTGACCGAGGTCACCAAGTTGGCAGGCACCTGCCCACTACCAAAATATTGCCCGACGTTGTTTGTCGTGCCCGACCAGATTTCCGTCCCGTCGACGTTGCTCGTAACAACCACCGACAGACCAGGGTACGCAAGACCGCAACCCGTCAACACGCCTGTGAAGGTGCAGGGCAAGGTTGTCTCCCCTCCCCCGACCACAGAGAGCGTCTGTTGCATGTCGTCAAGTCGGGAGAACCGACGTTGCAAAGTTCCCACCTGGAGACTTGCCTGTCGCAGCTTCGATTCAATGTATAGACGTGTTTTATCGTTCATCCACTTAGTGCCTGCACCTGGTTCTCTAGTTTGGTCGCTCGCCTCTGCAACTCGGCAATCTGCCTGAGCAGCAGGTCAATTTGTCTCGCAATCTCCTGGTCGCGACTTTCAGTCTCAGCCATCGAGCCCTCCTAAGTCGGGAAGCAAGTTCCCCATGTCTGGCGTCAAGTTCCCCTGGTCCGACGTCAAGTTATCCATATCGCTCCCCAGCGTCGAGTTGTCCGACCCGAAGCTTTCGAGGTCAGGTGCACCCCTGAATGAAAGGTTCTGTCCCGTCAGCGGCGTCACCGGCACACCGGCGACCATGCTCTCTCCGCCAAGCTCGACGTATTGCCTCGAAGGTCTCAAGAAGAGCGTTGGCGAGAACTGTGCCCAATGGTTATGACACTCGAGGGTCGTCGTATGCTGTGAACCCCCAGAGGTCTCCCAATGGAGCGTTGCCGACCGTACGGGAAGTCCTGGAAAGTCTTCGTCCGAGGAGAAGGATTCCCAGCCTGTCGTAAAGCCATTTCCGTCGAGGCAGATTCCCAGACCAAACGAAAGCCCAGGCTCATAGAGTCCGTGGTAAACGATGCTCCCACTGCAGACCGTATCCTTGACAGAATCGAGAAGAGCCTGGGCATAGTTGACCATGTTGGCGAAGTTCGCAGGGTCCTTCCACTCATCCACCATGACCGTCAGGGTTTTGGCACGAGAGGCAGAGCTTCCGCACTCGTCTGTGAAGAACGTCCCCTCGTAAGTTGGATCACCCGATCCGTCGTTTGGCGGAGCAACAGCCGTCAGACTGCCCGTCGCCACAGCCAGCAGGACTTGAAGGTCACTGGCAGGTGTGATCGTGGCTCCTCCGCCAAACACGAGGCACGTGGGCTTATAGAAGAGGATCGTGCCCGTCTCGGGGTCCTGGGTGAAGTTGATCGGTTCCTGCGTGTAGGGCGGAGAGCCAGACACCGAATAGCTGATGGCAGCCGTAGGGCTCGAAACCAAGGTGGCTGACGAGGTACTAGTCACAAACGGGACTGGGTACATAAACGCATTTTGCATTGCTGTCCCATCAGCCTCGTTGGCGACCTTGTATTTCCTCCAGACCTGATTGGCTGGCGAGGCTTGCCCGTAAATCACGTAAGAGTTGTACGAGGTAAGCGGCAAGGGGTAATCAAGATTGAGGGTCGAGTTCCCGCCTGGTGCGAGTGGCGAGTTGCTGACGATCCTTCGGGACACGTACTGCGTCAGACCTGCCCCAGCGGAGTAAGCCAATTGGATGACTCCTTGGCGACCGTTCGAGGTCTGGTCCCAGAAGTCGCCGTCCCAGAAGGTCGTCGGCGAATTCGACGTCACGATCACCGACAGTGTCCCAGGGCACGTACAAGTGCCAGAGTCGACTCCGTCTCCTGGCTGGGTGAAGTCGGAAATTTGCCAGGCTGTCTTCGCGGCGTTGGAGGTCGTATACGGACCCCATGCAAAGTCCTCGACCAGATTTCCTGACTGGAGACTGACAAGCTTCGGCTCGATCTGGGGTTGTCCCCTCACCACGACTCGAGAGAAGCTCTCAGCCGTCTCCCTGGCGATTTCTGAAGGGTCGATCAGGTCGGAATCCAAGGTCAGCGTGACCGACTCGAAAGCCCGCGTGTTACGGAACCTGAGTTCCCCACTGGGTTCGACGTTCAAAATCCACGTCGGATAGGTCTGCGTGAGGACCGTCTCGATTGCGGCAAGAAGCTTCTCCCCTTGGACGCAAACTGGATACGGAGGA
Organism: Singulisphaera rosea; assembly: GCF_054877945.1. Classification (NCBI taxonomy): domain Bacteria; kingdom Pseudomonadati; phylum Planctomycetota; class Planctomycetia; order Isosphaerales; family Isosphaeraceae; genus Singulisphaera; species Singulisphaera rosea. The sequence goes on along the minus strand of NZ_JBTYIP020000003.1, from coordinate 88,370 downwards.
ATGACCGTCAGTTGCGAGAGGTCGAACAAGGTGGAAAACGGAAGCGTCGGAGGAGACAAGGAGACGTAGGCACCAAGTCCCCAAGCGGTCAAGTTGGCTGCGTTGGTAGGCATCGTCAGAACGTCGGCGATGATTGCCCCAAGGTTCCGCCCTGCCCTGGAAGGAATATAGTTCACAGGGTCTTGAGTAGGGTCGACGTTGTACCAGGAGACGTCTGTAAGGCTGTTGCTGTCTGTGTGGGGCATAAAATCGCCACGATTCCTGAGCCCCAAGCATTGATACGTGTAAGAATATCCGAGGTCACCGAATTGGGGATGGGCGGAAACGATGTCGCCGCTGAAATACAGAGTCGAGTTGATCGTGACCGTGACGGTTTTCCACAGGTAAGGATCGGGTTTCGGCAGCGGTCCGTTCGTTCCACGGACGACGAACGTGAAAGTATCGATCCCGCCATATTGCTTGTTAAGCTCAAGCGGCAGAATCTCGATCGTGTCGGTCGAAACCACTTCCCCATCGATTGTGACCACGGTGTTTGCCAATTACCGACCTCGCCTCAAGTTGCTTCTCTTCTTCTGCTTCTGGCTGTTCTCTAATTGAGCTACGCCCTGCATGATCATGTTCTGCTGCTTCTCCAGCTTGGCTACGTCCTCAGCAAGGTCCATCGCCACGTTCAGAATCCTGCCCTGAGCATTCATTCCCTTGTTGGCGACGTTGTTCCGACGTGCCTCAAGGTCGCTCTCTGCCTTGCCCGTTATGTTTTCGGTAGCCTTCTGGGCTGCCGCAGCTGACCCACCACGCTGGAAGAAGTCATTTGTCATTGCCTTCTTGATACGGTTCTTCAGAATCTCGGGAGGCAAGGCATACTTCTGCCCCGTCTCTCGCATCTGTCGCTCCTGGGCGAAGGATGTGACCACAGGGGCACCTTGTGCCGTATCTGCCTCATTCTGGGCGATCTCGTTTTCGTAAATGAGACCGTAGTTCTTGCCGCTCTGCTTCTCCAGCTTGGTGGCACCTTCCTTGATTTCCTTCTCTCTCGCTTTGCTTACACCCTTCGAGGTCTTTGCATCAGCCTTTGCCTGGTTCTTCCTGGCGACGATAGCGTCACCGTCTTCTTTGTTCCATTGGTCCACCATGGCGTTATATGCTTTGATGTCGGCTGCCGATTCCTTCTTGTTCTGCTTGTTGGCGTCCCTCGCAGCAGCCTTAGCTTGACGGTCATCGACCTTAGCCTTCTCCTCAGCCTCCTTACGGGCTTTCACTGCCTCGGGCTGTTGATCTTCCCACGCCTTGCGGAATCCGTTGCCGCCGATCAAGACCCCGGTGCCAGCATCCATCAACTTCGTCAGCCTGGCGTTGGCGTTCTTGTCGCCCGCCTTCAGCTTGACCAGGAGGTCGTCGGTCGCCTTCTGCCAGAGGGCAGGGTCGAGCATGTTCTTCTTGAATTCGTCGAACTTGGCACGCTCCGTCTGGGCAAAGGCAAGATACTGGTCGTGAGTGACGTCGGCACGTTGCCCGTATTGGACGACACGGGTACCCATCCGATCTTCCTCACGCTTCACGTCGTATCCAGCCCGAGTGACAAGAGCCTTTTGGACATCCGATCGGAGTCGGGCACCACGTCCGGCAGCCGCATCCTCGAATGCCTGCCCTCGTTCCCGATCTTCCTTCGACCGGCTCTGGAGAAGCTCATCTATCTCGTGTTGCCGTTTCTTTTCGGCTGAGACCTCTTTCTCCAGTCGAACCTGCTCCGCCTTGAGGTCGTTGTACTTGGCTTGCTCCTCAACGGTCATGCTCATTTCGCCGTTGGAGTCCTTGGTCGCTTTTTCAAGCTCTTGAATCTTGTCTTTGGTGCGGTCGAGTTGATCCTCGAGACCCTTAAGATCGTTGGCGGTCTTGACAGCGTGTCTGTCTTCCCACAGCGTGGCAATCGCTCGCCAATTCTTATACAAGGCAACTGCTCCAGTAATGATCAGCGACACCGCATACCCAAAATTCCCGAAGCCCGCCAGGAGCCCAGGAATATTGTTGGTGATGGCGTTGAGCTTTTGTCCGAGGTCACCGGAAGCGCTGGTAAAATCCTGAAAGGCGTAGGTTCCAGCCTGGATTCGTTGGGACAACGGGCTCATTTTCGAGGTCGTTGCGGCAGCCGCAGAGCCGGTTCGCTCAAATGACGAAGACGCACGACCAGAGCTTGCGGCAAGTTCCTCCATCGCATGGTCGACGGCGTCGGTGGATACCTTGTTTGCGTCCAACTGTCGCTGAGCTGCTGCAAGTTCCTTGGTCAGATTGTCCTGCTCTCGTGCCAGGCTACCGACGTCCTTCCGGTAGTTCGTGAGGGGGACTATCCCCTGGGTAAAGGAGTCGTTTAAAGCATCGATTGATCCGTTGACGAGGTCGAGACGACCTTTCAAGACATCTAAAAACTGCTCGCCCTGGGACTCGAGGATAATCCGAACCTTTTGGTCGACTGCTGCTGGCAAGAGCCCTCCTTAGGTTGTGGCGAAGCTGAAATCCCCAGGCACGGATTCGTCAAACACGTTCACCCAACTGAGGGTCTGGGCGAAGTTCTTATCCATCGACAAATCGTCATCGACGTCGGTCAGGTAGTTCGCATTTTCCAAGGTGAATGTACAAGTATTGACAGTGTTATTGAGTTCCATCGAGCAAGTCGTGGCTGTGGTCGCCTCGTAATTTGTTCTGTCTGTGGTTGATCCGTATAGAAGCTTGTTGGTCCAAGTGATATCTCTTCCGCACCACTTGGCGATCCCGATGTATTGGTTCTCGAATCGCGAGGCATCAATTATATTCTTGATCGATAGGTCCCAACTGCTGAAATTGGTACGGCTGCTCCCAAGAGTCAATCCTCCAGCGGTGTCGGTGAATAGGTAGGGATTGCCCTGCGGAAACTCCGATTGGGCAGGCACAGGAAAATCTCCGCCTCCAATCGTCGCAGGAGACTTGGCAACAAGCTGAAGCTGAGCCTTGACTGGGGTATCATCGGCGGAGCTAGTCAACTGGAGTTGAGTGACCTTGCATCCCAGGTAACGTCGGTATGCGATAGTTCCAGAATCCATCTGGATATAATGGTCGGCGGTCACAGAGCCTAGGTCGGGTCTGCTTCCAGACAAGGTAGTTCCGAGTCCAACCAGGAAGGAAGTCTGTTCTGGATAGAGGAAAGTCTGAAGATTGCCTGTTAGGTCAACCTGTGACGAATAGACCTTGTTGACCCTGTTGCCCGCGTTAGCGGTTCGGATCATCTTCTGTATGGTTTTTGGTCGCATGGTGAAGGCGTTCGACTGGTTCAACTCGACCACAATATAGTCACTGTTTTTGACGGGGCTTCCGGACGACCAAGCGAAGCTGCCCCATGTGCTCTCCGTCCATAATTTTAAAATCTCTCGCAAGGCGTACCTCTAAGCTTAGGGTTTAGAGGTATGTATGCGAGCGGCAATCGATTCTTAGAGCATGGTTCCAACTGTGAACTTGACAGAGAGCGAACCAGACGCAACCAGCATCTGTGATGCGTTCTTCCCTATCGTTCCGACGCCATAGGCAGGCTGGTGAAGAGTGAGGGCTGCGGCAGAATACTTATTCAAGAGAGCCTGCATCGACTGGTCACCAGGGAAGATTGCTTTTCGAACCGCGTTCCACAGGTTTAGGATGTCCCCTGCCCTAGTACCTTCAACGATCAGCCCGACATCCAAAGTCATCGGAGCTTGACTTCTGGTTTCGGTTGTCGTCTCAGCATAGTCGGAAGAAGGTGCGATTCGGAGGTATGGCAGGTCGCTACTGGTGGGTTCTGCGATTTCGGAGTTGTCCCCAGAATATACGCACCACTTCTTGATCACGCGGGATAGATTGGAATCGGTTTTGAGCTTAGTGACTAAGTCACAATAGAACTTGGTTTCGTTGGAGTCATCTAAGGGGAGTTTCTTGGTCATAACCTAGTTATTGTTTGAACATCTGATTTACGCTTACGAGGTCAGCGTAGTAATTCTGGACGAGGTCAGTAATTTTATCCATCGTCTGAGGTCGAACCCCTGTGATGTCACGCTGTGGCATCCATTTTGTTCCACTCGTATGAAATCGCAGCCAAGGAATGCCTTTCCAGCCAAGCTCGACCACTAATCCGCTGGTGGTTCGGGTCGCATCGATAAAGGCGTTGGTCACGATTCGGCTGTCGGTCCCTCTTGGTGCCAACGGAGGACCGTTACCTTCTCGGCGTTTCAACGTCGACTCGGCAAGAGGAGCGAGGGTATTCCCGTGCCAGTCTGTCCCGAGGTTGTTCCTGTTGTCGTCAAGCAGAATCTGACCAATAGGCTTGGCGAGGACACTCAGGTTGCCCGTGCCCTTCTTTAGGGATTTGAGCATCATCTCGAGTCCCTTTCCCATTTCAGCCTTTTGCATTTGGCTCCTTCTTCTTCGATTTCCAAGCACTGGCATAGGATTTCAGTTGCTTGTTCCAGGTTTCCAGAGTCTTCACGTCGTTCACGAGGTCGTAGCTGCTCTCGACCGTCAGAAGGAACCAGTAATGATCGTCATCGATGATGTCGTTCTGTTGCCGATCCAGTCGACCGCGTATACATGCTCGCAACTCTTTAAGTCTTAGGTGGTCGTCCACTCTGGCTCCTTATCTGATTGAAGAAACACCGCACGGGATGTTGAAGTCACTGTAACCGTCTGCGTTTAGGTCGAATTCTGCGGTATAGGAAACAACGAGGGAATCTGCCTCTGCCAGAAATCTCGCTGCAAGCCTCTGATAGTTGCTGTCTCCAGAGTTGGGAGAGATTTGGCTCTGGCAAATCGTCCCGATAGCTCGTTTGGCTGTCATCTCGATTACTCGAGGTCGGAGCATCAATTGGTTAGCGTCGAGGATGTCCTGGATGTATTTGTTCTCCCCGCCTGTGTCCATAGGCGGATAGGACGAAGCGACATTGCCGAAGACCGTGATTCCGAAGGCTCCCGAAACCCGCCACTTGGACTGGATGATTCCCTCGAGCCAAGTCCTGGCTGCGTGGAAATGGTCGGCGAAGTCGGAGAGGTTTTGGTCGGATAGTTCGTTGGAGAGCCAGGGAGCGTAGACCAGAGCGTCTTTCAGCGTGGCATAGGTACTCGGAGGTTCGTCGATTCCCGCCGACGCAGTGACCTCGAGGTAGGCGTCCCAGAGGTCGATCGTGCGTCCGTCTGACGTCTCGGCTCTTACGTCGAGGTAGTATCGCTGCGGAGATAGTGTGGCTGATTGTTCCGCCGAGATCGACAGGGTCAGCGTCCCTGAGCTTGGCAAGATCCAGTCAGCGGTCGGATTTAGCAGGGATGTTTGCCCTTTTCCTTCCCAAACTGTTGCCACCAGGACGTCCTGGTCGGTAAAGCTCGTGACGGAATTTCCCTGATTGTCTTTGAGTTCCAAGTTCCAGGATCGGTCGCAGCCCTGGGTAATGGTTTCGATATTCGGCATACGTCTATATAGAGTTACTTCGTCTAAAAGCCGAATTGAAGCTTAGGCTGAAGGCTCCTACGTCCACGTCGGGAGGAGGACCGTCAGAGACTACCGTCCTAGAAGGGTCAGGCGATCCTCCTGTGACCGTTCCCACGATCACAAGATCCGTGTCGGTTCCCCCTCCCGAGAGCCCGTTGTAAAGCGTCCCGTTGAAAGGTGCAGAGTTAAAGGCTCCGCCGAACCAAACAGCGTCCTGGTCGGAGTCGATGACAACCGTCCAGAAGGGATCAACGTCGCCGCTGGTGACCTTGGCTGAAATGGCTGGCACCACGACTGGCAAGGATTCATCAACGCCAAAGGGAGAGGCTCCCCACAAGGATTGTCCAAACATTTGTCCTCCTTAGACCGTGGTCTCAGTGATGCTTCCATCAGCGTTAAATCGTGTTGTTTTGGTCACATTCAGCGGAGAACCGTAAGCCTCTGTGATCGACCCGTCTGAGCCGAACGAGGTTGTGACCACCAAGCCAGAATCGGCGTACGTCTCTGTGATGCTTCCATCAGCGTTGAATACGGTCGCTGCCGCTTGGGTAACCGCCAAGCTGGCGAGGTTCAATATCTGGTCGTAAGCGTCCGACAGGTGACCAGCGGTTTGGTCACACTCGACGTACGCCCCTGCTGGATAGGCTAGGTCGACGGAATCCTCCATCGTCCCAGCAACCGTCATCAGGTGACCAGAAATGCCTGTGACCTTTAGAATTGTGTATGTACTTGCCCCTCGCACGACGACCCTAATGGGCGAGGATTCAGATGGGCTTCCGAAGGCAGATGCATTCGATACGGTGAGGGTCAAATCGCCAGGTGACCTCGGGGCTGAGAGCTTAGTCCTGGCTGAGTTTTTCGGGTATGTGAAAACGGGTAGTGCCATAATCCTATTTAGAGGCTTGCCAGCATAATTCCCGTTTGCGAACTATCTGGAAGGAGGGTCGCTCCACTGGCGACAAAGGTAGCGAGGGCTCCAGAGTTTCCTGGTGGGCAGGAACAGTTGTAAACGTTCCTGGTCGTCTGGCTGGTCACGATTCGATCACAATAGCAACCACCGAAGAATTTCCCGATGGCTGCTGAGTCCTGGAGGCTAAAGTCACCAGTTGCGGGACCGAAAGGGGCAATCTGGGCGGCATTCTGGGTACAGAATCCTGCGACCAGGAGGAAATCCGACCAAGAAGGTCGTATAGGTCCCGTCGTGGCATTCGTTGCTTTCGACGTTGAATCCAAAGGTGTTGAGGCTATACCCGAATATTCGGCTGCCCAGATTACCCACTTTGCACTGCTGGCGATCGTTGAGGTTACTGTTGTGACGCTGGTTCCTGGTTGGGAATAGAAGATTGAAACAGTTTCACTGTTTGTGATGTTTACGTTGTTCGCGACTGCTGTCGAGTAGCCACTAGGAGCACTCGCCACGTCTCCTGCACCAACGACCACGACGATCCAGTTTCCTACGGTCGTACCCATCGAGAAGGTGCAAGAGGCTGACGTGCTTGTCGACGAACCCGCTGGCGATAATTGTACAAGTGAAATTGCCATTAGAAGTTTTGCCCCACTACGAATCCAAGGTAAGTGTTTGTCCCGATCTGCAAGAAGCTAAAGACGTCTTGCTTGTTCGCAGTCGTCGTCAGTGTCGGAGCGGTTCCGTTCGCCCACGTGATCCCAGAGAACCAGGTCACGGTCCTGCTCCCTGTTCCGTCCTGCTTCAAGATCACCAAGAACGTCTGACCGCTGGTCACGTTGGACACAGCCAGCGTACGGTTGCCACCAAGCGTGACGCTGTGGACTGTGGAGGTACTCATATCGAACGTCACGGTCGATCCGTCTGTGTCGGTCGTAAAGGGATGATTGACACCGATTCCCTGCGGTCCCTGTGACCCCGTACCGCTGGCTCCCTGGAAACCCTGCGGACCAGCAGAACCCTGTGCTCCCTGGCTCCCTGCCGTCCCGAGGTTCTCAACCTGCCAGTTGGAGCCGTCGCTGACAACGGTCAATGCCGACCATTGGCTCGAAAGTGACTTGGTCGATGCTCCGTCGATAGTTTGACTCGAGGTCGTCGCGATCGTGATTGCATTCCCCGAGGAATCGACCTTCTTGATCGTGAATCGTCGTCCGGTCGAGACCGTCGAGGCTGACAGAAGCGTGACCGTAAAGGCAGACGAAGTGGCATCGCAGAGGACAACCGAGTCTGAGGTTGTGACCGTATATGCGGAGGTCTTGCTGGCAACCGTAGAAGCGAACCCGGCAGCCGTAACTTGCCCAGCGTTGTCGATCTTCGCTTTGGATGTCGACCCGACTTGGAAGTCCGCAAGGAGCTTCGCACCACTGCCTGTGCTTGTCTCAGTCGGATTCACAAGAAGACACGTATAGCCAGCCGTAGAGGTTTGAGAGAACTGGGGATTGACCGCCAGGATCGATACGACTCCGGAGGTTTGATTCTGTGTCGAGGTCGTAAATTGGCTCAAGACCCCAGTCGCACCACCAGACCCTGGACTTACCGAGAAGTATGGATTGGATGAACGACTCAAAGTCAACGAGGTCGACCCACCTGAGGAGTTGACGGCTGTCAGCGTCAGGTTCCTTCCAGTCCCGGTGCCTCCGACCTCAGTGCTGATCGTTGCGACGTTGGACGAAAAGAAAGTACGAAGTCTTTCGTAGTTGGTGACTTGGTCCGTCGTGTTGTAAACACTGACTGCACTGGAGCTTACTACTTGTCCGGTACTGTCTACCCTCGCCTTGCTCGTGCCGCCCACCTGGAAATCCGCCAGATTTTTAAGTCCGGTTCCGGTCGAGGTATCGGTCGGGTTTACAAGTAAGCACGTATAGCCACCTGTGCTTGAAGTGGCAATCGTCGGCGCAACTGCCACGACGTTGACGACACCGCTAGATGGGGTCAGAGAGCCAGTTGTATAGGTATAGAGGCTACCGGTTAACGATGTTGTCGAAGCGTTGATATTTGCAAACGGTGCCGCCGACCTCGAGAGCGTAATGGCTGTGGTCGATCCGCCTGTGTTCGAAGCCGACATCACCAAGTTACGCGGTGTACCTGTTCCGCCGAATTCGGCAGCGATGGTTGCGATGTTGCTGTTCCAATACGCTCGGAATCGTTCGTAGTTGGTTGTTTGATCAACCGTGTTATAGATTTCTATATCAGAGCCGGTACCGATCGACTGGTTAGCCGACCAGGTGTTGGCGGACGAAGTCGAGACCAGTCCTTGAGGACCAGTCGATCCCGTATTTCCTTGGCTACCCTGCGAACCCGTACCTGTTTGTCCCTGGTAACCCTGATTACCTTGCGGTCCCGTGCCTCCTGTCGTGCCAGTAGCTCCGGTCGAACCTTGTGGACCAGCCGACCCAGCATTTCCTTGGCTACCCTGCGAGCCCGATCCAGTTTGTCCCTGATTTCCCTGATTACCCTGGGCACCGCCACTCCCCTGCACTCCCTGCGAACCGCTACCAGTCTGTCCCTGGTTACCTTGGTTCCCCTGGGCTCCTGATGCTCCGGTCGAGCCCTGCGTTCCTTGCGGACCACCAGTCGTGCCCTGATTTCCCTGGCTCCCGGTTGCCCCCTGATTTCCCGAACCCGTTAAGCCCTGATTACCCTGATTTCCCTGACTGCCGGTTGCTCCGGTCGAGCCCGTGTTGCCGACAAAACCTTGGTAGCCCTGGTTTCCGAGGAGTCCTTGATTTCCGAGGAAGCCTTGCTGTCCAGGCACACCTTGGTTTCCGGCGACACCCTGGTTTCCTTGGCTCCCCGTTGGTCCGGTAAGACCTGCGTCTCCTTTCGATCCCTGATTGCCGGGTTGCCCTTGTGAGCCACTTCCCGTCAGACCTTGTGCCCCGATCGCTCCCTGTGCTCCGGACGCTCCAGTCGAGCCCGTGTTGCCCTGTGAACCGGTCACACCGGTCAACCCTTGGTTGCCCTGGTTGCCCGATACTCCCTGGTAACCGCGTACCCCCTGTGCCCCGACCGCACCTTGACTGCCCGACGCCCCAGTTGAACCGGTCGAACCCTGAGCCCCTGTTGCTCCGGAAGCTCCAGACGAACCGGTCAGCCCTTGATTTCCCCTCGCACCTTGATTGCCCTGGCTCCCCGTTGAACCGACCGCTCCTTGATTGCCCTGGGCTCCTTGTGAGCCGCTACCTGTCGCTCCTTGGTTGCCCACCGTACCTTGATTGCCCTGGTGCCCGAGGGCACCTTGACTTCCCGATCCAGGGACACCCTGGTTGCCTTGATTGCCCTGGCTTCCTGCATTTCCGGTCGCTCCTTGCGAGCCCGATCCAGTGGTTCCCTGATTGCCCTGACTTCCGGACGTACCAGTCGAGCCTTGCACGCCAGGAGCCCCTTGTGAGCCGGTACCTGTCGTTCCTTGGTTGCCACGACTCCCTTGATTTCCCTGGGCTCCTGATGCTCCGGTCGAGCCCTGCTGACCGACCGAACCAGTTTGTCCGACGCTACCCTGCTGTCCCTGGTTTCCGACGGTTCCCTGGTTGCCGCGACTTCCTTGCACGCCCTGCGCTCCGGAAGCTCCGGACGAACCGGTTGAACCAGGATTTCCCTGGCTTCCTTGGTTTCCAAAGCCCGTCAAACCCTGCACGCCCTGATTTCCGACGTGACCTTGTGCTCCGACCACTCCCTGCAGACCATTCGTTCCGGACACTCCCTGCTGACCCTGGTTTCCTGTCAGACCACGATTGCCCTGGTTTCCCTGGCTTCCTGCATTTCCGGTCGAACCGGGATTACCCTGAGGACCGGTCGGGACGGCTGCAATTGCCGTTTGCAGGTCAGAGATCGTGCCAGCGGTCAAATTGGCGAAGACGAGGTCTCCTGGAACCAGAGGGACGTCAGCAGTTCCCTCGAGCGCTCCAGTGATGGTCAGGACGTTGCCTGATAGACCCGAACAGGAAAGGATGGAAAGCGGTGTTCGACCTCGGAAGGTCGAGATGCGGATTGGGAAAGTGCCAGCGAAACTCGACCCATCGACTAGGACGAGGCTGCCAGAGTTGGGAGTATATGCCTGGCTAACTGAGCCCTGGGCGTTGTTTCGTGGAAAATACATAATGTATTTAGGTGAGTATCCCTAGAAACCCAAACGGTCAGACTGGAGGGATAGTTCGGCAAAGAAACGGAAACGTCCGATGCTTTGCATAGTAGCAGTGTTTGTACGTGTAGAGATGTTCGTTCCGTGCCCTAATGACCAACTTGTCAGCCGAAAATAGCTGTGAAGCCAGGATCGAGAAGCAGGAATCAATGCCGATGAATCCAGAAGCTCGCTTCAAGACCTCCACAGCCTCTCGCAAAGTCGTCCGATTCGACAAGTCGACCAAGTTAGAGTCAGAAGGAACTGGATCATTCCCTTGATTGACGACCACGCCCTTGAGGTCACGCTTCCTGAGCAGGCTAAGAAGATTTTCCCAATCCAATGGCTGGAAGTCTCTGACCATCCTGTGTGAGGGACGATTGACAGGGGTGTATGCCTGTACGAATACGTACTTCTCTGGCAATTGCAGATGGTCGATACTCGCCAACCTGGTTTTCAGGAAACTCGACCCATTGAACGTGTTGGCAAACGACTGGTCACAGAATTTATGCAGGATCGACCAATCCTCGACCTCGGTCGGGAGTTTACGACCTGAGAGTTTCTCAGCATGTCCCTTGTGAATGATTGCAAAGACCTCTGCGAAGTCAGTCCAAACTTGTTCGTGACCAACTAGGTTGGGATAGTTCGGGAGCGACGACCAGAGATCGATCATCTCTGGAGAGCAACGGCAACCCCAGTATATTTTGGATAGACGTGACCGCTGAGATTCTGTGAGGTTGCTTTCGAGGGCAAAAATGTCGCCAATTCCGCCTGTCAGTAGGATTTGCAAACTAAAATACCTCCGTGGTACGCACGGAGGTATTTAGTATATTTACTGCTCGAATCCCAATAGAGATTAGGTGCTGACTAGGATTGAACCGTGAGTCTTCCTGATAATGGCTTTGCCGTAGCAAAGGCTCATATGGACCTTCACACCCTGACTATCTGGGTCGTTCCACATCTGAATCTTGACCGGGATATTCGGCTTAGGATAGACGATGGTCTCCTTGATTACTGAATTCGCGAGGGATGGTTCGACACCAGTCCTCATCGCAATCGCATACCTGTGGAAATGCAAAGCAGTGTAGGCACCAGAGGTGACAGGGAACTGCTGGTCGTATTTCAACTGGGTGTTGAACTGCGGCAAAATGGTCGCACGCTGTTGGACAGACTCAGCGGCATTGTCGCCGACAATACTCTGCTGGTAGAAAGACGTATCGTTCAGCATATTGCTATACGGAACGTGGTTGGTTATGAAGAACAAGTTTTCCAAGTCTTCCACGGGGACACCTGCACCGGCAAGATTCGCCCAGGACTCGCTCAGGTGGGTCCTAGTAAAGACGTCCGCCCCACCAGTGATCGAGGTATAGCCGTTGAAATTTCCAGTCGTGACCAAGGACACAACGTCAAGGTTTGTCGCACGAATTAGCGATTCGAGGCGAGCATCAACGAACATCTCTCTAAGGTCGGACGGAGTACGCACCTGGTCGAAGCTCTTGATGACGTACGATGTCGACTGCTTGGTGTCGAAGACAATCGGAAAAGTGTCATGGTCGGTATAGGACGGAGAGATCGAACCAGAGCCAATATTTGAGACTGTGCTGGTGTCAACCTTGGGGACATTGACGTTTAAAGTGCTACCGATGGTAGCGTAGTTTGGATGCAACTGAGTGTAGACCGAATCCAACATCGCCGACTTGTATTTAAGGGCGGATGCAGCATCGGTCGCTGCCGCCACTAGGGTTTCAAAAAGCCCAGTTATATTATTTGCCACAATTTTTACCTACATTGAATTACTCTTTCTTATCGTCGGACTTGTTTGCCCTCCTGGGTAACCAAGGACTGTGACCTCACGGTCGACTGCGCCTCACGGCAATACTTATCTGGAATCTTTCAGGCACTGATATATATGATCTATTGCAAGATTTTTAGCGTGCCATTTTTGCTGGCTTCCCTGACTTTTGCGTGATTATCCCTCATCCACAGATAGTCACCGAGTTGCTCCTCGGTTGCACGCAAGGAACCCACAGACTCCGTCGAACCTCTGCTGTAGCCTGGACCAGGATGTAAAGCCACAGGTGCAAGTGTCTCGTCTTCGGCAACCACGTAGGGGCGTTCCTTTACCTGCGCCTCGATCAATTCCTTGATCTTTGCCCTATCCGGCTCCTCTCCCTCTGCGTGGTAATCCGACAACTTGAACAAGTCGTTCAGTGCCTCGGGCTTGACCTTCAGTGACTTGGCGATTTCGTCGAATGCGGAGCGATGTGCCTGCGTCCGTAACTTGCTCTTGAGGGCTTCCAACTCGACCTTAGCCTCGTCTGGAGGAGCCGACTTGAGGTCGTGCAATTCTCTGATCGCCTTGGCATGCTCAGCGTTGACCTTCTCGAGGTCAGCCTTGAGGCTTTCAACTTCCTTCGCTAATTCCTTGGAGGCTCGCTTTCTTCGCTGAGTCTCGGCATAAAGCTTTGCCTTTTCCTCCTGCATACTTTTCAATAGTTCTTCACTCATAGTCACCTTTCAGCTAATTTATTCGGATTCAACGAAATCAGTCGACTCCGACTGATCTTCTCCGCCTGTGGTCGACACAGGGGGCGTAATGATTGCTGCTTCTGGTCCGAGGATGGTCGCCTCATCCAGTTGGTCCTGCTCGACCTGCTTGAGATGAGCCAGGGCGTCTTCCCGCGACATGGAATACCGCCTCATCAGGATTTGGACTCTGCTGGTCAGTTGGTTGGCAAGGTCCCAATCGTCTTCCCTGTTTCTCGACTCACCGTCTGTGAAGAGGGGCTGCCAACGAACGTTGAGGTCGAATTCCCTCAGAGCCGTCTCTAGGTCGGGATTCGGGACTTTGTGGTTTGCAAGGTGCGATGTCGCGACCTGGAGAACCAGACGGGCGAGGTCACGCTCGTAATGGGCGAAGGATGGCTGTCGGCTTTGTGCCCACATCAAAAGGGGCAACTGCTCTGCCTTGATCGACTCACCACTACGGGCAGCCGAAGCGATAAACCTGACCGCGCTCTGAGGTACGCCCATCGTCTCGAGTGTGTGGTTGACCAGATTTTCGATGTCGTCCCAGGCGGCTTTCACGAATGCCAAATCCGCCTCGAGGAAACCGATCTCTGGGGGAGCGTTCTTGTCAAAAGTGTCCGCTGACGCTGCCAATTGGATAAATTCGCCGGGCAGATGAGGAGCCTTTGGTGACCATCCAGCAATCGTGTTCTTCGAATAACCGATCGGGGCACCGATATACCTGACTTGGTCGGCAAGCTGGGTCAATCGAGTGTTTATATTGTCGTTGATTTCTGCGAGCAGGCATCCAGGGCTCTCTGTCCAGAATTTGACGCTGGGATAGTCCCAGTGGACGAAGGAGAACGGGATTATGCCTGTCTCTCTCTGAGCGGTTTTGACCCGATAGGGGTTCGGTATCGTACTCATGAGGCGAGGCGCTGTTCCGCCAGAGGTCTGACCAGGTGCCAGCTTGTCCGTTATATAGGTTCGCACCTCGTCGACCGTCCAGAGTGTGTATCTCCGCTGGCAATCATACGAATCAATCGTCGCGACGGCTGCGGGATTCAAAGGGTCATCCGGATCCGTCCACACCGCAAACTGACTGCTATCCCAGAGATGGATTTTGATCGGTGTCGTCGGATTTGGTGATCCTGAGACCTGAAAAGCGGCGACTTGTGCGACCGTACTTAGGCGATCGGCAGCCTGCCACTTGGCAAACATTGCCTGGTCTTTATAGACGTTCTCAAGCCACGCCGTTGCAACAGGGTGTCCAAGGATTGTGCGGGTCGGGCTTGTCTTGTATAGGTCTTTGGTTAGTTGGCGAACTATAAAGTTGAAAATATAGCTCGATCGCATCGAATGGTGATCATCGTACCTGTCTGGAGGAAGCCGGTACCTGTATTCCTCGAAATTTCCCTCGTAATAGCACAGATTTTCCCTAGACTTTTCGAGTCGACAGATTTCGTTCCGCAAACCGCCGAGGACTTCCGATTCCACTCTTTTCAGATCGATTGCCATAACGGTATGTATGAGTTTGGTTCGAAAAACTCATACATACCGTTATGTCCACAGAATCCCTCGCCCAATTGATTGCCGACTGCTGGCAAAAGCCAACGCCTAGGACTGCAAATCGCTGGAAAGAGAATGTCCGAGAGCTTTTAACTGTCCACTGCGTTGATAATCCAGTCTTGTTTAATGCCGCAGTGCTTGGTCGACCTCCGTTTTGGTCGAAACAGGTCGAAATGTCCCGACTGGTCGTCGACAACGATGTCGCCGTAGTGTGCAGTGGCAATGCGCTAGGTAAGAGCTACTTCATATCCAGTTTATTTTTGTGGTATATATACTCTCGCCCATATTCAGTTGTGGTTTCAACTTCGCCTGTCTTCTCTCAACTAACTGGCGTTCTTTGGGAAAACATTCGATCCGCGTACAAGAATTCCCGCATACCTTTGGGTGGGGCGATTTGCGGTCCTAAAGCCTCGCCGCAACTCCTGCACGTCGCTGACGGCTGGTATGGGATTGGGATCGCCACGACCTCGACTGAGAAGATTTCTGGCTATCGTTCCTCGAAGGGCAAGACCCTTGTCCTGGTCGACGAGGCATCAGCATTGACCTCGGAGATTGCCGAGGGCTTGTTCAGCCTGAATGCCGAGAAGCAGGTCTATATTGGAAACCCCCTCCGAAGCGACGGAGTTTTTCTTGACCTCTGGAACAAGGCTCAAAGGGGAGAAAAAGGTTTTGGCAGTCTGAAGGTTTCCTCGCTCGAATCGCCAGACATTGACCTCTGGCAATCTCCGAGAGGCTTGGCTTGCCAGTCCTGGCTCTCGACCAATCGCTCGATGTGGGGTGAGGGAACAGCCTGGTGGCAAAGTCACGTTCTTGGGGAATTTCCGAGCGCTAACTCAGAGACCCTCATCCCCCGAACCTGGCTCGATCTCTGTGAGGTCGATCATTACCCCAGGAAACCTGGCAACGGCACCGTACGACTCGCCGTGGACCTTTCAGGGGGCAAAGGAGGCGATAATTCGGTGATCCTGGTCAGGGATGACAACGGAATCCTGGATATCCGCTATTCGAAGACCTGGGATTTCGAGCAAGCCGCATCGGAAGTCGCCAGAGCACAGGAGCAGTGGGCGGTACGATCCTCCGATATCGCCTTCGACCAGGGAGGGCTCGGTCACGACTTTGCGAACCGTCTGTTGCGGTACGGGATCGCTGGTTGTCAGGAGTACGTGGGCTCGAAAAGCGGTTCTGGACCGAGCGGTAAGCGTTTCGCAAACCTCCGCACGTTCGCCGCTCACAAGATGTCCCGACGACTCGACCCAAACCGCATCCTGGGTCCTGCTCCCCCTGCCGAGGAACCTGGCAAGCCCGCCCTGGAACCGCCGAAGCTTACCCAATTCAGGATCGGTCGCGATCACCTCGCCCTGCTCCGGAATCAGTTGCAGTCTCTCTCTTTGAAAAATGACATCGGCGAACGGGTCAGACTTGAAGCCAAAGATGAGACCAAGAAACGACTTGGGTGCAGCCCAGACTTCGCCGACGCAATGATTATTTCCTATGCTTTTTGAAAGGACAGAATGAGAATCATCCTAGACCCCGACCAGGTAACCATGATCGCCTCGGCTGCTGCCAAACTCGGTTCAGTGACCAACGTGATTTCGGCACGGTTGCTGGTGCCTCTATCCGCCTATCCAGCTTTGGCAGCCCAAACAGAGCGGGAGGTAATCAAGGTCAGGCTAGACCTGGAGGTAGTGCCCGACCCTGACCTGATTGGAAGCGGTGGATTGCTGGAGACCGTGTAGAAGTAGACAAACCCCTGCGGGAATCACGACCCCCAGGGGCAGTCTCTCGTTATTCTGAGAAAGCTTTCTCATCAATGGCGCTGACATTCTATCTATGGTCGCAGGGCTCTTTTTTGACCTAGGCTTGCGGTCAGAGGGCACTTTTTTATACGATATGGGGTAGATCGCACCGCCCAATCCATCCACACGTGTAAATTCAGTAACGGTGTAGATATGCACACAGCATCATATTAATTAAACGCGATACGTTCATTGCATCAAGCATTAGCACGTCGCGACGTGTTCGTATTCACTTCTTCTTGTGGCTACGTCTGCCCCTTCTCTTTCGACCACTCGTCCACGCACTAATACGTCTACGATTGCCGATGCGTGACTTAGTCACGGTGTCGACTGCATCCACCCAATGCCAGTGACTAGGTGGCTGGGATTGCATGGTTGCATTTACATGGTATAATACGACATGCAAGGAGGTGGCTATGAGACAGTGTTTCGAGTGCGGTCTGCCCGCAGAGCATGACCACCACGTGATCCCGAGGGTTTACGGGGGTACCCATACGGTGCCGTTGTGCGTTGAGTGCCACGGTATGGTACACGATCGTAAGGCGATGGCTGTGTCGTCCCTGACCAGGGAGGGGATAGCCAGGGCTAAGGCTCGGGGCGTACGCATGGGCTCTCACCTAGTAGGCTGCCACCTAACCGACGATGATCGTGCCAAGGGGCGAGTGAAGGGCAATCGGATACAGGCTAAGGATGCGGTTGCCGCCTACGCCCACCTATGCCCTACGATCGCTCGCTTGCATGGTGAGGGCATTTCACTAAGGGCAATCGCTGACAGGCTCAATAGCGAAGGTCACAGGACTCGCAATGGGGCTCTTTGGTCATCTTGCCAGGTGCATAGGGTGTTGCTGCGTCTTTCGCAGGTAAACTGAATGGTCACAGGACAAAGTCTGCCATAGTGGCAGGTGAGGAATTGTTGATTACAGACCTTGAATGCTCCTTCGCAGTGTGTAAAATGACCTGTAATAGAGGTGTACAAGCCCCTTGTCGGAGTCGAAACATGCAAGCCTGCCGCTTAATCGCCTACTATCGAGTTTCCACAGACAAGCAGGGACGCTCCAAACTCGGGCTGGAAGCCCAGCAAGCCGCAGTTGAAGCCTATAGGGCTTCCAATGGCTGCGTCGTCCTGGAGTCGTACCAGGAAGTCGAGACGGGCAAGCGTGGCGACCGACCCGAATTGGCGAAGGCTCTCGCCCATGCCAAGCGAGCGAAGGCGACCCTTGTGTTTGCCAAGCTCGACCGTCTGTTCAGGAATACTCGGCTGTTGCTGACCTTGGTGGATTCGGGAGCCGAGGTCGTATTCTGCGACTTCCCCACGATCCCCAAGGGAGCCCAGGGACGGTTCTTCCTCACGCAGATGGCTGCCGTTGCGGAACTAGAGGCGGGATTGACCAGTGAACGAACGAAGGCTGCCCTAGCGGCGTACAAGGCTCGAGGGGGAATCCTCGGCAAGCCAGAGAACATGACTCCCGAAGCTCAGCGGAAGGGCGGCAAAGTGAGGCAGGACGACGCAATCAAGGCATACGCCCTGATTACCCCCCGAATCCTCAAGATGAAAGGCGAGGGGCAGACCATGAAAGGAATCGCCGATACCCTCAACTCTGAAGGTCATGTGACCAGGAACGGTGCCAAGTGGTCGACCGTCCAAGTCTACCGGATCCTCGAGAGAGCTATGGCGAAGTGATCGGACTTCGTTGATATAAAGATTTGATCGCATAAACGCCCACCGATTTCTTGGTGGGCGTTGCTGCTTCTATAGATGTTCGTTTATTCATTGGACATAAAGACGTGTCGATATTTGGGCTATTTATCCATCAAAGAATGTAAATGTGAGCCAAACTAACGCATAAACGAATATTTTGCATAAACATATGAAAATATTTTTTGGCGGTTCAGTTTAGTCTCTGCATTTTGCCTAGATTCTGCGACCAACTAGCTTTGGAAGGTCAATTAGACCTTAAG
Organism: Singulisphaera rosea; assembly: GCF_054877945.1. Taxonomy (NCBI): domain Bacteria; kingdom Pseudomonadati; phylum Planctomycetota; class Planctomycetia; order Isosphaerales; family Isosphaeraceae; genus Singulisphaera; species Singulisphaera rosea. The sequence continues at coordinate 69,978 of NZ_JBTYIP020000003.1, read as the reverse complement.
ACGGCTCCTCGGTCAATGGTTCTTGGGGTACGACTTCTACGTCGATGACCTCGGGAGCAGGTAGCATGGTTGCCTCTCGGATAATTGCCTCGGCTTGCACGATTAGGGAGTCTTTCGCAGAGACCTCTTCGAGGTCGAGTTTGCCTGAGAATCTGCCTTCTGGTCGGGAGAACTCTTTCGGGTAGCGTCGTTCCAGCCAGGTCATGCTTGCGACCCATGCTCCCCACCCAGCCTTACCCTCAGCCTTCTGTCGGATGTTCTCGACGTGCCACTTATGGTCGATTGCCTCGGCTTGCTCCACCTGCAAGAAGAACTCGTCTATCGTTGGGTTGACCTCTCGGCGGGATTCCCAATACGACCAGAGCGGGTGGCTGATCTTGCAGAGCTTCCTGGCTAGCTCGATTGGGCAGCCTGACCTGACGTGCCCTAGGAACTCTTCCCGCATCTTGTGAGTGAAGCAGGAGAACGGTCTGCCTGCCCCTGGCTTGCGTCCTGTGGCGATGGTCGGGCTTGGTGATCGGGATATGCCTGGCTTGCGTCCAGCCTCAAGTCGGGCAATCTGCTTCGCCGTCATTTCCTTCTTGGGTTTTGGCTGTGGCGTCTGGTCCTGGGGCTGCTCTGGGGTCTGGTCATTTTCCATATAGGTATGTATGAGGTCGCGGCGAAACACAAACACCCTGGCTTGCGACAGGGTGTTTATGCTAGTGTCATTCGTGTTTTGGAATTCCGAATTCCGTAGTATCTATTGTCTTCGCTTCAGAATATTGCCTTTAGCCTTCAATGTCCTCGAGTTGTTCGAGGGCACATTCCCAGGGCTTCTTGGAAATTATCCATTTGGCGACCTTATGGGCTCTGAGGAGAGGCATGTTTGGTTCGACGTAGATTTGGAGGCACGGTCTATTGCCTCGTCTATAGGCGTCGACCTTGAAGCCTTCTGGAGCGGCACCGTCGCGTCTCCAATAGTCACCGACTGAGACGTACCACTCGGGGTATCCAGCGTCTTCCAGGGCTTCTCTGATTCGGTCGAAGAGGAGAGTCGTGGCAGTCCTCTTCGGAAGTTTGCCCAGGGCTTTCAGTTTCCGTCTAGCAAACTTTTCCATCTGGTCCTGGTCTGTTGGATCCTCGAAAACCCAGGTGTCATAAGTAAGTTCTATCCGTTCTTCTAAGTCGGTGAACTCGACCGTTGCCTTGACCTCATCAATCTGGAAGAGGGTCATCTGCCTGAGTTTGATCAGGTCTTTTTTGATGGTCATTATAATCAGATCGCAAATCTTGCTCACTGCGTCAGGGGCTTCCATTGTGCCAGGTCGTAATTGCAGCCAACTGGTTCGGCGATACGGCAGGGTGGGTGGGCAACCTCTGAGGACTCTGACGTAGGGATTGCCTGCGAATGTTTCATCGTTGATCAGGTCGTACATTGCGACGTAGGCTCTGGCGAAGTGGTCGAACAGATAACGCATCTGGTGCGGGGGAGTCGTCAGGGTGAATCTGATTTTATGTGAGGTCGGTTTCTGAATATCGTCCACGGTGGTCCTTTGGATATGTGCCTGACTTATATAGTCGGTTCCTCTGCGAACCGGTTGTTTTCGTGACTAAAAATCGTTGGGTTGGGTCTTGGGTCGAGGGCTGCTCTGTCTACGTATAAGAGTATAACAAAATGTGGATTGGATGTCAAGCGGAATGGGCACGGTTGGCAGGTAGTTGTGCATCATGCCTAGCCCCCCAGCAGAGCGGGATAGATTGGAGGTTCTGAGTCGGCATCTGAGGGGTGTCCAGGGTGTCCAGGGTGTCCAGGGTTATCAGTCCACAACTTAGTTCAGTTTATTTTGTATATATTATAATACGATATAATCTATACTTTTAACTTTCTTCTAAAATACCCTGGACACCCTGGACAGAAGATAAAAAACCTATAAAACAAGGACTTAGCTGAGGCTTGGATCCAGGACAAGTCTCAGGACAAGCCTCAGGACAAGAGCCTGGACAGACTCCGAGGGGAAGACAAGCATGATGAACAACAATCATAAGGAGCCGGTGTCCAGGCTCTTATGCTTCAAAATGTCCGTATCTAGCCCAGGATCACTCTGCCCATCCAGAGGTCGTTGAAGGCAGGGATATACCCTGCGAAATGAGATAGGTTCGGTGCGAATTCTTCAACCGAATACCTCTATAGACTTGCTTTCGCTCTCCACCGATACGCATCCTTGTCGTGTGATCGATTTGGCTATTGACGGCTGCCAATTTTATGGACAGTTGATTCTTTGCGATCTCTCTATGCCCGTTCTGGGCGAGCCACAGAGAAGCAGCAGAATAAATCGAATCTTTGAGTTCCGAGTATTCTTCACCTACGTCGCAGCATTCCTCGACGAACGCATGATAGGGCGAAGACGCATTGTCGAAGATTTGCTTGAAGTACGATCCGCTTTTCGGGGCGGATAGCTTACCACGTTCTCGCAAGAGCCGAAGTCCCTCGAGTGCCCAGTTGAGGATTCCTGGTAGTTCGAGGTCTAGTTTCGCCTCGAGCGTGATATCCTCCCGCCCTTCGTAGCTCTGGTGAAACGGAACAACAATAAGTCGTTTGCCAATCGCCATGCTTGAGTCTGGCAGCTTCGGCAATTCGTTGGTGACGATTGTTATCCTTGTATTGAGCTTGACACCCGTAAGAGCTTCCTTGTGTTTGACCTGGATATCAACAGAATCCTCGCCGCTGATTCCTTTTAGCATTTCCAGGCATCGGACAGCGTCTGTCTCCCTGCCCAGGTGAGCGTCGGCAAAGATTCCTGCTAACTTTCCCTGCCAATGGGCGAGCCCGAATCGATCCATCAGGTCGGAAAACTTCGGCGTACAGTAGTTTTCGCTGCCTAGTAGGCGTTGCAATCTGCGAATCAGGACGCCTTTACCGTTCCTTCCCGATCCCGTCAGGATCATGATCTTCTGCTGGCTAGTGTCTGCGACGAGGTTGTATCCGAACCATTGCTGGATAGTCTCGATCGACTCTTGGTCTCCGTCCAGGACATCGTTTACGAACCAGTTCCAGGTCGGGCATTTGGCGTCAGCCTGGAATTCGAAAGGGAGGCAGTTTGCTGACCACCAGTCGGGAGTATGTTCCAGGAGGCAATCCTGCCCATCGAGGTATGAGTCGAGGTCAAGGAGTCCGTTCTTGGTGGCGATGATTCGGTCGGGAGACGGTAGTCCCTTACTCTCGCCCAGCCAGAGTGGCATCTGCTTGACCATGGAAAAGCAGACCGATTCGAGAGCGTCGATAACCTTGTTTACCTTGGTGCTGTCCGGGTTGAACGGTTTTTCGACGAACTTTTCTCCTTCTTTAACGACCCGGCGAGCATCCTCGAGCCAGCCATAGACCGCCGCTCGGATTGCTTTCTCGCCTTGAATCTCGTATCGATCGCCTGTCCAGAGCCACCAGTTGTCGTTCCAGCGTCTCAGCAGGCGTTCACCGTCCTTCGCCCAGAGTTGCCCTACGATCGCTTTCGCGATGTGGACCGGCTCCTTCTCCGATACGACGGTCCCGTGTTGGGGAGTCTTTATCGACTTCCCCGGGGTCGAATCGGGAATCTGCCGAGTCGTCTTCGCAATCGATATCGGAGCGACAGGGTCGACAGGAACCTGCTTGGATAGCCAAGCGGCATGATCAGCGAGCCGTTTTGCCTGCTCCCCGTACCCCTTCGACTGGAGGGCCTTGTTCGACTCCTGGAAGTCTCCTCCATGTTCTAGGAGGGCGAAGGCAGCAGCCTTCGAGTAGGTTCTTTGTTCGAAAGGTTCAGCCGAAGAGGAGAAGACGTGCAGGCAATTTCCGCAGTGCCCGATGGTCGCCGATGCTCCTTCGGACGTTGCTTTGCCTGGTCTGGTTAGCTTCCCGTTTTCCCAGTCTCCCGAGTTGAGGGTCCAGCCGTGCGGTTCGAGGATTTCGTCCCAGGTTGCACGCAGGTTGAAGTCTCCCCATGGGGTATCGGGGTCGTCCTGCTCTGGCTCCCCTCCGTCTCTCGAGACTTGACGGGGTGGTTTCGGAGCTTTTTCAAATTGGTTGAAAGTCCTTGCGACGTCGAGGAGGGTTTCCCGTTCATCTTCGGAGAGGGTCGGGATCGTGTCAGGCGTACCCTGGATTAGTCGATACGGCTTTCTGAGAGGATGGCACTCGTCTGGTGACCCTGGAGCGACGACAAGCCCTCCCTCGCCTCTGGTTTCGATTAGAACGTTCTCGCCAGACTTGCTTTTCGCCAATGCTTGGCTTCCCTGTATCGTCTCGCAGCGATAAAAGCAATGATGCCCAAAATCCGGTGTTTCGTGAATAGTCAGACGTTTTACGAGCCCTGGGGAGGCTTCTTCGACGAGGGCTGACCATTTCTCGAATAGTCCTTTAGCGTCGAAGTCCAAGACTTCGAGGTTTCCTGACGTCCGACCGCACGGTATGCAGATGCCGAAAGGTCTCTTGAAGCGAAACTTCGGTGACCAGAAGTATTCCAGGTCGGAATCGGAGATTGCTTGCTGTTTCCATTTCCCCCACTTCTGAGTCTTCGGCGGATACTTGCTACCGTCGAGGGCGCAGGGCATGACGTTGAGACCTGCCGCTCGGTATCGCTTGACGATTTCGTAATTTCCCTTCTCCCAGGTATAGGAAAAGTCGGGGTGTCCTCCCTGGTGATGCTCGATTGCGAACCTGATTTTTGAGATATCGTTAGCTATCGGTTCGTTCCCATCGACCTTATACCAGACCAGACCTCGCTCGTGATCGATCGCGAGGATCTCGAATGGCGTCGTTACGTTACCTTCGAAGACTACCCTCTGCCCTGCTTTGAAATTCTGATTGATTCTATTGGAAATATTGCTATAATTATTCATAGATAGTTTGCCATTATTTTTGGTTTCGGCTTGTTGCACGAATCCCGTTGTTAAGAGATCCCCGCAGAGAACCAATCCCTGCGGGGTTTTCGTTTATATACGGTCACTTAACGAAACATGTCCTGCAACCGTTGGATTGACATTGTGCCCTCACCTTCTGCCAGTCCGCCGTAGATCGAATCGACCATGTGGTCAGCTTCTTCTCTGGAGCTACATAAAGCTAGCATCGACTTGATACCAGACATAAGGTCGGCATATACGGCGTATAGGTGAGGAAGATCCGAATCGAAATCGTCCCTCTGCCAGTATACGCGATTCGCGTTACGCAGATTTACCAGCCCGTCGCATGAATCTTCACCAGTTTTAACCCACATATCTCACTTCCTTTCTCTTAGGAAAATCTCAGGGATTGAACAATTAAACAGCCTGCAGGCTGCGACCACATTATCGAGGTCGAAGTCGTACCTGCCCCCTACCCTGCTCGGCTTGATCCTGCCGTTCAAAACGTGGTAATAGAGGGTCGACCTCTTTACGCCGATCTCCTCTGCGACCTTCTGGATAGTCCAGATCTGATCTCTGCTTCTGACCATGTTCTTCCCTCCTTGTTTATCGACTCGCATATTTTAACACATATGTAAAAACTGTCAAATATATTATAGTGTCGACGTTGAGAGAAATTGGATTCAGTGACCATGATTTTTTCGTAGCTAAAAACGACAAGAGCCAGCCCTGGCACACACCAGGCTGGCTCTTTTGTCGGGATATGAGATTCATTCTTCAAAGTTCGAGGTATATAGGATCGTTAGTCACGGAAATTCCGCTTGGTGATTTTGTGTATTTGTGTATACTAATCCTTGTCCTGAGGGAAGGGTTGGGCAGGTGGAGAACCGGATTGCTCCACCTGCCCTTTTAGTCCCCGAACCTGGACAGAACCCTAACCTATGGAGATAGAGTATGTGGATCTATGTTGAGGAAAAGTTGATCAACCTAGAAGGCGTTAAAGAGATCGACTCGGATGCATTTAAGAGTGATCCGTCCCTGGATTGGATTCAAGGAATCGTGTTGGCAGACGGAAAGCCGCTAACGACCCGCCAATCGCCCAACGAAGCCGCGTACATGGTCGCAGGGATTGCAAAGGGGCTGGCTGAAGGAAAACCTTTGGTCGACCTCGACAGACTAGACGACGTGTACTTTGAACGCTATGAAAAAAACAACCTGCTCTGGGATTCTGGAGACGGGCAGGAAGCCTTCGAACCAGTGATCAATGAAGAGCACTGCCCCGTGTGCGTAGAAGAGGCTGTGAAAGCGATGATGACAGTCTGAGATTATTCCAACCAACGCCCTGGTCACAAGCCAGGGCATAACCCTAACCAAAGGAAAAATAGAATGCCAAGCGAGAAGAAAGACAGACTGTATACACACAAAATCAAGGATCGATATTCCGAGGCGACGATTCGAAGTGCCTTCGAATCCAACCCGTGGAAGGCACCTGCTACGATTAAAGCTTTCAGGTGCAACGGACAGAAGGTAGTTATGCTGGATTGTGTCGAGGAATCGGCACTATTTCTTAGGGAAGAAATGCCCGAGGTATACAACGAGGTAGAAGTCCTGGCAGAGTCGGATTGCCCCTGCGTACTCCCGAAAAAGCTTGAGAAGCGATTCTTTCAAGAGATTGGAACGGCGAACCTGCCTTTGATACCTCTCAAAGACTAACTCTCAAGCAAACCGCCCTGGTCTCAAGCTAGGGCAAGCCGAAATCGGAGTGAAAACACTAAATACCAGTATGTCTACAAACAATAAATTCGGGTCGTGGGAATTCTGGGTTCTAGCAGATCAGGTCTTAGAAACGTTACCGGACGGAATTCTTGGTAGGATTCAGTGTCGATGCAAGGCGATACGCCAGGGTCGTGAAGGCATCCGTAAGCAAATCGAAGAATCAAAACGCAAGGAAGAAGAAAAGGAGCACCACTGGAAGGAACTCAGTGCCAAATATCCTCGCCTGTCCCGATTTCTAGACGGTTGGTTCGGCTGAGTATTGAAGTGAAAAAAGAATCGTAGTAACGGGCTCGACTGAGGCTCTGACGTGCGCTACAGTTCTATAGGGGGAAACGACCGACGACCGACCTGAAAGGAAAGCAAGATGAACTCCGAATCTTTCGATGCCTATGCAGCCGAGATCAAGACAATGTGCCGTGAGGCAGGGCTTCCCTTGGACCCTGGAACTTTCGTATTGCTCTCTAATGTGCTTACAAACAAATTGCCCTCTAGGGATGAAATCCGGGTCTGGATTTCCAAGATCAAGTCGAACCCAGAGGCAATCCGGGAGCTTGTCGACCGTCACGGTAGGGCAATGGTCGTCGACTTCCTCGAGGTCGTCGAGACCCTCTAAGATTGATGATCGATCCCCAGAATGAGCAAACCCTCGAGGGAAAGTCTCGAGGGTTTTTACGTTTGTGAAAAGCATGCGACTGAGGCATGGGCTTTAGGGTCGCTTCTCTCGAGGTCGCCACAACCCGAAATATTTCCCGACAAATCTATCATACAGTTCGGGATTGTGTTTTCGCCCAAGCTTGCGGAATTCTCTTCTGTAGCGAGCCAGCTTAGCTTTAAATCGCCTATTCTGATCTCTCTCGGCTTCTTTGGGAGACTCTACTTTTAGTGAAATCCCTGTAACACTCACGTGTTCGTTGATCCGTTCCCACGCTCTCCTCTCGCCACCTTCTGTGATTGCCAGCCCAATCCCACTGGCGGAGATAAAAAGGTCCAGGCTGAGAACGTGGCGATTTCCCAAAATATCCCAGTAAAAGAGTTTGATCGTCTCATTCGTGACGCCTTGCTTCGTCCCTGCGATGGTCTTCCAATGGAGAATGATTTGTCCGTTCAGATTCTTCTTTTCTCCAGGTGCGATTATATTGTATGATTGGCACATAAATTGTGTATGTTTTGATGTTTGGGCAACATCATATTCTAATGGTTTGAAAAACAATTCATCCTCCTCTTTGATGCGGCGATGACTGATATAAAGTGCAGGACCCTTCCCGACGTTTTCGACCTTTCCGATAAGGATTTCTGCCATGTCGCCAGTATCTGTGAATGTCCAGTCCTCGAGAACGAGGATCGGACGGTGAGTTTCCATTATGTTCTTACCATGAAGTCGCCACAATTCTCTTGCGACGAATGCCGAGCATCCTGCTGCGATTGCTGAACAGGTGGAGGCGAATGCTGAAAAGTGTTGGGGGGTTAAGTCAGACCACTTCATTGTTCACTCCGGTCGAGGTCGAGCCTGTTCACCGAAAGTAGTGTACGTCTACGTCGTCACCGTCGTCAACGGATCTTCACGTCGCCAAACTCACTTAGGGTATGGCAAAGATTAACAGTGGGGCGAAGGGCAGACGTGCAGAGTCCGAGGTGTGTCGAATCCTCTCCGATCGATTTGGCAAACCCTTCAACCGCGTGGTCGGATCGGGCAATAGGTGGGCTCAGGTCGAATCCCTGCCAGAGCATGCGAAGAACGCACTACTCGGGGATATCTGCCCGCCAGAGGGCTTCCTCTGGGTTATCGAGGTCAAGTCCGGATACGAGGACAAGATCGACTTTCACAGCCTCTTCGGGGGGAACGGCTGCCGACAGTTAGACGAATTCTTCCGACAGGCACACGACGAGGCAGATCGCTCAGGTCGTAAGCCGTTGATCCTCTATAAGCGTTCAAGACGACCATGGCTGGCGATGGTCAGGGCAGGCGATTTGCCTGCCGAGACCTCGACACGTCTTCACTATGCGGAGTGGGTGATCCTGGGTCTCGATGACCTGCTGAGAGCATCTGACGACCATTTCTTCGGGATGGTCAGGATCGGTTGAAGAGTTATTCTTCCAAAGCAGTCTCTACCATTTGCTGGAACAATTTCCATTCCTGATCGGTTAAAGGTCCCATGCCATCGATGTCCAAACCCACCCTTTTTAAAGCCTCTCGCCACACATAGTATTCAAGCATTGATTGGTGAGAGTCGATCGCTTCTAGGTCGTTGCGGAGTTTAAAATCGAAGTGGCGCAGTAACAAACGTACCTCCATCATCCTGTTTAATCGATCAATCTTGTTGCTGTCTGGGATTGCGATCCAATCTGAGAATGTTCTGAGGAATTTGTTGAATCTGGCTCGCAATAAGGAACGATGGATTTTCTCTTCCTCTTCGCGTTGCAACTCCTCTTGAACTTCTTCCTTCTTTGGTCGGTCGACCCCTTTGCCACTTTTGATGAAATCTATCAGTTCTGCTAAGCTTGTATGTACGATCGAGGGGGGAAAGTTCGAGGTAACATCGTCCGTAAACTTCGGATGTATTGTCTTGTGCGAGTCTTTCGTCTCAAGTGCCATTCCGGAGTCTTCCGTGCAAAAGAGTAGGTCAGCTGCTTTTTCTGCAAAGTAGTCTCTGAGAGACTCAATGATGAAAGAGTCGTTATCTTGCAAATCTTTGATCGTTCCTGAAATCACCCGTTTTTTGGTTCGTAATGCGATCGATTCATCAAATGGTATGTGATCAATGATCTCGGACTGCATGGTTAATCTGACTTCGGCAATTCGTCTGTAAGCATTTTCTTTCCATCTCGATCCCCAAGCTTTTGTTTCCTCGATGAGGTCGGTGGTGATACTTTGGCATTCGTTCCAGCCGACGTCGATCTTCTTGATTGCTTCAGTGACCCTGCTCGTTACCGCAGACAGGCTATCGAGCATCTCCTTTACTTTTTTCTCGAATTCCAAGAGCACTACCTCTGGCACGACCATTTTGACCTTGTTGCTCGCGACGCACTCCTTCAATTCGTTCCAATGTTTCTCCTCGCAACCTTCCTTTCCTTGGGTGACAAAGCGATAGAGAATATTCGTGTCAAGGACGACGTATCGAGCCCGTGTCATCGGTCTTCCTTCCTCTATTGGTCGTTAGCGACCCTTCGAGGATATCGATGCCACGTCGAGACTTCAACAGAACCGCGGTTCGACCCTAGATCTTCGCCAGATAGGCTTCCCGAGCAAGCCGCAAACGCTCGACCGCATGGTCATGGTAGGGCTCGTGAACCTCGATCCCGAGGTACCTCCTGTGCTGGAGGAGGGCTTGCTCGCAGGTCGTGCCCGACCCCGAGAACGGGTCGAGGACAATGTCACCGACTCGGGAGTACGAGCGAATGAGGTCGCGGGCTAGACCCGCATTCATACGTGCAGGGTGTGGCGACCTCGTCTGGTGGTTTCGGTAAACCCAGACTGAGTTCCGATACCCGAATTCCTTCGTGACGACCGTTCTGAGCTTTCGGTCGAGACCGTCCTTGCCTCGCATCCGCCAGGTCACGGTCTGCCCTGCCGAACCGTTCCGTCGATCCTTCAGCTTGTTGAAGCAACGTTGCCTGGAGCCTTTAAAGAACACGAAAACCTCGGGAGGGCTCTTTCCATATGCGTTGGCGTTGAAGCAACGTCCCATCCCGTAGGACGGCGTCACGATCCTCTGCCTCAAGCCGAACCCTGCCTCTTGGAAGAAGAGAGCCTGGCGGAGGCAATTGCCCGACTCTCGACCGTCGACTACGCCGTCCTGAGTCTGCCAACAGACGGTGCCACCTGGAACGGTCACACGCCAGAGTTCAGCGATGATTGCCTCCCAGACGTCTTGTGACCATTCATGCCCTCCGTAGACAAAGACGTCGTCGTAAGGACACGAGGTCACGGTCAGGTGAACCGACTCGGCGGGCAGGGTTTTCAACACGTCTTGGCTGTCGCCAAGGATCATCTGGTCGCGCATGTTGGCTCTCCGTTACGAAAAAACCCCGAGACGACCTCGGGGTAAGGTTGAGTGCTGGGTTAGTTGACGTCAGACGGCGACGGCTGAGAAGGTCGGGAGCGTTGCGGTCGGCAGGATGTCCGTAGAAGACTTCGCCGTGTCCCTCAGCCGATCCAGGTGGCTCTCGATCTCGGCAAGCAAGTCCTCGTCCGTCTCGCCCAGGGGAGTACCGTCTTTAATCTCCTCGAGGAGACGGACGACCTGGAGGAGACGAGTCTCCGTTGTCTCGGGATCGACCTCGAGTCGAGGTTCGGGTTTTGTCGTCCGTCGCTCCCCCCGACTCGAACCCTTATGGTCGGGCTCGACCTCCTCCTCCTGCTCCGTCTCCTCGAGCACCGTACCCTCGAAGTGACTCAGAGCAGGTGGCTCCTCCGTCTTCGTTGGTGCCTGAGCCTGCTCGATCGTGACCTCGGGAGCGGCGACCTTGGAGGGCTTTCGAGCAACCCCAGCAATGACCTTGGCGGTTGCCCCGTCGATCCCCTGCAAGTCGTCCAGTGAGGAGAAGGTCTCGGCAATCTTCATGCACGCATACATGGTAGGAAGGGAGACGTCCTGAGCCTGAGCCCACTTCGTCCAGCCACCAGATTTCTTTAGCTTGGCATTGATCAGATTCAACGCCCTGCCCACCAGCCAGAGTTGCTGAGCCGTCTTCCTGGCGAAGAACGCTCCCATGTTGAGATGCGTCTGGATGTAAGACCCAAGGTGCTCGACCGTCCACCGACCCGAAGGCAGGTCGAGTTCTCCTGTGAGGTCGACGTCTGCGGGCTCTGCCTGGATCAACTCCCACTTGCCGCCTGTCGCGTCGAGGTCGTGCATCCGTCCGACTCCTTGGGACGGGCAGGCGTTTTAGTGGCACGCACCTTCGACATCAGGTCACGAAAATCCTTCCGAGTCTGATCTCGAGGAGCGTTTACCGACCGCTCCAGGATCGCCAGGATTTGTCGCTCTAGGTCGTTGGCGTCCACCGTACCCACCCGTCAAGCGAGGTCTTGGTTTGAGACCCACGTTTGGGTCTCGACGCCGCTTGAGGGCTCGTGCGGGATTTGCTAGGTTCGGTGAATCTATGGACGCAAGTCTTTCGGAGGCGACGTGATGGGTCGAAAGAAGGTCGAGACCCGCCGAGAGAAAATAACGGCAGTGGAACGAAATCTGCTTGGCACGGTGGTAAAAGTTAAATTCGACCGCAAATGGCACCCTGTCACCAAAGTCACAACCGACGCCGCTGGCTTCTTGGTCTCTGTCCAAGTACGGGGTCTGAGGGGCGAAATCCTCGTCCCGCCTGAGGTCGAGCGTCCGCCCACCCCTCCTGTCGTGACTCCCCCATCGGTGCCTCCACCAGAGCCCCGTTCGCACCGACCTGACCCTCGCCCATTACGCCCCCCTACCGTCCACCATGACCTGCCTGAGGCTCCCCCAGAGATCTATTTCGGACCACCTGGCGACGACGACGTCGGAGACATCCCTCCAGACGACTGGGACGATGATGACCTCGAAGACGACTGGGACGATAACGAGGATGAACCTGAGGATTGCCTTGACGAGGAGCCAGACGAGTACAGAGCCTCCCTCCTCTCTGCCATCAACAAATCTCTCAACGGTGAAAAACAGGCGGAGCCAACCCTAGAAGAGCGGCTCCAGAGTTTCGCTGAACTTTGGTACGTGCATCCAGCCATGCTGGATTATGTCCAAGGTCTCGACCAAAGGGAGAAGAAGGTTGTCGATGTATTTTTGGAATCAATTAACTATTCAAAGAAAGTTATGATGTTTAAAAAGTTTGGTGGAGATTCGCCCCTGTCGAATGGGGATTCTCAATTTGGCAAGCTCGACTGGGTCAAGATGCTGACGGTCGAGGATGCTCGCCTCGTTGGGGAACGGATTCGAGCGATCGAAGGTGAGGATAGGGGGAGGGAGGATGTGCAGGCAATTTTCAGGACCAGACTGATCTTCCTAGACTGGCTCGAAAGTATCCGTAAGTGACTATTCACAAAGGGATTCAGGCAGCTATAGTGAACGAAAGTAACTTAGTGGGTATCCCATTTCTTTGAAAATATTCATGCGAGACAAGATCGAGCCAGGCCAGGTAATCTTGCCGGCGCCGGGTCGCCCAGCGGCTGGTCATCAATACGGTCGAATTCCGGTGCTCGAGGCCCCCGCCGGCCTCGGTCAGGAGGTTGAAGAAGACGTAGTGGTCGTACGGCAGCTCGCCCCAGAACGCCTTCTGCGTCCGGACGATCGTCTCCACGTCCTTGGCCGAGCGAGGGCCGTCCCAGACGCCTCCGCCCCCTTCGTTGACGAGCCGATGCTTCTTGCCGTCGACCTCGAACTCGAAGACCTCGGGATTGCCGGCGTAGATCGGCGAGTCGACCAGGACGTCGAAGTCGGCCGCGACGTAATGATGGGGCGTCCCGCCAGGCGCCTCAGGGAGTCCGGTGATCGACTTGAGCCAGCCTGGGGGCAGGACGAGGGTGACTTCGTGTGGCCTCGGCGCCGAGCCTGCCGGAGTCAGGAACGTCCCCGCGCCGTTGAGCAGGGCGAACGAGGCGTCGATCCAGTTCGTCTGCACGCCCATCTCGCGACCATAGATCCGGTACGTCACGACGATCGACGCCGTGCCTCCGGTCTCAACACGCCAGCGGTTCTTCCGGACTTTCTCCCAGGCCAGGGCCTTCGACTCCGGCGAGCGTGCACCGAAGTTTTCAAGATGTCGAGCATATTCGCGGACGAGGTACGACCCGGGCGTCCAGACCGGCATCATCAGCTCAACCTGGGGATGTCCGTCGGTGGGGATGGTGGCATCGACCTCGACGTAGTGCGTCTTCGGCGCCGGGAATCGGAGGGTATACCGAATCGGCTCAATCGCGTGGGCGTTCGGGGCGAGCATGGTGCAACCAAGAAGGAGAACGGCGAAGAGGAGACGATGGGGCATCGGGACCTCGGGCTCGATTCGACAGGGTCGTGAACTGGCAAGGGCTGGGGAGCGCCGGGTTCATGATACCGGCCGAAATCCGTGCGGGAAGAGGCTGCGCAGTGAGCCGACACGCTGCTCAGGTCGAGAGATCCTCGATTCTTCGCGTTGAGAATCACTCGCTTCCGCTTCCGGCTTATAAAGAATCATTCCGAGGATGCCGTCGAGTGGATGCAATCCGAGAGTGATCCGCTGCTGAGGATGTGGACAGGCCTACTGACGCATAAAGCTATCGATCGGCCGCGTGGGCCGCCAGGATCCCGTGCGTCTCAACGGCTTCCTTCAAGGCTCTCAAGCGTGCGCGGGTGTCTCGAGCGAAGGCCCGTGCGAGGATTGGGGTCAGGAGCCAGGATAACCCGTTCGGGCGGGCTCGCAGGTTGTAACGAAAACCGACTCGCGTCCTCCCGGGCGTGATCTCCTCGAACCGCCACGAACCCGCGAAGCGCTCGAGGAACCAGGGGCCGCTCGTCATCCTCACGGCTGTGGCCCGAGGTGGATTGAAGGAGACATATTCCGTTTCCATCGCCCACCCGCTACGAGATACGCACAGGGCGCGGACCCCAACGCCAGCCTCGCGGGGGTTGCCCACGAGGGTCGCGGATTTCAGGAATGGATCCCATTCCAAGCGCCTGCCGTAGTCCTGAGTGAGGCGGAACAACTCGGCGGGTTCGGCGTCGATCAGAATGGACTCGTCGAACAACATGACCTGGTCCTCCGCCGCCCCGGTCGACTTGACCCGTGGTGCTTTGGTTTCGGTCCGAGTGATGAAGACAGGTGGCCCTCCCTTTGAGAAGGGAGGGCCGCCTCAGATCTCAACGAAGCGTCTTCGCGGTCTCGGCGAGGGCCCGGATCTCGGACTTCAAATAGAGCGAAACCGTCCTGCGGCTCAGGTTCATGCGGTGCAACAACTCGCGAAGCTCCGTGTCGCTGATCCCAAGCAGGGCACGGGCCTCGGCCCGAGAGATCCACCCTGCCCCGGCTTCGAGCTCGGCTGCGTCATTTCGCCGGTCAACACGTCGGTTGCTGCTCATGTTCGTCTTCCTTTCCGTTTCGGAGGAAACGAAGGACCACCTCCAGGCGACCGGCGCGCACGAGTGGCGCCGGTTCCTGGTGCGGTTCTTTGAGCAGGCTTCCCGATCGTTACCTCATGGGATTCCCGTCCTTCGGGGCTCGCGTTACGTCAGACCCGACAAGACTTCTGGTCGGACTCACGCGAATTTGGGACGATCCGCTTGAAGGACTTCGTCGATCCAGGGCCGAGATTCTCGAGTTTTGTCGGATCGGTTGGATCCTCAAGCCGAAATGGGCCCTCTCACCGGTTGATTATGGGAGTTGGAGGTGTTTCCGTTCAAGTCGATGCCCTGGAAGAAACCCGAATCCCCCGCCGAGGCGATCCACTCCACGCCGGGTAGCATGACGTTGTCCGAGATGCGGGATCGCTTGCTGTGCTACGATTCGCTCGTGTCAGGTCCGTGCCATCCCGATCCCGATACGCACGGTGAATTGCGGAGCCAGTATTGGTCGTCAGAACGCGAACCGAGGGGTGATATTCCGGATCGTCGAAGACGGAGCGAACTCAAGCAGGCGCAAGAAGCCGAGGAGGTGAAGATCCATGCCGCGGATCAATGGGCACTCACCCTGGAGCTTTTCCCGGCCTCTCAACCGGTTGTCCTGTGGAACTCGCCCGCCATCGGCGATCGTCTCACGTTTTGGTGGTGCCTGGATGCCATCCAGACCCACGGCATCGATCGCCGCCGCTTCTGGGTGGCCGACGTGACCCCTCGGCTTATCTACGGAGAACGCGTCACCGCCCAGGCGGACTGGGTCCTCCGCATGACCTTCCGAGCCATCGAACCTTTGGGGCGTCGACGACTTCAACGTGGGGCGTCGCTCTGGCGTCGGTTCGCGGACGCCTCGCCCGAGGCCCTCGAGCACTTCCGGCGTCGCGCGTCGGCAGATGATTCCGATAAGGCTGTGATCACAAAACTGTATCAATGGGGATTGCCGAGGGTTTTCCGTACAGCTCCTTCAATTCGCAGGCTCTCCGAATTCGACGAGCTTCTTCTCGCATCCCTCACCGAGGACGAATGGGTCCGGCCCGTCGATATCGTGTTGAAGTGCGAAAAGGATCCCGCCTTGACCATCCTGAACCGTCGATATGGAGATCGCCTTTTTGCCTACCGACTTCATCAATGGGCCATGCATCGACCCGAAGTCCCGGCGCTCGATCGCGAATTCGATCCCTACGCGCCGAACCGAGGTATGGAGTTCGCCTACACGTTGACCGAGCGGGGAAGACGACTCCTCGAAACTGGTTTTGAAGACGCGGAGGATGTCCCCCCCTTTTTACATCGGCGGAGTCCAGGCCTATTCGGAACGGCCGAGTTGGGTCCGATCCATCGACGGCGAGTCCTGGCGCGTCGAGAGATGGCAGGGATGACCTCGCGAAATGTACCGAGCCACCTTGCCGGGCTCGCATCGCCCCGATTCCTCACCCAGTCGCCTCGCGACGAGCGCGACGCTCTTCGCGAAGCTTGACGATCAGATAGACGAGGATCGCGATGTTGATGATCAGCACGCCGATCCGAATCGGGCTGACCTTCTCGACGATCTCGTAGATCTCGAGGGGCAGCAGCAACGCCGTGGCGATGACGGTCAAGTACCCCGCCCACTCCTTGCGGAAGAACAGGCCCGCCCCCTCGACGGATTCGAGCACCGCATAGAAGAACGTCCCCGCGCCGATCGCCTTCAGGTGGGCCTGGTCGAGTCCCGTAACATTGGCGATGGCGACGTGGATGAGCCGGTTCTCCGGATCGAGATGGAGCCTCGTCACGAAGTGCTCGAGCGCCGCCCCCAGGTCGGTGTGCTGGAGCCGAAAAATCCCAAACCCGGCCGCCGCGAGCAGGAACGCCCCGGCCAGCTTGAGGATACCAATCAGCCGGAATCCCTTGGTCGTTGCCTGGGGCGGTTTCAAAGCCGATTCCTTTGGGAATGGGAGAATTTGGCCGGGGACATTTTAGCCACGGATGGAACACGGATTGAACACGGATGGGGGAGGATATAATCAACAGATTTCGCAGATGGACGCAGATTGGAAACAGATTTTAATCAAATTTAGAATATTTTTCTTTTTAAATTATCTGTGTCAATCTGCGTCATCTGTTGATTGTCAATTTTCTCCCATCCGTGTTCCATCCGTGGCTAAAATGTCTTCCGTGGCATAGGATCCCCGGTCATCACCATCAAGGCGATAACCGGGGATGCTGAAGCTCAGGCCACGCCGTTCTTCTTGAACCAGTCGAGCAGACGCTTCCAGCCGTCTTCGGCCTGGGTCTTGCGGTAGCTCGGGCGGTAGTCGGCGTGGAAGGCGTGCGGGGTTTCGGGGTAGAGGATGATCTCGGAGGGCTTGTTCGCGGCCTTGAGTGCGGCACGCATCCGCTCCACGGACTCGACCGAGATGCCGGTGTCGGCGCCACCATACAGGCCGAGGACCGGGGCGTGGAGCGAGGCGGCGAGGTCGACGGGGTACTTGGGCCGGTTCTCGGTCGGGGGGTCGGTCGGCGAGGTGGCCAGTCGGCCGTACCAGGCGACGCCGGCCTTGAGGCTCGGGTTGTGGGCCGAGTACAGCCAGACGATCCGACCGCCCCAGCAGAAGCCCGTGATCCCGAGCCGGGCCGTGTCGCCCTTGCCCGAAGCCTTGGCCCAGGCGACCGTCGCGTCGAGGTCCGACATGACCTGGCTGTCGGGGACCTTGTTGACGATTTTGAAGATCTCGGGGAAGTCCGTCAGTTTCGACACGTCTCCTTGCCGGACGTACATCTCGGGCGCGACGGCCAGATAGCCGAGCTTGGCGAAACGTCGGCAGATGTCCTTGATGTGCTCGTGGACGCCGAAGATCTCCTGCACGACCAGGACGACCGGGAACGGGCCGCCCGAGGCCGGCCGGGCCTGGTAGGCGGGGATCGTGCCGTCGGCGACCGGGATCTTCACCTCGCCCGCCTCGAGCCCGTCGGTGTCGGTCTTGATGGTCTCGGCCGAGACCGGCTGCACCGCGAGGGCGAACCCCGCGGCGAGCGTCGCGGCGGTGAACTCCCGCCTGGAGAGGTCGCTGGTCTTCGGCAAGCTCTGCGGTTCCTCGTGCATCGGCCATTCTCCCCGTTCAATCAATCGGAATTGCTCGACTCGAGTGTCTCGTCTCCGGGGCGTCTCCGCCTGCCGGAGTCACGTATCTTGGGCCGAACGGCTCCGGCGGGCAAGCACCCTCCGGCGATCGGATCCGGGGATGAGGACGACATCAACATTCGGGGGCGATCGAGAGGTTTGGCGCTGACCCGGGCGTCTCCGCTCAACCTGGCAAGCTCACGGCTCCTCGGCCAGTTGCCTGAAGGCCGCTCGATACGCTCGATGGTTGATGAACGCCAACGCCGGGAGGAGCAGCCCACCGAGGAGGGGCACCCACTGGAACGCCACCAGCACCAGGCTGACGAGGCGGACGCCCCAACGGATCATGAAGTTCCGCCCGGAGGGGATGTAGCGCCGGAATGGGGCGACGATCGCCAGGCGCGTATAGATCACCGCGGGAATGACTCCCAGGATCGGGACCAGCCCGCTCAGGAAGCAAACGGCACAGACGAGCGGCACGCGACGGTCGACGAACTCGACATAGTCCTGGACGAAGTCGGGGTCGGCCGTCGTCGAGATCCCGCAGGCCTCGCACCTCTGCCGGAGCATCCTGGGACGCAGCCTGGTGGCGCAGCTCGGGCAGCGCTTCACGGCGGCGAGCCGATACGAGTGGGTCGCCGGGTCGGCGGGCTTGGCCCTCGTCTCTCCCAGCAGGCCGACCTCCCTCGGCTCCGCCACGGGGAATTGGCAGGACGGGCATGCGTTGGCGATCGCGAAGACGGGCTCGCCGCAACGCTCGCAAGGGAACCGAGTCGCATCCTCCCGAGACGCCACGTACCGACCGGCAATCGCCAGGAAGGCCACGGCGGCCGCGAACGCGATGAGGGCCAGGATCGGGAGGAGGATGAGCGCGAGCGGCCCGAACATCCCCCAGGCGTCTTCGACTCGGCGCAGGAGTCCCTGGAGTCGGAGGTCGTCATCGGGGTCGGCCTCTTTCAACGGTCCGAGGGTGAAGTCCCTCGCCTTGTTCGTTGCAAAGGTCCCGCCCGCGACGGCGAGCGCGGGGAGATACGCGGCCATGCCCCCTTCGCCGAGGATCCCCCTGGCCAGGCCGAGGTCGGTCGCGCCCAGCACCCCGAAGAAAGTCAGGCCCGCCATCCCCGTCTTCAAATAGCCGTGAACCTCGTCGAGGATGGCGTTGACCTCGGGGATCCGCTCGGCGACGAGCTCGAGGATGGCCAGGACCCCCAGGACGACCAGGGATGTGTCGGAGGTGAACCAGGTCGGGACGTCGCGGACGTGGGAGAGGAGGCCCATCCCGGCGATCGAATGAACCTGCGGCCCGTACCTGAGCAGGAGCGCCGTGGCGAACGCCGGCAGGAACGCCCTCGACGCGAAGATTCCTACGGAGCCGAGTCCGTGGATCAGGAGCGGGAGGCTCATCAGTCATCCCTTCGTCGACCGTCACCCGGTCGGCCGGCCCCCGATGGGCCGACACGTCCCCTGCCCTGCGAATGGGCAGGTGTCCTCGGAGGATTCGTCGAGAAACCGGCCGCATTTCTTGGGCCGGGTTGAAATCGTTGCGCGTGGCAGTCGATTCGCATGCCGTGAGTCGAATGTCGTATCATCGATACGGAGGGGCTATTCTCGTCCACTGCTCCGGGAGTCATCCTTAATGTTCACGTCTCGACGCTTTCGCCGGTCCTTGTTCGCCGCCATGATCGCCCTAATTGTAACTCCCGAGGGCTCCCGGGCCGACGAGCCACCTCCCTTCGAACCTACAAATCGCTACGAGTCCCGAACCCTGGAGGGCTGGACCCTCCTCGTGAACAAGACCTTGCTCGAGGATCGGGAACTCGCCGACCGGACGCTGACGCTCCTCCGGTTCCAACTCTACCAGGTGACGAGACGTGTCCCCGAGGAGCCATTGAAGCGGCTCCGGTCGGTCCGGATCTGGGTCGAGAAGGAGGAGCCGCACCACCCTTGCATGGCCTATCACCCGGCCGTCGAGTGGCTCAAAGAGCACGGGATGAACCCCGAGAAGGCGCGCTGCGTCGAGCTGGCCAACGCCCGGACCTTCCTCGACTGGACCAAGCAACAACCGTGGATGGTCTTCCACGAGCTTTCGCACGCCTACCACCACCAGTTCCTCGAGGGCGGCTTCGAAAACGCTGGGATCCGCGAGGCCTTCGATCGCGCCAAAGACTCGCACCGCTACGACTCGGTCCTTGCCGTCGACGGGCAGGAGCGGAAGGCCTATGCCCTGACGAACCGGATGGAATACTTCGCGGAAAGCAGCGAGGCCTTCTTCGGGACCAACGACTTCTACCCGTTCGTCCGCCCCGAACTCCGGCGCCACGACCAGGCGATGGAGGAACTCTTGAAGGGACTTTGGAAGACGCCCTGAGGGCTGGACCCGAGGCGTTTGGCTTGGCACGTCGGTCGACGTCAGGCGCCGCGACGGCGACCTGATCGAGGGCCCGAACCGTTCGAGCGGAGTTGGGGTGGTATGATAACGTCGAGGTGTTGCGCCTCTCCCCTCGGAAGGATCGAGACGGGACCGTGACGGTTTCGACGGCTCGGCCGGTTCTGCCGATCCGCGAGGACGTTGACCGGGTGACTTCTGTTTCCGCGAATCCGAGGGGAGTCCAAAAGGCGATGCGCGTCACGAGCCTATCGGTCTTGCTGCTGACCTTCTCCACTTTCGTCATGGCGCAGGATCCTGCCACGGACCCGGCGCCTGAAATCGCACCGGCGTCAGAAACGGCAACGGCACCGGAGACCACGACACCCTCGGAACCGTCGCCGGCACCCACACCGGCGGCGGTCCCTATCCCGCCGCCGCCGCCGATCCTCCTGCCGCCGCCGCCGGAGGACGTCCACCACACCGAGATCGCGGTCTACGGCTTCCCGAAGGTCCCCTCCCCCGCGCACCGGTTGGCCGCGCTCGAGGCGCAACGCCCCCTGGTGGTGGCCGACCCCATGCTCGAGCACGCCGCCGAGGTCCTGGAGGAGCTCACCGCACGTTACCTCGAGGACGCTCCCAGGATCGCCGAGTTGACACTCCACACGGTGAATCTCATCCGGGTCGAGAAGCTCGCCGCCTCGCCCTTCGAAGTCCTGGAAGGGGCCTTACGGGCGAAACGCCCCGCCTCGCTCGTGGGGAACGTCCCGTTGCGATATGAGCATTTCGCAGCCAGGTACGTCGCGTTGCGGATCAAGGGCAAGAAGAGCCACGCCGACGCCCTCTCCACGATGGAGGATGAGGCCAAGCCCGGCCGGCCCGCTCCCGCGAAGGTGACCATCCGACGCTCCTGACGATCGTCGTCGCCCGGTTCAGGGCGATTGGCCATCCGGGTCGGCCGGCGCGAGGCGAATTGAGGCGACGCCCGCCGACCCGAGCACTTCATACGCTTGATTGACCGCGGCGAAGGTCTCGTTGTCCGGCACCTGGAGGAGCACCCAGGTCCCGGGATCCGCCGCGACGGCCCGCTTGAGGGCCTCCGCCAGTTCCATGTCGGTCTTGGGCTGGCCGTCGAGCAGGTACTGGCCTTTCCGCAAGGCGACCGTCTTCCGCCCCGGCCGGTCGGTCCCTTTCGCGACGGGTCCGACATCTTCCCCTTCGGGAGCGAACTTCGCCCCCTCGCGGACGGCGAAGAAGCCGTAAACACGGTCGAGCATGGTCAGGGTCCCGGCCATCGCCCCTTTCCCCTCGGTCCAGATCAGCCCTTCGAAGTCCTGGCGGGCCCTCGGGAATTTGACGGTGAAAACCACTTTCTGGGGAACGTCCGCCGCGACTTGACCGTCGACCGGGTAGGACGTCCCGTTCAGGTCCGACCGGAACCGCCCCGACACGACCCCGCCGGGGGCGACTTTCAGGTCCAGGGTCCCCGACCACTGACCGTTGGCATAGAGTCGGTAACGGCCGTTGAAGTCGTCGGGGACGACCGAGCGCCCGACCGTCGGCCGTCGCCCTTCGCCGTTCGAGGATGTCGGGGCCTTAGTCAGGGTGAACATCGACGAGGTTCCCACTGCGATCAGGCGCGGGCCTTCCTTGCCCCCCGCGAGGAATTGGAGGTCTCCCCCCTGCCCCTCCGGCACGACCTGGCCGCTGTCGAGGTCCACGTGGAACCCGTCGAACAGCAGCAGATCCTTTCCCCTCGCCAACCGGACCTTGAGGTTTCCCGACTCGAAGGTATCGAACCGTTCGAGCACGAAGACCGGGATCGGCGTCCCTCGAGACCCCGGCGGCTTCCTTAACGCCGGCGCGACGAGCATTCGTGCCAGGTTCTCCTCGTCGGTCTTCACCACCAGGAAGGCCGATCTCGAATCCCGGAGGATGCTCGGCAACGCGTCGACTTCCCCCATCGTCAGCGTCGCGTGGGCCGAGGCGTCCTTGCTCTTGGGCAACCCGGCCAGGACCTCGCCCTCGATCCGGTCGAAGTCGTCGCCGAACGCCGTGACCCCGAAGCCGAGGACGAGCACCAGCACCAGGAAGGCTGAGACGCGGGACATAGTCGACCTCCGAAGAGTAGCAACAGGCCCCATCGGCCTCACTTCCGATTGTCCTCCGACGCGTCTCAATGGCCAAGAGGGTCTCGCTTGGCGTCGACACTCGAAACGTCCTGCCCCGGGCTCATCCTCTTGTCTGGTCACACGGACGCCGCACCGATGGCTGCCGGCCGGTCGACGCTTCCGGGGGCGAGAAACGGATGGAGACCTCGCCGACGTCGCCCCCCTCGAGCCTCAAGAGGAGCGCCTTGGCTTCGAGGCCGCCGGCAAAGCCGGTCAGCTTGCCCGTCGAGCCGATGACGCGGTGGCAAGGCCCGATGATGGCGATCGGATTCTTCCCGTTGGCCGCACCGACGGCTCGCACGGCCGCCGGGTTCCCGATCTGCCTGGCGAGCTCGCCGTAGGTGCGAGTCTCTCCGAAAGGGATCCCGAGGAGCGCGTTCCAGACCTGTTTCTGGAAAGGCGTGCCTCGGTAGTCGAGCGTGACGGTGAAGCGCTTCCGCTGGCCTTCAAAATACTCGTCGAGTTGACGCTCCGCCTCGATGAGGACCGGGTGCCGGGCATCTTCGACGTCGGCCTGCAACCTCACCCGCTTGGGATTGTCGTGCTCCCAGAGGACCGCCGCAAGGCCCGCGTCGCTGCCCACAAGCTTGAGTCGCCCGACCGGTGATTCCATCATTTTGTAAACATAACTCATGAATCACCTCGTTTCTGCGCGGATGGGGTCGAGGCCCAGAGGCAGGCGGCCGCGTACCCTCGCCAGGGGCGGATCGAGTCCATATCGAGCTTCGGGCGGCCGGCGAGCGAACGCTTGAGGACCAGGTCGGTCCCCGGGAAGGCGTCGGTGTCGCCGAGCGCCCGCAGCCCGATGTATTCCGAGGTCCACGGGCCGACCCCCGGCAAGGCCAGCAGCCGTTTCTTGACCGATTCGATGTCGAGGTCGTCCAGGTTCATCGCCCCCGAGGAGACGAGGCCGGCTAGCTCGCGGATCGCACGCTTCCTCGCCTGACTCGTCCTCACCGGTTCGAGCTCGCAGGTGGCAAGGACTTCGGGGGATGGGAACAGCCGCACTCGCTCGCCGGTCAACGGGTGAACGGCCGCTTTCCCGTAGCTCTCGACGAGTTGACGGACCAACGCACGCGCCTGGGTGGTCGACACCAACTGGCCGAGGATCGTGGACACCGAGACTTCGAAGGGATCCCACCCCCGCGCGATCCGGATGCCGGGCCGTTTGCCCCAAAGTGGCCCCAGGACCGTATGGGCAGTCAAAGACTCCCCGACGGAGATCGGGTCGGCATCGAGGTCGAACATCCTCCTGACCCGACGATGGACCGCGAACAGGACGCTCGGGTCATCGGCGATGACGCGAAGCCTCATCCTCGGCTTGGCCGGATCCAGGGAGACCTGGAAGGCACCGGAGGTCGAACCCAGCTCGAACATACGACCATAGGTCCCCTCCCCCACGGTCTCCAGTCCGTGGATGACGTGGTGGCGGAAAAAGCCCAGCAAGGCCGGCCAGTCCAGCGGAGGGCGATACGATAGCATCAACTCCACGTCGACTACGTCACTCTCGACGCGAGATCGGCGCAAGAACGACGGCGGGCGGCGGAACCGGTCGTCGAAGGCCTTTGTGTAGTCCGCCTCGGTTCCGAAGCCGGAAATCCGAGCGATGGTGGCGAGCGGCAGGCCCGTCTCGACGACGAGCTTTCGTGAAAAATCGAGGCGATCCCTGCGGCGGTGGTGGAGCTCGAGAGAGATGTTGATGTCTTGGCCTACAGACGTCGTCGAGAGCGGTTCTTCGTCGCGAGTTCCTCGAGCCCCGAACGATCGGGGAGCGTCCTCGGGCCGACATCGCAAGCAAGGGCGATAGCCCGCCTCCTCGGCGCCTGCGGCATCGATGAAGAACTCAACATTGTCCCGCTTCGGCCGACCCGGACAGATCGGCCTGCAATACAGTCGAGTCGTCCTGACCGCGGTGAAGAATCGCCCGTCGAATCGATGATCTCGGGCGAGGACGGCTTCGTAGCATCGTTCGGCATCGAGACTCCGGTCGTCGCCGAGTGCGGGGATCGACGCTCCCAACGGCCTGTCTGCCATGGAATGTTTCCTTTCAACACGGCTTGCGTCGCCACGACTCCTCGGTGTCGTCTCATATAAGAGCCTGCACCTCAGGCGACCTCGGCGGGCTTGGCCTCCAGCGATCCCCTTCTCGCCCTCGGACTCGCTCCTCAGCAGATCGAACCTGTCACGAGCTTCCGGTTAGTGGTGTCCAGACCGTGGTCTTGAGGCCTCCCATCCCGTGGAGCTCGATCCGGGTCGCGAGCGACTCGACCGAGTCGACGCGACGGAGCACGGTTACCTCGGCGATCGACTTGGAAGGCCCGCGGCGCTGGCGAATCTCGTCGAATGGATAGTCCGCGATTGACTTAAAGTCTCCACACCCCGAGGTTGCGGCGGCCGGGTGCAGCCCGAGTTGAGCAGAGACAACTGGAGGGCGTCTCCATAACGCGCGAGCAGGGCGGCCGTGTCGAAGGTCAAGACCGCCTGATCTCGCCCCATCCCCAACCGCGCCTTGAGGTGCCGGTTGAGACGGTCGCCACTGGGCCAGAAGAAGACCCGCCCGTTCAGCAATTCGAACCAGTCCGACGCAGGCATGGTGCCCAGGCAGCGATTCAACAATTTGAGATTGATCGGCTTTTGATCGCTCAGCCTCACGTCCGGATAATCGTCGTGGTGGAGTCGCACCGACGAGGGCCTCCGGCACGATTCGATCTCGGTGCGTTGCGGCCCCTCGACCGCGAACCTGTCGAGGATCTCCGACGTACATTCCAGGCCGTGCGTCAGGATGCTCTCCCACGCATCCGCCTCCGTGATGTGGTAGAGCACCGGGAAATATCGAACGAGTTCGGCTTCCGTCACCGGCCGTCCCTCCCCGATCACCTCCTCGAGAACGTGACCGATGTGTACTGAACAGTATAGGTTTTGCCCGCCGGAGATCAAGCGAAGCCTGGATTGTCGCCCGTCCTTATCCCCTTCGAGATTCAACCTCGGGCCAGGAACTGTCGCGGGTGGAAGGCGGGGATTCTTTAGCCACGGATGAAACACGGATGAAACACGGATTAAGACGAGGAAGGCGGGCAATCAACAGATGACGCAGATAGTTGATTGGATGTTTTGCGGGGTCCGTAAAATTTCAAAAACATGAAATACTTCATAGTTGTTGATTGATTCTCCGGTCTCTTGTTTTGCCCGTCGTGTTTTATGCGTGGGTAGGAGTCCTATGCTCGACTTGTGGAGGATCCTATCTCGATGTTCGGTCATTGAAAGACATCGCGGAAGAAGGTCGAAAATGGGTTCGTGTTCCTGAAATTATTGATTTGATCCTTGTGTGTTGAAAGCCCTCTCGATGGGTGCAAGGTGCAGAAATTGACTTCTGTTATTGGCCTCCCTAGACTGGCTGCGAGCGAGGCTTTCATCCGGCGCGAGAGTCGATCGAACTCCAGGAAACCAGGGGAAGGGCATGTCGTACAAGACGTTGAGCCAGCGGACGCTCGGCAAGGGGGGACCGACGGTCTCGGCGATCGGGCTGGGTTGCATGGGGATGAGCGAGTTCTACGACCCGGCGGGCCAGGACGACGGGGAATCGATCCGGGTCATCCACCGGTATCTCGACGCGGGGGGGAACTTCCTCGACACGGCCGACATGTATGGCCTCGGGCGGAACGAGTCGCTGGTCGGGAAGGCGATCGCCGACCGGCGGGGCCGGGTTTTCCTCGCCACGAAGTTCGCGAACGTCCGAGGCCCGAACGGCGAGTTCCTCGGGGTTCGGGGCGATGCGGCTTATGTGAAGGAATGCTGCGATGCCAGCCTCAAGCGGCTGGGAGTCGAGGTCATCGACCTCTACTATCAGCACCGGGTCGACCCTGCCACGCCGATCGAGGAGACGGTCGGGGCGATGGCCGGGCTCGTGAAGGCGGGGAAGGTCCGGTATCTCGGGTTGTCCGAGGCGGCGCCTGCGACGATCCGAAGGGCGGCGGAGGTCCACCCGATCGCGGCGCTCCAGACCGAGTATTCGCTCTGGACCCGCGACCCCGAGGACGAGATCCTCGCGACGGTCCGCGAGTTGGGGATCGGCTTCGTGGCGTACAGCCCGCTCGGGCGCGGGTTCCTCACCGGCGCGTTCAAGTCGATCGACGATTTTCCGGCCGACGACTATCGGCGGCGGAACGCGCCGCGATTCCTGGGCGAGAACTTCGCGAAGAACCTCGAGCTGGTCGCCAAGATCGAGGAGCTCGCCAAGGACAAGGGCTGTACTCCGAGCCAGCTCGCCCTCGCCTGGGTGCTCGCCCAGGGCGAGGATATCATCCCGATCCCGGGGACGAAGCGGGCTCGATACCTCGATGAAAACCTCGGGGCCGATCACGTCCAGCTCAACCCCGAAGACCTTGAGCATATCAACGCCATCCTCCCGGCCGGCTCGGCCGTCGGCGATCGTTATCACGAGATGGCGATGAAGGCCGTCAACAAGTAAGAATCCGTTCCGCAACCCGGCTTCAACAACGTCGCCTCATCGGGATAATACGACTCTTCTCGCGGATTCCCATGGAGCTCTGACCGGAAGAAGGCTTCATCACAGGCAGGTTCGAGGGGGATTGGTTCTCTCGAATTCCTTTCTTTGTGTCCCTTGTGCCTTTGTGGTGAAATCCTTGCGCAGTGAGAGTCCGGTGGAGATTTGCGAGGAGTCTCGATAAAACCATTCATGGAGCGGATCGTCTCCGGTCTCCGATCCGACCTGTCCCGGGAATCGACCTCACATGCAGATCGTCTTCCACGGCGTGACCGCCTCGGCCTTCGGTGATGGATTTTCGTCGTTGCTGCAAGTCCAACGCCCGGCGAAGGTCTCGGTCCTCTCGTTCGACCTCGCGACCGAAGCGGAGCGGAGAACGTATGCCTCTGCCGACGTGATCGTGAGCTTCCAGTTCCAGGCGATCTGGCCGAGACCCGAGGGACTCAAGCTGTTCCACGTGCCGGGCGCGGGATATGACGCGGTCGAGCTCGACGCGATGCCTCCGGCGGCGGTCGTGTGCAACTGCTTCGGCCACGAGCAGGCGATCGCGGAGTACGTCATGGCGGCCCTCCTCGGGTTCGAAGTCCCGATCGTCGACGCCGATCGTCGCTTGCGGGAAGGCGACTGGGCCTATCGGGCGGGCCCTTCGGAGGCGATCCACGGCGAGCTTGCCGGGAGGACGATCGGCCTACTCGGCTTCGGCCACATCGGCAAGGCGGTGGCCGCCCGGGCGAAAGCGTTCGAGATGAACGTTCATGTCGCCAATCGGAGCCCGGTGTCGACGTCCACGCTCGTCGACCGGGCGTTCGGCCTCGACGACCTTCCCCGATTCTGGGCGTCGGCCGACTATTTCGTGGTCTCCGTGCCCTTGGCGCCGGAGACGACCGGGCTCGTCGACGCCTCGGCGTTCGCGGCGATGCGGCCCTCGGCCGTCGTCGTCAACGTCGGTCGCGGCCCGACGATCGACGAGCGGGCTCTCTATGAGGCCCTGAAGTGCCGGCGGATCGCGGGTGCGGTCATCGACACCTGGTACAACTACCCGACCACGGCCTCGCCGAACGCCCGCCCGTCCGCGTTTCCGTTCCACGAGCTCCCGAACGTCGTCATGACCCCGCATATGTCCGGCTGGACGATCGGGACCGTGCGCCGTCGCCAGAGGTTCATGGCCGAGAACATCCGGCGTCGGTGGGACGGCGAGCCCTGCCTCAACGTTGTGCGGCCCGCACTCGGTTGAGGCGTTGTTCAAGCGTCATTCGGATGAGGATATTCCCCCCGGTGGGTGGGGCACTCTTGCCTCGCGGCATTCGCCTCGGGTTTCGCAACAAGGGCGGGGCAAGAGTGCCCACCCACCGGGGGGACACTATTCGTCTCATGTCAACGAAAGCGGCCACGGTGGACCCCGATGCAAGGCTGAGAGTCTGTCCCGAAACGGGTTACTGTGGGAATCCAAGACGACATCCCGGGAGGGGCGTCTACATCGCGGGCGTCTGAAACCCGTTTTTAAGAAGAAAACAGGTTTCGGAGCACGCTTTCGGGGCAGACACTTAACGGGGCACTAGGCGCCTTGGGCTTCGATCTTCGAGCGGAGTTGCTCTTCCCGTTCCTGCAACTCGGGCGTGAACGCCTCGCCGAAGTCTGCGAGCTCGTAGAACGGGCGGATCTCGATCTCGGAGTCACCCGGCATTGGGTTCGGGCAGCGTTTGACCCACTCGATCGCTTCGGCCATGGATTCGACTTTCCACAACCAATAACCGGCGATGAGCTCGTTCGTCTCGGTGAACGGCCCGTCGGTGACGAAGCGATCGGCGCCGGAGAATCGCACGCGCACGCCTTGGGAGCTGGCCTTCAGGCCTTCGCCCGCGAGCATGATCCCCGCGTTCACGAGCTCTTCGTTGTACGTGCCCATGGCGGACAGGAGCTCCTCGCTCGGGAGCTCGCCGGCCTCGGACCACTTGGTCGCCTTGACGATGACCATGACTTTCATGTGAATGCTCTCGTGAATTGGTGTGTCAGCAATCCGGGCCCCGGCGAGGCCGAACGTGAACGCGAAGCCTGCGCCGAGGCCCGATCGATATTGGGTCGGGTGGGTACTACCCACCGGAATTCAGAAATCAACAAATCTTGGGATAAAGCTCAGCCCGTAGGGCCGGGGACCATCACCATCCAGCCGACGTTGAAGCGGTCGGTGACCATCCCATAGCACGGGGACCAGAAGGTCTTCGTGAGCGGCATCTGGACGCTCCCGCCGTCGGCGAGCCCGTCGAACGCCTTGTGCGCCTCGGCTTCGGTCGACACGGTGAGCGCGAGCCGGAAGCCGTCGAAGTTCGCCCTGTCGTCGCAGCCGTCGGAGATCATCAGGGGGACGCCGAGCACGCGCAACGACGCGTGCATGATCTTGTTCTCGAAGCCCGGCTCGAGCAGCCCCGGCGGGGCCGGTTCGGGGCTCTCGTTGTACCGCATGATCATCTCGACCTCGGCGCCCAGCTTCGTGCGGTAGAACTCGATCGCCTCATCACAGCGGCCGGCGAAGAACAGGTATGGCGTGATGGCTGTGGCGGACATATGGGTCCCTTTCGTGGGGTCGAAGGTTTCGTACGGGCGGCTCACTCGATCGGATTCTCATTCCTCAACTGGTCGAACGGGCCGCCCTCGAATCGACAACGCTCGGATTATTTTCTCGGGGGTTTTCGAGTCTCGAGAGGTCGAAGAGCGGGCGCACCTCGACCGAGCCGAGACGGGCGCCCGGATGTCGTGCGGCGATGCGGACGGCCTCGACCTGGCTCTCGGCGAGGATGACGTAATAGCCACCGAGGACCTCGTTCGTCTCGGCGAACGGCCCGTCGGTGATGAGGCGTTTCCCGTCACGCACCCGCACGCACGTCGCCGTCTCCGCCGAGCGGAGGGGCGCGGCACTGACATAACGACCCGAGCGGCCCAGGTCCTGGGTCAACGCGGCCGCCTCGGCAATGGCGGCCTTGAGGGCGTCGGGACCCGCGTCCTTCCACGCTGTCTGGCCATCGTAGCAGAGCAGCATGTAGGCGATCTTCGCGGTTTCGCCGTCATTGGCGAAGGGAGACCGAGGCGCCGGCAGGCCTTCCACCGGCTGAATCGGGCGAATCTCGGCCGTTCCTCTCCTCGCGGGCGGCAGCTTCGCGGCGACCGCGATCGCCTCGTCCAGGTGTTCGAGGTCGAGGAGGAAGTATCCGCCGAGCTGTTCGGTGGTCTCGGCGAACGGCCCTTCCGTGACGAGCATCTCGCCTCCTCGGATGCGGACCGTTCTGGCCGTTCGCACCGATTCGAGGGGTGAGGCCCCCAGGAATTTGCCGCGTTCGGCCAGCTCGTTGCAGATGCCGAGAGATTCGATCACGCAGGCGATGCGCTCTTCCTCGCTCCAGGCATCCTCCGCGCCGTACATCAAGAACATGTATTTCATCGATTCCCCTCTCCGAAACCCAGTTGCTCCTGAAAAAATCGGGCTTGGGAAGCCATCGCCGCGGATACCCCACGCGACCCTCGAGGTGGAGATTCTCCCGCGACCTCCCTCACGAAGCGGCCGCGGCCTCGAGAGCACCGATGTCGAGGCGGGTCATACCCATTAGCGCCTGCATGACCCGGCCGGCCCTGGCCTTATCAGAGCCCGAGATCAATTCCGGGAGAATGGCGGGCACGAGCTGCCACGAGAGGCCATATCGATCCTTCAGCCAGCCGCAGTGCCCCTCCGACCCGCCGTCCGAGAGCTTTTCCCACAACTCGTCCAGCTCGGCCTGCGAGCGGCAGTCGATCGAGAGCGAGATCGCCTCATTGAAGGTGAAGTGAGGACCGCCGTTCAGGGCGAGGAACCCCTGCCCGGCCAGTCGGAACTCGACCACCAGCGGCGACCCGTCCGGTCCCGGGGTGATCCCCGTGATCTCGGAGTCCGGGAAGATCGACGCGTAGTATCGGGCGGCCTCTTCGCCGTTTCCGTCGAACCAAAGGCACGGAGTGATCTTCTGTCGAGCCAAGGGACACCTCGTGAGTCATAAGCCGTTGGGTTGCGAGCACTCGACGTGTGCCCGCCGGAACAATCGCCCAATGGTCGAACGGTCCCTTGGCGAATCGACAGGATTCTCGAGATACTTTCGCGACGGTGAGGAAGCCGTCCTCAGAGCTCGCCCAGCCGCTTCAGCAGGAATCGCCGTTCGGGTTCCTGGAACGCGAATTCGAGGGCTCGTTCGAAGCCGTCCCGAGCCTCCTCGATTCGGCCGAGTCTCCTCTGGAGCTCGGCCCGGGCGGCGTGCGCCAGGTGGTAGCTCGTCAGATCACCGCGCCCGAGGATCACGTCGACGAGGGCAAGCCCCGCCTCGGGACCGTCCCGCATCGCGACCGCCACGGCGCGGTTGAGCTCGACGACGGGCGACGACATCATGGCGAAGAGCCGGTCGTAGAGGGCCACGATCCTCCGCCAGTCGGTATCTCCGGAAGTCGGGGCACCGGCATGGACGGCGGCGATGGCGGCCTGCATCGTGTAGGGCCCGAACTGGCCGGATCGGAGACCCGCCTCGACGAGCTCCTGGCCCTCTTCGATCAATCTACGGTCCCAGAGCGAGCGGTCCTGGTCCTCGAGCAGGATGATGTCCCCGGCCGGGGTGGCCCTCGCCCGGCGACGCGACTCCTGGAGCAACATCAAGGCGAGAAGTCCGATCGCCTCGGGGTCGGGCAAGAGGCCTACGATGAGCCGCTCGAGGCGGATCGCCTCGCCCGAAAGGTCGGCGCGGGTGAGCGAGTCGCCTTTCGTGGCCGAGTATCCCTCGTTGAAAACGAGATACGTCACCGCGAGCACCGAGTCGAGCCGCTCGGGGAGCTCTTCCGCGTCCGGGATCGCGAACGGGATCCCCGCGTCGCGGATCTTCGCCTTGCCTCGGACCAGGCGCTGGGCCATCGTGGCCGGGGTCGTGAGGAAGGCGCTGGCGATCTCCTCGGTCGTGAGCCCGCAGACTTCCCGGAGGGTGAGCGGGACCTGGACCTTCCGGTCGATCGCCGGGTGGCAGCAGGCGAAGATGAGCCGCAGGCGGTCGTCTTCGATATCCTCGCGGGCCCTCGAGGCGTTCGCGTGGGCGATCTCCGAGAGCCGACCCGCAAGCTCCGGCTGCAAGTTGTCGATGCGGCCCCGGCGCCTGATCGAGTCGATGACCTTGAAACGGCCCGTCGAAACGAGCCAGGCCCGAGGGTTCTCGGGCACCCCCTCCTCGGCCCAACGCTCGACGGCGACCGCAAAGGCCTCGTGCAAGGCCTCTTCGGCGAGGTCGAAGTCGCGGACGAGCCGGACCAGCGACGCGAAGATCCGCCGCGACTCCGTGCGATAGATCTCGTCGACCAGGGCGTTGATCTCTCTCGGTCTCGAGTCCACCTGGCTCCTTCCGCCTCGACGGCCCCTCGCTTGGGAACGCGGCTCCGAGGCCCCTCCCTCGATCCGCTCTCCGACTGTCAAGGTTGGGAGGGTAACGGATCTCCACCTTGAACGAAAGGCCAGTTCCAATCGTGCCCTCCCCGACCGAGGAGGACTAGCCTCCCCCTGCCCCGGTCGAGAAAATGGGGGCCCAGCGGCGGAGTCGAAAGAGGTCCCCGCGGGCCGGAGCGTTTCCCCACCCTCGAGGCCTGCAGAGTCGCACGACAGGTCGCAGTTCGTTTATGCAAACCACGTCCGACGCGGAGCTCCGACCCCTGGAACGCGACCCGAGATATCGGTCCCTGGATATGTGGCGGGGCGTGGCTTGCCTGATGGTGGTCCTGTACCACGCGAGTTTCTCGATCCTCTTTGATTTCCCGAGCCTCCCTGGGTTCGAGGGGTGGCTCATCTGGGGGATCGTCGCGACCCTCGGGCGGATGAACCTCGGCGTCCCGCTCTTCTTCGTGATCAGCGGCTACTGCATCGCGGCGAGCGTCGACGCGACCCGGCGCCGAGGTCGGAGCGCTCTCGGGTTCCTGGGCCGTCGGCTCTGGCGGATCTACCCGCCCTACTGGGCGGCCGTCGCCTGGTTCGTCGCCGTGACCGGGGGCCTGGACCTCCTGGGACTCGAACGATTCCACGACGAGGGCCACGCCCTCTCCCTCGACTCCCCCACGGATCTCGACGCGATCCAATGGGGCGGCAACCTGACGTTGACCGAGCAGTGGCGCCCCCTGGTCTGGCGCCCTCCCTACGGGAAGATCTTCACCCGCATCGCCTGGTCGCTTTGCTACGAGGAGCAGTTCTATTTCGTCTGCTTCGTCGTCCTCCTGATTACGCCCAAACGCTTGTACGGTGCCCTGGCCGCCGTCTCGGTCGCGGCGATCCTCACGCGAGTTCTCGCTTACGACACCGGCCGAATCCATCTGATCGACGGCGCTTTCCCCTATCTCTGGCACGAGTTCGCCGTCGGCCTCGCCGTCTACTGGCGTCTCAACGTCGCGCAGACCCCCATCGCCAAACGCGGGGTCGAAGCCGCCCTGGTCATCCTCGCCGCGATCGGCCTCCTGGGCTATTTCTTCACACCCGTCGCCAATTCGACCGCGACGTCCGCCACCTTTGGCCTCGTCCTGATCGCCCTCCGACCGTGGGACGATCGCGCCGAGCAATCGCTCTGGCTCGGCCCCTTACGCGCCTGCGGCCGGCGTTGCTACAGCGTATACCTCGTCCACCTTCCCGTCTGCACCGTCGCCTCCCTCTGGCTCTACGAGCGGGGCCTGACCGGGTTCTGGACACGAAGCCTTGTCACGATCCCCGCCGTCGTCCTGTCGGCCGTTGGGGTGAGCTGGGTCTTCAACTGGGCCGTCGAGCGGCATTTCCTGAACGCCCCGATAGTCGCTCGAGATCCAGGTCTCCAGGAGCCCCACGGCAAGTCACTCGTGGGAGAGTCCATTCCACAGGCTACGTCAAATTTGGAAAAATGAAGAAACGAAAAAAATCGAGATGCGTCTATGGGAGAGCTCGAGGTATCCCCGGATCGGCTTCCGGTGGCCGACGTTCGCCGATCCGGTAGTTGCGATAACTGCGGTTGTCCGGTGGTTGCAGCCTGGAGATGAGGAAGAACTCCAGGGCCGGAGCAAGGAAGTACCAGCCTTCCTCGAACGGGATGATGTCGGTCCATTGACGAGCGATATATCCATCATGCGACCAGATTCGTTTGTCAAACGAATTCATCGCCAGCCCCACGTACCGGAGTTGCTCGTCGGCCTCGAAGAGCAGGTAGACGCCGTATTTCGAGCCGTACTTCAGTTCGGCGCGGTGGCGGCGATAGACTTCGTCAGACCAACGGGAATCGTTGGCATGCACGAGCGTCAAGCGTGGGACGTCCTCCGCGAGATAGCCTTCGAACTCGCGCAGGAGAGGCGTGATCGTCGACCATCTCGCCGGCTGCGGTTCTTCGACCATTGAACGATCTCCACATGGAGTAATGTCCCTCAACCCGGCAAGGGGACGACGACCCGCACCGGCGCCGCGAGGCGGGGGTCGCCGCGTTCGTCGAGGCCGACGCAGTAGGTCTCGAGGTTCGGGCTCGGGGAGATCTTGAGGGACGAGCCGCCGAGGACGTCGATGGTGACGGGCTTGGCGAGGTCGACGAGGGGGGCGTCGAGCCAGAGGGCGAGCTCGGTTTGGCCGGTCGCGTCGAGGGTGATGGTGTTGTCTCGGGCCGAGGCGATGATCCGGGCGTGGTCGGCGGGTTTGGGGGCCTCGACCCAGTAGAAGTGGGTCAGGACGTTGTCGGATTGGGTCCAGACGACATGGGCGGGCCAGGGATTGCGAGGTGCGGCCTCGATCATCCGAGCGACGCGGTCGCGATCGGGGACGAGGTGGCCGACGCCTGGGAGCCAGACGAGGCCGCCGAGGTAGCCGCCGTGGCGGGCACGCCAGGACTCGAATTGATGGGCGAATTCGAGGCAGCGGTCGGCGCGGCCGTGGTCGGTGTCCTTCTCGCCGACGAGGAAGGTGAAGTGGGTGTTCCGCAGGTTCTCACCCAAGGTTTCGCCGGGGGTCGGGGCGGCGGCCGCGGAGTGGACCCAGGCGAAGCGGTCGGGGATCTTGGGGCCGATGACGAACGCGCCGTAGCCGCCGTGCGAGGCCCCCAGGGTGTAGACCCGGTCCGGGTCGACCTCGCCGAAGACGACGAACTGGCGGATCAGACGCTCGACGAGCGGGCAAATCGCGTCGTCGTAGAAGCCGTTCCAGGTGTCGTTCGGGGCGCGGAGGGCGAGGTAGATGTAGCCGCCGACCTCGGGGTGATCCTCGTAGTAGGCCTGGTACATCTTGGTCCACTGGGCGTCGTTGAACTCCTTCGGCACGCCGCCACCGCCGTGCATCGCGATGACGAGCGGCCATCCCCCCTTCGGCTTCGTCCCGACGTGCCGCCAGCGGTAGGGGCTCGAACGGTCGGCCGTCTTGACGGTCTTGGCCTCGAACTCCTTCCGGAGCGGCTCGAGCGCCGGCGAGGCCTTGTACGCCTGCCAGGCGAGGTCGCGGGCCTTCGCGTCGACAGGCACGTCGGCCAGGAGCTTCCGGGCGACGGCCTGCTTCGCGGGGTCGGTGCCGAAGCGGTCGGCCAGGAGGCTCGAGAGTTTGGCCTGGGTGTCGGCCGGGGCCGGGCTATCGAGGTCGAGGCGGACGACCGTGTCGTCGTTCGCGACGGTCACCGATCGGGCGGTCGTGCGCCCCTCGAGCCGAGCGACGACCAGGAACGACTCCCCGGCCTTCGCGGGGCTGGAGAGATGAAGGTTCACATCCGTCTGGGGCCCGAGGCTCTTGCCGGAGAGGCGGGTCGCTCCGGTCAACTCCTCGAGGGCGGTCACGTCGGCCTCGATCCGTTGGCCCCCGCGGCAGACCTCGACCATCAGCCTCGGGGACGTCGGCGCGGGGGTTTTCCCTCGCGAGTAGCGGTCGGTGACATTCTCGCCGTTCACCTTTCGGCCCTTGGCCTCATCGGCCCAGGCGAGCGGGAAGAGGTCGCCGTTGGCCCGGTAGGTGACGGCGAAGATCGCGTTCTCGGGCTTCCCCTTGATCGCCCTGGAAGCGTCGCCGACGAACCAGCCGCGATCCAGGCCGTTCTCATCCGGCTCGGCGGCGCCTGCGAAATGCCAGCCGTCGTCCCAGATCTCGACCCAGGTGTGATTGCCTCCTCGTCCCGGCCACGAGTGGATCCCGGCGAGTCGGGCCGGGATCCCCACCGAGCGGCAGGCCTCGACGAGCATGATCGAGAGCCCGGTGCAGGTCGCCATCCCCTGCGCGATCGACTGCTTCGAGCTCTGGTCAGTCCGGAGACGACGGGTGTTGTACGAGACCTTGTAATCCTTGAACAAGGCTTTATTGATCCGCTGGGCGGCCTCGCCGGGCGTTCTGGCGTCCTTTACCAAGGGGAGGTATCGCGTGTGGAATTCGCCCCTCATCGACTCGCGAGGCTCTGTGACACTCGCGTGGGGAAGGACGGCGTCGAGGAAGATCGCCTCCGGCAGGCCGGCACCCCAGGGGACTTCGCTCCTCGCCTGGTAGGCCAGGGCGACATTGGCGGCGAGTGCCTCGGGCGGCAGCGTCTCGAGGTCTTGCAAGGGGAGGTCGGCCACGAGGTAGGCCATCCCGGCTCGATGCTCCGGCTTGGTCTTCTCGAGCACCTGCACCCAATCGAGCTCTCGGGCGGGGGCTCGTCGGAGCGAGGCCTCGACCTTGGTATCCCACCAGGGCGAAGCCGAAGGCGCGTCGACGCCCACCACCGCGGTACCGAGCCAGAGCAAGATCGCGACCATGACCTCTCCCGAAATCGAAGGACGGACGAGCGGCGCCGGTCTTCGGGCCAGATGCGCCCTTCGGAGTGATCCCTCGGTGACGCACGGCGAACGTGCCGGCCGTATGAGCTTATCCATCGCCCTGGGCCGCATCAACGAGCCATTTCGTTGAGGACCCTGACGTCGGCGAGGGACAGGCCCCGAACGCTCCTGATATAATCGATGCCCGGTCGAGAGCCGCGGATGATCTGGGGACGCGAATCGAGGGGGCTAAGAGCGATGAGGCGAGGGCTTGTCCTGCTTTTCGGCGTGCTCCTGGTCTCGGGACCGAGCGGGTTCGGCTCCGAGTTCCTCGGGGGCGACGCGGCCCAAGGGCCGAAAGCCCGGCTGAAGGCGATCTTCGCCGAGTACTGGGACGACGAGCTCCGCGCCGATCCGCTCGAGGCGACGTTCGTCGGCGACCACCGCTATGACGACCGCCTGGCCGACGTCTCGGAGTCGGCCCACGAGGCCAGGATCCTCCGCGACCGCCAGCACCGCGATGTGCTTGCGGGGATCGACCCGCTGTCGCTCTCTCCGACCGAGCGCGTCGATCGCGAGGTCTTGCTGACGACGCTCGACGACAGGCTCGAGGCCGAGCGCTTTCGCAACCATCTCGTCCCGATCAGCCAGCAGGATGGGATCCACCTGAAGTTCGCCCAGAGCGTGAACTTCCACCCGGTCGCGACCGTGGGGGATCTCGAGAACTACGTCCGGCGCCTTCGCGCGTTCCCCCGGGCGATCGACCAGACGATCGCCCTGATGCGCCGAGGGATCGCCGAGAAACGGGTCCCCCCTCGGATCACGATGGCCAAGGTCATCCCTCAGCTCAAGGCCCTGGCTCCATCCAAGGTCGAGGAGAGCCCCCTCTGGGGGATTGTGGCGAAATTCCCGAAAGACTGGCCGGAGGCCGATCGTTCGAGGGCCACCGACGTGGTGAGGTCGGCGATCGAGGAGGCGGTTTCGACCGCCTACGCCCGGTTCGCGACCTTCGTCGAGTCGGAGTATCTCCCCGCCTGCCGGGAGAGCGTGGGCTTGTGGGACTCTCCCGAGGGGGATCTCCACTACGCCTATCGGGCCCGGTCGTTCACCACGACGGCGCTCACCCCCGAGGAGATCCACGCGATCGGGCTCGCCGAGATGTCGAGGACGCGGGCTGAGATGGAGGCGATCCGCAAGTCGGTCGGCTTCCCGGGGGACCTCAAGGCGTTCTTCGAGCACCTGAAGTCCGACCCGAAGTTCAAGAACACGAGCGAGGCGGGGATCATCGCCGGCTATCGCGCGATCTTCGAGGCGATCGACGCCAAGCTCCCCGAGCTGTTCGGGACGTTGCCGAGGACCGACTACGGGCTCAGGCCGATCGAAGCCTATCGGGCGAAGGCCGCCGCCGCGGGTTATTACTACCCGGCGCCCGAGGACGGTTCGAGGCCGGGGTATTTCTACGTCAACACCTCCGAGCCCACCAGCCGTTCGACGTATTCGATGCAGGCCCTGGCTTATCATGAAGGGGTGCCCGGGCACCACCTCCAGTTCAGCCTCGCGATGGAGGCTCCCGGCCGGCCGGCCTTCCGGCGCTTCGGCTACTTCCCGGCGTTTTCCGAGGGGTGGGGGCTCTACTCCGAGGGCCTCCCTCGCGAGGTCGGTCTCTACGCCGATCCGTACGCCGACTTCGGCCGGCTCGAATACAACGCCTGGCGCGCGGGGAGGCTCGTCGTGGACACGGGGCTGCACCAGAAGCATTGGTCGCGCGACCAGGCGATCGCGTATCTCGAGTCCAACACGGCCGTCTCCCGCGTCGAGATCGAGAGCGAGGTCGACCGCTACATCGCCTGGCCCGGCCAGGCATTGGCCTACAAGGTCGGCGAGCTGAAGATCCGGGAGATCCGCGGTCGGGTCGAGCAGAAGCTCGGCCCGAAGTTCGACCTCCGCGCGTTCCACGACCGACTTCTCTCGCTCGGATCCGTCCCCTTGAGTGTGCTCGAGCGGCACATGGATGCATCCGAGCCCCAACACCCGTGATCGTGTGTTAAGTTTTTCTCAAGGGGGCAGAGTCCGAATCGAGTGGGCGAACCTGCCGCCCGGCACGGCGTCTGCTCGTTTGATTCGAGGGAATCCCCGAAAGGCGCTCGAGCTCGTCGGTCGATGATTTCGACACGGGTCGTTGATTCGTGACAAGATCCGGCCGCGGCCGACGAATTGCTGATAGGCGACCTGCCGAAGGCGCGACTCGCGAGGGGAAGGGGCGAATTCATGGGACTGGATCTGGCGCTGGGCGGGCTGGTGCTGATCTCGGCCATCCGAGGCTGGTTCAAAGGCTTCACAATCCAGATGATCCGCCTCATCGGGCTGGTCGCCTGCGTCTATGCGGCCGACCCGATTCGGGACCTCACCAAGCCCCACGTCCTGCCGTATTTGCCGAAGATCATGCCGGAGCTCGTCGAGCGCGGGCTTTGGTGGATGGCCGCGGTCCTCTCGTACGTCATCCTCGTCGGCCTGGCGAGCCTGGCCGTGAAGCTCTATCGGCGAAAGCCGTTTGGCCTGGAGGAGGCGAACCGGAACGACCAGTATGGCGGGACCTTGCTCGGCATCGCCAAGGGGGTGATCTCCGCCGCGTTCGTCGTGTCCGGGATCCAGCAATACGCGCTCGAGCCGCTCCAGAAGTTTCCCTGGGCACTCGAGCAGGCCAAGATGTCGAAAGCCCTCCTCTGGAATGAGCAGTACCAGCCGGTCGCCAAGGTTTGGGATTCGCCCCCGGTGAAGCACTTCGTCGACCACATCAAGCGGATGGGCTTGGGACGGGAGCCGGAGGAGCGGCCCGCGTCCCCCGTGGGTGGGCAGACCCAGACGGCCATCCGGACGCCGAAGCTCGAGATGCGGTCCCCCTCTCACGTCCTCCCGGACTCCTGGGGAAGCGGCTCCGCCCGTTCGAAGATCCCTCGCGTCGAGATCAAGGGCCTCGACCCGTCCGTGCTCGAGGCGATCGAGGCGGTCCGGGCCGAGCTCGACAAGGCTGGCCCCTCCAACTGACGTTGACCGATCGGAGGGGCTCCGGCACACTCCCCGCGGCCACCCTTGGCCGGGCCGCAGGGAGGGATCCACCGGAATGTCGACCAACGCCTCGCCGTCCTTTGGTCTGCCCAGGGCCTTCGTCTACACCCTGGTCTTCGGGATGTTCCTCACGCTGCGCGGCTATCACAGCCGGGACGGCGACCAGGCGTATCGCCTCCCCCTGCTCCTCCACCAGCAAGATCCGTCCCTGTTCGCCGACGATCCTTTCGTCCGCGCGTTCGACACGTTCAACCCCCACCGCGGCTATCTCACCCTGCTCGACGTCGCGAGTCGGCCGTTGGGACTGTCCGCGGGCCTGGGGATTCTCTTCGCGTTGACCTTCGCCGTGACCTGCCTGGGCCTGGATCGAATGGCCCGCGCCGTCTGGCCCGAAGGCGGGCCGATGGTCGGAGTCGTCGCGGTCGTCCTCGTCCTCATCGCCAAGGCCGGGAACATCGGGACGAACCACCTCTTCGAGGCGATGCTCCTCGACCGGCTGATCGGGTTCGCGCTCGGGTGGATAGCCTTCGCCCTGGTGGTGGAACGCCCGACGCGAGGGTGGTGGGCCGCGCCTCCGTTGCTAGGGACCGCGGTTTTGATCCACCCGTCGGTGGGACTTCAACTGGCGCTCCTCCTCGGCGCGACCTGGGGCGGCTGTGCCGTGTGGAGAAAAGGCACGGACGTCGATGGGAGGTTGGCCATTCGAGCCCTGGCCGCGTTGGGCGTGGCCCTCGCCCCCGGCCTGGCCATGAATCTCTCCCAAGGCGGACACCTATTCGAAGGCTTGCCCGCGGACGAGTTCCGGCTGCTGAGCGTCGAGGTCCAAGGTCCCCAGCATCTCCTCCCCCACCTCTGGCGGCTCCCCCAGTGGCTCGCCTGGTCCTGCTTCCCGGCCCTGGCGGCCTTGGCCCTGGCCGTGTCGAAGCGTGAACATCTTGTAGGGTGGGCACCGCCCACCAGGCATTCCGAAGGTCGGTTTGCGGTGCCCACCCTACACGGACCCGAAGGAGCCCGAAGACGTCTGGCGGTGCTGCTGACCATGAACCTGCTAGGGCTCGCCGTGGCCTGGGTGGGCGTGGACGTCGTTCAGGACCTTCGGCTCACGCTCTTCCAGCCGTTCCGGATGGCGACCGTGCTGCGCGGCTTGGCACTGGTCGCACTCTCAGGACGAGTGCTCGGCCTCTGGAGGCGGGGAAGCTGGTCGGATCGTAGCCGTGCCGTCCTCCTGGCAGTTGGCCTGGCCGGCGACCGGTCGTTCGTCGTCGCCACGGCCTTCGAACTGACGATGTCTGCGCTTGAGCAGTGGTCGGCGGCGTTGACGTTCCGAGCGATGGGGGGTGGGCTGGTGCTCGCCGGTGGGCTCGCCTTCCTGGCTCGGCACGATACGGAATCGGGACACGTCCCCTTGCTCGCGGCGCTCGGTGCGCTGGCCGTCCTGGCCCTGGCATTGCGGGGACGAACCCCGACCTGGAACCGTCGACGGGTGGTTTGGGTGACGATGCTCTGTTGGGCGGTTCCGTTGGCGGCGATGGTGGCGTCGCTCTCGGGCGATCGCGATCGACCTTGGGCGCGTGCGGTCCTCGAGCGTTGCCGGTTCGCGGCAGCCCCGACCGACGACATCGAACGACTCGCGGTCTGGTGCCGCGACCACACCCCGGTCTCTGCCCGGTTCATCGGGCCGCCCGGGCCTAAAACGTTTCGGCTCTGGTCCCTGCGGAACCTCGCGTTCAACCGGGCCGGGAGCCCTTATCACGCCGCGGGCCTCGCCGACTGGTCGGCGAGGTTCCGCGACCACGTCGGGTTCGACGGGTCGTCGTCGTCCTTCGTCCGGGCCTACCAGTCCGACCGACACGGCCTCGAACGTCGCTACGACGCGATGAGCGACACAGAGCTCGCCGCCCTGGCGACCCGCCAGGGGGCCTCGTATCTCGTCACCTCGGCCGGCCACGCGTCATCGACGTCGAGTGGGCCGTTGGAGCGGATCCATGTCGAAGGCCGCTACGCGGTCTATCGCGTGCGGCCTTCTGAGGTCGTTGCCCGCGCCGAGAGTTCCTCCGCGGGGCGTTGACGTCGAGGACGATCGAGGCTCAGGACGCCCGGGCCGGGGTGACGTCGGCCGGGACCGGATAGTCACGCGCGAACTCGGCGATCTCGCCGCGGATCCGATCGGAGACGGCCGTGTTGTCCGGTTCGGCGAGGGCGGCGATGATCCAGGCGGCGACCTTGCGGATCGCGTCTTCCCGCATCCCACGGGTCGTCAATGCCGGGGTCCCCATGCGGATGCCGCTCGGGTCCAGGGGCTTCCGCTTGTCGAACGGGATCAGGTTCTTGTTCACCGTGATCCCCGCACGACCGAGGGCGGCCTCGGCGATCTTGCCGGTGAGCCCTCGCGAGGTCATGTCGATCAGGATCAGGTGATTGTCGGTGCCGCCGGAGATGAGGCGGAAGCCGGCGCGGGTCAACTCCTCGGCCAGGGTCTTCGCGTTCGCGATGACCTGGGCGGCGTACGCCTTGAACTCGGGGCGGAGCGCTTCGCCGAGGCAGACGGCCTTGCCCGCGATCACGTGCATCAGCGGGCCGCCCTGGAGCCCGGGAAAGACGGCCGAGTCGAGCTTCTTGGCCCGGTCCTGCTTGCACAGGACGATCCCGCCTCGAGGCCCGCGCAAGGTCTTATGCGTGGTCGTCGTGACGAAGTCGGCCACTCCGACCGGGCTCGGATGGAGCCCCGCCGCCACGAGGCCCGCGATGTGGGCCATGTCGACGAAGAAGACCGCGCCGACTTCGCGGGCGATCTCGGCCATGCGGTCGAACTCGATCGTCCGCGAGTAGGCGCT
Organism: Singulisphaera rosea; assembly: GCF_054877945.1. NCBI lineage: Bacteria > Pseudomonadati > Planctomycetota > Planctomycetia > Isosphaerales > Isosphaeraceae > Singulisphaera > Singulisphaera rosea. The sequence continues at coordinate 27,489 of NZ_JBTYIP020000003.1, read as the reverse complement.
CGCCCCGGCCAGGAGGAGCTTCGGCTTGTGCTCGCGGGCCAGCGCCGCCACCTTGTCGTAGTCGATCCGCTCGGTCTCGGGGTCGAGCCCGTAGCTGATCGTCGGATACCAGCGGCCGGAGAAGTTCAGCTTCATCCCGTGCGTCAGGTGGCCTCCCTGGGCCAGGTCCATCGCCAGGATGGTGTCGCCGATCTCCAGGCTCGCGAAGAAGACCGCCTGGTTGGCCGAGGCCCCCGAGTGCGGCTGGACGTTCGCGTGCTCGGCCCCGAAGAGGGCCTTGGCCCGGTCGATCGCGAGGCTCTCCACCTTGTCGACGAACTCGCAGCCGCCGTAATAGCGCTTGCCGGGGAGGCCTTCGGCGTACTTGTTCGTGAGGACCGATCCGACCGCCTCCATCACCGCGGCGCTCGTGTAATTCTCCGAGGCGATCAACTCGAGCTCGTCGCGCTGGCGATGCTCCTCGGAACGTATCGCGTCGAAAATATCGGGATCATTCTCTTTGAGGATGTCCATGCTTTATCTCGGTGAATATGGGAAGACGTTCGTACGTCCGATTTTCAAGACGAGTGGGCCTGGGGCCCGGGCGTCCATCTCCAGCGATAGGCGAGGCGATGCGTGGAGTCCGTCGAGGCGACTCGAGCGAGCGCCTGGACGCGGGTCCCGCGCCTACCGGCCTCGGCCAGGGCGGTGATGCTCGGCGCGTCGGCGACGAATTCGAGGCGGCCCCGCCCCAGCGCCGATCCTCCCCACACGATCCCGGCCGGCCCGGCATCTTCGAGGTCGCCTGAGCCGAGCTGCACGAGGTAGGTCGCGGCGAGCGCCTCGACGGGCCGACGAGTGCGGTCGGCGACGTCGAACTCGAGCAGGACGGACTCCTCCTCGCGACGGGCGGTGAGGACCGCCGAGAAGTGGTGCGGCGTCGACTGGCCGGTCAGCAGGAGGCGGATCACCTCGCCAGCCTCGTGCTCGTGGATTTCCTGATAGGCGGGGCTGATGACCCGGGCCGGGTCGCCACCGCCGACGTCCCCTTCGACCGTGGAGACGAGGGCCGGGAAGAGCTCCCCCGAATGGTCGGGTAGGGCCAGGTCGTGGACCCAGCGCTCGCCGACCAGGGACAAGGTCAGGCGGAGGCCGGGGCCGAGGATCGTCCAGCGATCCCCGGCCTCCTGGAGCTCGAGACCTGGAGGAGACGTCGCCATGCGAGCCTCCCGGGTCACGATTTCTTCGTCTCGCCCTTGGCGAGCTTCATCCGCAGGTAGGCCTCGATGAAGCCGTCGAGCCCTCCGTCGAGAACCGCCCTGGGGTTGCCGACCTCGTGGTCGGTCCGCAGGTCCTTGACCAACTGGTACGGCTGGAGCACGTACGAGCGGATCTGGCTGCCGAAGCTGATTTCGCCCTTCTCGTCGTACTTCTTGGCGAAGTCGGCCTCGCGTTTCTCTTCTTCCAGGCGGATGAGCTTCGCCTTGAGCTGCGCCAGCGCGTTCGCGTCGTTCTTGTGCTGCGAACGTTCGCTCCGCGACTCGGCCGCGACCCCCGTGGGGAGGTGCGTGTAGCGGACGCCCGACTCCGTCTTGTTCTGGTGCTGGCCTCCAGGGCCCCCCGAACGGAAGACGTCGCGCTTCAGTTCATCGTCGCGGAGGACGATGTCGATCGTGTCGTCGACTTCGGGCAGCACGTCGATCGAGGCGAACGAGGTCTGCCGCCTCCCGGCCGAGTCGTAGGGGCTGATCCGGACGAGGCGGTGGACGCCGGTCTCGCCTTTCAGATACCCGTACGCATGCTCGCCCTTGATGTAGATCGTCGCGACCTGGATCCCGGCCGAGCCGCCGTCTTCACGGTCGGTGATCTGCGTCGGGAACCGCTTCGATTCGGCCCACATCAGGTACATGCGCAGGAGCATCTCGGCCCAGTCGCAGGCCTCGGTCCCGCCGGCGCCGGCGTGGATGGTCACGATGGCGTTGCAGTGGTCGTTCGGGCCGCTGAGCATCGAGCGCAGCTCGAACGCGTCGAAGTCATCCTCGGCCCGTTTGGTGGCGGTCCGGACTTCTTCGTCAAATTCGTCGCCCCCCGCCTCGTCGGCGAGCTCGATCAGTGCCTCGAGGTCGTCGGACTGTCGCCCAAGCTCCTCGAAGGGCTTGAGGACGGCGTTGAGTGTCTTCAGCTCGAGGATGATCCCCTTGGCCTTCTCCTGGTCGTTCCAGAAGCTCGGGCTGTTCATCTCATCGTCGAGCGCGGTGCGGCGAGTTTCCTTGTCGCCCAAGTCAAAGAGAGTCTCGTAAGTGGACGATCCGCTCGATCACGCTCTTTGCGGCGCGTTTCAATTCCGTATCCACGACGAAGGGCTCCCTGAGGCTGACGAGGTCGGTAAAATAGACCGCGCCACCGGAAGTGGCGCGGTCATTCAACGGACAATTAGACCCGATCGGCGGTTCGACGACCAGTCGAACCTCATCCCTTGCCAACATCCTCGTCCCTACAATCGCTCCCCGTGGGCCGACTCGCCCCGTCACCGACCGGCGGATTGCACCTCGGCCACGCGCGGACGTTCCTCCTGGCCTGGCTCGCCGCCCGGGTCGATGGAGGACGTATGATCCTCCGCGTCGAGGATCTCGACGCCATTCGGGCTCGCGCCGAGGCGCTGACCGACGCCCTCGTCGATCTCCGCTGGCTCGGGCTCGACTGGGACGAAGGCCCCGACGTCGGCGGCCCCTCGGGCCCTTATCTCCAGTCGGAACGACTCGATGCCTATGCGGATCCGCTCGACCGACTGAAGCGAGCGGAGGCCGTCTATCCCTGTACGTGCACCAGGGCCGACATCGCCCGGGCCGCCTCCGCCCCTCACGCTGAGGATGAAGGGCCCGTCTATCCCGGCACCTGCTCGGGGCGCACCGTCGTTGACGTTAGGAGTCTTGGAGATCGCCCGTTCGCCTGGAGGTTCCGCGTCCCTCGAGGGGCCGTCTTCTGGGATGACCTGGTCCGGGGCGCCTCGGCCATCGACCCTTCTGTGGTCGGCGGCGACTTCATCGTCGCCCGCTCCTCGGGACAGATCTCCTACCAGTTGGCCGTCGTCCACGACGACGCGGGCATGGGCGTCACGCAGGTCATCCGGGGCGACGATCTCGTCCCGAGTACCCCTCGCCAGATCCTCCTGTATCGTGCCCTGGACCTCCCCCTACCCCGTTTCGGGCACGTCCCGCTGGCCCTGGGGCCCGACGGCCGTCGCCTTGCCAAACGCGACGGCTCGATCAAGCTTTCGACGCTTCGTAGCGCCGGCATCGACCCTCGATACCTGGTCGGTGCCCTCGCCCAATCCTGCGGTTGGAGCGACGGTGTCATCCCGTCGACTCCTCGAGATTGGCTCGGCCGTTTCGACCTCGCACTCCTGCCGAGGGAGCCCTGGGGGGTCTCTGCCGAGTTACGGGAGGCGTTGGGCCGCTCCGGACTGCCTCCCGACGACCCTCGCCTCCTCCTGGCGGATTGACGCTCTGCGGCCGAAGTTGCCGGATCCAAAAGGCAGGGTTCGCGTCCACCGGCCTTGCGCATCGACCCGACTTCGCCAAGAGATCTCGGGAGTTGACAGGGGTGCTCGCTTGGTGTGTCCTAAGCCGATGGCGGTCGGTCGGACCGCCCGTGGAACGAGCCTTCCCCACCCCCCTGAAATCCTCAATCCGGGCCCACCCAAATGAGCGCACCTCGCGTGAACCGTCGTGATCTTTTGAAGTCGACTATCGCCTGGGCCGGAGCGATCTCGCTCGGCGGATCCCGATACGCCTCGGGCTTCATGGCGGCCGGGGACCGGCCTCGAGTCGCGGCGGTCGGGACCGGCAGCCGATGGTGCCAGAAGGCCACGGGCCTCAAGGGGGCCTACGGCACGGCGCCCGACTTCCGCAAGCTGTCCGACTACGTCGCCGTCTGCGACGCCGACGAATCCCGCCGGAATCGGGCCGCGGAGCTCGTCAAGGAGTGGTGCGGCAAGACCTCCGACGTGGTGCTCGATTATCGATCGATCATCGACCGCAAGGATGTCGATATCGTCCACATCACCACGCCCGACCACTGGCACGCCAAGGTCGCGATCGAGGCGATGAAGGCCGGCAAGGACGTCTACTGCGAGAAGCCGATGACGCTGACCATCGAGGAAGGTCGGCTCATGAGCGAGGTGACCCGCAAGACGGGTCGAATCGTCCAGATCGGCACCCAGCAGCGCAGCGAGTCGAGCTTCCTGACGGCGATCGCCCTGATCCGCGACGGGCGGATCGGCACGCTCAAGAAGGCGACCTGCGGCATCGGCGGCGCGGAGACGAGCCCCGAGATCCCCGTGGCGGATGTACCCAAGGGACTCGACTGGAATCTCTGGCTCGGGCCGGTTCCCAAGGTCGAGTTCCGTTCCCTCGCCGGCGACCACGGAGAGACCAAGAGCTGGTCGCGGTGCCACTACGAGTTCCGCTGGTGGTACGAGTACTCCGGCGGCAAGCTCACCGACTGGGGTGCCCACCACATCGACATCGCCACCTGGGCGATGGGCAAGACCGAGACCGGGCCCGAGCTGGTCGATCCGGTGATGGTCAGGCACCCCGTCGACTTCAAGGATGGCTACCCCACCGTCGATTCGCACTACAACACCGCGACGGAGTTCTTGATCAAGGCGAAATACGCCGACGGCATGGAGATCGACATCCGGCACGACGGCCCCAACGGAATCCTCTTCGAGGGGACCGAGGGGAGCCTCTTCGTGGGCCGAGGCAAGTTGACCGGCAAGCCCGTCGACGAGATGAAGACGCGCCCGTTGCCCGAAGGGGCGATCGAGAAGGTCTACAAGAATCGCCCGGTCGTCGACCACATCCGGAATTTCTTCGACTGCGTCGTCTCTCGCTCGGAGCCGATCTCCGACGTCTTCAGCCACCACCGCGCCCTGACCACCTGCCACCTCGCCGGCATCGCCGCCCGCTTCGGCCGCCCGATCCGTTGGGACCCGAAGGCCGAGACGATCCTCGACGACTCGCAGGCGCAAGGCTTCCTCACGCGTGAGCGTCGAAAAGGGTTTGAAATCGAGGTGTGAACGCTTCTATTCAATTCGAGACCCGACTTTTTCTTCGAAGTCGGGTCTCTGCCACAGTCAATGCCGATCCGCGGCCAGCCAGCACGCGGGGCACTTCCGCCCCGCGTCCGTGGGCCCTACATCGATGAGTCGCTTCAGTCCCCTTCCCGGACCCACGCCTCATTGAAGGCGGCGTGCTTGATCCCCTTCGCGACGAAGATCTCCGGCTTGCCCTTGGCGGGCGGTTGCTCGGCCGCGGTGAAGCAACTGTAGATGGCGTGGATCGTCCCGTCGTGGCCCTGGATGACGGCCGGGTAGTGGTATCGACCGGCGCGATGCGATTCGAGGTGCCGGGTCCATTTCCAGGTCTTCCCCTCGTCCTCCGAGATCGAGGCCGCCAGCTTTGATCGTTCGGTCTTCGAGTCGTTATACACCATCAGCCAGTGGCCGTTCTCGAGGCGAACGGCGTCGACGCCGCTCCCGGGATTGGGGAGTGTGGTGTCGCCGACCGTTCCCCAGGTGATCCCGTCGTCCTTCGACTCGGCGACCCGGATGCACGCACGAGGGCCGGCCTCACGCATGTAGGCGACGAGCGTGCCGTCGTCGCGCCGGAGCACGGTCGGCTGGATGTTGCCGCCGCCCGCGAGCGGCTTGCTGGCGTACCAGGATTTGCCCTTGTCGTCGCTGACGGCCATGATCGAGATCGAGAACGTGTCGGAGTAAAGAGGTAGCAGGATCCGGCCGCTGGGGAGGATCGTCGGCTTGCACCGAGGCGCCCAGCCGAGTCGCTGGTAGAGCGGGTCGTCGAGCTTGGCACGTTGCTCGGCGGGTCCCCCCTTCGCCCCTCGAGGCGGCCGGAGCTCGCGACCGTCGAGCGCCTTCAAGACCTCGTCGCGGAACGGGGCCGGCCTGAGCAAGATCACGCCCTCGCGGTCCCAGTTCGGGATCCAGGGCCTGGAGTAGTCGCTCGAGACTTTGTAATTCATCAGGCAAGACTCCCAGGAGCTTGCCAGAATCGTCGGCCAGAACAACCAGAGTCGGTCCTCTTTGTCGACCATCATCGTGGTGTTGCCGTCGGGAAAGCCGGGCCGGTCGGCCAACTCGAACGGCTCGCTCCAGGCGGAGTCGGTTTCCTTGAGCCACCTCGCGCCTTGGATCGCGCCATCGTTATTCTCGCCGGGGCCGCCGGAGTCGCTGTACCACGAGGCGAGCAGGTCGCCGTTCGGGCATTCGACGATCCCGGGCGCGTGGGTCTGCCTCTGATTGGGGGGAAAGATTTGCTCGGCCTTAAATTGCGGTGCCTCTGCGGAGGGTCCGGACAGGCCGAGAAGCAAGACCAGGAGCCATGGATACATGATAACCCCTCGAGAGTTGAACGACCCATGCAGCGGACCCGCGATCATACGACTCGATTGGGGGGATGGATAGAGATCATCGGCACGGCCCGTGACCTCTCGGGTGGGGCATCGGGCTGCATTGCAAGTGGACGGCCGCCCGAATTAACCGACGACACGATCCGGCATAAGCGGGCCCGTGCTGTTTTGCAGTCCAGAATCTTCGATCACCGGACACGAACCATCACGCTCGATCGCCGGTTTCCGGACGATGCGAGTGGGCCGTCATTTCCATTTCGGGTCCAGTCCTTCGGCTCATCATCGAGCATGAGGAGCGTATCCACGAGCGAAGGAACGGGCGCCGAGATCCCGTGTCGCCCGTTGTCCACCTTGAGTGGGGAAAGGAGCGGAACACGCTGGACTGTGGAACCGAAGCTGCCTCCGTTCGCGATCGAAGCGGCCGCGGGGCCCTTCGGAGTACTCGAGACATTTCCGGATCGCGTGTGGATCGTCGAAGCCAATTGGGCGCTGTTGGAGACCGTCGGGGCGATGCTCGATCCGGTTGCCGGGACGGGGGCTGTTGCACCGGCCGTGAGGCTATTTGTCTTCGCAGCCGCTTGCACGACAAGGTTCAACACGGCGGACGTGCCGGCTTTGGTGTTGCCATCACCTGAATACGTGATGGTGATCGAGTGAGTGCCGACCGCAAGGGACGACGTGGTCGTCGAGACGGATGCGATCCCCTTGCTGAAGCCCAGGGTACGGGTGTCGATCTTGTTCGGACCGTCCATGAAGATGACGGTCCCGGTGGGGATCCCACCCCCCGGCGCCGCGACCTTGACCGCGGCATAGAGCGTCGCCGTCTGTCCGAAGGTCACAGAGGTTGACGCTGCGGAAGCGAAGGCGAGGGAGTCGGCCTTTCCGACGTTGGTGACGAGCGTGGTGGTGGATGCGGAGGGGAGGTTGAGGGAGTCGCCTGCGTAGGATGCGGAGAGGGAATGGGCCCCGATGGCCAGGGCGGAGGTGGAGAAGGACGCGGTGGTGACGCCGTTGGCGGTCTTGAGGTCGCCGGTGCCGAGGAGCGTGGCGCCGTCCATGAAGGTGACGACACCTGTGGGCGATCCGGTGCCGGAGACGGTGGCGGTGAAGGTCAGTGCCTGTCCGACGACGGGAGAGGGCGTCGAGGCGGCGAGGGCGACGGAGCTGGGCCCCTTGACGAGGACGTTGAGGACGGGGGAGGTGCTGGTCTTGAGGTTGGCGTCGCCTGCGTAGACGACGGTGATGGAGTGCAGGCCGGGCTTGAAGTTGGCGACGACGAGGGAGACGCTGACGACGCCCTTGGAGAGTCCGAGGGTCCTGGTGGAGAGCTTGGTGGAGCCGTCCATGAATGTGACGGTGCCCGTGGCGTACCCGGAACCCGGGGAGGCGAACTTGACCGCGGCGTAGAGAGTGGCGGAATCCCCGTAATTGATCGAGGTGCTGGCAGCGGATGCGAAGGCCAGTGAAGAGGCCTGGCCGACGGTGAGGCTGAGCGGCGAAGAGTCGCTGGCGACGTCGTTGGAGTCGCCGAAATAGGTAGCGGTGAACGAGTGTGTGCCGAGCTCGAGGGGCGACGTCAGGAAACTCGCCGTGGCGACGCCATTCTTGACGACGATACTTGCCGTACCGAGCTTCTTCGCCCCGTCAAAGAAGTCAACACTCCCCGAGGGCGTCCCGGCGCCTGGGCTTGTGACACTGACCGTACTGACGAGAGTGATCGATTGGCCGACGACGGGCGTCGGGGTCGCGGTCGTCACCACATTCGTGGTGGCATCTTTCTCGACGGTAATCCCGAGCAGAGGCACCGTCCTGGGCAGGTCGACCGCAAGGCCGCCGTACGCCACCGAGGCTACGTGGGTGCCGACGGAGAGCGAACTCGACGTGAAGGATGCCTGGGTGACGCCGGCAGCCGTGGTGAACTTGGCCGTGCCCAGGCTCTTGCCACCGTCCATGAAGGTGATCGTGCCCGTCGGGAGAGGTTCCCCGGGCCCCGGTACGCTGACGACGGCCGTGAATGTCACGGCTTGGCCGAAATCCGGGTTGCCATTCGACGACCATGTGGCCTTCAGTGAGTAAAGCGTCCCCGTCTTTGCATCGAAGGCGATCGCCTGGACGCCGACATCGACCGCTTGCCACGACATCCCGGTTGTGAATTCGTTGTAAGAGAGGACTTGGCCGTTGGAGTTTAATCCGTAGATTGTGCCCGAACGGTTCGCCAGGACCATGGACACGAATCCGTTACCGACCGTCGTCCAGTGTTGGTCGGTCTGAGGGGTATAGGTCGCGATCTCCCCATTGGCGTTCAACGAGAAAAGGCGGCCGGTCCTCGGGTCGAGGGCGAGTGACAACGCTCCGTCCCGGATTGGATTCCAGTTTCCGCCCTGAGGCGTTTCCTTGAAGACCGAAACCTGGCCGGTGAGGCTCAATCCGTAGACCGCACCTGTGAGCGGGTCGACGACCATCATCGACCATGTTGACTCGCCGAGGGGGGCGGGCACGTTACCCGAGATGACAGGATTATATGTCGCAATCGTTCCCGTGTCGCTCAGCAGGTACAACGTCCCCGTCCTTGGATTGAGCCCGATCGACTTTTGGTGGTCGGTGATTTGGTTCCAGTTCGCGCCGGTGGTCACCTCGTTGTAAGAGATCAAGACGCCCGCTGTTGTCAGGGCATAGAGCGTATCGGTCTGGTCGTCGAGCGCGATCGTGACCACACCGCTCCGGATCGTCGTCCAGGAGGAGTTCGAAGAGAATGCCTTGTGCGCCTTGACGTCGCCGGTCGTCGTTAGTGCGAAGAGGGTGCCCGTCTGCGCGTCGAGGGCGATGGACTGGACGTGTTCATTGAACTTCGCGCCGTTCGGGCTGGTGAGGCGGTTGAAGGCGACGACTTCGCCGGCCCCGTTCAACCCGTAAGCCGTGTCGCTTCGGGCGTCGAAGACCATCGACTGGAAGCCCGTGCCGATCGACTTCCATGTCCCGTCCGGCGTCCTCGCGAAGAGTCCACCGTCGTTCCTGAGCTCGTACAGGGCGCCGTCGCTCGCGACCGCGAAAGAGACGACGTCGGAGTCGAGATTGGCCTCAACGACCTCGGTGTGATCTCCTGCGCTCACCGGAACATAGAGTTGGTTCCCCCTCATCTGGAGGTCGCCGTTGCCCTTCAGGATGTAGAGCGTGCCGTCGGGCCCGGGTGCGAAAGACCTGACGTCCGACTCGATCGGACCCACGTCGAAACGGGACAGGACGCCGTCGCCACCGAGCACGTACAAGGTGTCGTGCTCCGAGAGCGAGAAGGAGAGGACGTTCGAGGCGATCGTGGCACCATTGAGGAAGGTCAGGGTCGCGTCGCCGTGGAGCACGTAAACCGCACCGTCGGAGTCGATCGAGAACGACTTGACGTTCGTGTCGACCACGCCGACGCCGTCTTGCGAGAGCTTGCCGTCGCCGCGCAACCAGTAGAGTGCCCCGCCGTTCGAGAGCTCGAGCGAGGTGACGTTGCTGTCCAGGAGGCTTCGGTTTGTGCCCTGGTCCTTCCAGAGCGACCCGTCGGTCTTCAGGGCGTAGTTCGCCCGACCCTGGGGATCGACCGCGGAAGACTTGAGGCTGGAGCTGACTCCCTTGGTGTCGGTGACGGTGACGAGGAAGGTCCGGGAGCTGCTGTTGCCGAACATGTCGGTGGCGGTCACGACGACGGGCGTGACGCCCAGGTGGAAGAGCGAGCCGGATGGGATCGAAGTCGTGACGACGGGATTCGGGTCGACGAGGTCGGTGGCGAGGGGAAGGGCGAAAGAGGCCTTTGCGTTGCCGAGGTCGTTCGCCGAGATGGTGATGTTCGTGAGTGGCTGGATCGTCGGCGGAGTGGTGTCGCGGACCGTGACCTGGAATACAACACTGGTGGTGTCGTCGAGCAACAAGGTCCCGGGTCCGACGGGCAGGATTGTGACGTTGCCCGTCGGGATCCCCAGGGGGACATAAATCGGGGATGAGTTGTTGCTCGGCGCGGATGTCGTCGCAACGACCGTCGTCAAGCCGATCGGGAAAGTCGTACCGCTGGGAATCGAATAGGTGACCGTCGACGTTGGAACGGTCCCACCGGCCGTCGCCGGAGGATAGTCGACGACCGCGCCATCCGGCCCGGTCGCCTCGACGGAGATGTCGGAGTAGGAAAGGACGATCCCGGGGACGTTCGTCACCTTGTTGTACCACAGACCATAAATGTTGTAACCGTAATAGTGGTCCTGGTACGGGTTCAAATTGGGGTTCCAACGCTGTCCGTAGATGGTCCCCGTGAGTGTCGCGGTCCCGTCGGTGTGGATGAAGAGAAAATCGGAACCGAGGTAACTCGTCTGGCCATACATCCTGAGGCTGTCGGTGCCCCACTCGAAGTTGACCGTGTCTAGGCTGCTTTTTTGCCCGCTGAAACGTTCGTTGATCGCCGATGGCCACGTATAAGTGGGGGTCGAATAGGGTTGGTTCCCGTGGCCGGTGTAGGAGTAGTTGACGTCGACGAGGGCGGATTCGGCGTCCCAGCCGCCTGAGTATGCCGTGACCCAGGGGAGGTCATCCCACTGGCCGACCCGGAAGTCGACAGGAGCGCCACCTGTCTCGACACCCAGGGTCTCGATGGCATAAGCGTATCCGAAAGGCTTGAAGTTGCCGTTGACGAGGAAGCCTTTCCCGAATGCCAGGATCGTGTCATTGGGGCTGGCCCGGTAGATGATCTGGTCGTGTGAATAGATCGGGTCTTGGTACTGCCCCTGGTATCGATCGCTGCCGTCGCTGTAATAGAGGATGTCGTAGGTCGAGTCATTTCCCGTGGCATTGAGATAATCGGAGCCCGGGCCGCCATCGATGGTATCCGTCCCATCACCACCGTAGAGGGAATCGTCGCCGGCGCCGCCGAAGATCGTGTCGTCGCCCCCAAACCCCTGGACCGTGTCGTTGTCGTCGGCCGTCTCGTTGTCGTCGCCTCCCCGGATGAAGTCGTTCCCCGCACCTCCGTTGATGGTGTCGTTGCCTGGTCCACCGAGCAAGGTGACGGGATGGGATGCGGAGAGTGCGTTGGCGTCGATGACGTCGTCACCCGGGCCGCCGTCGATGGTCAGCGACCAGAAGCCGGACGTGGTCACCGAGGCATCGCCGTTCACAGCAACGTCGGATCCGTCTTCGGTGAGCGTGAACGTGTTGGGGTTTTCATCTCCGAGGATGACGAGCGAATTGGTGCCGGGACCCCCGTCCGCGTGGACCGGGATCGTGCCCAGGATGGATGAGACGACCGAGTCGTCGCCCGGGCCCGCCTGGATATCGACGGACTCGAAATACAGGTAGCTGGTCGAGCTCTCGAACGTGACGGGTCTACCTTGGATCGGGATGATGCTGGTCTCGGTGACCTGACCTGGATCGACCCTGATGACGTCATTTCCGACACTCCCCAGGACGACGAGTCGATCCTCGCCGTCGCCTCCGTAGAGGGCATCGTTCAAGCCCGTGCCGGTGTAGATGACGTCGTCGCCGACTCCGCCACGAAGTGTCTGATTGTTGCCGGGCCCGGCGTAGAGAGTGTCGTTGTCGGTTTGCCCCCACGAGAGGTCGACATCCGGCACGTCGTTCGCGTCATCCAGTTTCCTGTCGGTGCCATTACCACCGATCAGCGTGTCGTCGGCATTGCCGCCGAGGAGAGTGTCGTCGCCGGCGCCGCCCACCAACCGGACGGTCGTGTCCGCGGCGTCGAGGTCCGAGTGGTTCGGGTCGGTGTCGCCCGGCCTGCGGCCCGCGGAGCCGGCGTCGGTGAGATAATCGTTGCCGGTGCCGCCGTCGACGTAGACCGTCAGGTAAGCATCCTTGCCGGTGGCCACCGTGACATAGTCGTCGCCGCCCAGGGCGTCGACCTCGATGTTCTCGATCCCGAGGTGGTCGACGGTGACGTCCTTGTCGTGGGTATTCGAGAGGAGGGTCCCCATGCCGTCCAGGCCCGAGAAGCGGACGTGGACCGACTCGCCGGGGTTGGACCAGACGTCGATCGTGTCGGCCCCAGCGGACCCCTGGACGACGAACGTGTCCTTCGATTGATCGGACGTGCCGCTACCGGGGTCGGTGCCGCCGAAGATCGCGTCGTCGCCGGGGCTCCAGTAGATCGTGTCGTTCCCCTGGCCGGCGTCGATGACGTCCTTCGCGTTACTGCCGTGGATGACGTCGTTACCATCACCGCCCGTGATGATGTAAGAGGGCAAGGTCTTGGTACTATCGTACCACTTCGCGTCGAGTCCCTTGAGGTTTTGCAACTCCGCGGTCAGGTTGGCACGCGCCTTCGCGATCGCGTCCTGTTCCGTTTTGAGGTTGTCGCCGTAGGTCGTCAAGAGGGTGAGGTAGTGGGTGTTCAGGTCCGAAAAATCTTCCCCGTAGATGTCCTTTAGTTGCTCGAAGGTGCTTTCTTGAGTCGTGGCGCTGAGCGGGTATCGGGCCGCGACGTTCTTGATCGTCGTGGCCGAGAGTTGACCCGCCCAGTCCTGGGGAAACTCGAGGAAGGCGATGAGCTCGGAAAGGTCCTCGATCTGCCCGACGATCCTCGTCTGGGTGACCTGGAGGGTGTTGATGAGGTCGTTCTCGGACCTGATGATGTCGACGATCTTGAGTCCTGCGTCCTGCGTCGCGATCGGGCTGAAGGCGCTCTCGTCCCACCGGGTCGCATCGATGTGGTCGTTGCCGTCGTTGCCGAAGATTCGGTCGTATCCGCCGCCGCCGTAGAGGTCATCGTCGTTTGCGCCGCCGTCGATGACGTCGAGCCCGGCGCGGCCGTCGACCCAGTCGTTGCCCCCGCCGGCGAAGATCACGTCGTCGCCGTCGCTACCGAAGATCACGTCATTGCCGAAGGCGGCCCCGATGCCGTCGCCGCTCGCGTCGTCGTCCCCGTAGATGATGTCGCTGGCCGTATCGCTGGTGATGGTGACGCCGTAGAGCGCCATGATGCCGACGAGATGGTTGAGATCGATTTTCGAGACGGGCGGCGTGCCCGGATACTTGCCGCCGATGAGGGCGTCGTAGTTGACGTTACTGTCGCCGATGATGAAGTCGTTGCCGTCGCCGCCGTAGAGGAAGTCGCTGCCGCCGCCGCCGACCAGGATGTCGTCTTCCGTTTCGCCGAAGAGGGCGTCAGCCCCGGCGCCTCCGAGGAGGGTATCCTTGCCGTCGCCGCCATGAAGCTCGTTCGTCGCCTTTCCGCCGATGAGGAGGTCGTCGCCCTCATCGCCCCACATCGTGTTCAGGCCGCCGCCACCGATGAGCGTGTCGTTGCCCGCCCCGCCGTCGATCTCCATGCGCTGGGTGAACGTCGAGTCGACCTTGACGCGGTCGTCGCCCTGTCGGCCGGCGATCCGGAAGACCTCGACGGAGGCCGGCATCGTGTAAGTGATCGAGCCGAGGTCCTGGACGACCTCGCTTCCCGAAAGGTTGCCTGCGGGGTCGTAGATCCAGTTGACGAACTTGTCCGAGATCTTATAGGTGCGTGACTTCGCGTCGACGAGGCTGACGGCGATGTCGTCGTTGATCGGTTTGCTCGAGGAGTCGGCGTCTCCCCCCTGGAAGACGACCACGTCGCGGTTGGGTCCGCCGTCGATCGTGGTCCCGGAGGCGCCGCCGGCGGTATTGAGGTCGAAGACGAACGTGTCTTCACCCTGTTCGCCGTAGAGGCCGTCCTGGCCGGTGCTGGCGTAGAGGGTGTCGTTGCCCCCCTTCCCTCCCGAGGGCTGCTTGTCGGGGACGATGCCGCCGATCGGCAGGCCGCTCGAATTCTTGGTGTCGCCGTAGTCGCCCACCAGGAGGTCGTTGCCCTCGTCTCCGCGGAGCGTATCGTTGCCACCGTCGCCGAGGAGGAGGTCGTTGCCGAGGCCGCCGAAGAGGGTGTCGTTCCCTTCGTCCGCGGCGGCGACGGGCTTCCCTTCGCCGTTGAAGGCGTCGCCGTGCAGCACGTCGTTGCCGAAGCCGCCGTCGAGCGAGTCGCCGCCTCCCCCGCCGAAGAGGACGTCGTTCCCGCTGTCGCCGAAGAGGGTGTCGATGCCCTTGCCGCCGAAGAGGGTGTCGCTGCCGCTCCCGCCATACATCGTGTACGAGTGGCCTGCGCCCAGCGTGGAGTCTCCGGCCTGATAGACGTTCGAGACGAGCGTCCAACCGACCTGGAGGACGTCGTCGCCGAGGTCGCCTTGCAGCCACTGGCCGTCGGCCTCGCCGGCGAAGAGCCGGTCGTTGCCCGAGCCGCCGTCGAGCGACTGGCCGGCCCCCGTCCCGCCGTAGAGGCGGTCGTCTCCCGCCTCGCCGGAGAGCTGCTGCGAGGCGCCGCCCCCACCGACCAGCACATCCTCGCCGTCGCCCCCGCGCAAATTCTGCGATTGGCCGATCCCCGCGAAGAGCTGGTCGGCCCCCTGGCCGCCGAAGAGTTGCTGGCCCTGGCCGGCCCCCGCGGTGATGGTGTCGTTTCCGAAGCCACCGTCGAGGGACTGGTTGACCCCGTCGCCCCCCGAGATGACGTCGTCACCCGCGCCGCCCGTGACGTTCGCGGGGCCCGCGCCCGCCGTGAGCCTGTCGTTGCCGTCCCCGCCGTCGATCGTCGCCGAGCCCGAACCGAGGGCCCGGATTGTGTCGTTGCCCACCCCTCCCCGCAGGTCGACCGGCAGCGAGACATTGGCGTCGATGGTGATGGTGTCGTTGCCCGCGCCTCCGTCCGCCACGATCCTCGAGACGTGGAGGTACTGGATTGTCTTCCCGAAGGCGGTGACCTTGACCGAGTTGTCCTCGTCGCCTCGCGTGACGGAGAAGGTCTCGTCGCCGTCGTTGGTATCGCCGAAGACGCGTTGGCTGGCGTAGGCGCCCATGTTCAGACGCAAGTCGCCGTTGGAGCCGAGCGTGGCGAGATGCGGGGTCGTGTCCTGCGGGGCGGTGATGTCGAAGCTGACCAGGGTGATCTTGGCGAGCGTCCAGTCCTGGCTAAACAGGGTGATGAACCCGATGAACGGGGCGTCGAAGCCGATCTTCACGTAGGCTTTAAACTGGGCACTGATGTCGCCATGCCCGTCGAAGAGCCCCAGCGGTCCCTGCTGGAAGTCGGCTACGATCTCGTCGAACCGGACCTTGCCGTCGTTGTTGGGGTCGTGCAGGCGCAATCCCACGTCCGCGAAGAGCCCCCCGCCGACCCCGGCCTCGGCGAAGACCACGTTGATGGCCGCCGCGGCCGAGATCTCGCCCCAGAAGTGGACCTGGGGGTCGGCCGTCGTGACGACGTAGAAGCCGTCGGCCACCTTGCCCGGGTCCTTGAACCCGCCCTCGGCGAACTCGCGGATGCCGTGCGTGTCGAATGCGAAGGTGAACTGGGCGCTCGCCCCGATCGAGCCCGTCAGCCTGGCGCCGAGCGGCCCGAAGATCCGGAAGAACTGCGTGTAGGTGAAGTCCAGGCTCATCTTGGGCATCGCATACTTGACGATGTCCACGTCCTTGCCGAGCAGGAGGTTGAAGACCTGGGTCGGGTCCTGGAGGATCGGGAACGAGAACCCGGTCGAGTCCAGGAACGCCCCAGCGTCCTTGGACCCGGGGGTTAAGAGGGCGTCGTGGATCTGCTGGCTCGAGGCCGGGTGGGGGTTCGAGTACTGGATCGACCCGCCGAAGCCGCCGATCTGGAGCGGGACGCCCTGGCCGTTGCCGTTGCCCCCGGCGACGTCGAAGCTGCCCAGGGGAATCCACGCGTCTCCCCCCGATGTCGGGATGCTGAAGACGAAGTCGATCAGCTTCTTCGCCTGTGCGACGAACGTCTCCGTGTCGGCGGAGACGTAGCCGAAGAGCTTGGCGAGCTTGATGAGGGTCACCTCTCCGGCCAGGTCGGAGATGACCGGGATCGGGGTGGTCAGGACGTCGATGATCGGCTTGATCGGCGCCAGGACCTTCTGGATGTCGCGGAGGACGCCCCCGACGATGCCGCCCGTGAGCGCCCCGACGTTGAGCTGGATATTCCCGAAGCCGACGTTTTGGAGGTTGCCGCTCGGGGCCGTCGTCGTGTTGAAGACCCAGTCGAGACGGAACTCGGTCCGGAGCACGGTCGCAAGCGCATTGCTCGGATCCTGGCCGTTGCCGAACCCGGCGGTCAGGTCGAGGTCGACGTGGGCGCTCGCGTCCAGGGTGACGGTCAGCATCCGGCCGAGGGGGCTGTTGTTCAGCTCGGTCTCGGTCAGTCGGCCGTCGAGTGCGGACCCGATCCCCGGGTCGGTCAGGTCGACGTCGAGCGTCCCCTTCAGTAGGGTCGGCGTCGCCGAGTGGTCCTTCACCCCGAGGTTGAAGAGGAAGAGGTTGCCGGTGGCGTTCAGCCCGGGGACGCTCGCGGCCAGGGAGAGGGTCAGCTCGTCCGCATGGGCGGTGTCGATGTAGAAGCCGTCTTTCTTGTTGACGCCGAAGCCGAGGTCGAGGGAGAGGCCGGCGTCGAACCGGGCGGTCCCGGTCACCTTGAGCCCGAGGCTGTCGAGGCCCATGTCGATCGGCAGCATGGTGACCGCCAGCGTGCTGAACGCGAGGTGGAAGTGGATGTCGTCGCCGGTGGCCGTCACATCGACCTTCGCCGAGGTGCCGAGCGCGTCCTGGAGGACGGACTGGATCAGGTCGGCGGTGATCTGCGGGGTCGTCTTGAGGGCATCCTGCCAGAGGTCCCCCAGTTTGTTCCGGAGCGGCTCGATGAGGTCGACCACACGCGAGAGCTGGCCGCCGACCAGCGGGACCGTCACGCCGTCGACGGCGCGGTCGAGGGCGTCTTGCAGGAACTGCAAGAGGCTGTCGACCCCGCCGATGGCGTTGCTCAACGGCAGGCTGTCGAGCGGATTGCCGACGGCGACCTTGATCGACGGGGCGTTGACGGTGGCCTTCTCGGGTTGGTTCAGGTCGGCGACCGTCAGGGTGAAGGAGCCTTGCGCCTGGTTCTGGGTCGGGAAGAAGACCGGCAAGGCGGCGGAGAGTTGGCCCTTCAGTACGCTGACGAAATGGGTGTCCACTTGCGACGCGAGGTAGCGGTGGGACGTCCCCGCGGACGCGAGCGAGACGGTCCAGGTCGCGGGCTGGGCGACCGTGCCGCTGTCGAGCCTGACGGTCCCGCCCCGGACGAAGATGCCGAACGGGCCGAGCGCCGCGTCGAGGTTGATCGCCTTGCCGTCGATCATCGCACCGACCGTCAGTGCGCTGTTGTCCTTCACGTAGACCAGGGGCGAGGCCGGGTTCGTCAGGTCGATCGACAGCCCGAGCTGCACGCTGCCGTTGACCTGGAGCGCGACGACCCCCGCCGCGCCGACGTCGATGAACTTCCCGAGGGCCGGCGAGACGTCGTAGCTCAGGTGGACACCCAGGCTGTCCTTGAACGCATAGGCGAGGTTCAGGTCGAGCGTTTTGTTGCTGAAACTGAACAGCGAGCCCGACGACGGGACGAGTGCGGCGAGCCGCTGCGCGAGCTCGTCGAGAGTCTGCGGCGGGTTCCGTCTCAGGTCGTCGATCGCCGCGTCGAGCTTGGCCGTGACACTGGCGAGGTCGGCCAGGCTCTTGTTCAGCAGGGGGATCTTCTGCTGGAAGATCGCGGATTGGAGCTCCTTGGCCAGGAAGTCCCTCCCCGCCTGCAAACCCTGCATCGCCAGTGAAATCGTCAGGCCCTTCAGGTCGATCCTCGGGTCGACCTTTAATGACAGCGTCGTCGGGTCGGCGACGTTCGTCCAGTCGACGGTGATTTTCGCGTCGGACGGTAGCGTGACCCCCGCGAGTGGGGCACGGAGGCTGACGGGTAGGTCGACGTGCGCCGTGCCCGAGAGCTTGGAATTGGTGACGAGCTTGGCGTAGTCGGTCGTGTCGGCCGGGTCTTTCAAGAGGTCGCGGACGACGTCCGTCAACTCGTCGAGGCTGATCCGGCCGTCCTTGGACGCCCCTGCTCCGGGGTCGGCCAGGGAGAACGACCCGGCCGCATGGAACGTGGCGACGCCGTTCGATATCTTGAGGCCGACGGCTCCGAGGTTCGCGGTCGCGGCGATCCCGGCGGCCTTGCCGTCGAGGCTGAAGCTGAACGAGGCATCTCGGACGAACGCGTGTCTCTCGAGCGTGTCCCCGTGCAGGGGCCGGCCGGAGACGGTGCCGGTCCGGCCCCCGTCGGTGCCGAGGATCCCCAGGTCGGTCCCCGCGGGCGAGTCGTTGGCGGGGGAGACGGCCAGGTTCGGCGACTTGGTGCTCGCGGACCCCGAGGGGGCCGTCACCTGCTGGATGAGCAGGCCGGCCCGGCTGGCCGGGTCGATCACCACGCGCACCTTCCCGTTCGAGGCGCTCTGGATCCGGTCGATCACCTCCTGGATCGTCTTGGCCCCGTCGAGGTCGACGGTGAAGCTCGAGGCGTCGGTCAGGGTGACCTTGATGTCGGGCTTGGTCGTCCCGTCCGTGCGGACACCGGCCCCACCATTGAGGCTGCTCAAGAGCGTGCTCGTCGTGAGGACGAACCCGTTGCCGAGCGGCGTCAGGACGATGCCGAAGGTCAGGCCCGCCTGGACCTGGGGCGTGAGGCCGAGCGACGCCGAGGCCGTACCTCCGAGTACCCCCCCGGCCAACCCTCCTTGATTCAGGTCGATCTGGAAGGGGGCCGTCTTGTCCTCGGCCGCGAAATCGGCGGCGGTGGCGGTGAACGAGAGCCGGAAGGTCAGCTCGTTCGTCGTCGGGGTGAAGCCGAGGCCGACCTGCGAGGCGGTGAGGCCGAGGACCTGGGCCAGGAGCGCCGAGAGGTCCTGCGCGGTGATGAACTTGGGGATCCTTTGCTTGCCGGTGCTGTCCAGGCTGCCGATCAGGCCCACAACCCTGGCCCGGAATGCCTGCTCGAGGTCGACGGCCTGGCCGAGCGTCAGCCCGGAGGCGAACGGGGCCTGCTTGGCCCAGACGTCCTGGCCGAGCTGTCCCAGGCGTTGGCCGAGCTGGGTCAGCAGCGTCTGGACGTCGCCCGGTGCGATGAGGGTGAAGTTCCTCCAGCCGTCGAGATTGAGGTATCCGACGGTGGGGTCGCCGGGCTGGGAGAGGTCCGACGCCCGGACGGTGATCGTGCCCTTGGCCGTCGTCCCGCCCAGGGTCGCCTGGACCGGGAGGGTGGCGTCCAGCGAGCCCGTCGCGGCGACCTTGACGAGGGTGTCCACCGGCCCGGCCAGCTCGGCCAAGGAAATCCGGCCGTCGTTATTCGAGTCCTGGAGGGTCAGGCCGGCCGAGGCGCTCAGCTGCACCGAGCCCTTCTGCACGGCGGCCCCGAGCATGCCGACGTTCAGGCCGAAGTTCAGGTTGGTCGACTGCACGGTCGCCGACGCCTGGAACGCGGCCGGCGCCTTCAGGTAGAAGACCGGCGGCTTCGTCGTGTCCGTCGTGTCCACCCCGAACGTGAGGGGAACGGTGAGCTTCGCGACCACGTCGAGATTGGCCGTGCCGTCTGGCTTGAGGTTCTGAGTTTGCCCGGCGTTCGTGAGGTCGGACAACGCGGTGCTCGTCGTCGCCTGGGCGGTGAGCTTGAGGCCAAACTCGGAGACGCCGCCCTTGATCGAGAGCGTGACGAAGCTCGGGTCGATCGAGGCGGTCAGGGCCGTCGTCGACACGCTGACCTTCTTCAACGCATCCACGAGCCCCTCGGCGGTCGGGCTGGTCGTCGCGGCGAAATACGCGTGGACGGCGTCGCCGAGCCCCTTCTGGAGGCCGTTCCTGAGCCCCGAAGCGATCTCGTCCGACACGAGCGGGAAGGCGTGCAGGAACGCCTGGGATCCAGAGAGGCTTGCTGCCCACGCCACGACCTTGTCGACACCGGCGTTGATCGCCGCGACCTGGGCGGTCGTCAGCGGGGTTGTGGTCGTGGCCGCCGCCTGGACGTGGATCAGCGGTGAGGTATTGGTCGCGAGCCCCGATGCCAGGAGGGTCCGGTCCTCCAGCCATTCCAATGCGAGCGTCACACCCTCCGAGACGGCGGGCCTTCGCCGGCGGCGCCTGATCGACGGGGAGGGCGTTCGACGATCGAGTCTCGGTGAGATGCGATCCATGGGGGGGGGGATCCTTTCGGGGGCCAATCTGAGCAAGCGTAAAGAGTCTAGTCAGAGAATTTATTGACTGTCAATTACAAGAATGATTGCCATGGATCCTAAATGAACTAATTCGTTTTGTTGGATGATGCGTGGTTGCATATTTGGTGCGTAGGCGCGACAGTACCGCTCCGCGGCCCGAAATCCCGACGGGGATCGTGGTGGCGAGAGTGTCAATGGTTCCTGATCGCTCGTCGTGCGCACTCAGAAAGGGTGGGCGCAATGCGATCTTAAGCCGCTTTCGTGGCCATTCCGGGTCAACTCTTCAGAGATCGTCGCCTCGAATTTGCCCAGGAGCCCTCGATTTGGCCTCGCTTGCCACCGAGGCTGTAGGAGTCGTCACATCGAAGATGGAGTGTGGAGCAGACGCTTGGCTACGTCGCCAATGGTCCGACGCCGTTGACTTGGATGTTGCATTTGGTCATCAATGGTGCCGTTGTCTTCGTGACATCTCGTCGCGATTTATGATGAAAAAACCGTACACGTCGTTTGGAATCCTATGTTGTGATCTCTGCTTGGAGAGGGACACCTCCTCGGTCGGATTTTCAGACGCCGATCCCGGGGAGCCACCGCCGGGCATTGTCCCGGAAGAGCTTCCGCAGGACGGGCTCGGGCAGGGCGAGTCCACGTGTCGGCCGGCCTTCGTAGTCCATCTTGGCGTCGCCGGAGAAGAAGTCCCAGTCGACGGTGTGCCGGGCCAGGAGGCCCTTGGCCCCGATCGCCGGCGGGATTTCGCGCAAGCCGAAGTCGGTCGCGAAGAGGAGTCGATCCTGGTACTTGATGAGGAATTCGCGGGCCCGGTCGCGGTTACCTCGGGCGAAGTACCGGATCCGGGCCGCGGTGTCGACGGCGAAGTTCGGGTAGGTGTCGAGCCGCTTGGCCAACCGGCCGAGGTCATCCTCGTCGCTCCCGAGGTGGCAGCCGACGACGCGGAGCTTCGGATACCGGGCGAGCACCCGGTCTCTTGCGCCGAGGATCGTCTCCTTCGACGGGGCACCCGAACGTCCCAGCATGTGCCACTGCGGGTTCTTCGAGTAGTACGGCAGCTCCGGGTTCTTGTCGTCGAGCGGCAGCCAGGCCCCGTCCGGTTCGGCGAGGTGGGCGATGAGTGTCCGGTCCTGCCGACCGATGGCCTCGTAGACCGGCAGGAGGGCCGGGTCGTCCGGCAGGAGGTAGGCGCCGGACTTCCCTCGGATGGCCATGCCGATGTTCTTCCAGATCTTCACCCCGATCGCCCCGTCGTCGAACGTCTTGCGCAGCCTTGCCACCGTCCGTTCGGCGAAGTCGGGCGCCTCGAACCCTCGGGCGTCGATCGTCGAGGCCCAGGCGAGCCTCCCCCCGCTGGCGTGCGCGCCTTTACGCGTCGAATCCAGCTTCGACTCGAGGTCAAATGCCTCGTTCCCTTCCGTCGGGCAGACCACGATGTCGAGCCCGCTCCATTTCGACTCGCGGAAGCTCTCGTACAACGCAGGAGCTTCGCGGTGGATGTGGATGTGTGTATCGATCTTCTCGAAATCCCCGCCGGCTTCGGCCAGGGCAACCCGGCCGAGCAGCGCCGCCGGGGCCAATCGAAGCACGTCTCTGCGAGTCAACATGGGGCACCTCGCTCGGAAATGGCCGTAGGGTTTGCCATCGGCTCTCGCGAAGAGGATATCCGCGGCGCAAGCGAGGTGCCATCGATGGCCGGTCCGGGGAGCTCGAGCCGCGTCCCCGGGCCGACGCCGCTCAGCTTTTCTTCTTGGCGCGAGTGGTCGCCAGGAGTTCCGAGGCGAGGTCGGTCAGGAGCGTGTCGATCACCCCCTGCCCGACGACCTGGTCGATCGCGCCGACGGTCGTGGGGGGCACGACGATCGCAACGCCGAGTACGGACGAAACGGACGTGTTCAACGTCTGAATCGAACTGCTGGACACCGAGCCCGTCGAACCGCTTCCCGCCGAGGCAATGTCCGAAGCACTGCCGCTGAGTGTCAGCTTGTCGACGATCAGAGGGAGCGTGATGCGTCCGCTGCCGCTGAGGGTCAACATTGCGGAGGGTGCGTAAAGGGTGCCGCTGCTGCCGACGACGCCGCTGCCGGAAATCGAGACGCCCGCGGTGTTGCCGCGGTCCTGGAACAGGAGGACGCCGGCATAAGAGCCGCTCGAGGGGGACGTCAGGCTGACGGTCCCACTCCCGCTGACGGTGAAGGCTCCGTAAGCACCGCCCGACCCAGGGAAGGCCGCGTTTGTATTATAGATCGTCACTCCCGTGCCCGAGACGCTGGCGCTGCCGGCCACAGTGAATCCGCCCCCCGCGATGATATAGATGCCCGGGTTGAGGGTCAGGTGGGAGCTCCCGGAGGCGTTGATCTTGGAATAGACGCCGGGATTGAGTGTGAGCGACCCGTATGTCAGGTTGACGGCCGCTTGAGCCACTCCGGGAGTGGGGGCGGCCAGATAGGCGAGCGGGTCAGCGACGGTCGCGACCCCGGTAACGGGCTTCGGGCTGAAGCTGGCGCTTCCGGTGGCCGATGTCCCGCCCACCACCAGGATCCCGGCGGCCTTGACCTGGGCGCTGCCGCTGGCCGAGACGGCTGTCTTCGCGTTGGAATCGACGACGACTTCACCGGCCATGTTCAGCGTCGCGCTGCCGGTGAGCGAGAGGGACCCGCTCGCGGTCGGGTTGAGGACGAAGACCGAGGGGGAGACCGTGATGATCGATGTCGCTGAGGCCGACTGCCCTCCCACGTCTTGGATCGTGACGAAAACCGTCTCGGCGCCGGCGATGCTGTAGAGATGGGCCCCCGAGATGACGAAGGCCGTGCCGAGCCCCCCCGGCTGGCTGATCGCGCCGGCCGAGGTCGTGCCGTCTCCCCAGGCGATCGTCGCCGCGAAGTCGGTCGCCCTCCCGTACGGGTTGGAATCCGTGAGCGAGGCCACCTTCCCCGTGAACGCGATCCCCTGCGGGATGGTGATCGGGACGCCCGTCGCCGAGATGGGCGCGTCGCTGACCGTTTCGACGAGCAAGGCGGAGCCTGTAGAGCCGTGCGCGTTCGTCACGGTCACGGTCGTCGTGAAGCTGCCCGTATTCTTGTAGACATGATTGAGGCTAAAGGCGTGGCTGCTTGTGAACGCGAGCGCCTGATTGCCCGTCCCGTCGCCGTAGTTGACGATGGCCGTCCAAGGGCCGTTGGAGGCCGAGTCGCTGAAGGAGCCCGAGTCGAGGAACGTTGAACCTTCCACGATCGGAGACGCCGGGCCCAGCGTGACCACCAGGTTGGCGGCGATCACGTTGACGGTGAATGTCCTCGTGGCCGAGAGCCCGAGTCCGGGGTCGGTGACGCGTACGGTAATCGCTTTGGTGGTCGGACCGGAGGGAGGCGTCCAGGAGAAGACCCCGGTACTGGGGTTGATCGACGCACCCGCAGGAGCCCCTACGTCCAGCGAGAAGCTCAACGAGTCGTGGTCGGGCTGCGATGCCGAAGCCGTGAACGTGAGGTTGGTCCCGGCGTTCACCGTTTGGTCGGAGATCGCCGCCAACGTCGGCGGCCGGTTGGTGTGCACGACCACGAGGGTCAAATCCGTGGAGTCGTAGAGTGGCGAAAGGAGCGATACGGTTCCGAGGGTCAATCCATGGGCGGTGGAGAACGTCCCGGAAAGTGAGCCGGCTGAGACGACCTGGAAGGTGTTGCCCACGTCGAGGAGGAGCCCGTTAGTCAGGCCCACGTTCAAGGTGCCGTCGAGAGTCGCGCTTCCGGAGACGACCAGTCGACTGTACTGCGTCCCCGCGGCGAGACCGCCGAGACTCACGTCGAATGCTCCGGTCGCTCCCTGCGTGTAGTTGCCCTGAATGGTCAGCAGCCCGGCCGTGCCCGCACCTCCGGGAATGAGCTCACCGGAGTTGACGACGTTCCCGACGATGGTCCCGGTCCCGACCAGCACCCCGCCGTCGATCGTGAAGGGACCGCCGTCGAGCTCTCCTCCCTGGAGGATGGTCGCCCCGGTGGTCTGCGTGTACGAGCCCGAATTCAGGAATGCCCCCGAGGCGACGGTCACCGTCCCGAAGTTGGCGGCGGACATCGCGAGCGTCCCCTGCAGGACGTTGATCGTCCCCGTATTGACGACCGGCATCTCGAAGACCGTGCCGACTGTCGCGTCCTGGATCATCGTCCCATCGTTGACGAACGACGTCTGCGAGCCGTCCGCGCCGGGGCCACTGATGGAGAAATACGGCTCGGCCCCCCCGAAATTCAGGATCCCCGTCGCCTCGTTGTGAAACGAGCCGCCGAACATGCCCACGTAACTGAAATTCGGCGCACTGAAGTCGGCATTCCCGAAGTTATTGACCGTCGCGTCATGGAATTGTCGGTTCCCGTCCTCTTCCATTGACAACCCGCCGTGGGCGTTGACCGTCACGTCCTGGAGTAATCCGAAGATCCCCCATGTGAAGAGTCCACCGACGTCGACGGTACCCGACGTGGTCAGGCCCGAGCCGACATTCATCGTGAGCGGCCCGCTGACGACGTAGTTGTCGGTCCCTTGTAGTGTGCCGTTGATGGTGAGGACGTCTGTGGAGAGGGTGACGGGGCCTCCGGCGGCGGGAGCGATCGTGTCGGTGCCGTCGACCTGGAGGTAGTGCCCGAGGTCGAGGACGTTGCCCGTGATGTTGGAGTAGTAGAGGCCGGTGCCCCCGGCGGCCCGGAAAGAGCCCTGGTCGTCGGAGATGTTGAGTTGTACCGTACCGTCCGAGGAGATGGAGGAGGGGTTGGTGAGTTGCTGTGCGGTGAGAGTGAGAGAGGTGCCGGCGGCGGCGAGGAAGGAGCCTGAGCTGGAGCTTGGCATGCCGTCCCTGCCGAGAGCGACGGAGCCCGCGTTGAGGGAGAAGGAGCCTTGGTTGTTGAAGGGGACGGAGAAGTTGGTGTCGTCTGAGAAGGAAGCGGAGATGGATCCGAAGTTGTTGATGGAGGCGTTGGAACCGTCGTTGACGTCGAGGTAGCTGCCGCCTCCCGTGAGTGAGAGCGAGGCCCCCGTGAGGTTGTTGAGAGTGGCGCCGCGCAAGAGGAACTGGTTGGGGGCGACGATGTTCCAGGAGGAGTTGGCGTGGAGGTTGAGGGTCGTCCCGTCGAGGCGGTTGGCGCCGAGGAGTTGGGCGTTCCCGTAGGCGTCGACGGTCCCGGAAGTCCCGAGGGTGGCGGCGAACCCGAGCGTCAAGGTGTCGGCGATGTCGTAGTTGTCGGTCCCTTGTAGTGTGCCGTTGATGTTGAGGACGTCTGTGGAGAGGGTGACGGGTCCTCCGAGGGCGGGGGCGATGAGGTCTGTGCCGTCGACCTGGAGGTAGTGCCCGAGGTCGAGGATGGTGCCCGTGATGTTGGAGTAGTAGAGGCCGGTGCCAGCGGCGGCCCGGAAGGAGCCCTGGTCGTCGGAGATGTTGAGTTGTACCGTACCGTCCGAGGAGATGGAGGAGGGGTTGGTGAGTTGCTGTGCGGTGAGAGTGAGAGAGGTGCCGGCGGCGGCGAGGAAGGAACCGGAGCTGGAGCTGGTCATGCCGTCCCTGCCGAGAGCGACGGAGCCCGCGTTGAGGGAGAAGGAGCCTTGGTTGTTGAAGGGGACGGAGAAGTTGGTGTCGTCTGAGAAGGAAGCGGAGATGGATCCGAAGTTGTTGATGGAGGCGTTGGAACCGTCGTTGACGTCGAGGTAGCTGCCGCCTCCCGTGAGTGAGAGCGAGGCCCCCGTGAGGTTGTTGAGAGTGGCGCCGCGCAAGAGGAACTGGTTGGGGGCGACGATGTTCCAGGAGGAGTTGGCGTGGAGGTTGAGGGTCGTCCCGTCGAGGCGGTTGGCGCCGAGGAGTTGGGCGTTCCCGTAGGCGTCGACGGTCCCGGTTCCGCTCAGGATTTGCGCGAAGGCCAGGCTGAGTCCTCCGTGGACGGCCAAGGCGCCATCGACCTCGAAGGTTCCTCCCTCAATCGAGAGGTTGCCGTCGATCTCGGATTCGGACCGGATCGCAAGCCGGCCTCCGTCGATCTGGAGGGAAGCCTGGCTTGTGACGCTTTGGACCGTATCGTCGCCGGATCCGTGCGTGACCGTGATTCCGGCTTGGTCGATGACGACGTCGTCGTCGGGGCCGGGGACGCTGCCGGTGCTCCAGTTGGCGGCCGTGTCCCAGTCGCCTCCGCTTGGGTTGGTCCAGGTCACGGTCGAGAGGAGCGTCCGAGGCTCCACGGGTTCGCAACCGGGTCGGAGGGACCTGACCGTTCGGCGCCGGGCTCGGAAGAGGGAAGTTCGTGCGGGCGATTTCTTCGGCGAGCGGGGGGTCGAATGCGACATCGTGGGTGCGTTCCTTGGAGCTCGGATCGAGACGGTGGAGAAGGTCGGGAGAGCCTAGAGTTCCGTCGATGCGCAACCATGGCCTGTCGATGCAGCGATCGGCTTCTGTCGTCGCGGTTTGTTGCAAGTGGTCCGCAAACGTTGCGAAGGTGCGCACAACGAACCTTGTCCCGAATCCGGCCCGGTCGTCGTCGACCGAGGTGGGGGGATTGGCAAGTTCCATATGCTCTCACTCCAGACCCTGCAGCCTATGTTCCGCACATCCGCCCTTCATTTTCTCTGAATTTCTTTCGCCTGTACTCGCGATCGGTGCACTCAACGAAGACTCGCCGTGCCAGCCTTCGGCGGGCGCTGTCCCTATGGACCGTGGCTACGGCACGGCTTTCTTACTCGCGGAATTCCGCCGAGCACGAGGCCATTGTTCTCCCTGTCCCACGCCTTGGCAATGTCCCGCCACCTGACCCGTGATTCTCGACGACCACTTGCGTCGACGGCCTTTGACGTAAGTCTTGCGGGCCTCGATATATGTCAAGGCGAGTGAACATAAGTATTTTTTGGAAATTTTTCACCCTTGACGATTCGTCTCTCCCGACCAATATGGTCACGGGTATCGCCACGATCTCACCCCCCGTTTCGCGGGCGTGTCGATCCCTTGCCAAAGGCGGCCCATTGTCAGGAAGCCGAGATG